>NZ_JBSPHX010000009.1:0-341 GCF_053847245.1 Stenotrophomonas sp. Ker107b | reverse complement strand
CCGCCTTCGCGGATCGCGAAGCGCAGGCCTTCATCCATGGCGACCGGGTTGATCAGGGTGACAACCATCTTCACGTTGTCGCCCGGCATCACCATTTCCACACCTTCCGGCAGTTCGCAAGCGCCGGTGATGTCGGTGGTACGGAAGTAGAACTGCGGACGGTAGCCCTTGAAGAACGGGGTGTGACGGCCGCCTTCATCCTTGGACAGCACGTACACTTCGGCGTCGAAGGTGGTGTGCGGCTTGATCGAACCCGGCTTGGCCAGGACCTGGCCACGCTCGACGTCGTCACGCTTGGTGCCGCGCAGCAGCAGACCGGCGTTGTCGCCTGCCTGACCCTG
>NZ_JBSPHX010000008.1:0-392 GCF_053847245.1 Stenotrophomonas sp. Ker107b | reverse complement strand
TCGAGCAGCTTGCGGAACATTTCCACGCCGGTGACGGTGGTCTTCTGGACCGGACGGATACCGACGATTTCGATTTCTTCGCCGACCTTGATCACGCCGCGCTCGATACGACCGGTGACGACGGTGCCGCGGCCCGAGATCGAGAACACGTCTTCGACCGGCATCAGGAAGGGCTTGTCGATGTCACGTTCCGGGGTCGGGATCCAGCTGTCGAGAGCTTCGACCAGCTTGATCACGGCCGGCACGCCGATCTCGCTCTGGTCGCCTTCCAGCGCCAGGCGGGCCGAACCCGAGATGATCGGGGTGTCATCGCCCGGGAAGTCGTACTTGCTGAGCAGCTCGCGGACTTCCATTTCGACCAGTTCCAGCAGCTCGGCGTCATCGACCATGTC
>NZ_JBSPHX010000007.1:0-1317 GCF_053847245.1 Stenotrophomonas sp. Ker107b | reverse complement strand
TTTTTTTGGTTCTTCACCCAACTCCGGGGAAGGCCGCCCGGATCTTCAGGAAGAAATACGCGTCGTCTCGGTATCCGTAGGCGACGCGCTTGATGACCTTGATCTTGTTATTGATGCCTTCCACCAGGTTCGTCCCGAGCGGCCATCGGCAGTGGGCCAGGATGCCCGGGAGATAAGGCTGCAGACGGCGGACAAAGATGCGCAGCGGCTCCAGCCCGCTTCGCAGGGCGCGATGCTTCCATGACCGCCAGGCCTTCTCCGCCCAGCTCTGGCTTCGGTAGCGCCACAGCTGCTTCAGGTCGTCTTTGAGCAGATACGTGGTCAGCAGGGCTTTGTTGGCGGCCAGCAGCTCCTCGAGTTGGACGCGCTGCTCGGCCGGGACGTTTTGCCGATTGCGCAGCAGGAGCCAGCGCGAGGTCTTCACCACCCGTCGCGCGGGCTTGTCGGTGCGTAGGCGATTGGCCTCGTCCACCCGCACCCGATCAATGACTTCGCGCCCGTACTTGGCCACGACATGGAAGAGGTCGTAGACCACTTCAGCATTGGGGCACTGGGCTTTGACCTCCACATCAAAGGCCGAATTCATGTCCATTGCTACGGCTTGGATGCGTTCGCAACCGACCCTGCCGAGTAGCTCAAAGAAGGGACGGATGTCAGCGCGGCTGCGTCCTCGGCCGACCCAGAGCACGCGCTTGCGCGATGGCTCGACGACCACGGTGGCGTAGCGATGCCCCTTCTGGATCGCAAACTCGTCCATCGCGATCACGCGTACGCCCGATAGGTCCACTGGGCCCAGCGTCTGCATCAGATGCCTGAAATCAAGCGCTTTGACCGTCTTCCAGTCCAGACCATGCCACTTTGCGGTGGCATGGATCGAGGTGGTGGCGCACATGCGTGCCACGCTCTGCGCAAGCCGTTGCGTTACCCGCGCATGCCGCTCCAGCCAATCCAAGTGCTCCAGTTTCGGCCCACAGCGAGGACAGGCCAGCCGCTGCCGCTGGACTTCCAACTCCACCGGCTCGTCGAACACCGGCAAGTCACGGATGCGCCGGAGCGTCTGGTCGTGGATGGCCACGACCCACTTGCCGCAGCCACTGCAGCGTCGTCGGCGGCGTGAATCAGGCAACAGCGAAAGCACCAGCCACGTGGCTCCGCCACGTGCCTCGCGGCGCCATCCATCCAGGCGATACCCCGCCCAGCCTCCCAGCAACGGCATACAATCCAGCTTGGCCACGGCCGGCCTCGGTTTGTTTTCTCGACAACTACAAATCTAGCTGGTCGGCCGTGCGCCTTCTCCCCTCAGATGGGAGAAGAACC
>NZ_JBSPHX010000006.1:0-5325 GCF_053847245.1 Stenotrophomonas sp. Ker107b | reverse complement strand
GATGTATGTCCATCTTGCAGACGTTTGATCAAGCAACATATCAATTGTTTTAAAGCAAGCGAAACGTTGCCAGCGGTCAAGCATCTGCAGCTTTAAATTTTTAGTCTTCGGACTATGCGTTTTTAAGTGAAGAGTTTGATCCTGGCTCAGAGTGAACGCTGGCGGTAGGCCTAACACATGCAAGTCGAACGGCAGCACAGTAAGAGCTTGCTCTTATGGGTGGCGAGTGGCGGACGGGTGAGGAATACATCGGAATCTACCTTTTCGTGGGGGATAACGTAGGGAAACTTACGCTAATACCGCATACGACCTTCGGGTGAAAGCAGGGGACCTTCGGGCCTTGCGCGGATAGATGAGCCGATGTCGGATTAGCTAGTTGGCGGGGTAAAGGCCCACCAAGGCGACGATCCGTAGCTGGTCTGAGAGGATGATCAGCCACACTGGAACTGAGACACGGTCCAGACTCCTACGGGAGGCAGCAGTGGGGAATATTGGACAATGGGCGCAAGCCTGATCCAGCCATACCGCGTGGGTGAAGAAGGCCTTCGGGTTGTAAAGCCCTTTTGTTGGGAAAGAAAAGCAGTCGATTAATACTCGGTTGTTCTGACGGTACCCAAAGAATAAGCACCGGCTAACTTCGTGCCAGCAGCCGCGGTAATACGAAGGGTGCAAGCGTTACTCGGAATTACTGGGCGTAAAGCGTGCGTAGGTGGTTGTTTAAGTCTGTTGTGAAAGCCCTGGGCTCAACCTGGGAATTGCAGTGGATACTGGGCGACTAGAGTGTGGTAGAGGGTAGTGGAATTCCCGGTGTAGCAGTGAAATGCGTAGAGATCGGGAGGAACATCCATGGCGAAGGCAGCTACCTGGACCAACACTGACACTGAGGCACGAAAGCGTGGGGAGCAAACAGGATTAGATACCCTGGTAGTCCACGCCCTAAACGATGCGAACTGGATGTTGGGTGCAATTTGGCACGCAGTATCGAAGCTAACGCGTTAAGTTCGCCGCCTGGGGAGTACGGTCGCAAGACTGAAACTCAAAGGAATTGACGGGGGCCCGCACAAGCGGTGGAGTATGTGGTTTAATTCGATGCAACGCGAAGAACCTTACCTGGTCTTGACATGTCGAGAACTTTCCAGAGATGGATTGGTGCCTTCGGGAACTCGAACACAGGTGCTGCATGGCTGTCGTCAGCTCGTGTCGTGAGATGTTGGGTTAAGTCCCGCAACGAGCGCAACCCTTGTCCTTAGTTGCCAGCACGTAATGGTGGGAACTCTAAGGAGACCGCCGGTGACAAACCGGAGGAAGGTGGGGATGACGTCAAGTCATCATGGCCCTTACGACCAGGGCTACACACGTACTACAATGGTAGGGACAGAGGGCTGCAAACCCGCGAGGGCAAGCCAATCCCAGAAACCCTATCTCAGTCCGGATTGGAGTCTGCAACTCGACTCCATGAAGTCGGAATCGCTAGTAATCGCAGATCAGCATTGCTGCGGTGAATACGTTCCCGGGCCTTGTACACACCGCCCGTCACACCATGGGAGTTTGTTGCACCAGAAGCAGGTAGCTTAACCTTCGGGAGGGCGCTTGCCACGGTGTGGCCGATGACTGGGGTGAAGTCGTAACAAGGTAGCCGTATCGGAAGGTGCGGCTGGATCACCTCCTTTTGAGCAAAGACAGCATCGTCCTGTCGGGCGTCTTCACAAGTAACCTGCATTCAGAGTTTCACGTCGGCCAGGCCGATGTGGATAGTCCCGTATATGGGGCCTTAGCTCAGCTGGGAGAGCACCTGCTTTGCAAGCAGGGGGTCGTCGGTTCGATCCCGACAGGCTCCACCACACGATGCGCCTTTATCAGCGCAGTCGGCAATGAGCTAAACGGACATTGGGTCTGTAGCTCAGGTGGTTAGAGCGCACCCCTGATAAGGGTGAGGTCGGTAGTTCGAGTCTACCCAGACCCACCACTCTGAATGATTAGCGCATACAAAGAATTTATTACGGATCAGCATTGTGGCTGGTACGTGTTCTTTTAAAACTTGTGACGTAGCGAGCGTTTTGAGATTCTATCTTAGACGTGTCGTGAGGCTAAGGCGGAAGACTTAAATGTCTTCTTATTAATTGAGTCGTTATATTTCGTATCTGGGCTTTGTACCCCCAGGTCATATATGTAACCCAAGGCAACTTGCGGTTATATGGTCAAGCGAATAAGCGCACACGGTGGATGCCTTGGCGGTCAGAGGCGATGAAGGACGTGGCAGCCTGCGAAAAGTATCGGGGAGCTGGCAACAAGCTTTGATCCGGTAATGTCCGAATGGGGAAACCCACCCGCTTGCGGGTATCCTGCAGTGAATACATAGCTGCTGGAAGCGAACCTGGTGAACTGAAATATCTAAGTAACCAGAGGAAAAGAAATCAACCGAGATTCCCTGAGTAGCGACGAGCGAACGGGGACTAGCCCTTAAGCTGGAATGGTTCTAGAAAAACAGCCTGGAACGGCTGGCCATAGAAGGTGATAGCCCTGTATTTAAAAGGGCCACTCCAGTGAAGACGAGTAGGGCGGGGCACGTGAAACCCTGTCTGAACATGGGGGGACCATCCTCCAAGGCTAAATACTACTGACCGACCGATAGTGAACCAGTACCGTGAGGGAAAGGCGAAAAGAACCCCGGAGAGGGGAGTGAAATAGATCCTGAAACCGTGTGCGTACAAGCAGTAGGAGCTCGAAAGAGTGACTGCGTACCTTTTGTATAATGGGTCAGCGACTTACTGTTCGTGGCAAGCTTAACCGTATAGGGGAGGCGAAGGGAAACCGAGTCTGATAAGGGCGCATAGTCGCGGGCAGTAGACCCGAAACCGGGTGATCTAGTCATGGCCAGGGTGAAGGTGCCGTAACAGGTACTGGAGGCCCGAACCCACGTCTGTTGCAAAAGACGGGGATGAGCTGTGATTAGGAGTGAAAAGCTAATCGAACCCGGAGATAGCTGGTTCTCCTCGAAAGCTATTTAGGTAGCGCCTCATATGTATCCTCTCGGGGGTAGAGCACTGTTATGGCTAGGGGGTCATCGCGACTTACCAAACCATTGCAAACTCCGAATACCGAGACGGACTGTATGGGAGACACACGGCGGGTGCTAACGTCCGTCGTGAAAAGGGAAACAACCCAGACCCACAGCTAAGGTCCCAAATTCACTGCTAAGTGGAAAACCATGTGGAAAGGCACAGACAGCCAGGAGGTTGGCTTAGAAGCAGCCACCCTTTAAAGAAAGCGTAATAGCTCACTGGTCGAGTCGGTCTGCGGGGAAGATTTAACGGGGCTAAGCAGTGAACCGAAGCTTGGGGTGTGCATATTTATATGTACGCGGTAGAGGAGCGTTCCGTAAGCCGTTGAAGGTGGATTGAGAAGTCTGCTGGAGGTATCGGAAGTGCGAATGCTGACATGAGTAACGATAATGCGGGTGAAAAACCCGCACGCCGAAAGCCCAAGGTTTCCTTGCGCAACGTTAATCGGCGCAGGGTGAGTCGGCCCCTAAGGCGAGGACGAAAGTCGTAGTCGATGGGAAGCAGGTTAATATTCCTGCACCTCGCGTAAGTGCGATGGAGGGACGGAGAAGGTTAGGTGTACCCGGCGTTGGTTGTCCGGGGGAAAGGCGGTAGGTTTGGATCTTTGGCAAATCCGGGATCCTTTAAGACCGAGCACCGAGACGAGCCTTTAAGGCGAAGTCACTGATACCACGCTTCCAGGAAAAGCTCCTAAGCTTCAGCTTACGCAGACCGTACCGTAAACCGACACAGGTGGGTAGGATGAGAATTCTCAGGCGCTTGAGAGAACTCGGGTGAAGGAACTAGGCAACATGGCACCGTAACTTCGGGAGAAGGTGCGCCCTTTTTGGTGGCTCATGCGAGCTATAGCTGAAGAGGGCCGCAGTAACCAGGCCGCTGCGACTGTTTATCAAAAACACAGCACTCTGCAAACACGAAAGTGGACGTATAGGGTGTGACGCCTGCCCGGTGCTGGAAGGTTAATTGATGGGGTCAGCCGCAAGGCGAAGCTCTTGATCGAAGCCCCAGTAAACGGCGGCCGTAACTATAACGGTCCTAAGGTAGCGAAATTCCTTGTCGGGTAAGTTCCGACCTGCACGAATGGCGTAACGACAGCGGCGCTGTCTCCACCCGAGACTCAGTGAAATTGAAATCGCTGTGAAGATGCAGCGTTCCCGTGGCAAGACGGAAAGACCCCGTGAACCTTTACTATAGCTTTACACTGAACGTTGAGTTCGTCTGTGTAGGATAGGTGGGAGGCTATGAAACTGTGGCGCTAGCTGCAGTGGAGCCATCCTTGAAATACCACCCTGTCGTGCTTGACGTTCTAACCTAGGTCCATAATCTGGATCGGGGACCGTGTATGGTGGGTAGTTTGACTGGGGCGGTCTCCTCCTAAAGAGTAACGGAGGAGCTCGAAGGTACGCTCAGCGCGGTCGGACATCGCGCACTGTGTGCAAAGGCATAAGCGTGCTTGACTGCAAGATCGACGGATCAAGCAGGTAGGAAACTAGGACTTAGTGATCCGGTGGTTCTGTATGGAAGGGCCATCGCTCAACGGATAAAAGGTACTCCGGGGATAACAGGCTGATACCGCCCAAGAGTTCATATCGACGGCGGTGTTTGGCACCTCGATGTCGGCTCATCACATCCTGGGGCTGTAGTCGGTCCCAAGGGTATGGCTGTTCGCCATTTAAAGTGGTACGCGAGCTGGGTTCAGAACGTCGTGAGACAGTTCGGTCCCTATCTGCCATGGGCGTTGGAGATTTGAGAGGGGCTGCTCCTAGTACGAGAGGACCGGAGTGGACGAACCTCTGGTGTTCCGGTTGTCACGCCAGTGGCATTGCCGGGTAGCTATGTTCGGAAGCGATAACCGCTGAAAGCATCTAAGCGGGAAGCGCGCCTCAAGATGAGATCTCCCGGGGCACAAGCCCCCTGAAGGAACCATATAGACTATGTGGTTGATAGGTCAGGTGTGTAAGTACAGCAATGTATTGAGCTAACTGATACTAATGATCCGTGTGGCTTGACCATATAACCTCAAGTTGCCTTGGCCGACATGACATGTCGATAGATCCCAAGTGCACGCTACGTCACAAGACTTACGAGAGGCAGGCGCCTTAATCCGTTTCTTTAGGATGGCGACGCTCCAACTGTCTCCCTGGTGAAATTAGCGCTGTGGAACCACCCGATCCCATCCCGAACTCGGAAGTGAAACGCAGCTGCGCCGATGGTAGTGTGGCCTAAGCCATGCGAGAGTAGGTCATCGCCAGGGTTTTTACCC
>NZ_JBSPHX010000005.1:0-16465 GCF_053847245.1 Stenotrophomonas sp. Ker107b | reverse complement strand
TCGTACCGTCGGCGCCGGCGTGGTCTCCAAGATCATCGCGTAATACTGCAATACCGGCGGTCGCATAGCGCTGCTGCCGGTCTCGCGAGTGGCGGGCCGGGAACCTCGGTCCGCCTTCGCCGTCTTAGGGAAGGCAAGTTTTTTCAGTACGCCAGTAGCTCAATTGGCAGAGCAGCGGTCTCCAAAACCGCAGGTTGGGGGTTCGAGTCCCTCCTGGCGTGCCACTTCTCCCTTCCAGCGGCTATGCCGCCACAGCAGCCAGAGCCGGATGAACAGCAAGATCGAGCATTCCAAAGACAACGCCTCCACTGGAGGTGACATCGTCAAGTACGCCGTCGCAGCGATCCTGGTGCTGGCGGGTCTTTTTGCTTGGTATTGGTTCGGTGCTCCTGAGCATGCCTCCCAGAGTGCATGGGCCGGTCCGCTTCGCGGTCTGGCCGTTGTCGTTGGCCTGGTGGCCGGCCTCGGCGTGTTCCTGCTGACCGGCAAGGGTCGCGACACGCGGGAATTCCTTTCCGAATCGCGTTTCGAACTGCGCAAGGTGGTCTGGCCGACGCGCCAGGAAGCCATTCGCATGACCTGGGTGGTGATCGTTGTGGTGATCATCCTCAGCCTGCTGCTGGGCGGATTTGACTTCGTGATTCAGAAATTGACCCAGTGGTTCCTGGGTCGATAAGGAGAAACCAGTGAAGCGTTGGTACGTCGTTCACGCCTATTCGGGCTTCGAAAAGTCGGTTGCGCAGGCTCTGCGCGATCGCATCGTGCGTGACGAGATGCAGGAGCGCTTCGGTGACGTCCTGGTCCCGACCGAGGAAGTGGTCGAAATGCGCGCCGGCCAGAAGCGCCGTTCCGAGCGCAAGTTCTTCCCGGGTTACGTGCTGGTCCAGATCGAGACCCACGAAGAAAACGGTATCCCGCGCATCGACAACGAAAGCTGGCACCTGGTCAAGGACACCTCCAAGGTGATGGGCTTCATCGGCGGTACCGCCGATCGTCCGCTGCCGATCCGTGATGAAGAGGCTGCTGCCATCCTGGACCGCGTTCAGGAAGGTGTGGAAAAGCCCCGTCCGAAGGTGCTGTTCGAGCCGGGCCAGATGGTCCGTGTCACCGAAGGTCCGTTCAACGACTTCAACGGTGTGGTCGAGGAAGTCAACTACGAGAAGAGCCGTCTGCGCGTCTCGGTGCTGATCTTCGGTCGTGCCACCCCGGTCGAGCTCGAGTTCGGCCAGGTCGAAAAGGCCGTCTGAGCCTGAGGGCAGTGGGTTCCGGGCGGCCGCCCGGAACCTGAACAGCCTGCGCCCGTCAGCCTTGAGGCAAGGGCGGAAAAAACCTGATATAGTGCGCGGCTTCCTGCCAGGAAGCTGGCAAAAAGCAAGGGCCGCCGCGAGGTGGCCTTCTGCGTGAATTCAAAACGCGATGCCGGGACGCGTGATTCCCGGTCCGATGGGGAGCCTGTTGTCGTAAGGCGCTAGCACCCGGAGAGCATACTCATGGCAAAGAAAGTTGTCGGTTATATCAAGCTGCAGGTGAAGGCCGGTCAGGCCAACCCCTCGCCGCCGGTCGGTCCTGCGCTGGGTCAGCGTGGCCTGAACATCATGGAATTCTGCAAGGCCTTCAATGCCGCCACGCAGAAGCTGGAGCCGGGTCTGCCGGTGCCGGTCATCATCACGGCCTACTCGGACCGTACCTTCACCTTCATCACCAAGAGCACCCCGGCTGCCGTGCTGCTCAAGAAGGCTGCAGGTATCTCCTCGGGTTCCAAGCGCCCGAACACCGAAAAGGTGGGCAAGGTGACCCGTAAGCAGCTCGAAGAGATCGCCAAGACCAAGGAAGCAGACCTGACGGCTGCCGATCTGGATGCCGCGGTGCGCACCATCGCCGGTTCTGCCCGTTCCATGGGCCTCGTGGTAGAGGGTTAAGAAGATGGCACAGACCAAGCGTGAGAAGGCCATCAAGGCCGCCGTCGTCCCGGGCAAGGCATACGCCTTCGAGGACGCCATCAAGATCCTGAAGACCGCTACCAAGGCCAAGTTCGTCGAGTCCTTCGACGTCGCTGTGCGCCTGGGCGTGGACGCCAAGAAGTCCGACCAGCAGGTGCGCGGTTCCACCGTGCTGCCGTCCGGTACCGGCAAGAGCGTGCGCGTTGCCGTCTTCGCACCGGCCGGTGCCAAGGCTGACGAAGCCCTGGCCGCTGGCGCTGAAGCCGTGGGCATGGACGACCTGGCCGAGAAGATGCAGGCCGGCGATCTGAACTACGACGTCGTCATCGCGACCCCGGACGCCATGCGCGTCGTGGGTAAGCTGGGCACCGTGCTCGGCCCGCGCGGCCTGATGCCGAACCCGAAGGTCGGCACCGTTTCGGCCAACCCGGGCGAAGCCGTCAAGAATGCCAAGTCGGGTCAGGTGCGTTACCGCACTGACAAGGCCGGCATCATCCATTGCACCATCGGCAAGGCCGACTTCGCCGAAGACGCGCTGAAGTTGAACCTGCAGGCGCTGCTGATGGATCTGGTCAAGGCCAAGCCGGCAACCTCGAAGGGCACCTACCTGCAGAAGGTTTCGGTCAGCTCGACGATGGGCCCGGGCGTGACCATCGACCAGTCCTCGCTGTCGCTGAAGTAATCGTTTCAAGCGGGTACCGGGCCCAGGTCCGGTACCCGCGATATTTGAAGGCAATCCGAGTGGGGCTCGCCCTGCAGAGATAGCCGTCAAAGACCGCAGGCGCGGTCAGTACATACCGGCGACGGGCAAGGATGCTCGCATTGGCAGGGAGTCGCCGCCGGCGCAGTACCGAACGCTTAATCGATTCTTTCGGGAATCACCCTGCGTAGATGGTGCCCTTCTGGAGTTTTTCTGGTTTACGCACGTCTGGGTTTTCCCAGGTTGGCCATCCAGGTCTAGAACGGCCCACCCTTGGAACATCACCTGATGTTCCCGGCGTCCAGGACGGATGCCGCCCAGGACCGCACACGGCAGGAGCCGTAAGCGGAGTTCAATTGGAGGAGTGCAATGGCTCTCAATCTGTCCCAGAAGCAAGAAGTAGTCGCCGAGCTGGCAGACGTCGCCGCCAAGGCCCACTCCTTGATCGCAGCCGAATACGCTGGCACCACGGTCTCCCAGATGACCGCGATGCGCAAGCAGGCACGCGAAACCGGCGTTTTCTTGAAAGTTGTCAAGAACACGCTGGCGGCACGTGCAGTGGAAGGTACCGAATACGAATGCGCCAAAGACGCACTCGTCGGTCCGCTGCTGTACGCGTTCTCGCTCGAGGAGCCCGGCGCAGCCGGTCGCCTGATCAAGGATTTTGCCAAGACCAACGACAAGCTGCAGGCAAAGGTCGTGGCCATCGGCGGGGAACTGTTCCCGGCTGGCCATGTCGACGTGCTGGCCTCGCTGCCGACCCGTGATCAGGCCCTGGCCATGCTGGCCCGCGTCCTGGCCGAGCCGGCCACGATGTTCGCCCGTGCCGTCAAGGCCGTGGCCGACAAGCAGGGTGGCGGTGAAACCGCTGACGCTGCCGAGCCGGTCGCCGAAACCGCCTGAGTCGACGTTTCCGTGGTTCCGAACGGAACCTCAACCCAGAAAATTATCCAAAGGTAATCAAAATGTCCCTTACCAACGAACAGATCGTCGACGCCATCGCCGAGAAGTCCCTGATGGAAGTGATGGAGCTGGTCAAGGCCATCGAAGAGAAGTTCGGCGTCTCCGCCGCTGCTCCGGTCGCCGCAGCTGCTGCTGCTGGCCCGGCTGCCGCTGTTGAAGAGCAGACCGAATTCGACGTCATCCTGAAGTCGGCCGGCGACAAGAAGGTCGAAGTCATCAAGGCTGTCCGCGCCATCACCGGCCTTGGCCTGAAGGAAGCGAAGGATCTGGCAGAAGCCGGCGGCATGATCAAGGAAGCCGCTTCGAAGGACGACGCTGCCAAGTTCAAGAAGGACCTGGAAGCTGCTGGCGCGACTGTCGAAGTCAAGTAAGCAGTTCCTTGCCTCGCCATCGAAACACGGCGATGCAGCCAAGGCTGGGGGCGTAAGCCCCCGGCCTTTGGTCGTTTCACGCAACACCCGAAATACGAGCCCAACACGGGCTGCGGTCATCCCCCGTCACAGCGGCGCCCAGGCGCGCGGGCAGGGGAGTGGATGCAGACGAGTTGGCAGTTGGAAGTAGCGGGAGAAGGCGTGCTGGTGCCGGCAATACCAGCGACTTCCAACTGACAATTTCAGTTTCCCCTCGGGTCGTGGACGCACGATCCGCACAGCCAAGGTGATACCTCATGACGTCTTATTCGTTCACCGAAAAGAAGCGTATCCGCAAGGATTTCGGCAAGCAGCGCTCGATCCTCGAAGTGCCGTTCCTGCTTGCCATCCAGGTCGATTCCTACCGTGAATTCCTGCAGGAAAACGTCGATCCGGCCAAGCGCACGGACCACGGCCTGCATGCCGCCCTGAAGTCGGTGTTCCCGATTTCCAGCTACAGCGGCAACGCTGCCCTGGAATACGTCGGCTACAAGCTCGGCGATCCGGTGTTCGACGAGCGCGAGTGCCGCCAGCGTGGCATGAGCTACGGCGCACCGCTGCGCGTGACCGTGCGCCTGGTGATCTACGACCGTGAGTCGTCGACCAAGGCCATCAAGTACGTGAAGGAGCAGGAGGTCTACCTCGGCGAGATCCCGCTGATGACCGAGAACGGCACCTTCATCGTGAACGGTACCGAGCGCGTGATCGTCTCGCAGCTGCACCGTTCGCCGGGTGTGTTCTTCGACCACGACCGTGGCAAGACCCACAGCTCGGGCAAGCTGCTGTACAGCGCCCGCATCATCCCGTACCGCGGTTCCTGGCTGGACTTCGAGTTCGACCCGAAGGATGCCCTGTTCACCCGTATCGATCGTCGCCGCAAACTGCCGGTGTCGATCCTGCTGCGTGCGCTGGGTTACAGCAACGAAGAGATGCTGGCCGAGTTCTTCGAGATCAACACGTTCCACATCAACCCCGATGAAGGCGTGCAGCTGGAACTGGTGGCCGAGCGTCTGCGCGGCGAGACCCTGAACTTCGACCTGGCTGACGGTGACAAGGTCATCGTGGAAGCCGGCAAGCGCATCACCGCGCGTCACGTCAAGCAGCTGGAAGCCTCGGGCATCGCCGCCCTGGCCGTGCCGGACGATTACATCGTCGGCCGCATCCTGTCGCACGACGTGGTCGATGCCAACACCGGTGAACTGCTGGCCCAGGCCAACGACGAAATCACCGACGAGCAGCTGCAGGCCTTCCGCAAGGCCGGTGTGGATGCCGTGGGCACCCTGTGGGTGAACGATCTGGATCGTGGCCCGTACCTGTCCAACACCCTGCGCATCGATCCGACCAAGACCCAGCTGGAAGCCCTGGTCGAGATCTACCGCATGATGCGTCCGGGCGAGCCGCCGACCAAGGATGCCGCGCAGAACCTGTTCCACAACCTGTTCTTCACCTTCGAGCGCTATGACCTGTCCACGGTCGGTCGCATGAAGTTCAACCGTCGTGTCGGCCGCAAGGCTGTCACCGGCGAAGCCGTGCTGTACGACCGCAAGTACTTCGGTGAGCGCAACGACGAAGAGTCCAAGCGCCTGGTCGCCGAGCACGCCGACACCTCCGACATCCTGGAAGTGATCAAGGTCCTGACCGAGATCCGCAACGGTCGTGGCGTGGTCGATGACATCGATCACCTGGGCAACCGTCGCGTGCGTTCGGTCGGTGAAATGGCCGAGAACGTGTTCCGCGTGGGCCTGGTCCGCGTCGAGCGCGCGGTCAAGGAACGCCTGTCGATGGCCGAGTCCGAAGGCCTGACCCCGCAGGAGCTGATCAACGCCAAGCCGGTCGCTGCAGCCATCAAGGAGTTCTTCGGCTCCTCGCAGCTGTCCCAGTTCATGGATCAGAACAACCCGCTGTCGGAAGTGACGCACAAGCGTCGCGTCTCGGCCCTGGGCCCGGGCGGTCTGACCCGCGAACGCGCCGGCTTCGAAGTGCGCGACGTGCATCCGACCCATTACGGCCGCGTCTGCACCATCGAAACGCCGGAAGGCCCGAACATCGGTCTGATCAACTCGCTGGCCGTGTACGCCCGCACCAACCAGTACGGCTTCCTCGAGACCCCGTACCGCAAGGTTGCTGACGGCAAGGTCTCCGACGAGATCGAATTCCTGTCGGCCATCGAAGAAAACGAGTACGTCATCGCCCAGGCCAACGCCCTGACCGATGCCAAGAGCATGCTCACCGAGCAGTTCGTGCCGTGCCGTTTCCAGGGTGAGTCGCTGCTCAAGCCGCCGGCAGAGGTCCACTTCATGGACGTCTCGCCGATGCAGACCGTGTCGATCGCTGCCGCGCTCGTCCCGTTCCTGGAGCACGATGACGCCAACCGCGCACTGATGGGCGCCAACATGCAGCGTCAGGCCGTGCCGACCCTGCGTGCCCAGAAGCCGCTGGTGGGTACCGGTATCGAACGCGCTGTGGCGCGTGACTCCGGTGTGACCGTGAACGCCCGTCGTGGCGGCGAGATCGTGCAGATCGACGCCGGCCGCATCGTGGTCAAGGTCAACGAAGTGGAGATCACCGACGCGACCGACGCCGGCGTGGATATCTACAACCTGATCAAGTACACCCGCTCCAACCAGAACACCTGCATCAACCAGCGTCCGCTGGTGGAAGTGGGCAACGTGGTGGCGCGTGGCGACGTGCTGGCTGACGGTCCGTCCACCGACATCGGTGAACTGGCCCTGGGCCAGAACATGCTGATCGCCTTCATGCCGTGGAACGGCTACAACTTCGAAGACTCCATCCTGCTTTCCGAGCGTGTGGTGGAAGAGGATCGTTACACCACGATCCACATCGAAGAGCTGACCTGCGTTGCGCGCGACACCAAGCTGGGGCCGGAGGAAATCTCCGCCGACATCCCGAACGTCTCCGAGCAGGCCCTGAACCGCCTGGATGAGAGCGGTGTGGTGTACATCGGTGCCGAAGTCCGCGCCGGCGACATCATGGTCGGCAAGGTCACCCCGAAGGGCGAAAGCCAGCTGACCCCGGAAGAGAAGCTGCTGCGCGCGATCTTCGGCGAGAAGGCCTCGGACGTGAAGGACAGCTCGCTGCGCGTGCCGCCGGGCATGGACGGCACCGTCATCGACGTGCAGGTCTTCACCCGCGACGGTATCGAGAAGGACAAGCGCGCCCGTCAGATCGAAGAGTCTGAAATCAAGCGCGTCAAGAAGGACTTCGACGACCAGTTCCGCATCCTGGAAGGCGCCATCTACGCCCGTCTGCGTTCGCAGATCGTGGGCAAGGTGGTCAACGGCGGTGCCAACCTGAAGAAGGGCGACACCGTTACCGAGGCGTACCTGGATGGCCTGAAGAAGGCGGACTGGTTCGCGCTGCGCATGAAGGACGAGGACGCCTCCGAAGCCATCGAACGCGCCCAGAAGCAGATCCAGGCGCACGAGAAGGAATTCGAGCGTCGCTTCGCCGACAAGCGCGGCAAGATCACCGCGGGCGATGATCTGGCCCCGGGCGTGCTGAAGATGGTCAAGGTCTTCCTGGCCGTGAAGCGTCGCATCCAGCCGGGTGACAAGATGGCAGGCCGCCACGGCAACAAGGGTGTGGTCTCCAACG
Source organism: Stenotrophomonas sp. Ker107b (assembly GCF_053847245.1). Lineage (NCBI taxonomy): Bacteria > Pseudomonadati > Pseudomonadota > Gammaproteobacteria > Lysobacterales > Lysobacteraceae > Stenotrophomonas > Stenotrophomonas sp. Ker107b. Next base: position 8,837 of record NZ_JBSPHX010000005.1, on the reverse strand, counting down.
TGGTGCCGGTCGAAGACATGCCGTACATGGCCTCGGGCGAAACCGTGGACATCGTGCTGAACCCGCTGGGCGTGCCGTCGCGTATGAACATCGGCCAGATTCTGGAAGTGCATCTGGGTTGGGCCGCCAAGGGCCTGGGTCGCAAGATCCAGGGCATGCTGGAAGCCCAGGCCGCGATCAACGACCTGCGCAAGTTCCTGGACGAGGTGTACAACCACGACAAGACCCAGCACGCCAACCACGTCGACCTGACCCAGTTCAGCGATGAGGAGCTGCTGCGCCTGGCCGCCAACCTGACCGACGGCGTGCCGATGGCAACGCCGGTGTTCGACGGTGCGACCGAAGCCGAGATCAAGCACATGCTTGCCCTGGCCGACCTGCCGCTGAGCGGCCAGACCCAGCTGTATGACGGCCGCACCGGTGAGGCATTCGATCGCCACACCACCGTGGGCTACATGCACTACCTGAAGCTGAACCACCTGGTCGACGACAAGATGCACGCCCGTTCGACCGGCCCGTACTCGCTCGTTACCCAGCAGCCGCTGGGCGGCAAGGCGCAGTTCGGTGGCCAGCGCTTCGGTGAAATGGAAGTCTGGGCGCTGGAAGCCTACGGCGCGGCCTACACCCTGCAGGAAATGCTGACGGTGAAGTCCGATGACGTGCAGGGCCGCAACCAGATGTACAAGAACATCGTCGACGGTGAGCACGAGATGGTCGCGGGCATGCCGGAATCCTTCAACGTGCTCGTGAAGGAAATCCGCTCGCTGGCCATCAACATGGAACTGGACGGCAACTGATCGCGCAGGCGCGGCTGCCCCGGCAGCCGCGCCGCCACATCTGAACCGACAGCCCCATCGACAAGATTTCCTCCTTTCGGAGAAACACCATGAAAGACTTGCTCAACCTCTTCAACCAGCAGCGTCAGACGCTGGACTTCGACGCGATCAAGATCGCGCTGGCCTCGCCGGACCTGATCCGTTCGTGGTCCTTCGGCGAAGTGAAGAAGCCGGAAACCATCAACTACCGTACCTTCAAGCCGGAACGTGACGGCCTGTTCTGCGCCGCCATCTTCGGACCGGTCAAGGACTACGAGTGCCTGTGCGGCAAGTACAAGCGCATGAAGCACCGCGGCGTTGTCTGCGAAAAGTGCGGCACCGAAGTCACCCTGGCAAAGGTGCGCCGCGAGCGCATGGGTCACATCGACCTGGCCTCGCCGGTCGCGCACATCTGGTTCCTCAAGTCGCTGCCCTCGCGCATCGGCCTGATGCTGGACATGACCCTGCGTGACATCGAGCGCGTGCTGTACTTCGAAGCGTATGTGGTGACCGAGCCGGGCCTGACCGCCCTGGAGCGCCGCCAGCTGCTGACCGAAGAACAGTACCTGCAGGCCCGCCAGGAACATGGCGACGACTTCGATGCCGCCATGGGCGCCGAGGCCGTGTACGAACTGCTGCGCACCATCGACCTGCAGTCGGAGATGATCCGCCTGCGCGAAGAAATCGCCAGCACCGGTTCGGAAACCAAGCTCAAGCGACTGACCAAGCGCATCAAGCTGGTCGAGGCCTTCCTCGAGTCGGGCAACCGTCCGGAGTGGATGGTCATGACCGTGCTGCCGGTGCTGCCGCCGGACCTGCGTCCGCTGGTGCCGCTGGACGGTGGCCGCTTCGCGACCTCCGATCTGAACGACCTGTACCGCCGCGTCATCAACCGTAACAACCGCCTGCGCCGCCTGCTCGAGCTGAACGCGCCGGACATCATCGTGCGCAATGAAAAGCGCATGCTGCAGGAATCGGTCGATGCGCTGCTGGACAACGGCCGTCGCGGCCGTGCCATCACCGGCACCAACAAGCGCCCGCTCAAGTCGCTGGCCGACATGATCAAGGGCAAGCAGGGTCGCTTCCGTCAGAACCTGCTGGGCAAGCGCGTGGACTACTCGGGCCGTTCGGTCATCGTGGTCGGTCCGTACCTGCGCCTGCACCAGTGCGGCCTGCCGAAGAAGATGGCGCTGGAACTGTTCAAGCCGTTCGTCTTCGCCAAGCTGCAGCGTCGTGGCCTGGCCACCACCATCAAGGCCGCCAAGAAGCTGGTCGAGCGCGAAGAAGCCGAAGTCTGGGACATCCTGGAAGAGGTCATCCGCGAACATCCGGTGATGCTGAACCGTGCGCCGACCCTGCACCGTCTGGGCATCCAGGCGTTCGAGCCGGTCCTGATCGAAGGCAAGGCCATCCAGCTGCATCCGCTGGTCTGCACCGCGTTCAACGCCGACTTCGACGGTGACCAGATGGCCGTCCACGTGCCGCTCTCGCTGGAAGCCCAGCTGGAAGCGCGTGCGCTGATGATGTCCACCAACAACATCCTGTCGCCGGCCAACGGCGAGCCGATCATCGTGCCGTCGCAGGACGTCGTGCTGGGTCTGTACTACATGACCCGCTCGCTGGTGAACAAGAAAGGCGAGGGCATGGCCTTCGCCAACATCGCCGAAGTCAAGCGCGCCTACGACAACCGCGTGGTGGAACTGCACGCACGCGTCAAGGTCCGCATCACCGAAGTGGTGACCGACGAGGAAGGCAACAAGCAGAACAAGACCTCGATCGTGGACACCACGATCGGTCGCGCCCTGCTGGCTGAAATCCTGCCGGAAGGCCTGCCGTTCGCGCTGGCCAACACCGAGCTGACCAAGAAGAACATCAGCCGCCTGATCAACTCCAGCTACCGTCAGCTGGGCTTGAAGGACACGGTCGTGTTCGCCGATAAGCTGATGTACACCGGCTTCGCCTACGCAACCCGCGCTGGCGTGTCGATCGGCATCGACGACATGCTGATTCCGGACGAGAAGCGCGGCATCCTCACCGAGGCCGAAGCCGAAGTGCTGGAAATCCAGGAGCAGTACCAGTCCGGCCTGGTCACCGCCGGCGAGCGCTACAACAAGGTGGTCGACATCTGGTCGCGCACCAATGAACGCATCGCCAAGGCGATGATGGACACCATCGGTACCGAGAAGGTGGTCAATGCCGAAGGCGAGACCATCGACCAGAAGTCGATGAACTCGCTGTACATCATGGCCGACTCCGGTGCCCGTGGTTCGCAGGCGCAGATCCGTCAGCTGGCCGGTATGCGTGGCCTGATGGCGCGACCGGATGGCTCGATCATCGAAACGCCCATCAAGGCGAACTTCCGTGAAGGCCTGAACGTGCAGGAGTACTTCAACTCCACCCACGGTGCCCGTAAGGGTCTGGCCGATACCGCGCTGAAGACGGCGAACTCGGGTTACCTGACCCGTCGTCTGGTCGACGTGGCGCAGGACGTGGTCATCACCGAGGTGGATTGCGGTACCACCGAAGGCCTGACCATGACCCCGATCGTGGAAGGCGGCGACGTCGTGGAGCCGTTGAAGGACCGCGTGCTGGGTCGTGTCGTGGCCGAGGACGTGTTCCTGCCGGGCAACGACGAAGATCCGATCGTGACCCGCAACACCCTGCTCGACGAGCAGTGGGTGGCCAAGCTGGAAGACGCCTCGGTGCAGTCGGTCAAGGTCCGTTCGACCATCAGCTGCGCCTCGCCGTTCGGCGTCTGCGCACACTGCTACGGTCGCGATCTGGCCCGCGGCCACATCGTCAACATCGGCGAAGCGGTCGGCGTCATCGCTGCGCAGTCGATCGGTGAGCCGGGTACCCAGCTGACCATGCGTACGTTCCACATCGGTGGTGCGGCGTCGCGAGCTGCTGCGGTCGACAACATCACCGTCAAGACCACCGGTTCGGTGAAGTTCAACAACCTGAAGTCGGTCGAGCACGCCAGCGGTTCGCTGGTGGCGGTCTCGCGTTCGGGCGAAATGTCGGTGCTCGATGCCCACGGCCGTGAGCGTGAGCGTTACAAGCTGCCGTACGGCGCGACCATCACCTCCAAGGACGGTGATGCGGTCAAGGCTGGCCAGACCGTGGCCAACTGGGACCCGCATAACCACCCGATCGTGTCCGAAGTGGCTGGTTTCATCCGCTTCATCGACTTCATCGACGGCGTCACCGTCATCGAGAAGACCGACGAACTGACCGGCCTGGCGTCGCGTGAAATCACCGATCCGAAGCGTCGTGGTTCGCAGGCGAAGGACCTGCGCCCGATCGTGCGTATCGTGGACAAGAACGGCAACGATCTGACCATTCCGAACACGGATCTGCCGGCGCAGTACCTGCTGCCGCCGCGCTCGATCGTCAACCTGCAGGACGGCGCCGCCGTCGGCGTGGGTGACGTGGTCGCCAAGATCCCGCAGGAAGCGTCCAAGACCCGTGACATCACTGGTGGTCTGCCGCGCGTCGCCGATCTGTTCGAAGCACGCAAGCCGAAGGATCCGGCGATCCTGGCCGAGCGCTCGGGCATCATCAGCTTCGGTAAGGACACCAAGGGCAAGCAGCGCCTGATCATCAAGGACACCGATGGTTCGGAACACGAAGAGCTGATTCCGAAGTACCGCCAGGTCATCGTGTTCGAAGGTGAGCATGTGACCAAGGGTGAAACCGTCGTGGACGGCGAGCCGAGCCCGCAGGACATCCTGCGTCTGCTGGGTGTCGAGCCGCTGGCGGCTTACCTGGTCAAGGAAATCCAGGACGTGTACCGCCTGCAGGGCGTGAAGATCAACGACAAGCACATCGAGGTGATCACCCGCCAGATGCTGCGCAAGGTCGAGATCACCGATCAGGGCACCAGCAAGTTCCTGAATGGCGAGCAGGCCGAGCGCCAGCGCGTCATCGAGGAAAATGCCCGCCTGGCCACCCGCAACGAGCTGCCGGCCCGTTTCGATCCGGTCCTGCTGGGTATCACCAAGGCGTCGCTGGCGACCGAGTCGTTCATCTCGGCGGCCTCGTTCCAGGAAACCACCCGCGTGCTGACCGAAGCGGCTGTCCGCGGCACCTCGGACAACCTGCGCGGCCTGAAGGAAAACGTCATCGTCGGCCGTCTGATTCCGGCCGGTACGGGCCTGGCGTACCACGCCAACCGTCGTCGCAACGCCTCCGGGCTGACCGACTCGGAAATGCAGACCCTGTCCGGCAGCACGCCGGCGGTGGCTGAGGTGGCTGCTGTTGCCGCCGTGGCCGTCGAGCCGACCGACGCCGAGCAGGCGCCGGGCAGCGACGAGTAATACGCAGGCCCGGCTCCGGCCGGGCCCGCGGCAGGGCAGGGTGCCGACTCCGGTCGGCCCCTTCCCGGCAAATCGACGGCACCGGCCACTGGTGGGATGCCTGTCGATGAGGTAGGATGCCCGCCGGTCTTTCAAAGGACCGGCTTGACAACCTGAACGGGGGGCATGGAAAAGGCTCCCCTGTAACGGCCCGGGATCAGGGCTGGCTTGGCGTGTGCGCATTTGACTGCGTTTTCGCCGGGTTGCTACAATCGTCTGTCTCAGCAGGCCGGTCTTTCGCCTGCTCGCACATTTCCGCATTCATGGCCAGTCTTTTCATTGGCCTCTCTCAGAAGAACATACTGATGGCGACGATCAATCAGCTTGTCCGCAAGCCGCGGCAGGCAACCACTTATAAGAGTGCCTCCCCGGCCCTCGATAAGTGCCCCCAGCGCCGTGGTGTCTGCACGCGCGTGTACACCACCACTCCGAAGAAGCCGAACTCGGCGCTTCGCAAGGTTGCCAAGGTTCGCCTGACCAACCAGGAAGAAGTGATTAGCTACATCGGCGGCGAAGGCCACAACCTGCAGGAGCACTCCGTGGTCCTCATCCGTGGCGGTCGCGTCAAGGATCTGCCGGGTGTGCGTTACCACACCGTGCGTGGCTCGCTGGACGCCTCCGGCGTTGCCAAGCGTCGCCAGGGCCGTTCCAAGTACGGCGCCAAGCGTCCGAAGAGCTAAGGGAAAGTACACATGTCTCGTAAAGGTAATACGCCGCAGCGCTCTGTCCTGCCGGATCCGAAGCACGGAAGTGAAACCATCGCTCGTTTCATCAATATGGTGATGCTGAGCGGCAAGAAGTCGGTCGCTGAAAAGATCGTCTACGGTGCCATGGACGTGATCGGCGAAAAGAACCCGAATTCCGTCGAGCTGGTTCAGAAGGCTCTGGAAAACGTGGCTCCGTCGGTCGAAGTCAAGTCCCGCCGTGTCGGTGGTGCCACCTACCAGGTGCCGGTCGAAGTGCGTTCGTCGCGCAAGATGGCGCTGGCCATGCGTTGGCTGATCGACTCGGCGCGTAAGCGTGGTGAGAACACCATGCCGAAGAAGCTGGCTGCCGAACTGCTGGACGCCTCGGAAAATCGTGGTGGCGCTATCAAGAAGCGCGAAGAAACCCACCGCATGGCCGAAGCCAACAAGGCCTTCGCGCACTACCGCTGGTGAGTTTGACGGCCTTGCAAAACAGGCACGGCAGCACCATCTAGGTGCTGCCCCGCGGCACCTGGGGTGCCGCGCCAATCCGAAGGCCGCCGAAAGGCGGCGTTCGGCCATCCGAATTCCAAGAAATTGAGAGGCTCCCGTGGCCCGCACCACTCCCATCGAGCGTTACCGCAATTTCGGCATCATGGCCCACATCGATGCCGGCAAGACCACCACGTCCGAGCGCATCCTGTTCTACACCGGCAAGAGCCACAAGATCGGTGAAGTGCATGACGGCGCTGCCACCATGGACTGGATGGAGCAGGAGCAGGAGCGTGGCATCACGATCCAGTCCGCTGCCACCACCGCGTTCTGGAAGGGCATGGACAAGTCCCTGCCGGAGCACCGCTTCAACATCATCGACACCCCCGGACACGTCGACTTCACCATCGAAGTTGAGCGCTCGCTGCGCGTGCTCGATGGCGCCGTCTTCGTGCTGTGTGCCGTCGGTGGCGTGCAGCCGCAGTCGGAAACCGTGTGGCGCCAGGCCAACCGGTACAAGGTGCCGCGCATCGCGTTCGTCAACAAGATGGACCGCACCGGCGCGAACTTCACCAAGGTCGTTGGTCAGCTGAAGGCCAAGCTGGGTGCCGTTGCCGTCCCGATGCAGCTGCCGATCGGCGCCGAAGAAAACTTCAAGGGCGTGGTCGACCTCATCAAGATGAAGGCCATCCATTGGGATGAAGCCTCGCAGGGCATGAAGTTCGAGTACCTGGAGATCCCGGCGGACATGCAGGCGGAGGCCGAAGAGGCCCGTACCTACATGATCGAAGCTGCCGCTGAAGCCAGCGAAGAGCTGATGGAAAAGTACCTGGGCGGCGAAGAGCTGACCGAGGCCGAGATCGTCGAAGCCCTGCGCGTGCGCACCCTGGCCACCGACATCGTGCCGATGTACTGCGGCTCGGCGTTCAAGAACAAGGGCGTGCAGGCCATGCTGGACGGCGTGGTGCAGCTGCTGCCGTCGCCGATCGACGTGCCGGACGTGACCGGTACCGATGTGGACGACGAAAGCATCGCCCTGAGCCGCAAGTCGGATGACAAGGCACCGTTCTCGGCGCTGGCCTTCAAGATCATCACCGATCCGTTCGTCGGCGCGCTGACCTTCTTCCGTGTCTACTCGGGCACCCTCAATGCCGGCGACCAGCTGCTGAACTCGGTCAAGGGCAAGAAGGAGCGCATCGGCCGCATCCTGCAGATGCATTCCAACGATCGCGAAGAGATCAAGGAAGTGCTGGCCGGTGACATCGCCGCGGCCGTGGGTCTGAAGGACACCACCACCGGCGACACCCTGTGCTCGCAGGACCATCCGATCATCCTGGAGCGCATGGTGTTCCCGGAGCCGGTCATCTCGATGGCTGTCGAACCGAAGACCAAGTCCGACCAGGAAAAGATGGGTCTGGCCCTTGGCCGTCTGGCCCAGGAAGATCCGTCGTTCCGCGTCAAGACCGACGAAGAATCCGGCCAGACCATCATCTCGGGCATGGGCGAGCTGCACCTGGACATCATCGTGGATCGCATGAAGCGCGAGTTCAACGTTGAAGCCAACGTCGGCAAGCCGCAGGTTGCGTACCGCGAAACCATCCAGATGGCGGACGTGAAGTCGGACTACAAGCACGCCAAGCAGTCCGGTGGTAAGGGTCAGTACGGTCACGTCGTGATCGAGCTGTCGCCGATCACCGCTGAAGATCGTGCCGACCCGAAGATCGGGCCGCTGATCAAGGACGACTTCCTGTTCATCAACGACATCACCGGTGGCGTGATTCCGAAGGAATTCATTCCGTCGATCGAAAAGGGTCTGCGCGAAACCATCACCAGCGGTCCGCTGGCGGGCTTCCCGGTCGTGGACGTCAAGGTCAAGCTGGTCTTCGGCTCGTACCATGACGTCGACTCCTCGGAAATGGCGTTCAAGCTGGCCTCCTCGATGGCCTTCAAGCAGGGCTTCTCCAAGGCCAAGCCGGTCCTGCTGGAGCCGATCATGAAGGTCGAGATCGTGACCCCGAGCGACTATCAGGGTGACGTGATGGGCGACGTCAGCCGTCGTCGCGGCATGCTGCAGGGTTCGAGCGTGACCGGTGACGGTTCGGCTGAAATCATCAATGCGATGATTCCGCTGGGCGAAATGTTCGGCTACGCCACCTCGCTGCGTTCGCAGACCCAGGGTCGCGCAACCTTCACGATGGAATTCGACCATTACGAGCCGGCTCCGTCGAACATCGCTGAAACCGTGATCAAGAAGTCCTGAGCGTAAGCTCAGGCCTTCACCTCCTTATTTCTGACATCCAAGGTATACAACAATGGCAAAGGGTAAGTTCGAGCGCACCAAGCCGCACGTCAACGTCGGCACCATCGGTCACGTCGATCACGGCAAGACCACGCTGACCGCTGCACTGACCAAGATCGGTGCCGAGCGCTTCGGTGGCGAGTTCAAGGATTACTCCTCGATCGACGCCGCGCCGGAAGAAAAGGCA
>NZ_JBSPHX010000004.1:0-298322 GCF_053847245.1 Stenotrophomonas sp. Ker107b | reverse complement strand
GTTTTTTTTGGGGCGCCGCCGGGCACCTCTTTTCGTACTTGTTGCATGGGCCTCACTTCGATCGAGGTACAACCTTGGCGGTCACCCTCACGCCCATGGAGTCCCTCATGAATCGTTTGATCGCTGTTGTCCTCATCGCCGCACCGCTGAGCCTGGTCAGCGCCGGCGCACATGCCCAGTACACCGGCCCTGGCGCGACCAGCGCGGTCACCACCGTCGCCGAAGCACGCGACCAGCGCGATGACCAGCCCGTCGTGCTGCAGGGCACGCTGATCGCCAAGATCGGCCACGAACGCTATCGCTTCAAGGATGCCACCGGCGAGATCGACGTCGAGATCGATGACAAGGATCTGCCTGACCGGCAGCCCGTCAGCGCGACGACCGTGGTGGAGTTGCAGGGAGAAGTCGATACCCATCGCTTCAAGCCCACCGATATTGATGTGGAGCATGTGCGGATCATCGGCACGCGCTGATCTCCCTGCACCGTCAGACGCCCGGCATTGCGGGGCGTTCTGCGTTCATCGTCCGGCGGCCCTCAGCGTGTTTCCACATAGCGGCTGGGCGGTTCCCCCAGCACGCGACGGAACGCCGACGAGAACGCACTTGGGCTGGCGTATCCCAGATCCAGTGCGACCCGGGTGACCGGCTGCCCGGCACCCAGGCGTTCGATCGCGGCGAGCAGGCAGACCTGCTGGCGCCATTCGGCAAACCCCACCCCGGTGTCCGCGCGGAACTGGCGGGTGAACGTGCGTCGGCTCATGCCCGCTTCGGCGGCGACCTCATCGAGCGAGGCGGCGATCGAGGGCGCATCGAACAGCGGCTGGCAGGCGCGCGCCAGGCGCGGGTCGCGGGGCAGCGGTGCATGCAGTGACAGCCGTGGCATCGCGGCGATCTCCGCGACCAGCAACTGCATCAGCCGGCCGGCACGCCCCTCCAGGTCGTACAGTGCCGGCAGATCGACCGCATCGTCCATCAGGTGCCGCAGCAGCGCCGATACGGCATACACGCCGCAGCGCGCAGGCAAGCCGACCAGCGCCACTTCGTCCGCTGCCACGAACACATTGAGCATCGTGACCGGGCCACGCATCGCCATGGCATGCGCGACGCCTGCCGGCACCCAGCAGGCACGCTGTGGTGGCACCAGCCAGTGTCCTTCGGGTGTGGTGAGGCTGATGGTGCCGCGCGAGGCGAACGCGAACTGACCGCGCCGATGCGCGTGATCGGGGAAGACGGATCCGGCGGCGTAGTCGTTGGCGGTGACCACCACGGCGCGCGGTAGATCTTCAAAGGGATCGAGCAGGGTATTGCGCATGGCCCGGATTCTATCGCCATCGGCCTGATATCGACGGCGGGCCACGTGCCGCCGCCCTAACATCGCGGCCCCACCTCACACCTGCACGGTGCAGCCATGCCCACTACCTTTCATCGCGTCGGCACTGGCGCCCATCCTGTCCTGGTCCTGCACGGCTGGTTTGGCGACGCGCATGCGTTCGAACCCATCGAGCCGTGGCTGTCCGGTGAGGAGTTCACCTATGTGTTCATGGACTGCCGCGGCTACGGTGGCATGCGCGGGGTGCCCGGTGACTACACGATCGACGAGATCGCCAACGACGCGCTGACCTTGGCCGACACGCTGGGCATCGAGACCTTCAGCCTGATCGGGCATTCGATGGGCGGCATGGCCATCGAGCGGATCGCGGTGCTCGCCCCGGATCGCGTGCGCGCGCTCGTCGCCGTGGCCCCCGTGCCGTGCGGCGGCATCGCCTACGATTCACCCACGCGGCAGTTGCTTGAAGCGGCCGCGGGCAGCGTGAGCATCCGCCGGGGCATCATCGATCGCAGCACCGGTGGGCGGTTGCCCGCCGCGTGGCTGGACTGGAAGGCGCAGTACTCGATGGCGCACGCGTCGCCGGAGGCATTCGCGGCGTACTTCCCGGCCTGGGCGGACACGGACTTCCGCACGGAGATCATCGGCCGGCACCCGGTTAAGGTACTGATCGGTGAGCACGATCCGGTGTTCAACGCCGCCCTCATGGAAAGGACCTACCTGAGCCGCTATCGGCAGGCGACCCTGGAGGTGCTGGAAAGTGCGGGTCACTACCCGATGAACGAAACGCCGTTGGCCTTGGTTGCGGCGATCGAGCGCTTTCTGGTCCCGTTCGCCGAGGCCTGAGGGAGGCCGCGCGTGGTCTCAGCGGCTGCCCAGGTAACCCTCGATCTCGCCGTCGGCCAGCAGCTCACGCAGCTGCGCGGCCGACGCGCGCCGCATCGGCTTCTCATCGATGGCCGACAGCGGCGGTTGGCGCAGGCCATCGTAAGGCAGCACGGCGATGTCGAAGGTCAGGTCCTCGGCACTGAATACCCAGACTGGCGCATCCAGGCTGCGTTCGCGGTCCAGCCGCAGCCGACGCGTGCGCGATTCGGCCGGGATGCCATGCTCATCGAGGTAGCGTTGCACGGCATCGGCATCATCGCTGTGTACCTGCAACTGCACGGGGCTGTTGGCATCGGCGGTGCCATCCAGCACCGGGCCGCACAGGCGCGGTGAGAACCCCTGCAGGAAATCCATCGCGCGCAGGGCGGCCTCGCGGCGCTGGCGCAGCTGCGCGCCATGGTCGGCACCGGCGAACAGGCGCTGATACTCGCGCAGGGCGTCTTCGATCTCGGTGTTGCGGGGCAGGGAGGCATCGTCATGGATGCCGAGCCGGGTGGCGGCCTTGAGCTTGGCCTGGTGATAGTCGCGGATGCCGCCCTCGGCCATCAGACGGGCGGCTTCATGCGCCAGCTGATGGCGACGCTCACGGGTCTGGGTGGCTGCATGCTGACGGGCTCGATGCATGACCGGTACTCCTTGGCGACCTGCCCGGCAATGTACACCGGCGATGTGACAGGCAGGTAGCCATGCCGCGCGGTGCCCGCCCCGCAGCGACCGGCAGGCCCCTCGGCGAATGTCCCCCGGCCGCCGCCTGACGGCGACGGCCTCCTCCTTGATTTTTCCCAGGCGCCCAGCGCCCGACTCGCTGGGCGCCGCGCCTGCAAAGATACAGAGCGCGCTCCATGCTTGCCATGCCGATGGAAAAGAACCAAAAAAAGGCCGGGCAATGCCCGGCCTGTATTCCATCGCGGCGCCGGGCGTACCCGGCGCATGCGGTCAGAAGATATCGAACGCGGCGTCGTCGGCCTGCGGGGTCTGGCTGTTGAAGTCGTACTCCTCCAGCTTCTCCATGTCCTCCACCTTGACCCACTCGGTCGCGCCGTTGAGCGTGGCCTGGACCATGCCCGAGGGCGGCTCGTTCTGCGCGATCGGGGTGTCCTTCAGCGCGACGCGCATGTACTCGATCCAGATCGGCAGCGCGGCGCGGCCGCCGTACTCGCGGTAGCCGAGCGAGCGGAAGTCGTCGCGGCCGACCCACACGGTGGTCGCGTACGGGCCACCGAAACCGGAGAACCAGGCATCGCGGTGATCGTTGGTCGAGCCGGTCTTGCCGCCCACGTCTTCACGGCCGAGCACCTTGGCCGCGGTGCCGGTGCCGCGCTGGACCACGTCGCGCATCATCGAGTTGAGCTGGTACGCGGTGCGGGCATCGATCGCACGCGGGGCGACCTTGGCATCCGGGTTGACCGGTACCGGCGCTTCGACGGCGGCCGCCTGCTGCGGCTTGGCCGGTGCGGCGTTGGCCGCGGGCGCGGAGCCGAAGTTGAAGCCGTCCACCACCTGGCTGACCGGCACGCCGCTGCTGCCGGCGCAGTCGCGGCAGGCGATGGCCGGGTTCTCCTTGAACACTTCCACGCCGTCACGGTCGGTCACCCGGTCGATCAGCCAGGTGTCCACGCGCGAGCCGCCGTTGGCGAACACCGCATAGCCGCGCGCCACCGAGAGCGGGGTCAGCGAGGCGGTGCCCAGCGACATCGACAAATTCGGCGGCAGCTCGGCCTCGGCGAAGCCGAACTCGCTGATGTACTTGCGCGCGTAATCCACGCCCATGCCATCGAGCAGGCGCACCGAGACCAGGTTGCGCGACTGCACCAGTGCCTCACGCAGGCGCATCGGGCCGCGGAAGCCGCCGCCGTCGTTCTGCGGCGACCAGGTCTTGCCACGGCGGTCGCGGAACACGACCGGGGCATCGAGCACGATCGAGGCCGGATTGAAGCCCTTGTCGAAGGCGGCCGCGTAGATGAAGGGCTTGAAGCTCGACCCCGGCTGACGGCGCGCCTGGGTGGCACGGTTGAACTTGTTGCCGGAGAAGCTGAAGCCGCCGACCAGCGCCTTCAGGGCCCCGTTTTCGGCGTCCAGCGAGACCAGGGCGGCCTGGCCGCGCGGGATCTGGTCGAGCAGCCACTCGCCTTCCTTCTCACCGGCGCGCACCCGCACGATGTCGCCGCGGGTGACCAGCTTGGCCGGGGTCTTGTTGGTCCAGCGGGCGGCGCTGGCCGGCAGCACCACTTCGCTGCGGTTGCCCAGCACCACGGTGGCGCTGCCATCGGCGGCGGTGGCCGCCACGATGGCCGGCAGCAGGCCGGTCTGCGCCGGGATCCCGGCCAGCTTGGTGGCCAGCGCGGCGGCATCGGCATCGGCCGGGACCTCCACGTGCTGCTCCACCCCGTGCCAGCCGTGGCGGTGGTCGTAGGCCAGCAGGCCATCGCGCACCGACAGGTTGGCCGCGGTCTGCAGCTCGGCATTGATCGTGGTGGTCACGTGGTAACCCTTGTTGACCACGTCGCCGCCGAAGCGGGCAATCATTTCCTGACGGACCAGCTCGGCCACGTAGGGTGCTTCGACCTGTACCGGCGGCTCATGCGCGGTGGCGTGCATCGGCACGGCCTTGGCCGCGTCGGCCTCGGCCTGGGAGATGAAGCCCAGGCTGGCCATGCGCTGCAGCACATAGAAGTCGCGGCGCTCACGGGCGCGCTCGGGGTTGCTGATCGGATTGCCGGAGGAGGGGAACTTGGGAATGCCGGCCAGCGAAGCCATCTCGTCCAGGTCCAGCTCGCCCAGCTTCTTGCCGTAATAGAACTCGGCCGCGGCGGCCACGCCGTAGGCGCGGTTGCCGAAGAAACTCTTGTTCAGGTACAGCTCGAAAATCTCGTCCTTGCTCAGCTCGCTCTCGATCTTCCGGGCCAGCAGGATCTCGGCCAGCTTGCGGGTGTAGCTGTACTCCGAGCTCAGGAAGAACTGGCGGGCGACCTGCTGGGTGATGGTCGAGCCACCGGGCACGCGCTTGTCGTTGGTGGTGGCCAGCAGCCAGACCGCGCGGCCGATGCCCTTGTAGTCCACCCCGCCGTGTTCGTAGAAGCGGGCATCCTCGGTGGCCAGGAAGGCCTGCTTGAGGCGCTCCGGGACGTCCTTCATGGTGATGGGAGTGCGCCGGGTCTCGCCGAACACCGCCATGAGCTTGCCATCGCTGGCATAGACATACATGGGCTCCTGCATCTCCACGTCGCGCAGGGTCTGCACGTCGGGGAGCTTGGAGGAAATGGCGTAGTAGAGGCCGCCGGCCACCGCGGCGCCGATCAATGCCAGGACCAGGAACGCGACCAGCATCCAGCGCAGCCAACGGCGAAGACGTGTCATCAGTGACAGATTCCGATTGCGAATTTCGTGGTCGCAGAGTATAGATTACGCAAGGGAACGGCTGGGGGTGTTCCCGGGGAGAGCAGTCGATCGCCGTCTGGGGACGCGTGAAACGAGCAGTGATGCCCGTTTTACAGCTTGACGGTTGCGATTTGCAAAAAAAACGTTATTAATGCGCGGTCGCAGCTTCTGCGTCCAAGTGCCCATCGGCAGGGGAGAAACCGTGGGGCTTATCCCAAAAAGCCAGTCGCCTCTTATCGGCGTCGATATCAGCTCGACTGCAGTAAAGCTGTTGCAGCTATCCCGCAGCGGCAATCGTTTCCGCGTGGAACATTACGCTGTGGAACCACTTCCGCCGAATGCGGTGGTGGAAAAGAACATCGTGGAGGTCGAAGCGGTCGGGGAGGCCATTCGACGTGCCGTGAACCGCTCCGGGACCAAGGCACGGCATGCTGCCGCGGCCGTGGCCGGCTCGGCCGTGATCACCAAGCTGATCCCGATGCCGGCCGATCTGGACGAGAACGAGATGGAAGCCCAGGTCGAGCTCGAGGCGGTCAACTACATCCCGTACCCGATCGAGGAAGTGAACCTCGATTTCGAAGTGCTGGGTGCGATTCCGAACAACCCGGAAATGGTCCAGGTGCTGCTGGCGGCCTCGCGTTCGGAGAACGTCGAGCTGCGCCAGTCGGCACTGGAACTGGGCGGGCTGGTCGCGCGGGTCATGGACGTGGAGGCCTTCGCGGTCGAGAACGCCTTTGCCCTGGTCGCCAGCGAACTGCCGGTGGCCAGTGATGGCGTGGTCGCGCTGGTGGACATCGGCGCCACCATGACCACCCTGAACGTCCTGCGCGGCGGGCGCAGCCTGTACAGCCGCGAACAGGTGTTCGGCGGCAAGCAGCTGACCGACGAAGTGATGCGCCGCTACGGGCTGACCTACGAAGAGGCCGGCCTGGCCAAGCGCCAGGGTGGGTTGCCGGAAAGCTACGAGATGGAAGTCCTGGAGCCCTTCAAGGAAGCCACCGTCCAGCAGATCAGCCGTCTGCTGCAGTTCTTCTATGCGGGCAGCGAGTTCAACCGGGTCGATCACATCGTGCTCGCCGGCGGTTGCGCGGCCCTGACCGGTTTGCCGGACATGGTGGAAGAGCAGCTGGGCGTGGCCACCGTGGTGGCCAACCCGCTGGCGCAGATGACGCTGGGTCCGAAGGTGCAGGCGCACGCGCTGGCCCAGGATGCCCCGGCGCTGATGATCGCGACCGGTCTGGCGCTGAGGAGCTTTGACTGATGGCGCGCATCAATCTATTGCCCTGGCGCGCCGAGCGGCGCAAGCAACGCCAGCGCGACTTCTACGCCATGCTCGGTGGGGCCGCCATCGGTGGCCTGCTGCTGTCGCTGCTGATCTGGTTCTACTACGACCGTCAGGTCAGCGGGCAGGCCGATCGCAATACCTATCTGCAGGCCGAGATCGACAAGGTCAAGGAGCAGAACAAGGAGATCGAGCGCCTGGACCGCCAGAAGGATCGACTGCTGGCCCGCAAGGCCGTGATCGAGGAACTGCAGGCCAAGCGTTCGCAGATGGTGCACCTGTTCGATGCGCTGGTCCGGACCATCCCCGACGGGGTGGTGCTGACCACGCTCAAGCAGGAAGGCGATGTGCTGACTCTGGAAGGGCGCACGCAGTCCAACGCACGCGTCAGCGCCTACATGCGCAACCTGGAAAGCTCGGGCTGGATGACCAATCCGGAGCTGTCGATCATTGAAGCCAAGGCGCCGGAACGTGACAAGGCGGGCGCCACCAGCGGCCCGGTGGCGGACATCAAGTCGCTGCCGTACATGTTCGTGGTCAAGGTCAATCTGCCGGCCCAGAGCAGCGTTACCGAGCTGGCCGCCGATGGCAGTGTGATCGAGCCGACCGCCGATCCCGCGCCGCCGGGCGCCACGCCGGTTCCGCCGGTGGCGCCGTTGTCACCGGCGCCGGCAACGGACGCACCGGCGTCGCCCGATGCCGCCGACCCGGCCAAGCCGGCCGGCAGCCGGATCGTGCCGTCCACGCCGTCCACGCAACCTGCACAACCGGCGGCGCCGGCCCCGGCCCAGAAGGGGGCCGCCGCATGAGCCAGAAGATCAATCTCAAAGAGCTGGACTTCAACAACATCGGCAACTGGCCGCAGAAGGCCAAGGTGGTGTTCTGCGTGCTGCTGGCGCTGTTCATCATGATCATGTCGTGGTTCCTGCTGATCAGTGGCAAGCGCGATGAACTGGCCTCGCTGGAAAGCCGCGAGAGCCAGCTGCGCAGCGAGTTCGAGAAAGAACAGGGCCGTGCGGTCAATCTGGAGCCGCTCAAGCAGCAGCTGACCCAGATGGAGCAGGTGCTGCAGCAGATGCTGCGCCAGCTGCCCAGCAAGACCGAAATGCCGGACCTGATCATCGACATCTCGCAGACGGCACTGTCCAGCGGCCTGTCCAACGAGCTGTTCCAGCCCGGTGCCGAGCAGCCCAAGGAGTTCTACGCCGAAAAGCCGATCGCCCTGCGCATGGTGGGCAGCTACCACCAGTTCGGCGCGTTCGTCAGCGGTGTGGCCTCGCTGCCGCGCGTGGTCATCCTGACCATGCACGACATCAACCTGAAGCCGAAGGATCCCAAGACCGGCATCACCGCCCGCAGCGGTGCGCTGGAGTTGTCCGGAACGGTCAAGACCTACCGTTACCTGGATGACGTGGAGATGGAAGCGCAGGAAAAGGCTGCTGCCGAGAAGGAAAAGGCCGCCAAGGGAGGCAAGAAATGAGCCGCCTGACCTCGACCGCACGGGTGTGCGGCCTGTTGGGGGTGGTACTGCTGGCCGGCTGCGCACGCGGCGTGACCAGTACCCCCGGCGATGCGCCGAACCTGGAAAAGTGGGTGGCCGATGTGCGTGCACGTCCGGCACCGCCGCTTGAGCCGCTGCCGGTGATGCAGCAGTTCGAGACGTTTGAGTATTCCGCGCAGGGGATGCGCGACCCGTTCACCGACGCCTGGGCCAATCCGCAAGGGGGATCGGGGCTGCGTCCGGATCCGAACCGCCGTAAGGAGCCGCTGGAAGATTTCCCGCTGGACAGCCTGGACATGGTGGGGTCGATCGGCCGTGGGGGCGGGCTCGTCGTGCTGGTGATGGCGCCGGACAAAGTCACCTATCGGGTGCGTCCGGGCGTTTATCTGGGGCAGAGCGACGGGCGGGTGACCGGGGTCTTCGAGGACCGGATTGAGCTGATTGAACTGGTGCCGGATGGCGCGGGTGGCTGGCTGGAACGGCCGGCAACGCTCGCGCTTGAAGATCAATGAATGATTATGGGGATAGCACGATGACCTTTTCCAACGCCATGCGGCTGCGTTCCGTCCGGCGCCAGAAGTTGCTCCACCTGTGCGCGCTGGGAGTCGCGCTCATGGTGGCCAACGGCACGCTGATGGCGGCGACGCCCAGCGGCGCAGTGCCCAAACCGGCGGCGACCACCGCGCCGGCAAGTGCGCCGGCCTCGCTGTCGGTGTCCAAGATCGATTTCAAGCGCGGTGATGATGGCGCTGGCCGGCTGATCCTGCAGTTCGATGGCCAGGGCGCCAGTCCGGACCTGCGCAGCCAGGGCAACAGTGTCGTCATCGACGTGGGCAATGCGCGTCTGCCGGAGAGTCTGCAGAAGCCGATCAACGTGACCGATTTCGCCACCCCGGTGCAGCGCATCGATGCCAAGCCGTACGGCGGCGGTACGCAGCTGGTGCTCAACACCAACACCGCGTTCGAGTCGCTGGCCTACCAAAGCGGCAACGAGTACGTGGTCGAGATCAGCCCGCGCCAGGCGGCCCCGGCCACCGGTGCGATCAATGCCACCACCGTCACCCAGGCCGCAGCGGCACTTGGCCAGCGCGGCTATAGTGGCAAGCCGGTGACCTTCAACTTCCAGGACGTGCCGGTACGCACCGTGCTGCAGCTGGTCGCGGAGGAATCCAACCTCAACGTGGTCGCTTCCGACAGCGTGCAGGGCAATGTCACGCTGCGCCTGATCAACGTGCCGTGGGACCAGGCGCTGGACATCGTGCTGCGGGCCAAGGGCCTGGACAAGCGCCGCGATGGTGGCGTGATCTGGGTCGCGCCGCAGCCGGAACTGGCCAAGTTCGAGCAGGACAAGGAAGACGCGCGCATCGCGATCGAGAACCGCGAGGATCTGGTCACCGATTACGTGCAGATCAACTACCACAACGCCGGGGCGATCTTCAAAGCGCTGACCGAAGCCAAGGGTATCGGCGGCAGCAGCGGTGGCAGTGGTGGCAGCTCGCAGGAAGACAGCGGGTTCCTGTCCTCGCGCGGCCGTATCGTGGCCGACGAGCGCACCAACACCCTGATGATCAGCGATATCCCGAAGAAGATCGCGCGGATGCGTGAGCTGATCAACGTGATCGACCGCCCGGTCGACCAGGTATTGATCGAAAGCCGGATCGTGATCGCCACCGATACCTTCGCGCGCGAACTCGGCGCCAAGTTCGGCATCAGCGGCAGTCGTCAGGACGTGTTCTTCGGTGCCAATACCGATCAGAACCATTCCAACATCACCGATCGCGGGACCAAGGACGCCGAGTATCAGAAGGCGATCAACGAGTGGGTGGCCGGTGGTCGCACCGGCGCCATTCCGGTCCGTGGGCCGACCAAGTTCGCCGAAGGGCTGAACTGGAACCTGCCGGTGGCCGCGATCAACAATCCCGGCTCGCTTGCGCTGTCGATCCTCAATGCCGGCTACCTGCTGGATGTCGAACTCTCGGCCATGCAGGCCGAATCGCGCGGCGAAGTGATCTCCAACCCGCGTGTGGTCACCACCAACCAGCGCGAAGCGGTGATCAAGCAGGGTAAGGAAATCGGCTACGTCACCATCAGCGGCGGCGGTGCGGCCGGTGCGGCGGCTCAGCCCAACGTCCAGTTCAAGGAAGTGGTGCTGGAGCTGAAGGTCACCCCGACCATCACCAACGACAACCGTGTGTTCCTCAACATGGCGGTCAAGAAGGATGAAGTGGAAAGCTACATCCTGCTGGAAGGTTATGGCCAGGTGCCCACCATCAACCGTCGCGAAGTGAATACCGCAGTGCTGGTGGACGACGGCCAGACCGTGGTCATCGGTGGCGTGTACGAGTTCACCGACCGCACCAGCATCAACAAGGTGCCGTTCCTGGGCGACGTGCCGTTCCTGGGCAATCTGTTCAAGAAGCGCAGCCGCAACAAGGACAAGGCCGAACTGCTGGTGTTCGTGACCCCGAAGGTGCTGCGCGTGGCCAAGTCCAACCCGGCCGTCAACTGACACACACCCATGCTGCAATGACGAAAGGGCCGCCTCGTGCGGCCCTTTCTGCGTTCAGCCAATCTTGATGTCGTAACCGTCGCTGTCCTGCCATCATGGCGATGGAACCTCTGCCCACCGTGGAGGTCACATGGATGCCATGAATCTGCCGCCCCCCATGCCCGATACCTCCTCATCCGCTCCGGTGGAGCACGACCGCCTGCACGACGCGTTCCGCGCCCTGCGCGATGCCCTGTCCGCCGACATCGTGGGCCAGAGCGCGCTCGTGGAGCGCCTGCTGACCGCGCTGCTGGCCGATGGCCACCTGCTGGTCGAAGGCGCGCCCGGCCTGGCCAAGACCACCGCGATCCGCGCGCTGGCCGCCCGGCTGGACGCGGATTTCTCCCGCGTGCAGTTCACGCCCGATCTGCTGCCGGCCGATCTGACCGGCACCGAGATCTGGCGTCCGCAGGAAGGCCGTTTCGAGTTCGTGCCCGGCCCGATCTTCCACCCCATCCTGCTGGCCGACGAAATCAACCGTGCCCCGGCCAAAGTGCAGTCGGCGCTGCTCGAAGCGATGGGCGAGCGCCAGGTCACCGTGGGACGCCATACCTATCCGTTGCCGTCGCTGTTCCTGGTGATGGCCACGCAGAACCCGATCGAGCAGGAAGGCACCTTCCCGCTGCCCGAAGCCCAGCTGGACCGCTTCCTGATGCACGTCCGGATCGGCTACCCGGATTCGGACGCCGAGGCCGAGATCCTGCGCCTGGCGCGTGAGCGGGCCCGGGAGGCGCTGTCCACCCCGGCCGCCGCGCCCGCCCGCATGCCGTTGAGCGATGTCTTTGCTGCACGCAAGGCCGTGCTGTCGCTGCATATGGCGCCGGCGCTGGAGCGGTACCTCATCGAAATCGTGCTGGCCTCGCGCGATGCCGCCCGCTATGACGCGGCACTCGCCCGGCGTATCGCCTGGGGCGCCAGCCCGCGTGGTTCGATCGCCCTGGAGCGCTGCGCACGCGCGCGCGCCTGGCTGGCCGGCCGCGACTTCGTGACCCCGGAAGATGTGCGCAACGTGGCCCCGGACGTGCTGCGCCACCGTGTGCTGCCCAGCTATGAAGCCACGGCCGAGGGCTGGGATGGCGAGCGGCTGGTGGCCGAGCTGCTGGCCCGCGTGCCGGCGCCCTGAGCGCCATGGACGTGCCCGTGCCTGCCGCCACGCCGCTTGAGGGCGATGGCCTGCAGCCGCGCCTGGCCGAACTGGTCGCGCTGCGGCGCAGTGCGCATCGTGCGCCGCCAGCCCGGCGCGGCCGGCTCGGTCATGCCGGCAGTGCGCCGTCGCCCGCGCGCGGGCGCGGCATGGAATACGCCGAATCGCGCGAGTACGTGCCGGGCGATGACGCGCGGCATATCGACTGGCGCGTCACCGCGCGCACCGGGCGCGCACATACCAAACTCTTCCAGGCCGAGCGCGAGCGCTTGACGCTGCTGGTCGCCGATACCGACCCGGTGCTGTATTTCGGCACCCGGGTCCGCTTCAAATCCGTGCAGGCCGCGCGCGTCGGCGCGGTCGCGGCGTGGCTGGCGCAGCGCCAGGGCGATCGCCTTGCTGCCGTGCGCGGCAGCACCCGGGAGCCGCCGATCGCACCGGCCGGCGGCACCCGCGGTGTGCTGCGGGTGCTCGATGCCTTGACCCGCTGGTATGCCGAACCGCCCGCCGACGATGCCGGCCTGGATCGTGCGCTGGAGCAGGCGGCGCGGCTGCTGCGCCCTGGCGCACGCGTGGTGGTGCTGGCCGATCCGGCGCGCGCCGCGACGATCAGCAGTGCACGCTGGGCCGCACTGGCCATGCACCACGAAGTGGTGGTGATGCTGCTGGTCGATCCGCTGGAACTGGCGCCTCCGGCCGAGGCATTGCCATTTCTTTCGCAGGGCCGGCGGGTGCTGCTCGATCTGGGCAGCGCAGCGGTGCGCGAGCACTGGCGCGATCGTTTCGTGGCACCACTGGAAGCGCTGCAGAACGGCCTGGCCGCGCGCCGCATCCAGGTGCATGTGGTGGCCACCGATGATGCCAGCGACAGCTGGCTGAGCCCGATGCCGACCGCGGTGGTGGCATGAGCACCGCGGCCTCGCTGCCGTTGCGCGATGTGCAGCTGCCACCGTCACCGTCGTGGTGGCCGCCCGCGCCGGGCTGGTGGCTGGTGTTTGTCGCGATCATGCTGGTGGCGGCAGCGATCTGGGCGTGGCAATGGCGCCGGCGACGTGTACGCCAGCGCTGGCTGGATCTGTTCGATGCCCAGGTAGCCCAGGCCGGTTCGCCGGTGCTGGAAGTGGCGGCCATCGCCGAGCTGCTGCGCCGCGCCGCACGTCAGTACCAGCCCGGGGCGGAACGTCTGCAGGGCGACGCATGGCTGGCGTTCCTGGACGAGAAGAACAGCCGGGCCTTTTCCGGGGGCGACGGCGCGCTGCTGCTCGAGGGCGGCTATCGGCCGAGTGTCGACGCTGAAGCGGTGCAGCGGTTGCGCGTCCTCGCGCGCCGCCGTTATCTGTCGCTGCTGACGGAGCGGCGCCGATGATCGCGATCACATGGCCGGCATGGTTGAGCTGGCTCGACGGCCTGGCCTGGCCGTGGATGCTGCTGGCGTTGCCGTTACCGATCCTGATGCGCTGGTGGCCCTCGCGGCCCGGTGCAGGTGCCGCGTTGCGGGTGCCGTATGCCGCCGAGCAGCTGCAGTCGCTCGGGCCTGCTTCGGGCGGTGCCGGGCCACGACTGGGGCGCGCGCTGCTATGGCTGGCGTGGGCCTGCCTGTGTGTGGCCGCCGCGCGACCGCAGCAGTTGGGTGAGGCGGTGACGCCACCGCAGCAGGGCCGGCAGATGATGCTCGCGGTGGACGTGTCCGGCAGCATGAGCGAAGCGGACATGATGCTCGGCAACCAGGTGGTCGAGCGGCTGACGGCGGCCAAGGCCGTGCTGGCCGACTTCCTCGACCGCCGAGTGGGCGATCGTGTTGGCCTGCTGATCTTCGGTGAGCGTGCCTATACGCTGACCCCGTTGACTGCCGACCTCACCAGTGTGCGCGATCAGCTGCGCGACAGCGTGGTCGGCCTGGCCGGGCGTGAGACCGCCATTGGCGATGCGATCGCGCTGGCGGTCAAACGCCTGCGCGAACAACCCGAAGGCCAACGCGTGCTGATCCTGCTTACCGACGGTGTGAGCAACGCCGGCGTGCTCGAGCCGCTGCGTGCGGCCGAGCTGGCCCAGACCGAAGGCGTGCGCGTCTATACCGTGGCCTTTGGCGGTGACGGCGGCATCAGTCTGTTTGGCGTGCAGATCGCCCCGGGCGAGGATCCGGTCGACGAGGCCACCTTGAACAGGATTGCCGAGCTCACCGGCGGCCGCTCGTTCCGGGCGCGCAATACCAATGAGCTGGCCGGCATCTATGCCGAACTGGAACGCCTGGAGCCGGTGAAATCGGCCGGGCCTGCGGTGCGGCCGCGGATCGAGCGCTATGCCTTGCCGCTGGCGTTGGCACTGCTGCTGGCCGGCCTGGCCTGGCTGCTGCCGAGGCGCTGGCGATGAACGTGAGCTGGAATGCTCTGCATTTCGTGCGCCCCGATGCGTTGTGGGCGCTGCTGGCGCTGCCGCTGCTGGTGGCGATCTGGTGGCTGCGCCGGCGGCGCAGCAATGTCTGGCGGCAGACGGTCGATGCCCATCTGCTGCGTCATCTGCTGGTTGGCCGCGACCGCCGCGCCTGGGGTGGGGTGATCGTGCTGCTGCTCGGCACAGCGATCGCCATCGTCGCGCTGGCCGGCCCGTCGTGGCGGCAGGTCGCCCAGCCGTTGTGGCAGACGCCGTCGCCGCTGGTGGTGGCACTGGACCTCTCCTCGCGCGTTACCGCGACCGATCTGCCGCCGTCGCGCCTGCTGCAGGCGCGCGCCAAGCTGGCCACCTTGCTGCGCGAGCGTCAGGGCGGCGAAATTGCGTTGCTGGTGTACGCCGATGATGCCTACACCGTGGCACCACTGACCGACGACATGGCCAATGTCGCGCTGTATCTGGATGCGCTGGCACCGGATGTGATGCCACGCGATGGCCAGCGTGCCGATCGGGCGCTGGAAACGGCGGTCAAGCTGCTGCAGCAATCCGGCGCGCGCAGCGGCGACATCCTGCTGCTGACCGACCGCGCCGACGCCGATGCCGAACAGGCGGCGGCCTCGGCACGTGCGCAGGGCTTCGTGGTCTCCGTGCTCGGTCTGGGCACGCCGCAGGGCGCGGCCTACCGCAACGGCGAGGGCCAGATCGTGCCGGCGCGGCTGGAGGAGGGCACGCTGCGGGGTGTCGCCAGCCGTGGCGGCGGCCGCTATGCGCGTATCGCCTCCGATGACAAGGATCTTGCGGCGCTCGACGTGTTGACCCCGCGGGTCAGTGCCGATGACAGCCGGGAAGGGCAGGGCCGCACGTGGCGCGATGAAGGCTTCTGGCTGCTGCCGCCGCTGATGCTGCTGGCACTGTTCGCGTTCCGCCGCCGCGGTCTGCTCGTGGTGCTGGTGATGATCGCGGCGCTGCCGATGGCGATGCCGACGTCTGCGCACGCAGCAGAGGGCACATGGTGGCAGCGCGCCGATCAGCTCGATCAGCAGCGCCTGTCCACCGGCGTGGATGCGTACCGCAAGGGCGACTTCAAGGCGGCGCAGCAGCAGTTCGAGGGCATCGATACGGACGCAGGCTGGTACAACCTCGGCAATGCATTGGCGCGACAGGGCCAGTACGACGCGGCCATCGATGCCTACGACCGTGCGCTGAAAGCGCACCCGGGCATGGCTGATGCGGTCGCCAATCGCGCTGCGGTCGATGCCGCACGCAAGCGCAGGCCACCGCAGAGCAACGACCAGAACAACGATCAGAAAGAAGGAAAGAAGCCGCCCGACAAGCCCGACGCCGGCAAGAGCCAGGGGCAGGGACAGGGCAAGGACGGTGACGGTTCGCCGCCGCAGGACAAGGGCGAACAGGGGCAGTCTCCGCCGCCCTCGTCCGGTGATCCGAAGGATGGCCGCTCCCAGGGCGAGAAGTCGCCGCAAGCGGCCGACAGCCAGGCGCAGGCCGAGGCCGACGCGGCCCAGCGCGAGCGCATGCAGCAGGCGATGCAGCGCCAAGGGAAGAACGACGGCACCGACAAGGCGCAGGGCCAGGTCAGCGGCACCCCGCAGCAGCGCGAGCAGCAGCAGGCCGTCGAAGCCTGGATGCGGCGGGTACCCGATGACCCGGGCAGCCTGCTGCGGGCCAAGTTCCAGCTGGAAAACGAACGCAGGAAACAGGAAGGGCGATGACACATTCCACGATACAGCGCGGGTTGCGCGCCGGGCTTGCCCTGCTGCTGTGCGCGAGCATGGCCGTGCACGCGCAGACCCGTGCCTGGCTCGACCGCGAGCAGATCACCGACAGCGATACCGTCACCCTCAACATCGAATCCGATGCGGGCGGCGGCGCGCCGGATTATGGCCCGCTGCGGACCGACTTCGATCTCAGCAGCCAGACCAGCAGCCGCCAGGTGCAGTGGACCAATGGCGCGACGACCTCGCGCGCGCTGTATGCCGTGCTGCTCAGTCCCAGGCGCAGTGGCACGCTGCAGATTCCCGCCCTGCAGGTGGGCAGCGGCCGGACCCAGCCGCTGACCCTGCAGGTCGCTGCCAGCAGCGCCGCTGCCCCGGCGGCGGCCAGCAGCAATGCCGCCGTGTTCCTGGAAACCGAGGTCGACGATGCCACACCCTATGTGCAGCAGAGCGTGGGCGTGGTGGTGCGGCTGTTCTACGCCGCGCAATTGCTCAGCGGTGAACTGGTACTCGATACGCCGGCCGGTGCATCGCTGCAGCGGGTGGGCGATGACCGCAGCCAGGTACGCGAGGTCAACGGCCGCCGCTACAACGTGGTGGAGCGGCGCTTTCTGCTGATCCCCGAGCGCAGTGGCCCGCTGGTGCTGCCGGCCGCGCAGTTCAATGGGCGCAGTGCGGGCGGCTTCTTCAATGACATGTTCGGCGGTGACGGTCGGCTCCGCGCGGCCTCGGCCCAGCGCACGCTGCAGGTCCAGGCGCAGCCAGCCTCGGCACCCCAACCGTGGCTGCCACTGCATGGGCTGCGCCTGCGCTACACCGCCGCGCCCACCACCGGCCGTGCCGGTGAAGCGGCCACCGTGGTGGTGGAGGCCGTGGCCGAGGGCGCGACCAAGGCGCAGTTCCCGGAGCTGCCGGTGCCGGACGTCGGCCCAGGCGCGCAGGTGTTCGCCGAGCCGCCGCAGTTCGATGAAACCTTCAATGGCAACACCCCGCAGCTCACGCTGACCCGGCGCTTTGCGATCGTGCCGCGCCAGGCTGGGCCGCTGACGGTCCCGGGCCTGCGGATGGCGTGGTGGGACGTGGCCGCCGGTCAACCCCGCAGCGCCACCCTGCCTGACCTGCAACTGGACATCGCCGCCGGGGTCGCTGGCAGTGCCGCGCCGACCTTGCCGGTAGACACCACCTCGGCCCTGCCGGGCGAGCCGGCGGCATCTTCCACCGATCTGCAGCTGGCGCCGGCGCAGGGCGCGTCACGGCCGTGGGGCTGGATCGGGCTGTCGGCCGGCCTGGCCGTGCTGTGGCTGCTGACCCTGGTCTGGGGCTGGCACCGGCGCGGGCGCCCGGTTGCCGTGCGCGGTGCCGAAGGCGGCGTTCCCGCCGCCGCGGCAGGCAGCGCGTACACCCGCGCCGATCTGCGCCGGGCCATGGAAGCGGGCGGGCTCGATGAGATCGTCGCGGTGCTGGCGGGCATGGGCGGTGTGCAGACCCTGGAGCAGGTGCTGGAGCACCTCGACGATGCCCAGCAGCGCGAGGCGTTGGTCCAGATGCAGCAGGTCCGCTGGGGCGGGCAGGGCGGCGATGTCGGCCAGGCCCGGCAGGACCTGCGGCGCGCCTTCCATGACGGACCACACTGGCGGGTGCGTGCGGCCGCCCAGAACAATGCCCTTGCGCCGTTGTACCCATCTGCGCATTCATAAAAAGGCGTGTCGGTCACGGCGGCCGCCTTTGCTAAGCTGATTTCATTTTTTCGAGGAACGCCGCTCCATGACTGAGGCCGCAACGACCCGGCAGAAACTGCCCTTGCACTGGAAAATGGGCATTGGCTTCATCATCGGCCTGGTCCTCGGGCTGACCGTGCATGCCCTCGGCGGCACCGTTGACGGCCTGAGCGGCGTGGCCAAGTGGGTGATGGACTACATCACCAGCCCGGCGTCGGGCCTGTTCCTCAATCTGATCTTCATGCTGATCGTGCCGCTGATCTTCTCGGCGCTGATCATGGGCGTGTCGGAGATGGGCGACATCCGCGCCCTCGGCCGCATCGGCTGGAAGACGCTGGCCTACACCATCGTGCTGTCCGGCATTGCGGTGGGCATCGGCCTGGTGCTGGTCAACGTGCTCAAGCCCGGCGTGGGCGTGGACCCGGTCGTGGCCGCGCAGATGCTGGCCGAGAATGCCGAGCGCAGCAAGGAAATCGTCGCCGGTATCCATGGCACGCCGAAGGGCATGGACATGCTGCTGTCGATCGTGCCGGGCAACGTGGTCGAGGCGGCCTCCAGCAACAGCGCGATCCTGTCGCTGATGTTCTTCGCGCTGATGTTCGGCATCGGCATGGTGCTCTCGCCCGAAGAGAAGGTGGCCCCGCTGCGTCGTGCCATCGAAGGCATCTTCGAAGTCTCGATGACGCTGATCAATCTGGTCATCCGCCTGGCCCCGTACGCGGTGGCCTGCTTCATGTTCAACCTGGCCGCCCTGTTCGGCTTCGAGCTGATCATCCGCCTGGGCGCCTACGTGGGCGTGGTGGTGCTGGCGCTGGGCCTGCACATGGTGGTGACCTACGGCGTGGCCGTGTGGCTGTCCGGTCGCTCGCCGCTGGCGTTCTTCCGCGACACCCAGGAGGCCACCGTGATGGCCTTCTCCACTGCCTCCAGCAACGCCACCCTGCCGACCGCGCTGCGCGTGGCCGACCAGATGGGCCTGCCGCAGAAGGTCTCGCGCTTCGTGCTGACCGTGGGCGCCACCGCCAACCAGAACGGCACGGCGCTGTTCGAGGGCGTGACGGTCATCTTCCTGGCGCAGTTCTTCGGCGTGGACCTGAGCATCGGCCAGCAGTTCATGGTCATGGCGGTCTGCATCCTGGGCGGCATCGGCACCGCCGGCGTGCCCTCCGGCTCGCTGCCGGTGGTGGCGATGATCTGCGCCATGGTCGGCGTGAACCCGCTGGGCATCGGCCTGATCCTGGGCGTGAACCACTTCCTGGACATGTGCCGTACCGCGCTGAACGTCACCGGCGATCTGGCCTTGACCACCCTGGTGGCCAAGGGCGAGGTGGACGACGGCCCGGTCGTCGCCGCCGTGGCCCCGGCACCCGCGCCAGCCCCGCGCGACTGAGCCTGCGCAGGTCTGGTGCTTCCCGACGCCCCGCCTTGTGCGGGGCGTCGGCGTTAAGGGCCGGGCCTGTCTTTGGCCTGACCCGGCCGATCAGCTGTGGGACAATGGGCCGCCCGCACGTTCGCGGCCGCCTCCCGATTCCGACAGAACCATGACGCAGCCTACCCGCCGCCAGTTGGCCAATGCCATCCGCTTCCTTGCCGCTGATGCGGTCGAAACCGCCAAGTCCGGCCATCCCGGCATGCCGATGGGCATGGCCGACATCGCCGAAGTGCTCTGGAACGACTATCTCCGTCACAACCCGAAGAATCCCAAGTGGTTCAACCGCGACCGCTTCGTGCTGTCCAACGGCCACGGCTCGATGCTGCAGTACGCACTGCTGCACCTGAGCGGCTACGACCTGCCGATCGAGCAGCTCAAGCAGTTCCGCCAGCTGGGCAGCAAGACCGCCGGCCACCCGGAACACCATGAAACCCCCGGCGTGGAGACGACCACCGGTCCGCTGGGTCAGGGGCTGGCCAACGCCGTGGGCTTCGCCCTGGCCGAGAAACTGCTGGCACAGCGCTACAACCGCCCGGAACACGAGATCGTCGACCACCGCACCTGGGTGTTCCTGGGCGATGGCTGCCTGATGGAAGGCATCTCGCATGAAGCCGCCTCGCTGGCCGGCACCTGGGGCCTGTCCAAGCTGGTCTGCTTCTGGGACGACAACCACATCTCCATCGACGGCAACACCGATGGCTGGTTCACCGACAACACCCCCGAGCGTTTCGAAGCTTATGGCTGGAACGTGGTGCGCCGCGTCGATGGCCACGATCCGGACAGCATCAAGGCCGCCATCGACAGCGCGCTGTCGCAGTTCGACAAGCCGACCCTGATCTGCTGCCGCACCACCATCGGCTTCGGTTCGCCGAACAAGGCCGGCAAGGAATCCAGCCACGGCGCCCCGCTGGGCAAGGATGAGCTGGACGCGACCCGCAAGCAGCTGGGCTGGCCGTACGGCCCGTTCGAGATTCCGGAAGACATCTACGCCGGCTGGCGTGCCGGCGGTACCGGCACCCTGCGCCAGGCCGAGTGGGAACAGCAGTTCGACAAGTACGCCGCGCAGTTCCCGGTCGAAGCCGATGAGCTGATCCGTCGTTCGCACGGCGAGCTGCCGGCCGATTTCATCGCCAAGGCCGATGCCTACATCGCCCAGGTCCAGGCCGATGGCCAGACCATCGCCTCGCGCAAGGCCTCGCAGCTGGCGATCGAAGCGTTCGCGCCGCTGCTGCCGGAACTGGTGGGCGGTTCGGCCGATCTGGCGCACTCCAACCTGACCCTGTGGAAGGCCAGCAAGTCGGTCGCCACCGATGACCCGAACGCCAACTACGTCTACTACGGCGTGCGCGAGTTCGGCATGACCGCGATCGCCAACGGCCTGGCCCTGCATGGCGGGTTCATTCCGTTCGACGCCACCTTCCTGGTGTTCAGCGATTACGCCCGCAACGGCGTGCGCATGAGCGCGCTGATCCCGGCCCACGCGATCCACGTGTACACGCACGATTCGATCGGCCTCGGCGAAGACGGCCCGACCCACCAGCCGGTGGAACATCTGGCCTCGCTGCGCTATATCCCGAACAACGATGTGTGGCGCCCGTGCGATGCGGTCGAATCGGCGGTCAGCTGGAAGGCCGCGATCACCCGCAAGGACGGCCCGAGCTGCCTGGTGTTCAGCCGCCAGAACCTGCCGCACCAGCCGCGCAGCACCGAGCAGGTCGCACAGATCGCGCGCGGTGGGTATGTGCTGGCCGATGCGGAAGGTGGCGTGCCGGACGTGATCCTGATCGGCACCGGTTCGGAAGTGGGCCTGGCCGTGACCGCCAAGGCGGAACTGGATGCCGCCGGCATCAAGACCCGCGTGGTGTCGATGCCGTCGACCGATGTCTTCGAGCGTCAGGACGCGGCGTACCGTGAGTCCGTGCTGCCCAACGCCGTGCGCAACCGC
The DNA here is from genome assembly GCF_053847245.1 of Stenotrophomonas sp. Ker107b. Lineage (NCBI taxonomy): Bacteria > Pseudomonadati > Pseudomonadota > Gammaproteobacteria > Lysobacterales > Lysobacteraceae > Stenotrophomonas > Stenotrophomonas sp. Ker107b. The sequence goes on along the minus strand of NZ_JBSPHX010000004.1, from coordinate 277,038 downwards.
GTGGCCGTGGAAGCCGGCGTCACCGGTTTCTGGCGCCAGTACGTGGGCCTGGACGGTGCGGTGGTGGGTATCGACACCTTCGGTGCGTCGGCCCCGGCGGACGCGCTGTACAAGCACTTCGGCATCACCGCCGAGCACGTCGTGGCTGCGGCCAAGGCGCAGCTGGCGAACTGATGGCGGCGCCGGGCGCTGCCCGGCCGCTGCAACGCGAAAGGCCGGGGATATCCCCGGCCTTTTCGTTTGTTGAAAGGCAAACACCACGCCATCCTGGATCGAGGGTAGATCCACGCATGGCGTGGGTCTACATCACCCGGCCGCAGTGCGCGCCAACCCCAGCCGCAGCAACCGCGCCTCGATGCGTTCGCCCATCGTCTTCGGCGCCTCCAGCCCCATCCGCTGCAGATAGGCCTGATCGCCATCGCCGGCGGGTTGGGTGACGGCGGCCAGCACCGTGCGCAGCTTGGTCATCGGCGTCTGCGTGTTCTGCTTCAGCCAGCCCAGCGCCTTGACCAGGTGCTGCTCGACCTCGGTGAAATCGCTGCCCAGCGGGTAATCCGGCAGCAGCCCGGACTGGCGGAACGGTGACAGCGCGGCACTGACGGCGGCGGCTGTGTTGCGCTGCCCATCACCGGCTGGAGTGAAACCGGCCGCCAGTTTCTTCGAGGCCTTCGCCTTGTCCAGCAACGCGACCTGGAACTGTGCATCGGTGATCGCGGCCATGGCGATCACGCAGTCCTCGTCGGTCATGTTGCGCAGGTCGGCGATGCCGTACTCGTTGATGTAGAGGTCGCGCAGATGCCGCGGAATCGTGGTGTGCCCGTAGTTCCAGCGCACGTTGGAGTGCAGTACGCCCTTGTCCTCGCGGGTGGCACGGAAGATCAGCGCGCTGCGGGCGCCGGGCAGGGCATGCGCCATCGCCACGAAGTTGTACTGGCCGCCCACGCCGGAGACCACGCGGCCGTCTTCCAGCGCATCGGACACCGCAGCGCCGAGCGCGGTGGCCATCATGCAGGAGTTGAAGAAGCGTGCATCGCGGCGCTGCATCCGCTCCAGCGTTTCATCGCCGCCGTAGAGCTGGTTGATCTCACTGATGCGACGCATGCCGATCGCGCTGCGTTCCTCATCGGGCAGATCGCGCAGCCACTGGTAGAACTCCGGCGAGCCCAGATAGAACGCGCCGTGCAGGTACTCGCCCTCGGCCTCGAGCGTGGCGTAGTCGGTGGTCCAGGCGGTGCCGTTCTCGATCCGCTGCAACAAGGCCAGATCGTCATGCACCTTGCGCCGGATCACCCCGGTCTGGACCAGCCGGCGGAAGCCTTCGTTGAGCATTTCGCTGCAGCCATACAGGCCGATCTCGAACGGCTCCAGGCCACCGCACTCCAGCACGGTGGGGTGGCTGGCCAGGCCGGGATCCAGCGCCTGCAGAATCTGGCGGTAACGCGCGTTGTCGGTATGCCGCAGCACCAGCGCATGGCTGAGCGCATCGGCCAGCGTGCCGATGCCGATCTGCAGCGTGCCACCATCGCGTACCAGTGTGCTGGCGTACAGGCCGATCGCGTAATCGGCATCGCTGACTGGCTGGCGGGGCAGGCCGAACAGCGCCGGGTACGGCCCCGGCGGGGTGATCACCAGATCGAAGAACGACACATCCACCGTGGCCGAGCCGGCCAGATAGGGCAGCTGTGGATCGATCTCGGCGATCATCAGCGGGCGTGGCAGCCCGCGCGCGACCATCGCATCCAGCGTGTCCTGGGTAATGTCGTTGTTGCACGACAGCGACAGGCGCCGATCATTCGCGCGCATCGCTACTTTCTGCACGATCGCATGCGGCGCGCGCTGCGCCACCGCGTCGGCGGCGTGTGTGTAGTTCAGGCTGGTGTAGCTGCGCTGCGCCTGCGACGAGCCGAGCAGTGCACCGGACTGCATGTAGAACTCTTCCACCTGCACATGCGCCGGCAGGTGGTCGCGCACCATCGCATCGGCATAGGCCAGGCGCGGGAAGTCCGCACCGAAATGACGCTCGGCGAACGGCGCCATGAAGCGTGCTTCCAGCCCGGCACCGCCGCGCGGCGGGTTCAGCGACAGCGCGGTGTACAGCTGCAGCGGCCGCGAGGCATCGTTTTCCACGCGCGCGTACAGGGCGTTGAGCAGCCGGTGTGGCTTGCCCAGCGCCAGCGGTGCGCCGATGCGCAGGGGGCCATCGACCCGCTGCAGCAGCCAGTCGACGGCGGCGTCCAGGTCGGTCAGGTGTTCGGTCATGCGGCGCTATCCTGCGAAATCATGCGGGTCATTACAGCATTCCGGGGTTGAACAGACGGCGACGCGCGACGTCATCGGCGGTGCGCAGGAACCGTGCACCGCTGTCATCGAATATTCGGCAGCGTCTCATCGAGGCCTCCGTGGGGCATGCACCGATGCTGGCAGTGGCTGCATGAACCGGCTGTCGAAGGGGTTGACAGCCACGCTGATTACGGGCGTAATCGAACTGTCGATTACGGGTGTAAATGATGAGCCAGATCAGTGAAGCCGAAGCTGTCGTGATGGAGGTGCTGTGGCGCAATCATCCGCTGGGCGCCGATGAGGTGATGGCCGCGCTGGCCAGCCGGAACTGGGCCGAGCCCACCATCAAGACGCTGCTCAACCGGCTGCTGACCAAGGGGGCGATCAGTGCCAGCCGCGACGGGCGCCGCTATCTGTATTCGCCGGTGCTGCAGCGCCACGCCTGGGTGGCCGAACAGAGCGAAGGCTTTCTGGATCGGGTGTTCGATGGCCGCGTCGCGCCGCTGGTCGCGCATTTCAGCCAGCGCGGGGAGCTCAGCGCGCAGGACATCGCCGAGCTCAAGCAACTGATCCGGGAGCTGGACCATGACTGAGCTGCTTGATGGGTTGCTGCAGGCCAGCGTCTGGCTGGCGCTGGCGGCGCTTGTGGTGGCCGCCGCACGGCCGGTGTTGCTGCGTCTGGGCGGCGCGGCGCTGGCGTATCGCAGTTGGTGGGTGCTGCCGTTGATGCTGGTGGTGCCTTATCTGCCACTGCCACGGCTGCCGATCACTGAGATAGAGCCGGTGATGGTCATGGCCTCGGCCCTGCGCGCGCCGGCCGTGCCCAGCGATGCCTCGCAGTGGCCGCTGCTGCTGTTGGCGGTGTGGCTGCTGGGCGCAGTGGCGATGGCTGGCCTCAGCTGGCGCGCGCAACGTCGTTTTGAACATGCGCTGGGGGAGCTGCAACTGCGCGGGGATGGCAGCTGGCAGGCCAGTGGCGACCCGGGCCTGCCGGCGCTGGTGGGCCTGTGGAAGCCGCGGATCGTGGTCGGCCCCGACTTCGAGCAGCGCTTCAGCCCCGCCGAGCAGGACCTGATCCTGCGCCATGAACACAGCCACCGCCGTCATGGCGATCCCTGGGCAAACGCCGCGCTGGCCGCGCTGCGCTGCGTGTTCTGGTTCCACCCGTTGCTGCGGTGGGTGGCGCGCCGGTTCCTGCGGGATCAGGAACTGGCCTGCGACGCACGCACGGTCGACCCGCATCCGGCCCTGCGCCGGCTTTACGCCAACGCGTTGCTGAAGGCGCAGTTGGTCCACCCGGTTGCCCCGATGGCCTGCCACTGGCGCAGCCAACCGATGTTGAAGGAGCGTATTGCCATGTTGAAGGAACACAAGCGGAACGCATTGCCGTGGATGGCCGGGCAGGTGCTGGTGGTCGGGTTGTGTGTGGGTCTGGGCACAGTGGCGTGGGCCAGCCAGGGCAGCGCAGCGGCTGCCGTCAGCGGGATGGGACAGGTCGACATGCCGGCCGATCGCGGCGCGACTGCCCGCATGATGCCGCCACCGTCCTATCCGAAGATTGCCTTCGAGCAGAGCATCGTCGGCAAGGTCGTGTTGCAGGTGAACGTCGACGCCGACGGCAAGGCCACCAGCGTGCGCGTGCTGGAGGCCACCCCGGCGGGCATCTTCGATGCGGCGTCGGTGGCTGCCGCGGAGCAGTGGACCTTCGAGCCAGCGATCAAGAATGGCAAAGCGGTAGCGTCGGCGCTGAAGATTCCTGTCACGTTCGCCATGGATGACGACGAGCCCGCGCGATGAGGCGGGAGGTGGCAACGGCGCTGTCTTTGCTGCTTCTGTCGGGCTGTGCAGGGCACGATCAGATCACCACGGTGGACACGCGTGCCGAGAACGTGGACCACCAGCGTCTGCAAGCCAGCGCGGGCACGAACGGGAGCGCGCAGGTGGGGACGTATCAGCTCGGCCCCACCGAGGGCTATCGCATGCCGCAGCTCTACGCCGCGCCCGATCCGGTGGTCGGGGAACGCGATCCTCGGCGCGAGCTGGCACCGACCATGGTGTGCCTGCAGGTGGTGATCGATGCCCAGGGCAGGGTGGAGCGCAGTGTGCCGTTGAGTGATCGCGGCGAATGCGCGGCCGGCAATGCGCCGGAGAACGCGCCGCTCATGCAGGCGGCGCAGGAAGCGGTGGCGATGTGGCGCTACACCCCCGCAGCGGTCTGTCATTTTTCCCCGCAGCGCGTGCCGACGGATCGGGGAGACTGCGAAGGCGCCGAGCGCATCGAACCGGTGCCGGTAAGCCTGCTGTACGGCTTCACGTTCGAGATCGTGAAAGGGCAACACGTGGTGCGCCGGCAAGGACGCTGAACAGGTAACGCGTACTGTGCCAACCGGGCAACAGGGGGTGCCGGCCAGCGGCCGGCGCTACCTTTCCGGACCGCCCTGGAGGTTGGCCTTGACCGAGGGCTGCATCAGTTTCGGCTCGGGCAGAGTGGCATCACGGGCTTGGCGGGTGGCGACAAAGTCCGCCTCGCTGATGCCATCGCGCAGGTGGATGTTGTGCGCGCGCTGCTCGCCGATGGTGGTCTGGTTGGCGACCTCGCGGCCACCGGGGCCGTAGTCGTGACAGATGAACACGCGGGTCGCATCGGGCAATGCAAACAACCGCTGGATCGACCGATACAGCTGCCCCGCATCGCCGCCCGGGAAATCACAGCGGGCGGTGCCCCCGTCGGGCATGAACAGCGAATCCCCGGTGAACAGCGCATCGCCGATGCGATAGGCGACGCTGTCACTGGTGTGCCCCGGCACTGCGATCACCTCGGCGTCGACATCGCCGAGGGTGAAGCGTTCGCCGTCAGCGAACAGATGGTCGAACTGCGAGCCATCGGTGGGTACATCCAACGCGTAGCGCGGCGCGAAGGTGCGCTGCACCTGCACGATGCCCTGGCCCATGGCCAGGGTCGCTGCGGGCCACTGCGTCTTGAGCCAGCGCCCGGCGCTGACATGGTCGGCATGCGCGTGGGTATCCAGCAGCCAGCGCACCTGCAGACCGTGCTCGCGCACATGGGCAAGCAGCGGCTGCAGCGGCCCGGCGCCGAGTGCATCGGTGTCCGGGTCGTAATCCAGCACGGGGTCGATCACCGCCGCCTGCAACGTCGCCGGGTCGTGCACCACGTAGCTGAAGGTGTGGCTGTCCGGGTGGAAAAAACTGGCGACGTGCAGTGACATGGTGCTGACCTCAGCGTTTGCCCAGAGTGTCGTTGAGCAGCACGGCCAGGCGTTCACCGGCCACGCGCAACTCGCGTTCGGCAACCGGGCGGTAGGTCGCCGAATAGCTGGGGCCCAGCGTACGCTTGTCCGGGTAAACGCCAGGTGCAATGGCGATGCGGCAGCTGGCTTCGGCCCATTGGACGGCATCGACATCGATGTTGGAACGCTCGGCCAGCTTGGGCTCGGGCAGGGCCAGCAGACGCTTGAGGTACTGGTCGTCATCCAGCTTCTGCTCGTTCAGCATGCCGCTGTCCCACAGCGAGTGCAGGTTGGTACCGCGGTTGTTGAACTGCACCTGGAAATCGTTGCCGCCCTTGTCCTGGCCGTAGCCGGCATGCATCGGCTGGTGGATGTCCCCGGCGAAATGCACGACGAACTTCAGCGCCTGCGCGCGCTCTGCATCGGGCTTGCTGCGGTCGCGCAGGATCTTGGTCTGCGCCTTCAGTGCCTCGACCACGCAGTTGCCGTTTTTGCAGTGCTTGCGCACGTTGTAGTGGCACTTGTCTTCGCCGATGTTGACGTAGTGCCAGCCAGCCGAGCGCTTGCCCAGGTCCGGATCCTTGGCGCGCAGCTCATCGGCCCAGGGCGCGATGGCGTGCAGCGTCGGGTCCGGTTCGGCAGCGAGCAGGCGGTCGACTTCGGCCTGGGTCTGCGGGGTCAGCCGGGTTTCGGCGATCCGCGCCACCAGCCGATGGCCTTGCGCGCCCCAGGCCAGGGCATCGGTGGAAACAAGGGTGAGGGCCAGCGCGAGCACGGTGGCCGGGAGCAGAGAAGGCATTTTCATCCGCGGCATTCTAGCGGGCTGACCGCGCGCGGGCTTGCCGGGATCTGGCCGGCTGCAGCGTCCGTCGGCGTGGGCTAGGCTCGCCGGGTGCCCGCATCGGGCAGAATCCGGAGGTCCCCATGGCCCACATCGGATCATCTATGACGAGCTGGTGCAGGGGCAGGTGCTGCCGGCATCGCGCGAGACCTACCGGGCGGTGATGCAGCGACTGGTGGACCACGGTGCACAGGGCATCATCCTGGGCTGCACGGAGATCATGCTGCTGGTCGGCGCGCAGGATGCAACGGTGCCGGTGTTCGATACGACCACGCTGCATGCGCAGGCGGCGGGGCGGCATCTGTTGGCCGAATGAGCCAAAAAAAACCCGGCCGAAGCCGGGGAAGTTGTCTTGCTGCGAGGGTGTTGCCTTGTTGGGTTCTGATCCGCCGATCAGAACTTGAACACGTACGACACGCCGTAAGCGAGCGGATCGATGTTGACGGTGCCGATCTTTTCGCCATCGAGCTTGACCTTGCTGTCGATGTCCATCCAGCGCACATCAACGCGCAGCGAGCCCTTGTCGTTGATCGCGAAATCCAGGCCGGCATGGGCGGCCAGACCCCAGGAGTCTTCCATCTTCAGCGTGCTGCCAGCCAACGCGCCGCCGGTCTTCTCGCTGAAGAACGTGGTGTAGTTGATGCCGGCGCCGAGGAACGGGGACACCTTGCCCTTGCTGTTGAAGTGATACTGCAGCGACACCACCGGCGGCAGGTGCTTGGTGCTGCCCACGTTGCCCAGCCCGGCGATGTTGATGTCGTGCTTGAACGGCAGCGCGGCCAGGAGCTCGATGCCCAGGTTGTCGGCAATGAAGTACTCACCGGTGATGGTCGGCTTGATGTCGTTGTCGACATCGACCTTCAGCGTGCCGCCGGCCAGCGAGCCGTTGTTGGACTTCGGGGCGACCTGGTGCACGCCGGCACCGATCGTCCAGTCACCCTTGGACTGGGCCATGGCGGGGGCGGCGGCCAGCGCCAGGGCGGCGGCCAGGCTGGAGAGCAGGAGGGGGGAGGTCTTGCGCATGAGACGGTCTCGTGGCGGGTTGGAATGGCGCCAGTTTTCCCGTCCATGCGCCTGCGCGCCTTGATCCGGATCAATCCGGGTATTTACCGTTGTAACTGGTTCCCATTCGTCTACCCCGGGCCGGGCCGGTTCCGGCCCTGCTAGAATGAACGCCCCTTTCCATCGGCGCCGCACCGTCGCGGCTGCAGGAGCTTGTGAACATGGCAATCAAGGTTGGCATCAACGGTTTCGGTCGCATCGGGCGCAACGTGCTGCGCTCGGCCGTGCTGAACTTCGGCAATGACATCGAAATCGTCGCCATCAACGATCTGCTGGAGCCGGACTACCTGGCGTACATGCTGAAGTACGACTCCGTGCATGGCCGCTTCAAGGCCGACGTGGAAGTCTCCGGCAACGACCTGCTGGTCAACGGCAAGAAGATCCGCCTGACCCAGGAACGCGATCCGGCCAACCTGAAGTGGGACGACGTCGGCGTGGACGTCGTCATCGAATCCACCGGCCTGTTCCTGACCAAGGAAACCGCGCAGAAGCACATCGATGCGGGCGCCAAGAAGGTGATCCTGTCGGCACCGTCGAAGGACGACACCCCGATGTTCGTGTTCGGCGTGAACGACAAGACCTACGCCGGCCAGGCGATCGTCTCCAACGCATCGTGCACCACCAACTGCCTGGCGCCGCTGGCCAAGGTCATCAACGACAAGTGGGGCATCAAGCGTGGCCTGATGACCACCGTGCACGCCGCGACCGCCACCCAGAAGACTGTCGATGGCCCGTCCAACAAGGACTGGCGCGGTGGCCGTGGCATCCTGGAAAACATCATTCCGTCCTCCACCGGTGCGGCCAAGGCCGTCGGCGTGGTGATTCCGGAGTTGAACAAGAAGCTGACAGGCATGAGCTTCCGCGTGCCGACCTCGGACGTGTCGGTGGTCGATCTGACCGTCGAGCTGGAGAAGGAAGCCACCTACGCCGAGATCTGCGCCGAAGTGAAGGCACAGAGCGAAGGCGCGCTGAAGGGCATCCTGGGCTACACCGAAGACAAGGTCGTGGCGACCGACTTCCGCGGTGAAACCCACACCTCGGTGTTCGACGCCGATGCCGGCATCGCGCTGGATGGCACCTTCGTCAAGCTGGTGTCGTGGTACGACAACGAATGGGGCTACTCCAACAAGTGCCTGGAAATGGTCAAGGTCGTCGCGGCGTAAGCCAGCGCTGTCCCTGCGTCATTCCACAGACCCCGGCCCCTGCCGGGGTCTGTCGTTTCAGGGGGCAGTCGGGGCGTTGATCCCGCCACCGCCGCCGATCCATTAGCATGGCCCGCGTGCCGCCGGCACTGTGCCTGCCGGGTGCAGCCGTGGCGGCCCTCTTGAGGATGGCCTGGAATGGAAGCTCTGATTGTCCTGCTGGTGCTGGTACTGCTGGCGATCCCACTGCTGCTGATCGTGGCGTTGGTGATGATCGCCGGCCTGCGCCGTCGCGTGGCCGCGCTGGAACATCGCGCGGCCGGGTCTGCCTGGGACGCCGCGCCGGCGCCGACCGAACCGGAAAGGCCGCTGCGGTGGACGGAGATTGCATCCGTGGACACCGTGGCCGCGCCGCTGGACTTCGCCATGCGTCCAGCGGTCGAGACGCCCGTCCAGCCCCCGGACGCCGTCGATGCCCCCGCAGCGGCAGCCCCCCTGCCGCCCCCGCTGCCGCCCCGGCCCGCGCCGCCGGTGGCACCGGTTGAGCCACCAGGCCCCGGCATCGGCGAGCGCATCCTCGGCACCCTCAAGCAGTGGTTCACCGAGGGCAACGTGCCGGTCAAGATCGGCATGCTGGTGCTGCTGGCCGGTGTGGCCGCCCTGCTCAAGTACGCCAGCGACCAGGGCTGGTTGAACGCCCCGATCGAGCTGCGCCTGGCAGCCATCGCGCTGGCGGCGCTGGCCGGGCTGGTGTTCGGCTGGGTGCAGCGCGATACCCGGCGCCTGTTCGCGCTGGCGCTGCAGGGCGGGGCGATCGGCATCCTGCTGCTGACCATTTTCGCCGCGTTCAAGCGCTATGACCTGATCCCCGCCGCGCCGGCGTTCGCGCTCAGCGTGCTGCTGGTCGCTGGCATGGGTGTGCTGGCGGTGGTGCAGAATTCGCGCACGCTGGCCGTGCTCGGCATCCTGGCCGGCTTCATGGCGCCGATCTGGCTGTCCACCGGCAGCGGCAACCACGTCGCGCTGTTCTCGTATTACGCGGTGCTCAATGCGGCGATCCTGGCGATTGCCTGGTGGCGACCGTGGCGCGCGCTGAATCTGCTCGGCTTTGCTTTCACCTTCGGCATTGGTACGGCCTGGGGCGTGCTCCAGTACAGCGCGGACAAGTTCGCCAGCACCGAGCCGTTCCTGCTGCTGTTCTTCGCCTTCTACCTGCTGATCCCGATCCTCTATGCGCGTCGGCAGAGCGCGGGCAAGCGCGACCTGATCGATGGCAGCCTGGTGTTCGGCACGCCGCTGATTGCGTTCTCGTTGCAGGCCGGCCTGCTGCATGACGATCGCCTGCTGCTGGCGTTGTGCTCGCTGGCACTGGCCGCGTTGTATGCGGGGTTGGCGTGGGCGCTGATCAAGCGCGAGCGCTATGCCGCGCTGGGGCAGTCGCATGCGCTACTCGCGGTGGGGTTTGCGACGCTGGCGGTGCCGCTGGCGCTGTCTGCACGGGCCACCGCCAGCGTGTTCGCGCTGGAAGGGGCCGCCTTGGCCTGGCTGGGGCTGCGCCAGCAGCGCTGGCTGCCGCAGATCACCGGTGCGTTGCTGACCCTGGGCGCCGCGTTCGGCTTCGTGGTCGGCGCGGATTACTGGCATCTGGACGCCACGGCCATCGCCAACCCGACCTTCATGAGTGGCCTGCTGCTGGCGCTGGCCGGTTTTGCCGCGGCCTTCAGCTATCGCCGTGCGCAGCGCGATGCACCGGCCATCGTCTACTACCTGTGGGGCCTGCTGTGGTGGCTGGGCAGTGTCACCCACGAGATCCTGCGGTTCGTCGCGCACCGCAGCGAACCTGATGCGCTGCTGATCGCCGCGGCCGTCACTGGTTGGCTGGCCGCCGAGATGCATCGGCGCTGGCCGGCACGCGCATTGGTGCTCACCACGCTGGCAATGGTGCTGGCCGCGTTCCCGTTGGCGCTGTGGCAGGCGGACGTGCATGACCAGCCGTTCGCCGGTTATGGCGCGCTGGCCTGGGCGGTGTTCGCGCTGGTGGGCGTGCGCAGCCTGTGGTGTCTGCGCGCTGGCGACGACCGCACATCGCTGGCGGCGCAGTTCCTGTGGTGGTTGCTGTGGCCGTCCGTGGTGTCGCTGGCCTGCCTGTGGTTGGCCGACCGTTTCGCGCTCGCACAGGGGTGGGGCCTGGCCCTGATGCTGCTGCCGTGGCTGCTCGTCACCGCAGTGGCGCTGTTGCGCTGGCGCTGGCTGACGGTGCCGCTCGGCGAACGTTTCGATCCGATGCGCACGCCGCTGCAGGGCACGTTGTTCGCGGTGCTTGGCGTGAGCTGGGCGGGCCTGTTGCTGGTCCCGGCCGGCGCTGCACCACTGCCGTGGCTGCCGCTGCTCAACCCGGTGGAACTGGCGCAGCTCGCCGTTGTGGTGCTCGCCGCGCGCTGGCTGTGGTCCGCGCAGGCGCCGGATGGCCTGCGTGCGAGGCGCATACCGCTGCTGGCGATTGCCGGCTTTGTCGCCCTGACCAGCATCACCCTGCACGCCGTGCATCACTGGGGCGGGGTGCCGTGGAACGAGCGCTTGTGGTCTTCGACCCTCGCCCAGACCAGCCTGACCGTGGTGTGGAGCGTGCTCGGCGTGATCAGCTGGGTGTGGGGCTCGCGCCGCGGGCAACGCGTGCTGTGGCTGGTCGGCGCGGTGCTGATGGGCGTGGTGCTGGCCAAGCTGGTGCTGATCGACCGCCAGCACCTGGGCAACCTGCTGGGCATTTCTTCTTTCATCGCCTACGGCCTGCTGTGCACGGTCGTGGGCTATCTGGCACCGGCGCCGCCGCGCGCGCCGGACCCCGCCGTGGAGCCGCAGTCTTGATGACCTTTCGCCCGCTGATCCTCCTCACCGCGCTGGCGCTTCCGGCGCTGGCGCAGGCCCAGGCCCAGGTCGCCGATGACCGCCAGGCCTATCGCCAGCAGTGGCCGCTGCAGCTCGCGCAGCCGCAGGCCGGTGCCTACCGGCTGACGCTCGACGATGGCGTCTACCGTACCGCGGTGTCGCCACGCCTGGCCGATGTGCAGGTGTTCAACGCACAAGGCCAGGCACTGCCCTCGGCGCTGCTGGCTGCCGACCAGCCACTGGCGCAGGCCCCGCAATGGCAGACGCTGTCCTGGTTTCCACTGCCGCCGATGGCCGGCACCTCCGGTGATGATCTGCAGCTGCTGACCGAGCGCAATACCGACGGCAGCGTGCGCCGGGTGGAAGCGCGGCTGGGACGCGGTGGCGCGGCCGGGCAACCGGCCGGCTGGTTGATCGATGCCAGCGCGCTGAAGACCGGCGTGCAGGCGCTGCGCCTGGACTGGCAGACACAGTCGCCGCTGCAGGCGCGCGTTCGCGTGGAGATGAGCAACGATCTGCGCGATTGGCTGCGCGTCGCCGACGACGTGCCGCTGGTGGACCTGCAGCACGAAGGTCGCCGCCTGCAGCAGCGCCGCATCGAGATCGCGCGCCAGGCCAAGTACTTCCGGATCCTGCCGATCGGCGCCGATGCCTTGCCGGCGCTGTCCACGGTGCAGGCCGAGCTGGCGCCGGCCGCGCAGGCGATCGCGTGGCGCTGGCAGTCGCTGACCGGTACCGCCGGCAAACCCGGCGAATTCGAGTACCAGCTGGACGGGCGCTTCCCGATCGCGCAGGCCGATATCGCCACCGCCGACAACAGCGTGGTGCAGTGGACGCTGTTGAGCCGCGACGATGCCGACCAACCGTGGCAGGTGCGCGCCGGCCCGTGGGTGGCCTATCAGCTGCAGGACGCCGCCGACCGACGCCAATCGCAGACCCAGCCGCTGGCACGCAGCACGCGTGACCGTTACTGGAAGCTGGTGGCCGGCCAGCCGCAGTCGATGCCGGCACCGACGCTCAAGCTCGGCTACCAGCCCGAAGCGCTGGTGTTCCTCAGCCAGGGCGAGCCCCCGTTTGCGGTGGCCGCTGGCAGCGTGCGCGCCGAGCGCCAGGATGCGCCGGTGGCCACTGTGATCGCGCAGCTGCGCGAGCAGCATGGTGCGCAGTGGCAACCGGCGCAGGCAAGCGTGCAGGGCGCACCGGAAATACTCGCTGGCGATGCCGCAGTGGCCCCGCAGCGCGACTGGAAGCAGTGGCTGCTGTGGGCGCTGCTGGTGATCGGCGTGCTGATCGTCGGTGGCTTCGCGGTCAGCCTGCTGCGCCAGCCGCGTCTTAACGGGGACGGGGGTAGTTAAGCGCGCTTAACTACCCCCGTCCCTGTTATGGATTTGCGATGCACCCGCGCAGCCGGGACAATGATCGTCTGCGCCGCACGGCGCCCTTCCTTCTTCAGAGCCAAAGAGTTGCTTATGTCCATCGTTCGCATGACCGACCTCGATCTCTCCGGCAAGCGCGTGCTGATCCGCCAGGATCTGAATGTGCCGATCGACAACGGCCAGATCACCTCCGAGCAGCGCATCACCGCGTCGCTGCCGACGCTGAAGCTGGCGCTGGAGAAGGGCGCCGCCGTGATGGTGACCTCGCACCTGGGGCGTCCGAAGGAAGGCGTGTGGAGCGAGGCCGATTCGCTGGCGCCGGTGGCGGTGCGCCTGTCGCAGCTGCTGGGTGTCGAGGTGCCGCTGGTGCGTGATTGGGTCGATGGCGTGGACGTCGCACCGGGTTCCATCGTGCTGCTGGAAAACTGCCGCATGAATGTCGGCGAAGGCAAGGACGATGAAGCGCTGGCGAAGAAGTACGCCGCGCTGTGCGATGTGTTCGTCATGGATGCCTTCGGCACCGCGCACCGCGCGCAGGCCTCCACCCACGGCGTGATCCGCTTCGCTCCGGTCGCCGCTGGCGGTCCGCTGCTGATGGCCGAACTGGACGCGCTGGCCAAGGCGCTGCTCGCCCCGGCCCCGCCGTTGCTGGCGATCGTGGCCGGCAGCAAGGTCAGCACCAAGCTCGAACTGCTCTCCAGCCTGGTCGGCAAGGTCGACCAGCTGATCGTCGGCGGTGGCATCGCCAACACCTTCATCGCGGCCGCCGGTTACTCGGTCGGCAAGTCGCTGTATGAGCCGGACCTGCTGGACACCGCGAAGAAGATCGTGGCCGATGCCAAGGCGCGTGGCGCCGACATCCCGCTGCCGACCGACGTGGTCGTGGCCAAGCAGTTCCTGCCGGACGCCGACGCCACGGTGAAGGCCGTCACCGACGTGGCCGAGGATGACCTGATCCTGGATATCGGCCCGGAGACGGCCCAGCACTACGCTGGCCTGATCGCCAAGGCCGGCACCGTGGTCTGGAACGGCCCGGTCGGCGTGTTCGAGTTCGAGGCCTTCAGCCATGGCACCGAAGCGCTGGCCCGTGCCATCGCTGCCTCGCCGGCGTTCTCGATCGCCGGCGGCGGCGACACCCTGGCCGCGGTCGACAAGTACGACATCGCGGGCGAGGTGAGCTACATCTCCACCGGTGGCGGTGCATTCCTTGAGTTCCTGGAAGGCAAGACCCTGCCGGCCGTCGCCGCGCTGGAGGCCCGCGGCTCGTGAGCCGCGATGTGCTGTTCTTCGATCTCGACGGCACGCTGATCGATTCGGCCGTCGGGATCACCGGGTGCGTGGCGCATGCGCTCACCCAGATGGGCCTGCCGGTTCCGCCCCAGGCGGACCTGCGGCGCTGGATCGGGCCGTCGCTGCGCACCAGCTTCGCGCCGTTGTTCAACGATCCGGCCCAGGTCGAACAGGCGGTGACGTATTACCGCGAGCGCTTCGACGTGGTCGGCTGGCGCGAGCACGAGGTCTACCCGCGGATCGGCCAGGTCGTGCAGGCCTTGAAGGAACGCGGCCATCGGCTGGCGATCGTCACCGCCAAGAACGAGCCGCACGCCCGGCGCATCGTCGAGCACCTGCCGTTCGGCGACTGCTTCGAGGATGTGATCGGGGCCACCCCGGATGGCAGCCGCAGCGAGAAGCCGCAGTTGGTCGCCGAGGCCCTGCAGCGGTTGTCGCTGACCCCGGCGCAGTGCTGGATGATCGGCGACCGGCGCATGGATATCGAAGGCGCCCGCCATCATGGTCTGCGCAATATCGGCGTGTTGTGGGGGTTCGGCGGTGCCGAAGAGCTCACGGCGGCCGGGGCGGCGCATCTCGCGCAGGCACCGGACGACCTGCTCAGCCTGATCGATTGAGGGCCGCGGCGGCGATCCGTACGCCGCCGCATGTCCTGCGCAAAGCCCCGCCGCGATTGGCGCTGGCCGCCGGGCGGTCAAACGACTGTCCGCCCGGTCGTCTCGGGCTGTCTGCAGGACAACAGCGAAACCCAAGCGTGCCAGCGGTGTAATCGTATTCATGGGACGTGATGGGTGTGCTAATTTCACTCCTTTAACGGGAGCCCATTAACCATGATTGAGCGTCAGCGTCGCACCAAGATCCTTGCCACCCTCGGACCGGCGACCGACCCGCCGGGCGTGCTGGAGGATCTCTTCCGCGCCGGCGTGAACGTGGTTCGCCTCAACTTCAGCCACGGTGACCCGTCCGGCCAGGCCAAGCGCGCCGCCGATGTGCGTGCCGCGGCCGCCCGCGTGGGCGTGGAAGTGGGCATCCTGGCCGATCTGCCGGGCCCGAAGATCCGTATCGAGCGTTTCGCCGAAGGCAAGATCAAGCTCAAGGCGGGCGACCGCTTCGACCTGGTTGCCTCGGCCACCCCGCCGCCGGGCGACACCACCCAGGTCGGCGTGAGCTACCTCGGCCTGCCGCAGGACGTGGTCGCCGGTGACGTGCTGCTGCTCGACGATGGCCTGATGCAGCTGCAGGTGATCGAAGTGCAGGGCGAGCGCATCATCAACACGGTACTCAACGATGGCGTGCTGTCCGACCGCAAGGGCCTGAACAAGCAGGGCGGTGGCCTGTCGCTGGGCGCGCTGACCGAGCGCGACAAAGAACTGATCGGCATCGTGGCCAAGATCGGCGTGGATTTCATCGCCGTCTCGTTCTGCCGCAACGCGCAGGACATGAACGACGCGCGCGAGATCGCCGAGTCGCACGGCTGCTACGCCGCGCTGGTCTCCAAGATCGAGCGCACCGAAGCGATCGAGAACCTCGAAGAGATCGTCGACGCCAGCGATGTGGTCATGGTCGCGCGTGGTGATCTGGGCGTGGAAATCGGCGATGCCGAACTGCCGGGCCTGCAGAAGAAGATCATCAAGGCCTCGCTGGCGCAGAACAAGGTGGTGATCACCGCCACCCAGATGCTGCAGTCGATGGTCGAAAGCCCGATCCCGACCCGTGCCGAAGTGCTGGACGTGGCCAACTCGGTCATCGACGGTACCGATGCGGTGATGCTGTCGGCCGAAACCGCCGCGGGTATGTACCCGGTCAAGGCGGTCGAAGCGATGGCGCGTATCTGCCTCGGTGCCGAACGCCAGTTCCAGACCGAGACCGATTTCGGCGCCTCGCCGCGCGGCCTTGAGCGTGCTGACCAGGCGATCGCCATGGCCACCATGTTCCTGTCCCAGCACGTGGGCGTGCGCGCGATCGTGGCGATGACCGAATCCGGTGGCACCGCGCGTTACCTGTCGCGCTTCCGCGCCTCGGCACCGGTGTTCGCGGTGACCCGCCATGACGGCGCCCGCCGCCAGATGGCGCTGATGCGCGATGTGTTCCCGATCAACTTCGACAGCCGCGGCCTGACCCCGCGCGAAGCCGCGCGCGGCAGCATCCGCCTGCTGTTCGAAGCGAACCAGCTGCAGAGCGGCGACCGCGTCGTCTTCACCAGCGGTGAGCACATGGAAACCCATGGCGCCACCAACACGCTGCGCCTGCTGGAAGTCGGCGAAGACGGCCGTGCCAGCGGCTTGGGCGAGCTTTAACCGACCCGCCCCGCAGTACCCGGACCCGCGTAGCCTCACAGCCGCGCGGGTTCGTCGTTTCAGATGGAATCGTTTCCAGATTTCGTGGACGGCCAGTTCACGGGAGGCGGGGTCTATAATTGGCGTTTTCCCGCACCCGCCACAGGAAGTACATGAGCATCGAACAGCTGGCTGAAACCGCACAGGCCATGGTCGCCCCGGGCAAGGGCATCATCGCGATCGACGAATCCACCGGCACCATCGGCAAGCGCTTCGCCAGCGTCGGCCTGGAGAACACCGAGGAGAACCGTCGCGCCTACCGCGAACTGCTGCTCACCACGCCCAAGCTGAACGAGCACATCTCCGGCGCGATCCTGTACGACGAGACCATCCGTCAGTCCACCAAGGACGGCGTCCCGTTCGCCAAGTACATGGCCGCCCAGGGCATCATTCCGGGGATCAAGGTCGACAAGGGCGCCCATGCCCTGGCCGGTTGCCCGGGCGAGCTGGTCACCGAAGGCCTGGACGGCCTGCGCGAGCGCCTGCAGGAGTACTACAAGCTGGGTGCGCGCTTCGCCAAGTGGCGTGCGGTCATCAACATCGGTGAAAGCATCCCGTCGGGCACCTGCATCGAGTCCAACGCCCACGCGCTGGCCCGTTATGCGGCGCTGTGCCAGGAATGCGGCCTGGTGCCGATGGTCGAGCCGGAAGTGATCATGGACGGCGACCACGACATCGAAACCTGCTACGAAGTCACCGAAGCGACCCTGCGTTCGCTGTTCGACGCGCTGTACCAGCAGAACGTGCTGCTGGAAGGCACCATCCTGAAGGCCTCGATGGTCATCTCCGGCAAGGGCTGCGAAGAGCAGGCCGACGTCGAGGAAGTGGCCGAGTCGACCGTGATGTGCCTCAAGAGCACCGTGCCGGCGATCCTGCCGGGCGTGGTGTTCCTGTCCGGTGGCCAGAGCGATGAGCAGTCCACCGCGCATCTGAACGCCATGAACCAGATGGGCAACCTGCCGTGGCCGCTGAGCTTCTCCTACGGCCGCGCCATGCAGCAGGCAGCGCTGAAGCTGTGGGCCAAGGACACCAAGGCCAACATCGCCAAGGCACAGCAGACCGTGTTCGACCGCGCCAAGGAAAACGGCCAGGCCGCCCTGGGCAAGTGGAACGGCTGATTCACGCCTGACCACCGTCAACGAGAACGCCGGCCTTGTGCCGGCGTTTTTGTTTGCGCGATACAACGGTGCGCAAAGGCGCGCGTGCTCTGGCACGATGCGGTCCACCTTCGCATGGATGGGTCTCATGTTCGCTCGCTTCTGTATCTGGCTGTGTGTGCTGCCGTTGCTGCTGGTGAGCGCATCGGCGCACGCTGTGCCATCGCGCGGCTTCGATGTGCTGCATTACGAGGTCGCGCTGGTGCCCGACATCGCCCACAAGCGCGTCACTGGCGAGCAGACGGTGCGGTTCCGGGCCGAGCATGCGCTGCGCGCAGTGACGCTGGACAGCGGCGCGCTCAAGGTGACGGCGGCGCTGCAGGGCGATCGCGCGTTGGCATTCGCGCAGGACGAGGCCAAGGTGCACATCACGCTGGCCGAACCGCTTGCGCGCGGCGATACCGCCAGCGTGACGATCCGCTATCACGGCCAACCGCCGTATGGCCTGGAATTCGCGCCCGAGCGCGACGAGGTCTACACGATCTTTTCGACCAGTCAGTGGATGCCGTCGGTGGATGCCCCCGACGAGCGCGCCACGCTGGCCCTGTCCGTGACCCTGCCGGCGGGCCTGTTGGCCGCCGGGACCGGTCGCGCGCTGCCGGTGCGCACGCTTTCCGATGGGCGCATCGAACATCGCTGGCAGCTGGAGACGCCGATGCCGGGGTATGTCTACGGCTTCACCGCAGGCCGATATCACGAAGCCACACAGCAGCATGGCGCGACCGGCTTGCGGTTCCTGTCCAGGGAGCGCTCGCCCGAGCAGCTGCAGCGCGTGTTCACCGCTACGGGCGCGATGTTGGATTTCTTCGCCGCACGCGCGGGACTGCCGTATCGCGGCGACTATCAGCAGGCGCTGGTGGCCCGCACGATCGGGCAGGAAATGGCCGGGCTGTCGCTGATGTCCGAGCGCTACGGCCAGCAATTGCTGGAAGACCCCGCCCAAACCGCGTTGATGGCGCACGAGGCCGCGCATCAGTGGTGGGGAAACCGGGTGACCTGCGCCGGCTGGGAACATTTCTGGCTCAACGAAGGCATGGCCAACTTCATGACCGCCGCCTACCTCCAGCAGGCGCAGGGAGAGGCGGCCTACCAGGCGCAGGTCACCATCTGGCGCACGCGGCTGGACGCGCTGCGTGCCAAGGGCGCGGATCATGCGCTGGTGTACGCGGACTGGAGCGCGCCGACCGGCGATGACCGCGCGGTGGTGTACCAGAAGGGCGCGTACGTACTGCACCTGTTGCGCGGCGAAATGGGCGAGGCCGCGTTCTGGCGCGGCATCCGTGCGTACACGCAGGCCAATGATGGGCGGTCGGTGGTGACCGCCGATTTCCAGCGTGCGATGGAAACCGCGGCCGGCCGATCATTGCAGCCATTTTTCGCGCAGTGGGTCTACGGCGTCGGTTGACGCGTCAGTGCGCTGCCGCCGGCGGTAATCCCATCGCCAGCGGCGCGAAGATCGCCGAGGTTGACGGCTCGACCGGCTGACCCAGCGCGGCCAGCGCCGACTGGTAGGCCTTGTACGTCGCCGCGTTGTACGCCACCAGGATGATCCGGCGCGGCTGGTGGTGCGAGCGCTGCCAGGTCAGGGTCTCGGTGGCGGCGATGTGCGCGGCCTGGTGCAGCGGATAGCCGAACACGCCGCAACTGATCGCCGGGAAGGCGATGGATTCCAGTTCCAGCTTTTCAGCCAGCTGCAGCGACTTCCAATAGCAGTTGGCCAGCAGCGCCGGCTCGTCGCGCAGACCGTCCTGCCAGACCGGGCCGACCGTATGGAACACGTGCTTTGCCGGCAGATCGAACGCCGGAGTTTCGCGCACCTCCCCGGTCGGGCAGCGCATGCCGGGGCGGATCTCCGGCAGGGCGCGGCAGGCGTCGAGCAGCTGCGGGCCGGCTGCGCGATGGATCGCGCCGTCCACGCCACCGCCGCCCAGCAGGGATTCGTTGGCCGCATTGACGATCGCATCCACCGCCAGGGTCGTGATGTCGCCCTGCCACACTTCGATCTTCATGCGTACCGCTCCTTACGTGCTGATACCGGGTCCATACAACGAAATGACGTGCCTGCGCTGCACCGTAACCTGCGCGACATCTAGGCTGCGTCATCGTCGTCTCAGGCAGTGCGACCCGGCGGGCGCTGGCTGACATTCACACGATGCCGCCGGATCGCTTCACGGAAGATGAAGCGCGTCACCAAGCAGAACGCCCGCCGATCAAGGCGGGCGTTTCGTTCATACGGACCAACGCCGGGATCAGGGCAGACCGGCCAGCCAGTCGTCGTCGGAGCCTTCGTTGATGTCGGCGAACAGCGGGGTGGAGAAGTAGCGCTCGCCGGTGTCGGGCAGCATCGCCAGGATCACCGAGCCGGGTGCGGCCTTGGCGGCGATGTCCAGCGCGCTGGCGACCGTGGCACCGGCCGAGATGCCCACGAAGATGCCTTCCTCGGCCGCCAGCCGGCGCGAGGTCTCGATCGCGCGGGCGTCGTCGATGGTCAGCAGTTCATCGTAGACACCGCGGTTGAGCACCTCCGGCACGAAATCCGGGGTCCAGCCCTGGATCTTGTGCGGCTTCCACTCGTCGCCTTTGAGCAGGGCAGCGCCTTCCGGCTCCGTGGCGACGATCCGGGTCTCCGGTCGCGCCACCTTGAGCACCTCGCCGACGCCGGTCAGGGTGCCGCCGGTACCCCAGCCGGTGACGAAGTAGTCCAGTCGCCTGCCGGCGAAATCGCGCAGGATTTCCGGGGCGGTGGTGTTGCGGTGATAGGCCGGGTTGGCCGGGTTGGCGAACTGACTGGCCAGGAACCAGCCGTGTTCCTCGGCCAGTTCCTTCGCCCGGCGCACCATGCCCGAGCCACGCTCGGCGGCCGGGGTCAGGATCACCTTGGCGCCATAGGCGCGCATCAGCTTGCGGCGCTCGATGGAGAAGGTCTCCACCATCGTGGCCACGAACTTGTAGCCGCGCGCGGCGGCCACCATCGCCAGCGCCACGCCGGTGTTGCCCGATGTCGCTTCCACGATGGTATCGCCGGGCTTGAGCAGGCCCTTGGCCTCGGCGTCGAGAATGATCGCCAGCGCCAGGCGGTCTTTGACCGAGCCGCCGGGGTTGAACGACTCGACCTTGGCATACAGGGTGACGTGCTCGGGGGCGAGACGGTGCAGGCGCACCACCGGGGTGTTGCCGATGGTGTCCAGGATGGAGTCGTACAGGGCCATGGGGATGCTCCGGAGAAGTCGGTGCCGCCCGGGGGCCGTGCGGCAGGGGAAGGGTCGGGCCGGTGGCGGCGCAAGGCGCCCGCGCGCGGCCGGGCCGGGGTCGGTCAGACCGTACCGCTGGCATATGACCGCGCGAAATGACCTGATTACCTTCTTAAACAACGTTTGGTTATAAGCTGGTGACGGCATTTGCCCTACAGTCGGATGGCCCCCTCTCCATGCGCCGTATCGCCCGCCCATGACGCTGACTCAACTTCGCTACCTGGTCGCCATCGCCGACGCCGAGCTGAACATCACGCTGGCGGCGTCCCGTGTGCACGCCACCCAGCCCGGCCTGTCCAAACAGCTCAAGCAGCTGGAGGATGAACTCGGGTTCCTGCTGTTCGTGCGCAAGGGCCGCAGCCTGGAAGCGGTGACCCCGGCGGGCGTGGAAGTGATCGGCCGCGCCCGCGCCGTCCTGGGCGAGGCCAACAATATCCGCACCTATGCGGCCAACCAGCGCCGTGAAAGCCAGGGCCAACTGGTGCTCACCACCACCCATACCCAGGCGCGCTTCGTGCTGCCGCCGGCGGTGGCGCGGATCAAGCAGGCCTACCCGCAGGTCAGCGTGCATCTGCAGCAGGCTGCTGAAAGCGACGCGCTGGACCTGCTCAGCCAGGGCGATGCGGACATCGCCATCATCAGCACCGCGGGCGGTGAGCCCACGGCCGGCCTGGCCATTCCGCTGTACCGCTGGCGCCGGCTGGTGCTGGTGCCGCGTGGGCACGCGCTGGATCGCCCGGGCGCGGCGCCGGACCTGCAGGCGCTCGCCAGCCACCCGCTGATCAGCTACGAATCCTCCACCCGCGGCAGCTCCTCGCTGCAGCGCGCCTTCGCCAGCGCCGGGCTGACCCCGGACATCGCCTTGACCGCCCTGGATGCGGACCTGATCAAGACCTACGTGCGCACCGGCCTGGGGGTGGGCCTGCTGGCGGAAATGGCGGTCAACGCCAGCGACGAAGACCTGCGGTCCTGGCCGGCCCCGGCGCCGATCGACGAGTGCATCGCCTGGGCGGTGCTGCCGCGCGACCGCGTGCTGCGCGATTACGCGCTGGAGCTGGTGCACGTGCTCGCCCCGCAGATCGATACCCGCGACCTGCGCCGGGTGATCGACGGCAACCAGGAGGCCAACTGGCCGCTGCCGCCGACGTGGGAATCGCTGACGCAGACCATCACCGTCTAGCGACGGTGATGGCTGCCCGCGCATTCCCCCTCTACCCCGCGCCGTTGGCGCGCCCCCTTCAACAGAAGGGGGCTTTTCTCCAGAGGGGTTGAGGGGTTCGGTGGGCGCTTCGAAAGGGCCGCTGCGACGGTTGGTCGCAGGGCGTCGGGTCGGCCGGCCAACGCTCGGGCGCTACCATGACGGGGTGAACGTCCGCCGTCGCCCGTATGCCGTCCTGTTGCAGCTTGCCTTCGTGGCGACGTTGCTGATGGCGCTGGCGCCGCTGGTCAGCCGCTGGCAACAGGCGCATGCCGAGGCGCCGGTGATGCTGATGCCGACCGGCATGACCCACGCGATGCCCGTGCCGCCCGTGCCGCCCGATGCCCACGCCGGGCACGACATGCAGCACGACATCGCGCAGCGCGACGTGCACCACCACGACATGCAGCAGCACGACATGGCGCGCCATGACATGGCGATGCAACCCATGCCGATGCACGCCCTGCCAAGCGCCCACGACACCCCCGCATCGTCGCCACCGATGAGCGAGCACGCCGGCCATGGCGATGCCTGCGAGTACTGCATGATGGCCTCGCGGCTGATGCCGTGGCTGGCGGTGCTGATCCTGCTGCTGCCGGCGCTGCCGGTCATCGCACCACGCGTCCTGCGCGCGGTGGGCACGCCACGCAGCCTGCGCTGGCCTGCCCACGCCGCACGCGGTCCCCCCGCGATCTCCTGAAACCGCCGCCCTTCCTGCCCGTGTCGCCGTGATGGCGGCGCGTGCCTGTGTGCTTTTCTGGAGTTCCACCATGACTGTTTCTTCCCGCAGCGCGGGCGCACTGACGCGCCTGTCTGTTTCCCTGTCGCTGGCCCTGGTCGCGCTGCCGCTGCATGCCGCCAATGACGACGCCCGCACCCTCGATACGCTGGTGGTCACCGCCACCGCGCCGTCCTCGCCGCTGCACTGGGTCACCGATCAGCGGCTGCCGCGTCAGCCGGTGCCGGCCAGCGATGGCGCGGACTATCTGAAGACGGTTCCCGGTTTCTCGGCGATCCGCAACGGCGGCACCAACGGTGATCCGGTGCTGCGCGGCATGTTCGGTTCGCGTCTGAACATCGTCAGCAACGAAGGCAATCTGATCGGTGCGTGCCCCTCGCGCATGGACAACCCGCTGTCCTACATCGCCCCGGAGACCTTCGATCGGCTGACCATCATCAAGGGGCCGCAGAGCGTGCGTTGGGGCGCCGGCGCTTCGGCCGGCACGGTGCGCTTCGAGCGCGATACCCCGCAGTTCGATCAGCCCGGCGTGGATACCAACGCCAGCGCGCTGGTCGGCTCGCGCAACCGCAATGACCAGGTGCTGGATCTCACCGCCGGCGCCTCGCCGGGCTACGTGCGCGTCAACGGCAATCGCTCCGAATCGGACGACTACAAGGACGGCAACGGCGACGTGGTGCCGTCCACGTGGCGCAAGTGGAACAGCGATGTCGCGGTCGGCTGGACACCCGATGCCGATACCGTGCTGGAGCTGTCTGCCGGCACCGGTGATGCGATCGCGCGCTATGCCGGACGCGGCATGGACGGTGCCTCGTTCAAGCGCACCAGCTACGCCGCGCGCTTCGAGAAGGACAACCTGCCCGGCGCATGGGACAGGCTGCAGGCGAACCTGTACTACAACGACGCCGACCACGTGATGGACAACTACACGCTGCGCACGCCGAACCCGGCCAGCAGCATGCCGATGCCGATGGGCTCCAATGTCGATCGCCGCACCACCGGGGGCCGCATCGCCTCGGAATGGCGCTGGCAGGACATCGCCATCGTGGCTGGCGTGGACGCGCAGGACAGCCGTCACCGCAGCCGCAATGCGATGGGGCGCAACACGTACCGGCAGCAGCCGTGGCGCACCGATGCGCGCTTCGAGAACCTCGGGGCATTCACCGAGATCACCCTGGGCGAGGGCACAGCGCAGCGCTGGGTGGGTGGCCAGCGCATCGACCGTGCCGAGGTGAAGGACGAGCGCGCCACCAGCGGCATGATGGCCATGCCGAATCCCACCGCCGGGCAGGCCCGGCGCGAGACCCTGGGCAGCGGGTTTGTCCGGTTCGAGCGCGACATCGCCCCCGCCCTGACCTGGTACGCCGGTGTCGGGCACAGCGAGCGCATGCCCGACTACTGGGAACTGTTCTCGCCGAGTCTCGGCCCGGCTGGCGCGGTCAACGCGTTTACCGGCGTGCAGCCGGAAAAAACCACCCAGCTCGATCTGGGCCTGCAGTACCGCACCGATCGCCTCAATGCCTGGGTTTCGGCGTATGCCGGGCGTATTCAGGACTACATCCTGTTCACCTACCGCGACGGCGGCATGATGGGCAGTACCAGCCAGGCAACCAACGTGGATGCACGCATCGCCGGCGCCGAGGCGGGCGCGGAGTGGCAGCTGGCCCGGCAGTGGAAACTCGGCGGCACGCTGGCCTATGCCTGGGGCGAAAACCGCAGTGACGGCCGCGCGCTGCCGCAGATGCCGCCGCTGGAAGCCCGCCTCAGCACCGCCTGGGAAGGCGAGCGCTGGACCGTGGGCGCGCTGGCACGTGCGGTCTCCCGCCAGGGCCGGGTGGCGGCCGGGCAGGGCAACGTGGTCGCCCGCGATCTCGGCCCCAGCGCCGGCTTCGCCACCTTGGCCTTGAACACCAGTTATCGGGTCAATGAGGCGCTCCTGGTCAGTGCAGGCGTCGACAACCTGTTCGACCGCGCCTACAGCGAGCATCTGAACCTGGCCGGCAGCGCCGATTTCGGCTTCCCGGCCGATCCGGTACGGATCAATGAGCCCGGCCGCACCGCGTGGCTGAAAGTGAACTACCGGTATTGAGGCCGGCTGCCGGGCGGGGGCACGCCTCGCCCGGCGCCTGCTGCGCCAGCCACGACAGGGCAGCACCGCAGCGCGCGTTTCGACATGCGCCGATACATGGCGATACACGTCCGCTACCCCCCAGCACGAAAGGGCTTTCGCCCGCCACCGGCAGATGTGAAGGCGCCGGTAAACGCTTGGCACATATGTCTTCACCCGGGCCCTCTATACACTCGGCGGTCGAGAAACAACCGGGATCGCATTACATGTTGGGACGCATCGCAGCGCGCTTCGCCGCTGGCATCGCCTTGGTCGCATTGGCTGGGTGTGGCAGCAAAGACGAGGCCGCTCGCCGGCAGGCAGACGCCGTACCGGTCACCACCCAGGTGGTGCAGACCTCGGCATGGAGTGACACCCTGCAGGCGCTGGGCACGGCCAAGGCGCGCGAGTCGGTGACGGTCACCGCCAAGGTCAGCGAAATCATCGAGACGGTCCACTTCGAGAGTGGCCAGCAGGTCAGCGCCGGTACACCGCTGGTGACCCTGCGCGGCCAAGCCCAGGAAGCGGCCCTGCTGCAGGCCCAGGCGACCTTCCAGGAAGCCGATCAGCTGTACAAGCGGCAGCGCGAACTTGCGGCCCAGCAGCTGGTGGCCAGCTCCACACTGGATACCCAGCGCGCCATCCGCGATGCCGCCGAGGCGCGCGTGCGCGAAATGCAGTCGGACATCGGCGACCGCCGGGTGCGCGCGCCGTTTGCCGGCGTGCTCGGCATCCGCCAGGTCAGCGCCGGTTCGCTGGTCACGCCGAGCACCGCGATCACCACGCTGGACGACATCGAGCGCATGCACGTGGACTTCCAGGTGCCCGAGGCCGAGCTGGCCTCGCTGAGCAACGGCGACAAGGTCACTGCCACCAGCGTGGCCTACCCCGGCCGCAGTTTCGAAGGCGAGGTTGCCACCATCGATACCCGTGTCGATCCCGGCACGCGTGCGGTTACCGTGCGCGCGGACTTCATCAATGCCGACCACGCGCTGCGCCCGGGCATGCTGCTGGATGTGCGCATGTTCCGTCCCGAGCGCCAGGCACTGGTGATCCCGGAGATCGCGGTGGTCCAGGTCGGTCGCGATTCCTACGTGTTCCGGGTCAAGCAGGACCAGACCGTGGAACGCGCCGACATCATCGCCGGTGGGCGCCGCAGTGGTGTGGTGGAAATCCGCGAAGGCCTCGCCGTGGGCGACCGCATCGTGGTGGACGGCACCGGCAAGCTGCGCCCGGGCCTGAAAGTGCAGGCCGATGAGGCCGCGCCCGCGACCCCTGCACCGGCACCTGCCACCCAGCCGGACACCGCCGGATGAAACTCTCCGACATTTCCATCCAGCGGCCGGTCTTCGCCGTGGTGATGAGCCTGCTGCTGGTCGTGCTGGGCTTCATGTCGTTCACGCGCTTGACCCTGCGCGAACTGCCTGCGATCGATCCGCCGATCGTGTCGGTCTCGGTGGATTACACCGGCGCGTCGGCAGCGGTCATCGAGAGCCGCATCACCCAGGTGCTGGAAGATGCCCTGGCCGGCATCGAAGGTATCGATAC
Organism: Stenotrophomonas sp. Ker107b; assembly: GCF_053847245.1. Classification (NCBI taxonomy): domain Bacteria; kingdom Pseudomonadati; phylum Pseudomonadota; class Gammaproteobacteria; order Lysobacterales; family Lysobacteraceae; genus Stenotrophomonas; species Stenotrophomonas sp. Ker107b. Next base: position 250,577 of record NZ_JBSPHX010000004.1, on the reverse strand, counting down.
CATCAACGCGCGCAGCTCCAACGGGCGCTCGCAGGTCAGCATCGAGTTCACCTCCAACCGCGATATCGAAGCGGCCGCCAACGACGTGCGCGATGCGGTCAGCCGTGTTGCCGACCGCATGCCCGAAGAGGCGCGGCCACCGGAAATCGCCAAGGTCGAGAGCGACGCTGACCCCATCATCTGGCTCAACATGAGCTCGACCTCGATGGATACGCTGGAGCTGAGCGACTACGCCGACCGCTACATCGTCGACCGCTTCTCCAGCCTGGATGGCGTGGCCCAGGTGCGTATCGGTGGCCGCCAGCGCTATGCGATGCGGATCTGGCTGGACCGCGACCAGCTCGCTGCGCGCGGGCTGACCGTGGGCGATGTGGAAAGCGCGCTGCGCAACGAGAACGTGGAACTGCCGGCCGGCCGCATCGAATCGGCCGACCGCGATTTCACCCTGCGCGTGGAGCGCAACTACGTCAAACCCGAAGACTTCGCCGGCATTCCGCTGGGCAAGGGCGCCGACGGGTACGTGGTGCGCATGGGCGATGTGGCCAAGATCGAACTGGCCTCGTCCGAACGCCGGGCGTACTACCGCAGCAACGGCGAACCGAACATCGGCCTGGGCATCGTCAAGACCTCCACCGCCAACGCGCTGGATGTCGCCCGCGAAGCACGCGCCGAAGCCGACCGGATCAGCAGCACGCTGCCGGAAGGCACCCGCATCTTCGTGGCCTTCGACAACACCACCTTCATCGAGGCCGCGGTCGATCGCGTGTACGCCACGCTGGTCGAGGCGATGCTGCTGGTGCTGGCGGTGATCTGGCTGTTCCTCGGCAGTTTCCGTGCCGCATTGATTCCCGCGGTGACGGTGCCGGTCTGTCTGATCGCCGCCTTCATCGCGCTGTACGCCTTCGGTTTTTCGATCAATCTGCTGACCCTGCTCGCGCTGGTGCTGTGTATCGGGTTGGTGGTGGATGACGCGATCGTGGTGGTCGAGAACGTGCAGCGCCGCATCGATCTGGGCGAGCCGCCGCTGGTCGCCTCCAAGCGCGGCACTACCCAGGTGGCGTTTGCGGTGATCGCGACCACCGCGGTGCTGGTCGCGGTGTTCCTGCCGGTCGGCTTCCTGGAAGGCAACACCGGTCGCCTGTTCCGCGAGCTGGCCGTCGCGCTGGCCGCGGCCGTGGCGCTGTCGGCGTTCGTGTCGCTCACGCTGACCCCGATGATGGCCTCCAAGCTGCTCAAGCCGCATACCGGCCAGGCACCGAAGGGCCTGCACGGGCTGATCAACCGCAATCTGGATCGCCTGTCGGCCGCCTACGGGCGCTTCCTGGAAGCGCATGTGACCCGCACGTGGGTCTACATCGTGGTGATGATCCTCTCGCTGCTGGCCAGCGCGCTGCTGCTCAAGGTGCTGCCGTCCGAGCTGGCCCCGGCCGAAGACCGTGGCTCGTTCCAGATCATGATCGATGGCCCGGAAGGTGCCGGCTTCGATTACACCGTCGGCCAGGTCCAGCAGGTCGAGAAGATCGTCTCCGGCTTCGTTGGCGAGGATGAGCCGATCGTGCGCGCCAACCCGCGCGTGCCCGGTGGCTGGGGCTCCAGCGAAGAAATGCATACCGGCCGCATCAGCGTGTTCCTGCAGCCGTGGCGGCAACGCGATGTGTCCACCCCGGATGTGGCGGCCGAGCTGCAGACCCACCTCAATGATCTGCGGGGCGTGCGCGTGCGCACCCAGGTCGGTGGTGGCCTGGTGCGCAGCCAGGGCCAGCCGTTCCAGATCGTGCTGGGTGGCCCGGAGTACGCGGAAATCGCGCAGTGGCGTGACCGCATGCTGCTGCGCATGGCCGACAACCCCGGCCTGGTCGGCACGGACTCGGACTACAAGGAAACCCGCCCGCAGATGCGCGTGAACATCGACCGCCAGCGCGCGGCCGATCTGGGCGTGTCGGTCACCGCGATCGGCAGCGCGCTGGAAACCATGATGGGCTCGCGCCGCGTCACCACCTTCGTCGACAACGGCGAGGAGTACGACGTGCTGGTCCAGGCTGGCCGCGAAGGGCGCGCTTCACCGGCCGATCTGGCCGCGATCCGCGTGCGTGCCAGTGGCGGCGAACTGGTCCCGCTGTCCAACCTGGTCACGCTCAGCGAAGTGGCCGAAGCCGGCAGCCTCAACCGCTTCAACCGGCTGCGCTCGATCACCATCAGCGCCGGCCTGGCCCCGGGCTACCCGCTGGGCGAGGCGATCGCCTGGGCCCAGCAGGTGGCCAGCGAAGAGCTGCCGCAGCACGCACAGATCAGCTGGAAGGGCGAATCGCGCGAGTACCAGAACGCCGGTAGTGCCGTGCTGCTGACCTTCGCGATGGCGCTGCTGGTGGTGTTCCTGGTGTTGGCCGCGCAGTTCGAGAGCTTCATCCATCCGCTGGTGATCATGCTGACCGTGCCGCTGGGCGTGCTCGGCGCGTTGCTGGGTCTGTATGTCAGTGGCGGCACGATCAACCTGTTCAGTCAGATCGGCATCGTGATGTTGGTCGGCCTGGCGGCCAAGAACGGCATCCTGATCGTGGAATTTGCCAATCAGCTGCGCGATGAAGGCCGCAACGTGCACCAGGCCATCGTCGAATCGGCGATGGTGCGCCTGCGCCCGATCCTGATGACCTCCATCGCCACCGTGGTCGGTGCGATCCCGCTGGTGGTGGCCGGAGGCCCCGGCTCGGCCAGCCGCGGCACGATCGGTGTGGTGGTGATCTTCGGCGTGACCGTGTCCACCTTCCTGTCGCTGTTCGTGGTGCCGGCGTTCTACTCGCTGCTGGCCCCGTACACCCGCTCGCCGGAAGCCGTGGCCCGCGAACTCGCCCGCCAGGAAGCGGAAACTCCCTCGGTCGGTGGCCATGCCTGACCCGAATGGGCGGCAAGGCCGCCCATTCATTGAAATTGCCACTACGCAGTGCGGCCCGGATCGTGGAGAATCGACCGGGTCCCAGCCGACGGGGACGTTCCTTTTGTTTCCGCCGACTGGAGAGAGCGCGTGGAAGAAGTAGTCAGTTTCATCAACGGGATCATCTGGAGCAAAGCTCTGATCTTCCTGTGTCTTGCCGCAGGCCTGTACTTCAGTGCCCGTACCCGTTTCATGCAGATCCGGGGTTTCGTGGAGATGTGCCGACTCACCGTACAGGGTGAGAAATCGGACGCCGGTGTCTCCTCGTTCCAGGCGCTGGCCATGTCCATGGCCGGGCGCATGGGCATCGGCAACATCGCCGGTGTCGCCACCGCGATCGCCTTTGGCGGCCCCGGTGCGATCTTCTGGATGTGGGTGATGGGCTTCCTCGGTGCGTCCACGTCGTACGTGGAGTGCACCCTGGCCCAGATCTACAAGACCAAGGATGCCGAAGGCCGCTACCGCGGTGGCCCGGCGTACTACATCGAAAAGGCCATGGGGCTGAAGTGGTACGCACTGGCGTTCGCCGTGGCGACCATCATCGCCGCCGGCTTCCTGATGCCGGGCGTGCAGGCCAATGCCATCGCCGACAGCATCATCAATGCCTGCCGCGGCGGCGCCCTGTGCGGGCCGCTGGATGGCCAGTTCATGGGCCTGGAATCGGTGCAGGCGCTCAAGCTGGGCATCGGTATCGTGGTCGCGCTGCTGCTGTCGGTCGTGATCTTCGGCGGCGTCAAGCGCATCGCCAACTTCGCCGAGGTGGTCGTTCCGTTCATGGCCGCCGCCTTCATCCTGATGGCCATCACCATCATGATCCTCAACTACGACCGCGTGCCGGACATGTTCCGCACGGTGTTCAGCAGCGCCTTCGGTGCGCATGCCGCATTCGGCGCGATGATGGGCCTGGCGGTGGAGTGGGGCGTCAAGCGCGGCATCTACGCCAACGAGGCCGGCCAGGGTACCGGCCCGCATGCAGCGGCCGCCTCGGAGGTTTCGCACCCGGCCAAGCAGGGCTACGTACAGGCCTTCGCGATCTACTTCGACACCATGATGGTGTGCACCGCCACCGCGTTCCTGATCCTGGCCGCAGGCACCTACAACGTGTACTCGCCGGTGCCGGGCGGCGCGCCCGTGTTCGCTGGCCTGGCCGGTGTCGCTGAAGGCGCGGGCTACGCGCAGGCGGCGGTGGAAACCGTCATCCCGGGCTTCGGTGCAGCCTTCGTGGCGATCGCGATCTTCTTCTTCGCCTTCACCACGATCATGGCCTATTACTACATGGCCGAGACCAACCTGACCTACGTCAACAACAACGCCAAGCGTCCGCTGACCGTCCTGCTGCTGCGCCTGGGCATCATCGGCATGGTGATCTTCGGTGCCTTCCACAATGCCGGTATGGCGTGGGCACTGGGCGACATCGGCGTGGGCCTGATGGCGTGGTTGAACATCATCGCGATCCTGATCGTGCAGAAGCCGGCGATGCTGGCGCTGCGCGACTATGAGCGTCAAAAGAAGCTCGGCCTGGATCCGACCTTCGACCCCGATGCCCTGGGCATCAAGAACGCCGATTTCTGGCGTCAACGCAAGCTGGAGCTGTCCCGTAGTGAATGATCCCTGGAAGAATGCGCGCCGTCCGTCCGCACGGCCGCCGCGCGCCACTCCGCTGCCCCCCCGCGAAGGTGGCACCCCGCCGCCGCCCGGCCGTGGCAACGACGAGCTGCGCCTGTACGGCTGGAATGCCGTGCAGGCCCTGTTCGAGCATCGCCCGCAGGCGCTGCGCAAGCTGTACCTGACCGAGGCGCTGATTCCGCGCATGCAGCCGGTGCTGAAGTGGTGCGTGGCCAACCGCGTCGGTTACCGCGTGGTGGAAGAGGGGGATCTGAACAAGCTCGCCGCGACCACGCACCACGAAGGCCTGGTGGCCGACGTGCTGCGGGCGCCGATGCTGGAGCTGGAGGAGTGGCTCGCCACGCTGCCGGCCGGCAAGCCGGTGCTGGCGCTGTGGCTCGATGGCGTGGGCAACCCGCACAACTTCGGCGCGATCCTGCGCTCGGCGGCGCACTTCGGCGTGGCCGGGCTGCTGCTGCCGCCGGGTTCCACGCTGGCGTTGTCCGGTGCGGCCGCGCGCGTGGCCGAGGGCGGCGCTGAATCGGTGCCGCTGGTGCGCCTGCCGGAACTGCCTGAAGCCATGGCCCAGCTGCGTGCGGCCGGGCTGAGCCTGGCCGCAACGCTGGTGGACGGTGGCGAAGATCTGTTTGCCAGCGCGCTGCCGTCGCGCCTGGTCTATGTGATGGGTGCCGAAGGCGAAGGCATGGATCGCGAATTGGCGCAGGACTGCGACCACCAGGTATCGATTCCCGGTACCGGTGCGGTGGAAAGCCTCAACGTTGCCTCGGCAACGGCGGTACTGTTGGCGCAGTGGTTCGGGCGCAGTCGCGTTTGACCATGGCCGGCATGTTTCGGGGACGCGCGTCATCATTCGCGCTACCCACGGTGTGATCGGTTTCACCGAACTCGTCGTGACTACATCGCTTTCGGATTAATCGCATAGTGCATGCAGTGAAAACTGCGCACAGTGCCGGGCGGGCGCTGTGCTGCGTGGGTGAGGAGAGACACCCCCGCAGCGCGGCGATCCGCTTGTCCGGACCGCGAGGGTCTAGCGGCGCTCACCGCGTGGGGTGTGATGTGTCCCGGTAGCCCGGTCGCTGTGCGACCGGGCTTTTTTTTTGTACCGACCAGCGGTCGGTACCTATCGCTTGCGTGTCGGGATCATTCGCTCGGCGGGGTGGTTGGCTTGGCTTCGCTGCCGAAGCTGCCCTCGGCCTCGGCCGCCAGATACGCGAACACGGTATACGCCGCGACGTTCTGCGCCAGTGCGGCCGGGTCGATCTTGTCGAGCGTGTCGTCGGCGGTGTGGTGCAGGTGGAAGTAGTCGCTACCGTCCTGCGCCAGCCATGCCCAGGCGCCGCCCTTGGCCGCCAGCGGACCGATGTCCGGGCCCGGGCCACCCTTGTCGGCGGCGTACTCGATGCCGAGCGGCTTGAGCACCTCGGCGATCTGGCGGGTGGCCTCGCGCGAGTAGGCCGGGTTTGGCGAACCGGTGTTGAAGGCGTAGATGCGGCCCGCACCGAAATCGCTCTCGGCCGCGAGCTGGTGCAGTACCACATCCTTGGCGTGCGCTTCGGCATACGCCTTGCCGCCGTAAAGGCCCTGCTCCTCGTTGGCGAAGGCGATCACGCGGATGGTGCGCTTGGGCGCCTGCTTGAGCTGACCAATCAGATGGCCGGCCGCCATGGTGATGCCCACGCCGGCGCCGTCATCCACCGCGCCGGTGCCCAGGTCCCAGGAATCCAGATGACCGCCGATCACCACCACTTCCTTGGGCAGGCTGCGCCCGGTGATCTCGCCGATCACGTTGTGCGAGGTTGCCTTGCCGTCCCAGCCGCAATCCAGGCTGAGCTTGAGCGTGGTGCTGCCGAGCGCGACCAGGCGCGCCAGCTGGTTGGCATCGGGCACCGACAGCGCGGCGGCCGGCACCGGGGTCAGGCCGTCATCGAAGCGGGTGATGCCGGTGTGCGGCACGCGGTGCGAATCGGTACCGGCCGACCGCATCACGAAGCCGATCGCGCCCTTGCGGATCGCCTCGGACGGGCCCTTGCTGCGCACGGCGCCACCGTTGCCGTAGTCGCGGCCATCGCGGTAGGCGGTCATCTGGTAATCGACGAAGGCGATCTTGCCCTTCAGCGAACCCTCCGGCGCGGCCTGCAGCGCGGCCAGATCGGCAAAACGCACGACTTCAGCCTCCACCGTGCCGCCCGGGCTGCCGCCAAGGGCGGTGATGGTCAGCGGCTGGGCATGCTTGCCGATCACTTCGGCGTGTTCACTGCGGCGCTCCCACTTGGGGAAGGTGACCGGCTCGGTCCAGACCTTGTCGAAGCCCAGCGACGTGAACTTGGCCACCGCCCAGGCCACGGCGCGTGCGTCGGCTTCACTGCCGGCGATGCGCGGGCCGATCTCGGTGGTAAGCGACTCGACCACCTTCCAGCCGGTGTCGTCCTTGAGCGCCTGCTCGCGCAGCTCGGCAGCGGTGGCCAGCGACTTGGGCGGCAGCGTGGTGATACCGGTCGCCGCGAACGCGGGTGCGGCCAGCAGGGCGAGGGAAGATGCGATGGCAAGGACGCGGCGACGCATGGACGAACTCCGGGAAACGGGGCGGAAGCGTCCGAGCTTACCAGCCTCTCCCGGCCGCACATGGGCGGTAGGTCATGCTCCGGCGAATGCTGTTTTCCAAAAGCGAAAACCCCGCCGGAGCGGGGCTTTCGATGGGTAGTGCCGCCTCAGTGCTTGAGGTTGTCGCGGATCTCGCGCAGCAGCAGCACTTCTTCGCTCGGCGCCGCCGGGGCGGCCGGCTCGGCCTGCTTCTTGCGGGCCAGGCGGTTGATGAACTTCACGACCATGAAGATCGCAAAGGCCACGATCACGAACTGCACCACGGTGTTGAGGAAGTCACCGTAGCCGATCACCACCGCCGGAATCTCTTTGCCATCGGCGGCAATCCGGGCCGGGGCCAGGGTCCAGGCCAGCTCTGAGAAGTCCACCCGGCCGATCATCCAGCCCAGCGGCGGCATGATGATCTTGTCCACCAGTGCGGTGACGATCTTGCCGAACGCCGCGCCGATGACCACACCGACGGCCAGATCGATGACGTTGCCGCGCATCGCGAATTCTTTGAACTCAGTCAGTACACCCATCGGGCTCTCCTGTCGCAGTGGGGAAAAAGACGCCGCAGCGTAACGCAGTGGATGTCATCCAGCGATGATGCCGTGGCGCTCGGCCACGTTTTCCAGGCGCGCGCTGAAACGGTCGCCCGGCTTCAGCGCGGCCACGCCCGAGGGCGTGCCCATGAACACCAGATCGCCTGCGCGCAGCGCCCACAGCTTGGACAGCTCATGCAGGATCTCCGGCACGTTCCAGATCATCTGGTCCAGCAGCGACTGCTGGCGCACTTCGCCGTTGATCTCAAGCGACAGGTTGAGGGCGGCCAGATCGCCGACTTCACCGGCCGGCACCAGCTCGCTCACGGGGGCGGACTGGTCAAAACCCTTGGCCGGATCCCACGGGTGGCCCTTGGCTTTGGCCTGCGCCTGCAGATCGCGGCGGGTCAGGTCCAGGCCGACGCCGTAGCCGAACACCAGCGCCTCGGCCTGGTCCACCGGCAGCTCGCCGGCAGGCGCGTCCTTGCCGATCGCCACCACCAGTTCCACCTCGTGGTGCAGGTCCTGGGTGGCGAGCGGGTAGGGAATCACATCGTCATGGCCGACCACGATCGCATCGGCCGGCTTGCTGAAGAACATCGGGCGGCCGCGATCATCGGCAGACGGCACCGCTGCGCCCATTTCGCGCGCGTGATCAGCGAAGTTGCGGCCGACACAGTAGATACGACGCACCGGGAAGGTACCGCCGCCAGCGACCGGAATACGGGGCTGCTCGGGCGTGGGAATTACATCGGTCATGCGTGCGTCCTGTGGAGAGGTTTCGCCGCAGTCTAGAGCGTTTTCCCGCCGCCAGAAACAGAAACGGCCGCGCAGGGCGCGGCCGTCATCAGGAGGAATGCGCGTCGATCAACGCGACATCGGCAAGGCCTGCTTGCGGACCACCCGGTACTCGCCGTCCACGACCTGCGACGGAACGGTGCGCGCACTCTTGCGCTGGGCGAGCAGCTTCCATGCCAGACCGGCGATGATCATCGCCGCGCCCACGAACACACCCACGAACACCAGCGCGGCCAGGATCGCCAGGCCCAACAGACCGACCGCGACGCGCACCAACGGGTGGCGCGGCTTGCGCGGCGCGAACAGGGCACGGAACTGGTTGAACTGGAAGATGCGGCTGTACATGGCACTCTTTTTGGCTGAGGTCAGCAGTGGACGAGTATCCGTGCTGGCCTTTGTGACTGAGTGAAAAAAGCGTTAAACGTACCCCGCGTGCATTGCAAATCAATGACTTGTATTCATCCGGGAGCCAGTGACATGAGCGCGTGAGACACTGTGCCTCCACTGCCTGTTGTAGATGCCATGTCCGTTCCAGAGACCACTGCCACCGCCCTCATCGCCTTGGACGCCATGGCCGACGGAGGTTTCGCTGAAACCGATGCCAGCATCGATGGCGACAGTGAATCGGTGGTGCTGTATCGCGAGGGCGACCAGGTGCGTGCGTGGCTGAACATCTGCCCGCACGCGGGCCGCCGGTTGGATTGGGCGCCGGGTCAGTTCCTGAAAAGCAAGGAAGGCCATCTGGTCTGCGCAGCGCATGGCGCCTCGTTCTCGCTGGAGAACGGCGACTGCGTGGCCGGCCCGTGTCGCGGTGATCGCCTGCGCGCGGTGTCCGTGCAGGTGCGCGACGGCCAGGTCTGGCTGGCGTGACAACGACCGGTGGGCCCGGGCCCATCGGTAGGTAGCGACCGTTGGCCGCTACGCCTCCAATGCCGGCCAGCGGCCGGCACTACTGGGCGTATCGGGCGAGCCGACCAGCGGCCGGCACGCCCTAGAACATCAGGTTGATCATCAGCACCACCACCGCCGTATAGATCAACGACAGCGGGGCGCCGACGCGCCACAGCTCGCGCGGGGTGTAATTGGCCGGGCCGGTGATCATCGAAATCACCGGGTTCGAGGCGGTCATCAGGTTGTTCGAGGCCGACAGCGCCACGATCAGCGCGAACGCGGTCGGGCTGCCCCCGGCGGCCAGCGCCAGGTTCACCGCGATGGGCACCATCACGATGGTTGCGCCCACGTGGCTGATCACCAGCGAGAACATCGTGGTCAACAATGCCAGCGCGATTTCCAGCACCCACACCGGGATGCCGGTCGGCAGGCGGTCGATGGTGTGCCCGGCGATCCACGCCGCCGCGCCACTGCTGTCCATCGCCCAGCCGAGCGGAATCAGCCCGGCCATCATGAACACGGTTTTCCAGTTGATCGAGGCGTAGGCCTCGTCCATGCGCAGCACGCCGGTCAGCAGCATCCCGGCCACGCCGGTCATCAGGGTCAGCGCCACCGGCAGCTTGGAGGTCAGCGCGATCAGGATCGTGAGGGCGAAGATGCTCATCGCGATCTTGAACTTGTGCGGGCGCTGCTCACCCTTGGGGTAATCGGTCACCACCACGAAGTCGCGGCTCTTGGCCGCCTGCGCCAGGTCGGTCCAGATGCTGTGGAAGACCAGCATGTCACCCGCGCGCAGGGCCACGTTGCGCACGTCTTCGCGGATCACCTGCTTGTCGCGGTTGATCGCCAGCAGGCTGATGCCGCGCTGCTTGCGCAGGCGCAGGTCCGAAGCGCTCTTGCCGATCACATCGGAGGTGGGCGGCACCACCGCTTCGGAAATGCCGGCGCGGCTCGGGTTGAACAGATCGCCCAGGTGCTTCAACCGCGAGGACATCCGCAGGAACTGGTTCTGTGCGAAATCGCTGACCTGCTGGCGCGCGCCCATCACACCCAGCACGCTGCCGACCCAGATCCGCATCTCCGCCGGCGGGGCCAGACGAGTGTCGTTGCCGGTCTTGAGCGCCAGCAGCAGCGGCGCATCGTGCACGTTCTCCGCCTCGCCCAGGGTCATGCCGACCAGCGGGCTCTCGGCGGTGACCACCAGCTCGAACACATCGCCTTCGATGCCGTAGGTCTTGGCGAAGTAGCTCTCGGTGCGCGACGGGGTGACGCCATCGTTGGCCAGCGTCTCTTCCTCCACCAGCTTGCGATCACCGAAGTAGCGGAAATACAGCAGCGAGGCGATCAGCAGGGCCACGCCGATCGGCAGCGGCGCGAACATGCGCAGCGGCTCGATGGTGGCCAGGCCCGAGGGCAGGTTGTTGTTGGCCGAGGCCAGCAGATCGTTGAGCAGGATCAGTGGCGAGTTGCCGACCATGGTCAGCGCACCGCCCATCACGATGGCCGCGGCGATCGGCAGCAGCAGGCGCTGCAGCGTCAGCCCGGTGCGCGCGGCCAGCCGCGAGGCGACCGGCAGGTACAACGCCATCACCGAGGGGTTCTGCATGAACGAAGAGTTCAAGCCGGCGATCGCGGTGGTCATCATCAGCAGGCGTGTTTCCACGCCATGCCCGCGCCGCAGCAGCCAGGCCGCCAACCGGTTCAGCGCCCCGGTGCGGTCCAGGCCCGCGCCGAGGATGGTGGTGGCGATGATGCTCATCACCGCGTTACCGGAGAAGCCACCGAAGATTTCTTCCGGGGCGATCAGGCCGGTGACGCCGAGCACCACCAGCACCACCAATGCCACCACGTCGGCGCGGATGCGCTCGAACAGGAACATCGCCATCGTGAAGCCGACCAGCCCGAGGACGAGCTTCATGTCGGTAGTCAGCGTCAGCGCGGTATCCATGGGGTGGCGCGGTTCCTTGTCGGATCAGGTGCGGTCGTACAACAGGTCCCACACGCCATGGCCGAGCTTCTGGCCACGGGTTTCGAAATGGGTCTGCGGGCGCCATTCCGGCCGCTCCACCTGGCCACGCGGACCGGCGCGATTGGTCAGCCCGGCGGTGGCATCGAGCACGTCCCACATCTGCTCGGCATAGTCTTCCCAGTCCGTGGCGCAGTGCAGGCGGCCACCGACGCGCAGCTTGCGAACCAGCAGCTCGGCAAAGCCGGGCTGGATCAGGCGGCGCTTGTTATGGCGCTTCTTGTGCCACGGGTCCGGGAAGTAGATCCGCACTTCATCCAGCGCGCCATCGGCGATTTCCTTCTCCAGCACCTCTACCGCGTCGTGGTGGTACAGGCGCACGTGGTCGGCGTTGTCGTCGGCCAGGGCATTGAGCAGGCGGCCCACGCCGGGGGCGTGGACTTCCAGACCGATGTAATCGCGGCTGGGATCCTGCTGCGCGGCGAAGCGCAGCGCGGCGCCATTGCCGAAACCGATCTCCAGCACCTTGTGCGCATCGCGCCCGAAGGTGGCATCCAGATCGCGCGGCTCACCGGTGAAATCCAGGCCGAAACGCGGCCAGCGGTCATCGAATGCACGCTGCTGGGCCGGGGTGAAACGCCCCTGGCGCAGCACGAAACTGCGGACCTCGCGGCGGCCTTCGGTGATGGTGAACGGCTTGGGCGGTGCCTTGGCACCGGCGCTGTCGAAAGGATTGGTCATCAGGCGATCAACCCGTCGATCGGCGAGGAGGCACTGGCGTAGCGCTTGCGCGGAATGCGCCCGGCCAGGAAGGCCTCGCGGCCCGCTTCCACGGCCTTGCGCATCGCGCTGGCCATCAGGATGGGATTGCGCGCGCCGGCGATGGCGGTGTTCATCAGCACGCCGTCGCAGCCCAGCTCCATCGCGATGGCCGCATCGGAGGCGGTGCCCACGCCGGCATCGACGATGATCGGCACCTTGGCGTCTTCGATGATCTGCAGCAGGTTGTACTTGTTCTGGATGCCCAGGCCCGAGCCGATCGGCGCGGCCAGCGGCATCACCGCGGCGCAGCCGATCTCTTCCAGGCGCTTGGCCAGGATCGGGTCATCGGAGGTATAGACCATCACCTCGAAGCCATCCTTGACCAGCTGCTCGGCCGCCTTGAGGGTCTGCACCACATCCGGGTACAGGCTCTTCTGGTCGCCCAGCACTTCCAGCTTGGTCAGGTTGTGGCCGTCCAGCAGCTCGCGGGCCAGCCGGCAGGTGCGCACGGCGTCTTCGGCGGTGTAGCAGCCGGCGGTGTTGGGCAGGATGGTGTAACGGTCCGGCGGCAGCACGTCGAGCAGGTTCGGCTCGCCTGGGTTCTGCCCGATGTTGGTGCGGCGGATCGCCACGGTGACGATCCGGGCGCCCGCGGCCTCGGTGGCCAGGCGGGTTTCTTCCAGATCCTTGAACTTGCCGGTGCCGGTGAGCAGGCGGGAAGCATAGGTCTTGCCGGCAATCACCAGCGAGTCAGTGGGGGCAGGTGCATTCATGGCCCGAATTATCGCCTATCGCGCGTCACGATGCTGCCTCAGCCGCCGCCCAGCGCGTGCACGATCTCGACCACGTCGCCCTCGCGCAGGACATGGCTGGTGTGCTCGCTGCGGGTGACGATCTCGCTGTTGACCTCGACCGCCACGCGGCGCTCAAGGAGGTCTTCGCTGCGCAGCAGGTCGTGGACGGTGGCGGTGTGCGGAAGCTGGCGGTTCTCGCCGTTGAGCTGGATGTTCATGACGGTATTGTCCCGCAATCACCCCGCAGTGCGTACCCTGTGCGCCCCGCGGCAGAGGTGCCGCGCGCGTCAGGCCAACGATGGCCGGGCGGCGGGCTGTGGCAGTTCATGCCGCAGCGCAGCGTGATGCCGGCGAGGTGCAGTGGAAACATGGCACCGTGCGCCGGCGTACGTCCGCCGTTTTCCCCACCTTAAAGGAATTTTCATGTTGCTCAGCAAACGCCCGATCCGTTCCCTCATGGCCGTGGCCATTGCCCTGGCCGCGATGCCGGCCATGGCGCAGTCGCCGTACACCAAGACCGTCTTCATCGGCGACAGCCTGACTGATGCCGGCTACTTCCGTCCGCTGCTGCCCGCTTCGGTGCAGCCGGTGACCGGCCAGTTCACCACCAACCCGGGCTGGACCTGGGCCCAGCACGTGGCCAATTACTACGGCACCAACGGTGCGGCCCACGGCAATGGCCAGAACGGTGACAACTACGCCATCGGCGGCGCCCGCGTCGGCGTGGACACCAGCCAGGTGCTGGCTGCCGGTACCCCGGCCGTTCCGGTGTACTCGCTCAAGACCCAGACCGCGCAGTACCTGGCGGCCAACGGCGGCAAGGCCGATCCGAACGCGCTGTACACCGTGTGGGGCGGTGCGAATGATCTGTTCGCGATCCAGGCCGGCGCGCCGCTGGTCTCCACCCTCACCAACGCCGTCACCGACCAGGTCGGCATCGTCGGCACGCTGAAGGCGGCTGGCGCCGAATACATCGTCGTCCCGACCATTCCGGACGTCGGCCTGACCCCGGGCGCCCGCGCCGGTGGCCCGGCCGGCATGGCTGCCGGCACCGCGCTGGCCAAGGCCTACAACGATGCCCTGTTCGGTGGCCTGAAGGCTGCCGGCCTGCAGGTGATCCCGGTCGACACCTTCCACATCCTGCAGGAAATCGTCGCCAACCCGGCGCAGTACGGCTTCGTCAACGTGACCAGCCCGGCCTGCACCACGGCGTCCTCGCTGACCTGCAACCCGACCAGCTACGCCACCCCGAACGCTGCCAACAGCTACGTGTTCGCCGATGGCGTGCACCCGACCACGGCCACGCACGAGATGCTGGGCCAGTACACGCTGTCGATCCTGGAAGCCCCGCGCAACCAGCAGATCCTGACCCACTCGGCACAGACCATCGGCCGCTCGCGCGCTGACCAGGTCAGCTGGCATGTGGATGGCCGTCCGGCCGACGGCCTGAGCTGGTGGGGCAACCTGCGCGGCGACATGCAGCGCTACGCCCACGCCGACCTGTACGACGGCATGGCCCCGGCCGGCCTGTTCGGTGTGGATTGGGCGCGTGATGGCATGGTGGTCGGCGGCTTCGCCGGCTATGGCCGCATGGACGCCGATTTCGGCAACAGCAAGGGTGACTTCACCCAGTCCGACACCACCGTGGGCCTGTTCGCCGGCTGGTATGGCGAGCGCGCCTGGGTCAATGGCCAGCTCAGCTACAGCTGGCTGGACTACGACGTGACCCGCAAGCTGCAGCTCGGCCCGGCCACCCGCATCCACAAGGGGTCCCCGGAAGGCAGCAACCTGACCGCGGCCTTGAACGCCGGTTACGAGTTCGGCACCGAAGGCGGCTTCCGTCACGGTCCGGTCGCCGCCGTGATCTGGCAGAAGGTGAAGCTGGACGGCTACACCGAATCGAACCTGAGCGCCTCGGCGCTGGGCTATGCCGACCAGGATGTGGATTCGACCGTCGGCCGCGTTGGCTGGCAGGCCCGCTTCGATGGCGGCAACGTCAAGCCGTACGTGCAGGTCACCTACGACCACGAGTTCGAGGACAGCAAGCAGGCCAGTGCCTGGCTGCAGACCATGCCGGACGTGGGCATGTACAAGGTGCCGGGCCTGGAGTTCGACCGTGACTACGCCACCGCCGTGCTGGGTGCGCGCCTGAACCTGTGGGGCCTGAGCAGCAATATCGGCATGAGCACCACCACGATGCAGAAGCGCGCGCGTGACGTGTCGCTGTTCGCCAGCTTCGGCGCCAGCTTCTGATCCCACGTGCGCAGTGCCCGTTCGCGGGCGCCGCGCACGGCAGCGGAAAGCGAGAAGCAACGGGCGGCCCAGTGCCGCCCGTTGCCTTTCATGCCCCCGCCCGAATAGACTTACGCCGCGCCTTGCGGGTGTAGCTCAATGGTAGAGCTGTAGCTTCCCAAGCTACTGACGAGGGTTCGATTCCCTTCACCCGCTCCATATCCCCCAATGCATGCGGGGATTTGGGCCGCTCCGCAATATCCCAGCCGCTCCGCAATTTGAGCTTCTGCCGCCACGGTACAGCCTAGATTTCGGCCAGTAGCGCGTTTGCTTGTTCCTCAGTTGGCAAAGTCAGTGTCCACTCGACAACTGGCCCGCTTGTCGCCCCGCCATCCTGATACGGCGCAACACCGTAGCCGTATGAGCAAGCGCGCGCTGCGGGCGAAGTTCGGTTTCAAGACCGATGCGCCCCTGGCGAAGCTGCTGAAGCTGCCCGTTGAGCAGGTGGAGGGCTGGCCGGAAGAGCAGAGCGTCCCGGCGCTGCCGCAGGTGATGAGGTTGCTGGGCGTGCAGGAACAGCAGCCGGTCGCCCAAGAGGCACCGCGCGACCCGGACGCTGACCGAATCATCAACGTGGAGGCTGCATGAGCCGGTCTCAGCCTTCAAACGCTCATGCTGTACCGCTCCCCAGTGTCGACCTCGTTGGTACAAGCAGGGCAACGGGCGTGGATCGAACCGAGTGCGCACTGCCTCTGCAGAACGACCTTTCGCCCACTGTCGAAGCAAGGCTGACAGAGGTAGTGCATAGGCTCCGAGCTTCCTGGCTCGCTGGACCCGCTCTGTTGTGGGGCGACGTTCACGCGATAGGCGTAGTTCCCGGAAGTGAGCTCGAACAGCGAGTAGCGACCCCGCTCCGCGAGGGATTCCTCCGCTTTTCTCAACTTCTCTGCGGTCTCGAACTTCTCTTGCTGCAGATCGAAGAGCGCGGTGTTCTGAGCAAGCAAGGCCGTCTGAGCACTGATCAGGGCTTCGTTGAGTTTCGCGAGTTCTGTAGCTGCCTTGTTGAAGTCGCGCAGCTCGATGGCTGCGCCAAGTCCCTTTCGGATCGTATCGAGAGCCGTGAAAGCAATGCCGATTGAGGCCAAGTCCATGTCGCCCTCCTTGCGGGCTGAGTTGTTCGCACATCCAGCGTAACGCAAGGAGGGCGGCGCCCTCGATCCCTGAGCAGTTGTTGTCCATGGCGCCAATCGTGCGCCGCCCGGGCCAGCCCCGAAACCTTGAAGCACCAGCCCTCCCAAGGTGAACCCATGACCTGCCGCACCTCCGCCCTCAACTGGATCGACGTCCTCTACAACTCCGTGCGCAAGACGCCCGGCGGCGTGGCCGACGCGGCCGCGTTCCTAGCTGATCGCCGCGGCAAGACCATGCACCCGGAGACGCTGCGCGCGAAGCTGCGCGGCCTGGAGGGTGAGTCGGTATCGATCGAGATCGCCGAACTGCTTGCCGAGTGGATGCAGGAGAAGGCTGGCGGCAGCGAGTACGCCCTGGAGTGGATGCAGGCGCTGGCCGGCCGCCTCGGGATGGCCGTGGACGTGGTGCCGCCTCCGCCGGAGGGCGGCTGGCCGGACGAGATCGGCGCGCTGCAGCTGAAGCTGCTTGACATCACCACCGGCGTTGGCCGCCTGACCGGCACGGCCGTTGAGGCCATGCAGGACCGCTGCATCAACAGCGACGAGGCCGAGCTGATGGTCATCGGCCGCGATGAGTCGAGCTATAGGGAGCGCTGGCGTGGCGTGTACGAGTGGCTGCTGGATAAAATGCGGGAAGCTGAACAGGACGCGGCAGCCACAATGGCCAGGTCGCTCCGCAACCTCCCGGAGACCGTGTGTTCTCATCAGATCGATTGAGATATTGGCTCGCTTACGCGCAGCAGAATGCTGTACCCGAACGAATTCCTCGTACAGGTAAGGCAGGCGCGGCGGTTCGAGGCGTGAGTGTCACCCTAACTTTGGGCGATGAGGAGCTTCACTTCGTCAAGGTAGAAGGGGATCGAGTCCACTGCTTGGGTCTTGATGGCGACGGTCATTTTTCAGTAGAGCAGATCATCAGCATCTACGATGCTTGGCGAGCTAATCCTAAGATTGAGGATTACTGGGGTCTTGGAATCCTGGAGTGGGAATTTGGTGCCCGCCGGCGACTGGGTCAACACTGGCAACACCTGTGCAACGCCGAGTGGTCCACCTGCTGGAACAGTGGTGTGGGAATGCGCCTTTGGGAGCGACGCCGATTACCCCTTCTGTCGCATCGAATTCATGATGAACTCAACTTTTTGGGGGCAGGCGTCGATCGATCATTGGACTGAGCAGTCCGAGTATTCCGAGTCGGCAATCATCAATGTTCCTGTCACTTCTTGCGCGTCAGGGAAGGCGAGTGCGTTGGCCTATGTCACTTATGGGAGAGTAGAGTGTCTCTAGAGACGGACGATAGGTCTGCATTCGGTGGGTCTGCTACATAGAGAAAGTCTGCTCCGTTCAAGAGTCCGTAAGGGGCTGTGGCGCTGGTGATACACAAAAGGAATCTCGAGATGAAGAATGAGGAGCTTTCCCCGTCCGGGCTCGGTGGCGAATGCCGCAATGCCTCAACGTATGTGAGCGGCATCTTGCATTCGCTGCGTAGGGTTGTTGGAGCCCTCGTTCAGTTCGGTCGCACTTGGTCCGGGCGATCCAGTCGCGAACGGACTGCGAGATTGCTGGCGTCACCAGCCGTTTTTTTGCTCTGTCTGCCCGGCGCCTTCGCTCAGACAGTCACCTACATCCATACAGATGTGCAGGGGTCAGTCATTGCGGAGTCGGACGCGAACGGTGTCGTTACCCGCCGGGTCGTCTATGAACCCTACGGCGCAGAGGTGAATGGGCAGGCGAATGACCGCCCTGGCTATGCAGGGCACGTCAGCGACTCGATGACCGGTCTTTCGCAAATGCAGCAGCGCTATTACGACCCTCAGATAGGGATGTTCCTGTCTGTGGATCCAGTAACGGCCTACAGTGACCCGGTTAGCCAGTTTCACCGCTACAGATATGCTAACAATAATCCGTATCGTTTCACGGATCCTGACGGCCGGCAAAGTGTTGGAGAGATGATTGATTCGGGTGCGGAGGGCTGCGGTCCCGTGTCCTGCGCCGGTTGGGCGACCTTGAGCGCCGCCTGGACGGTTCTTGGGGCTGAAGGGATCAGTCAGATTTCTGACAAGGGATGGGGATCAGTCAACTCAGGTGACAGGGTAGGGGCTGGGCTGGAGATAGCGGCGGTTCTCCCCCCGGTGAAAATGCTGAGAGGCGCCAGCCTTATCGCCAAGGAAGGTATCATGTCGATGAATTTTAGCCGGCCTCAGCTTCAGCATGCTTTCAAGCATGCCGGCGACTTTGGCGTAGCAGGAAATGCTAACAACAAGACGTTAACGGAGTTCGGGTCCGCAATTGAGCGGCATGTGGCAAGTGATTCAACTGTGGCCATTCAAGGAACATACCGCGGCAACGATGTCACGCATTTCGTTGATCCCGCGACTGGGCTTAATGTGATGAAAGATTCGTCGGGCAGCTTCCTTTCAGGTTGGAAGCTGAGCAACCAGCAGCTGAACCACGTGCTCGAGAGTGGATCGCTCGGAGGTTCAAAATGATTCGGAAAGTTGCTGAGTATCTCTCTCTAATCGATGCTTTCGTTGGCGGCGAAATTGATGCCGACGAGTTCAGTGGAAGGTATTTAGAGAAGTTCAAGAATGAGGATGTAGCGCTTCCCGAAGAGAGCTTTATGGTCTTGGATGGGCTGTTCGGGGATGCGGATTCGTATACAGATGACGAAAAGCTGTTGGCGTCACTGCCTGCCTTCTACCTGAACGCTGAGCAGCTGAAGGAGCAGGCGATGAGTGCCGCAGTTGAGCTGCGCCTAGTGGAGGCACGGGAAGCAGCGCGCTCCCGCCCTCCTTCAAAAACGGGCCGCGCCCGATGATTTCTTGACGACAAAATAGGATGACTGGGGTACCATTTGAGGCACAATTTTTGGATCACCCTCCTGCTGGGTAAGCTGGGAGAATCAATTGGTTGGCGTGAAATAATTCGGTTCCCATCATCGGCTCCATGCTTCCCAGAGCTTTAATGGATTTTGGCCGCTCCGCAAAGTCCTGCCCGCTCCGCAATGTGTACGTTCAGCGTAAGGCAGGGTGCTGTGGTATCTGCTGGGCGTCGTCCCTGCTGAATGCGATGAGGAGCCATGTAGCTGGTTTGTCAAAGTGAAGCTTGCCTTCCATCTAGCTCTCGCTCGTTGATCTCGGTCGTGGTGACCGATAAATGCCCCAGTTGGCCCTGCCCCTCGCGAATGTCATTAGCCGAATCAGCCTTCTCCGTTCCTGCCTTCGCGCGCAGGTCCCGGGGTGCCATAGCGGCGTCGTCACTCGTCTTGTCAAGCCGGTAGCGGAGCGCGGAAGCCGAGTTCCAATCCGCTGTTGTCCATCATAAAGCGAGTGCTGTAGGGCTTGGATCTGCCCTCGGGTAGCTTCTAGCTCTTCCGTTTGGCGATCCGCTCCGGCAATGTCGCGAGCTCACCTGTGATCTCCATGATCAACTTGTTAGTGGACTTCGCCTGCGTAATGGCCAAGCCACGTGGGGTGAGCTGGCAAAGGTCGATGAACTAGACGTCGCCGACGCGCCGGCCGGTGAGGTCGGTGAGGTACATGGCGTCCCGCAGCAAGGCGTCGGCGTGGCGGTAGAGCGCCTGGAACAACTTGTTCTCCACGTACACGCCGCTGCCACACTCCTTGTTTCTTCGGATGCTCTTGCACGGATTGGGCTGTTGACTGCCTTCTGATCGTTAGAGTGAATTGCGAAGCGCACGTGCATAGCCTTGAAATGCCAATTACCGGTTAGATCGCCTCCGCGGAGCTCCCGGTTACTGTGCCCTTGTGTCACTGCATGCGAGTTTGCCTGAAGCCGAACAACTTGGCGGGTCGCTTAGATACGCTGGATGCAAACAGCAAACAGCAAACAGCAAACAGCAAACAGCAAGCAGCAAACAGCAAAGAGCAAAGAGCAAAGAGCAAAGAGCAAGCAGCAAGCAGCAAGCAGCAAAGAGCAAACAGCAGAATGTAAAATGCGAAGGTGATGGCGCAGGCTGAGTACGCCCATGCGCTTCTCCTCCCAGATCACTGTCGCCAACAACGAGATGGATCACTTGTGCTTCCATACAATCTTCCAATGCACCGCGCATTGGTACGCAGTCACAGAAGTTAAGGTCTATATCCAGTAGATTCCTTTCGTCACGTAGCGTGACTCGACACCTGAAAGGACATCAGATGAAGCGTATCACCCTGTATACAGGCTTGGCCGTCGCGTTGGCAGTGGGGCAGGCTTCCGCCGCCATGCCAGGCTCCCGTTATCTGCAGCTTGCCGCTGATCAACTGGTACAACCCGGCACTGCCACTCTGCTTTCAAGCGATATCGAATTAAGCGCGCCTAGCTGGGTATACGTACAGTCGGACGGGCGCTACTTCCCTGGAGGCAGCTCTGCAGCCAGTGCCTACATCACCATCAACGGCGAGGTCGTCTCTAACGACAGCTATATCGACTGGCGCCAGTCGACGTCCGCCCAGCAGCATTCGTTCAACGTCATCGGTGCCAAGTATCTGCCCGCTGGACGCCACTCGGTCGTCTTGTCCGGACAGGCCATCGGATCGGCGGTCAACTTCGGATCCGCCAGTAACCTCTCCGTGCTCATCACCTCTGCGGGCTCGGTCACCAATAGCCGTCTTCCTAGCGATACCGCGCAGCTGGACTTCAATACGGTCGGCAGTCCAGAAGGAATGGCATTGCTGGCCAAGGACCGCAAGCTGCTAATGACCGCCCAGGCAGGCAATCCCGGCGGCCCCATCGTGGCCATGGCATCTGGCCGCGCGTTCGACTGGGGAACCTACGGCGACGGCATGATGGGCATTTTCCTGAACGAGCAGGAGCCTGGCATCGAATCGATGACCTGGTCGATCAACGACATCTTCAATGGCGCAGAAACGCAGGCTCCGTTCTATTCGCAGGGCCTGTTCATCAACCCGCCGGCTTACAGCAGCGTCAGCTTCGTCGCGTCCGAATCGCCGTACTACCAGCCGCAGGACGCCAATACCAACAACGTGAAGTACAAGTTCGGCGCCAACTCCCGGCTCGTGACGCTGGCTAATGGCTTTGGCGTGGCCGGCAAGGGTTTGAATCCGGGATTCAACTATGCCGCGGCAGGTCCCTACCGGCGCTTCGCATATGTTTGTGTCGGGACCAATGGATTCTCGCCCAGCTGCCCGTCGGTGGGCTCGGAGGTGGTGATCGGTGAGGGCCAGGTTTGCATCCCGCAGGGGCACAACGGTGTGGTGCTGTTCTCGACGAAGTCTCGCGTTCAGGGTGATACGAACGATGGTGGCGGCAGCGTGTTCCTGTTCCTGAAGATCGATGGCCAGCAGGTGGGAAGTCTCGGCACTCAGCAGTTGGGATCCAAGCCAAACTCCGTAAGTACCCGCACTATTTCAGCCAGCTACCTGAGCGCGGGCTCTTCCGCACTAGGAACGGGCTGCCACACCGTACAGGCCGTAGCGCAGGCGCTGGGAGATTTCCGACACATGTCGTTCAATGCCGACATGCCGCTGGTCTGGTTCGACTGACCCCCCGCGCTACACGACGCCGGTGGCGGGGTTCGCCCTGTCATCGGCATCCCGAAACCCTGCTGCTCGCGGAAGGTCAGCTTCCCCCGTCGCACCAGACATGCTGTGAGAAGTTTTTCAAAACGGGTGGCAACTAAGATACGCACCGGTCTCTGAGCTAGGTAAGTCAGTGATTCTTTGCCCCGCGGGACACCGATCCAGCCGCACCTTGATCGAAATGGAGCGATAGCGGAATTGTGCAGAGCAACCCTAAGCCTGCTCGGGCAATACTCGGAGGAGTCGTATTTGAACTCTAGTTTCGTCGCGACCAGCGCTTGCGATCAGATTCCTGCTCCGTTTTTTGCGGGATCGCGTCTCATTATCGGAGACGCCGCGTTGCCATCATTGCCGTTCAATCTGATGAGGAGCCGCAATGAGTCAGTCAAGTGCAATTGATCTGCCATCTATCTCTGACATGTTGGAGCGAGTCAAGCTCCAAGAGAGCAGGAAAACTGGAAGGAAGGATCGCTGCGCAGTAATTGCGATGGCCGTTCTGCTGGGTTTAATGGCAGCTGTGGTTGCCGTAGCGAAGTTTGGATGGATGGGCATGGTGACTGCGAAATACACCGTGGTCCTGCTTTACGCGCTGCTTGTACTCGTTTACGCAACATGGGTAGCTCTGATGCTGGTAGAGGTGTTCAATCATGTGAAGGCTGGTTTTAGGCAGGCCGCGCAAAAGGTAGATCGCCAGATTGCTCACCAGAGAGAGCTTATCAGCTGGCTCAGTAGTTACCCCCGTGAGCTGCTCCGAGAGCGGGCTATGCTGGTTGAATTAGAATCCAAAAGCTGGACGCGAAGAGCCGGTATCGGCGTTGCATTCGGTGCTGCGTTTACGGTGGGTCTCAGTCTTTTGGCGGCCGCAGTCAAAGTGAACAGTACGTCGCTGCCGTCGTCCGTGCCGATGTTGAACAGTTATGTGAATACAATATCCGTCACCGTCTATGCGGTCATGTTTGGGCTCCTCCTGGGTTCGGCAATGGCGTGCGTCTTCGCAGCGAGGCTGGAGAAGGTCGCAGGGGTTTTCAAAGAGGCCGCAGAAAGAGGGAACGCGGTCTGAGCGTGGAAGCGCACGTGAGGGGTCTACGGCTAGCCGGCTGCGCTTGAACGTGCGGCCGGCGTGAGTGCTGGGGTTCTTGGCGATGGGGTTTATTGGTTTTGACACCTCCACCACACGCGCCACACGCTATGCTTCGCGCTTTCCCGCCCCCTGCGCCGCGATGAAACTCGCCATCCTGTCCCGCAACAGCAAGCTGTACTCCACGCGTCGCCTGGTGGAGGCCGCGCGTACGCGGGGCCATACCGTGCGCATCCTCGATCCGCTGCGCTGTTACATGCGCATCGCTGCGGACGGCTTCACCATGCATTACAAGGGGCGGCCGATCACCGGGGTGGATGCGGTGATCCCGCGCATCGGTGCCTCGGTCACCCGATACGGGACGGCGGTGCTGCGCCAGTTCGAGATGATGGGCGCCCGCACGCCCAACCCCTCCGATGCCATCCTGCGCGCCCGTGACAAGCTGCGGGCGCACCAGATCCTGGCCTCCAAGGGCATCGACATGCCGGTCACGGTGTTCGGCGACAACCCGGACGACACCGTCGATCTGCTCTCGATGCTCGGCCCGCCGCCACACGTGGTGAAGCTCAACGAGGGCACCCAGGGCCGCGGCGTGATCCTGACCGAGAAGGCCAGCGCCTCGCGCGGCATCGTGGAGGCACTGCGCGGGCTGTACGCCAACTTCCTGATGCAGGAGTTCATCGGTGAGGCGCAGGGCGCGGACCTGCGCTGCCTGGTGGTGGGCGACCAGGTGGTCGGGGCGATGCAGCGCCAGGCGCCGGAGGGCGACTTCCGCTCGAATCTGCATGCCGGCGGCAGTGCCCGCGCGGCCAAGGCCAGCCGGGCGGAGCAGCAGGTGGCCGTGCGCTCGGCCAAGGCGCTGGGGCTGGGCGTGGCCGGGGTCGATCTGATTCGCTCCAGCCGTGGCCCGCTGGTGCTGGAGGTCAACTCCACCCCCGGGCTGGAGGGCATTGAGGCGATCTGCCAGGCCGATCTTGCCGGGCGCATCATCGACCACGTGGTTTCTCTAAAAAAGCCATCCATTACAAAGGGTTGAGAGGCCTTTGCAAGGCAGGGTGAGGTCTTAACATCGGTTTAATCGACCCCGGCGTAGGCTCTGTCGAACCGCAGCTCTGCCCTCCTCAGCAGGAACGGTAATCGGGAAACACCTTCAGGCCCGGTCAGCGCCAGCTGTCCGGGCCTTTTTCCGGGTGGCGTCGGTCGATTCCACCCTGCCATCAGTAACTTGTGGGCGTCGCTTCCAAGCTCGTAAAGTTGGCGCTCATACATGTGGATAAGGATGTCGCGGATGTATCGATTGCTCGCTATTGCAGTGCTTGCAAGCCTCCCCTTGGCCGCGCAGGCCAGCGCTGACGGCAAGGGCCGGGACGCTGCGGTGGCCATCACCGCCGATGCGCCCGTGGCCGAGCAACTGGCCAATGTCGAACGCGCGCTGGGAAGCGAGGCTTACAGTGAAATCAGCATGGAAGACAAAAGCCGGGTGCAGGCGGCCGTGAGCCGTATCCGCAACCGGATGGGCGACCGTGAACGTATGAACCAGCTACCGGAGCAGCAGCGCACCGAGATCTTCAACGATCAGGAAGTGGTCAATACCATCATGACCCGTGCAAAGGCCGACAGCCGCATGGTCTGCCGCCGCGAGCGCGCCACTGGCAGCAACATGAACAAGAGCGTCTGCATGACCGTGGCCCAGCGCCGGGAAGCGATGGAACGGGCCAAGAGCCTGATGGACGATCCGCGCCGCTTGGCACCCAAGGAAATGACGCTTTGACGCGGCCTCAGCATTCGACGGTGTCTAATGTTAACAATGAAGCCTGTATCTTCAGCCTGAACCCGCGCCGCGCGCTCCGACGCGCAGCGGTGCAGGTCAGTCTTTTCCGTCGAACACCCTGAAACAGAGGTCCCAGTGCGAATTCTCGTCATCGAAGACAACAGCGACATTGCCGCCAACCTGGGCGATTACCTCGAAGACCGCGGTCACACCGTCGACTTCGCCGCCGACGGCGTCACCGGCCTGCATCTGGCGGTCGTCCATGAGTTCGACGCGATCGTGCTGGACCTCAACCTGCCCGGCATGGACGGGATCGAGGTCTGCCGCAAGCTCCGCAACGAAGCGCGCAAGCAGACCCCCGTGCTGATGCTGACCGCCCGCGATTCGCTGGACAACAAGCTGGCCGGGTTTGATTCCGGTGCCGATGACTACCTGATCAAGCCGTTCGCGCTGCAGGAAGTGGAAGTGCGCTTGAACGCGCTTTCGCGTCGCGGCAAGGGCGTGCAGACCCGCGTGCTGGAAACCGGCGATCTGGAATACAACCTGGACACGCTGGAAGTGCGCCGCCAGGGCAAGCTGCTGCAGCTCAACCCGACCGCGTTGAAGATCCTGCAGGCGCTGATGGAGGCTTCACCGGCCGTCGTCACCCGCCAGGAGCTGGAAACCCGCGTCTGGGGTGAAGAACTGCCGGATTCGGATTCCCTGCGCGTGCATATCCACGGCCTGCGCGCCGTGGTCGACAAGCCTTTCGAGGTCCCGATGATCCAGACCCGTCATGGCATCGGATACCGCATCGCCGCGCCGGAAGCCTGATCCGGTGACGGGGAAGGGGGAGCGCCGCCGCGCGCCATACCGGCGCCGGCTGCGCAGCCGCATCATCGTCTCGTTCGTGCTGTTGGGCTTCTGCCTGACCACGTTGTTTGCGTTCGCCACCAACTGGACCCGCGCCCGCGTGGAAAACCAGCTGGTTGAAGATGTGATGAACCGCAACATCAACGAGTACGCCAAGCGCTTCGCGGCGGACCCCTCGCGCAGCCCCGATCTGCCGGTGCAGCAGATGTACGCCCGGCTGGTCCGGCCGGACAAGTTTGAAGCCCTGCGCCAGGAACAGCCGGACTGGTACAACCTCAACGATGGCATCCACGGCGTAAGCGGTGTGGATGAGGGCGGCAAGCCGTTTTCCTACAAGCTCGCGGTGCGCAAAACGCCAGACGTGTGGTTCTTCCTCGCCTATGACATGACCGAGAGCATCCGCGGGGAGAGCCAGCTCAACCGCGCGCTGTTCTTCTCGGTCCTGGTGTTCAGCGTCCTGTCCCTGGTCCTGGGCTGGTGGTCGGCCTCCAAGGTCATGAAGCCGGTATCCGATCTGGCCGCTCGCCTGCGCGCGTATCGCGGTGGCACCAGCGAGCCGGAGCCGCTGGCGCCGCGCTTCCCGGACGATGAAGTGGGCCAGCTGGCCCAGGCGCTGGACGACTATTCCGCGCGGCTCACCGAGGTGGTGCAGCGCGACCGCGAATTCAACGCGGACGTCAGCCACGAGCTGCGCACGCCGTTGGCGGTGATCCGCGGCGCCACCGAGCTGCTGCTGACCCGCCCCGATCTCGATCCCAAGGTGCTGCAGCGCCTGCAGCGCATCCAGCGGGCCGAGCAGCAATGCACCGATCTGATCGGCGCGCTGCTGTTGCTCTCGCGCAACGAGCGCGGGCAGGGCAGCAGCAATGTCGCGCGGGTCTCCGAACAGCTGCTGGATTCGCATCGCGCCCAGCTGGGTGGCAAGCCGCTGGAGCTGATCCTGGAAGGCAATCACGACCTGGTGATCGATGCCCCGGAATCGGCCCTGTCGGTCGCGTTGGGCAACCTGATCGGCAATGCCGTGAAGTACTCCAAGGAAGGCGCCGTGCGCGTGCGCGTGGGCAACAACGCGGTGGAGGTGATCGACAGCGGCCCGGGCCTGAGCGAAGAGGATGCGGCCAAGCTGTTCCAGCGCGGCTACCGCGGCACGCATGCAGGCCATTCGCAGGGCGGGGGCATCGGCCTGTCCATCGTCAGCCGCCTGTGCGATCTGTATGGCTGGCAGGTCAACGTCCGCCCGGGCGTGGAGCGCGGTGTCATCGCGACGCTGACCTTCTCCCCGGCGTAAGACGGCAGAGCCGACCGTTGGTCGGCGCCTCCCGATCTACCGCGCCGCCAGCGCCCGATACGCCCGATCCAGCCGCTCCACATGCGCCTGCAGATGATCCGGGTGCCCGTCATTGACCACCACATCATCGGCCATTGCCAGGCGCGCCTCGCGGCTGGCCTGGGCAGCGATCATGCGGTCGGCCAGAACGGTATCGATGCCATCGCGCTGCATCAGCCGTGCGTGCTGCACGGCCACCGGCACGTCCACCACCAGGATACGGTCCAGCCACGGGTACTGCTGGCGGCCACCGGCTTCGGTCAGCAGGGGGATCGCGGCGATCGCATAGGGCCCTTCGGCCTGCTCGCAGGTCTGGCGCAACAGCTGACGGATCGCCGGATGGGTGATCGCCTCCAGCGCCTGGCGCTCCTGCGCGGAGTCGAAGATGCGCGCACGCAGCGCGGCACGGTCCAGCTGGCCATCGGCCAGCAGGATGTTCGTTCCGAAATGCGCGGCAATCCGCGCCAGCCCCTCGCTGCCCGGTGCGACCACCGCGCGGGCCGCCAGATCGGCGTCGGCCACGGTGATGCCCAGCGCTTCGAAGCGACGGCTGACCTCGCTCTTGCCGGCGGCAATGCCGCCGGTCAGCCCGATGACGAAGCGGCTCATTGCACCGGCCTCAACGCAGGCCGGCGTAGCTCAGGTAGCCGTTGATCAACGGCTCGCCCCACATGAAGACGATCCAGCCGGCGATGGCCAGGTACGGCCCGAACGGGATCGGCGTGGCACGGTCGCGGCCGCGCGAGTACAGCCAGATCGAGCCGATGATGGCGCCCACGATGGACGACAGCAGGATGATCGGCAGGATGCCCTTGAGCCCGCACCAGGCGCCCAGGGCGGCCAGCAGCTTGAAATCGCCGTGGCCCATGCCTTCCTTGCCGGTGATCTGCTTGAACAGCCACCACACCGACCACAAGGACAGATAGCCGGCCAGCGCACCCAGCAGAGCCGGTTTGGCCGGCATGTACAGGTTGTCGCTGGCCGCGATCAGGCCCAGCCACATCAACGGCAGGGTCAACTGATCCGGTAACAACTGGGTACGCAGATCGATGCCGGACAGCGCCACCAGGAAGCAGCTCAGCACGATCGCGCCGAAGCCCTGCCAGCCGAACCCGAACTGCCAGACGCTGGCGAGCACCAGCACGGCGGTCAGCAGCTCCACCAGCGGGTACTGGACCGAGATCGGGGCATGGCAATGGCGGCACTTGCCGCGCAGCGCCAGCCAGCTGAACAGCGGGATGTTCTCGTACCAGGACAGCTTGTGCTTGCAGTGCGGGCAGTGCGACGGCTCCACCACGATCCCCGGCGGGGGCGGCTCGTAGATGTCCGGCTCTTCCAGCACCTCGCGCGCATCGCGCTTCCACTCCCACTCCAGCCGCTTGGGCAGGCGCAGGATGACGACGTTGAGGAAGCTGCCAAGGAGCAGCCCCAGTCCGGCCGCGGCGGGGTAGCCGAGGATGGGATGCTGGTCGAGAAATGCCATTGATTAGTTATCCAACTACCGCGCCGAGTTTGAAGATGGGCAGGTACATGCCGATCACCATGCCGCCGACAAGAGTACCAATGAACACCATGATCATCGGCTCCATCAGGCTGCTCAGGGCGTCCACGGCATTGTTGACCTCCTGCTCATAATACTCGGCCACCTTGAACAACATGGTGTCCAGCGCGCCGGCCTCTTCGCCGATGGCGGTCATCTGCACCACCATGTGCGGGAAGATGTTGACCTGCTTCATCGCCATGTTGACCGGGTAGCCGACGGACACGTCGTCGCGCATGCGCAGCACCGCTTCTTCGTAGACCTTGTTGCCGGTGGCGCCGGCGACGATACCCAAAGCTTCCACCAGTGGCACGCCGGCCTTGAAGGTGACGGCCGTGGTGCGGGCGAAGCGGGCGATCGCGCTGTTGTTCATGATCTGGCCGATGACCGGGACCTTGAGGATCCATCGGTCCATGGTGTGCTGCATGGTCGGCGAGCGCTTGTAGGCGTAGATGAAGCCGAATATCGAGACCAGTATTACGCCGAGAAGGGCCCACCAATACGACACCATGAAGCGCGACGCGCTCACGATGATCTGGGTGAATGCCGGCAGTTCAGCACCAAAGCTGGAGAACACTTCTTCAAACTGCGGGACTACGAAGAGCAGCAGGATCGCGCTGACGATGATGGCTACGGCAACGATCATGGCAGGGTAGAACAAGGCCTTCTTGATCTTGCCTTTCAGGCCTTCGATGTTCTCTTTATAGGTGGCGATCGTATCCAGCACGGTTTCGAGGACGCCAGCGCCTTCGCCAGCGCGCACCAGGTTGCGATAGAGCTCATCGAACTGGACGGGATGACGGCTGATAGCTTCGTAAAGCGAAGAGCCGCCTTCGATGTCCGTGCGGACCGAGTCGACCAGCTTCCGCATCCGCGGATTCTTGTGCCCGCTGCCAATGATCTCCAGAGAGCTGACGATTGGTACGCCAGACTTCATCATGATCGCCATCTGGCGACTGAAGAAGGCGATGTCCTTGGCGCCGACGGGAGAGCCTGCCGATCCGAAGAGTGGCTTGGGCTTGGGCTTGACCACGCTGGGCATGATTCCCTGCCGACGCAGTTCCGCGCGCAGCAGGTTGGCGTTCTTGGCGGGCTGTTCGCCCTTCATCTTGATGCCCCGCTTGTCGGTCCCCTCCCAGACAAACGGCTGCAACTCATTGGTATTGCGAGCGATCGGCTCTTTCTTGATTGCGCTACGGCTGACAGACATACAGGGCTCCCCAGCCACACCATCCCCAGGCGGGCTATCTCGCCGCATGGTAGCCGGTTCCGGGGGGCGTTGGCAGTCCTGCCGCGGTCCGCTGTGGTCGGCGCGCCCGGACCAGGGGTGTCAAAAGGTGACGCAGCAGGTCACATTGCCGGATACGTCGCAAATTGTTGTGCGGGGGGTTCCAATCCTGAAGATTGGTGCCATCATTGCGCCGGGGAATGCTGGGGAGCATTGCTGGCACTGTTGGCACGCAACCTGCTTCGATCCACCCGCACAGGGCGCCCGCCTCGCTCACCCGGTTCGCCGGTCAGGCAACGGCCCAGTGCCCTATCTATATTTCTACCTCTAGGGGATGTACTCATGAAGAAGCAGCAGGGCTTTACCCTGATCGAACTGATGATCGTTGTGGCGATCATCGCCATCCTGGCCGCCATCGCGCTGCCGGCTTACCAGGACTACACGATTCGCGCACGCGTTTCGGAAGCTGCTGTGCTGGCCTCGGGTGCCAAGACCACCGTTGCTGAGAACATTGCCAACAATGGTGGCGCTATCGCTGCTGGCGCGTGCGCTGGCGTGGATGACACTGATCCGGCCACCACCAACGTCGGCACGCTGACCTGCACCGATGCAACGGGCGTGATCGCTGTCACGACCACCGAGAAGGCCGGTGAAGTCACCCTGACCTTCACCCCGTCGGAAGGCGACGGTGCTGCAGGAACCACTTGGGCATGCGTTGGTACGGGTGGTAAGCCTGCTTACTATCCTGCCGAATGCCGGACCGTAACTCCGTAAAGCGTTTGGGTGACCAAAATTAAGAGCCCCGCTTCGGCGGGGCTTTTTTTGGCACGATTAATGCGACGTGGCTTCCAGTATGGAAGGGTTCTTACCAGCCCAAAGGGGGGGAAGGGTGAGCAAGGTGGATGGGTTCACACTCATAGAGTTGATGATTGTTGTGGCAATCATCGCTGTGCTTGCAGCGTTGGCATTTCCTGCATATCAGGACTACACGGTGCGAGCCCGCGTTTCTGAGGCGATCGTCATGGTGTCCGGCGTGAAAGTTACAGTTACGGAAAACATAAACAATATCAACGAGCTAAACGCAACGGCATGTAACGGTGTTGCGCCAACGACAGCATCAACTACAAATGTTGCGAGCCTAACCTGTACGGGTAGTGGCGTAATCACCGTGAGTACGACAGACAAGGCTGGAGCGGTGACTCTTGTCCTTACACCGACATATGTACCTAGCGAGGTCGTGCGCTGGGCGTGTGTAGTCCGCGGCGGGTTGAACAAGTATGTCCCGGCTGAGTGCAGGGTGTAGATGGGGTAGCGCGCGAGGGCTAGGCACACGCGGCGCGTCCAAGGCGCTAAGCTTGCCTCGATACACTTTTAGGACTTATCGCCGATGAATGCGATTGCCACAGTCAATCTTGTTGGGATCACTGGTATCGCGCGCCGCTTGGTACAAGACGGCGCGATTGATGAGATGTCGGCGCGCGAGGCTATGGCACAGGCAGCCGCTGCGCGATTGCCACTTCCGCAGTGGTTCTCACAGAAGAAGTTGGTCACCAGCGCCCAGCTTGCTGCAGCCAACGCGCTGGAATTTGGTATGCCGCTGCTGGATGTGTCCGCCTTCGACAACAACCATAACGCTATGGGTTTTGTCAGCGAAGAGCTGCTGCGCAAGCATCACGTACTGCCACTCTTCAAACGTGGGGGCAGGCTGTTTGTCGGGACCAGTGATCCCACTCATTCGTTGGACGAGATCAAGTTCCACACCAACTTGGTGGTGGAGCCAATCCTCGTCGATGAGGACCAGATTCGCCGAACGCTGGAGCAGTGGCAGTCCAAACAGGATACTTTGGGCTCGGCGCTGGGCGGCGATGATGACATGGGCGACCTGGACGTCTCCGCTGGCGACGAAGAGGGTGGAGTCGGCGACTCCGGCATCGACGCCAAAGGCGACGACACGCCCGTTGTTAAGTTCGTCAACAAAGTCCTCGTAGACGCCATCCGCAAAGGCGCCTCGGACATCCACTTCGAACCCTACGAAGACGACTATCGCGTGCGCCTGCGCATCGATGGTCTGCTCAAGAACGTGGCCAAGGCCCCGGTCAAGCTCAATCAGCGCATCGCCGCGCGCCTGAAGGTGATGGCGCAGCTGGATATCGCCGAGAAGCGCGTGCCGCAGGATGGGCGCATCAAGCTCAACCTGTCCAAGACCAAGCAGATCGATTTCCGCGTCAGCACGCTGCCCACCCTGTTCGGCGAAAAAGTCGTGCTGCGTATCCTCGATGGCAGCGCGGCCAAGCTCGGTATCGACAAACTCGGTTACGAGCCGGCCCAGCAGAAGCTGTTCCTGGATGCGATCCACAAGCCCTACGGCATGGTGCTGGTCACCGGCCCGACCGGCTCGGGTAAGACGGTCTCGCTGTATACCGCGCTGGGCATCCTCAATGATGAGACGCGCAACATTTCCACCGCCGAAGATCCGGTGGAAATCCGTCTGCCCGGCGTCAACCAGGTGCAGCAGAACGTCAAGCGCGGCATGACTTTCGCTGCGGCGCTGCGCTCATTCCTGCGCCAGGATCCGGACATCATCATGGTCGGCGAAATCCGCGACCTGGAAACGGCCGAGATCGCGATCAAGGCGGCGCAGACGGGCCACATGGTGCTCTCCACGCTGCATACCAACGATGCGCCGCAGACCATCGCTCGCCTGATGAACATGGGCATCGCACCGTACAACATCACCAGCTCGGTGACGCTGGTGATCGCCCAGCGCCTGGCGCGTCGGCTGTGCAACAACTGCAAGCGTCCGGTGGAGCTGCCGGCCAATGCGTTGCTGGCCGAGGGCTTCACCCAGGCGCAGCTGGATGCGGGGATCAAGCTGTTCGAGCCGGTCGGCTGCGATGAGTGCACCGAGGGTTACAAGGGCCGTACTGGTCTGTACCAGGTGATGCCGATGACCGATGAGATCTCGACCATCGTGCTGGCCGGTGGCAATGCGCTGCAGATTGCCGAGGCCGCGCAGCTGGCCGGGGTGAATGATCTGCGCCAGTCGGCGTTGATCAAGGCGGCGGCGGGTGTGACCGGGCTTGCCGAGATCAACCGTGTGACCAAGGATTGAGCGGCGTCGTATGAGCTTGCGAAAAGGCCCGCGAATGCGGGCCTTTTCATTGCTGGGACGATGATCCCGGGCAGCCACCCATGGGGTGGCGCTACTCCATGCCGAGCTTTTTCAGTTTGTAGCGCAGCGCCCGGAAGGTAATGCCCAACTGCGCGGCGGTGCGGGTCTTGTTCCAGCGGTTTTCTTCCAGTGCCTTCTGGATCGCGGTGCGCTCCATCTGTTCGATGTAGGAGGGCAGGGCGCCGCTGCCGGTGGGCAGGTCGATCACGGCCTCTTGCTGCGTGGTGGCCGCGGCACTGCTGGCGCCAAAGCGCGGCGCGTGCTGCGGCAGGCGCAGGTCACTGGCACCGATGCGGTCTTCCTCGGCCAACGCAAGTGCGCGCTCCAGGATGTTCTCCAGTTCGCGCACATTGCCGGGGAAGTGGTACTGGGCCAGCGCTTCCAGGGCCGAGGGCGCCAGCAGCGGGGTCGGGCGGCCGTGGGTACGGGCGAGCCGGGCCAGGATCGAGGCGGCCAGCGCGGGCAGGTCGCTGCGGCGCTCGCGCAGCGGCGGCACGCGCAGTTCGATCACATTGATGCGGTAGTACAGGTCGTGGCGGAAGCGGCCATCTTCGACCAGCTCGCCCAGGTCCTTGTGGGTGGCCGAGAGGATGCGCACGTCCACCGGTACCTCGGTGGCGGCGCCGACCGGGCGGATGGATTTTTCCTGGATGGCGCGCAGCAGCTTGACCTGCATCTGCAGGGGCAGCTCGGCCACTTCATCCAGGAACAGGGTGCCGCCATGCGCCGCTTGGAACAGGCCGGGCTTGTCGGCATGCGCGCCGCTGAAGCTGCCCTTCTTGTGCCCGAAGAACTCGCTCTCCATCAGTTCGGACGGAATCGCGCCGCAGTTGACCGGCACGAAGGCGCCGGGCGCGCGGGCGCTCTGGGCATGGATGGTGCGGGCCACCAGCTCCTTGCCGACGCCGGATTCGCCGAGGATGTAGACCGGGGCCTGGCTGCGCGCGACCTTGCCGATGGTGGCGCGCAACACGTCCATCGAAGGGGAATCACCCAGCAGGCGCGCGGCCTGCTCGGGGGCGAGCGGCGCGGGGGCGGCACGTTCGGTGTTGTTGAGTTCCAGTGCGTGCTTGACCAGGCCGCGCAGCACGGAGATGTCCACCGGCTTGCTGACGAAATCGAACGCGCCGGCCTTCAGCGCTTCCACTGCCAGGTCCATGCTGCCGAACGCGGTGATCATCGCCACCGGCGTGCGCGGGAAGTGCTGCGCGATCTCGGTGACCAGCTCGATGCCGTTGCCGTCGGGCAACCGCATGTCGGTGATGCACAGGTCGTAGGGATTGCTGGCCAGCAGCTCACGGGCTTCGGCGAGGTTGGCCGCGGTGCTGATGCGCAGGCCCATCCGGCCCAAGGTCAGTACCAGCAGTTCGCGGATGTCGCGTTCGTCGTCGACGACGAGGGCGCTGCGGGTGTCATTCATAAGGAAGGAAGATAGCCGAGGGCGGTCGTTGGCGACAAATGTTTGACGGTGGCAGCCGGGTGTGCACGCGCCTCATCCGTGCATCATCGTGTGCGGGCCGGCCAGGATCAGCCGGAAGCAGGCGCCGCCGGCCGGCACCGAGACGTACTCCAGCCGGGCCTGGTTGGCGCGGCACAGCTCGCGGGCGATATACAGCCCCAGCCCGGTGCCGTGCTCGGAGGTGGTGAAGAACGGGCGGAACAGCTGGCTGGCCACGGTCTCGGGAATGCCCGGGCCGCGGTCCATCACATCGATGATGGCGATGCGGTCCTGGCGCGCCACGCGCAGCCGCACGCGCGCCGGCTCCTCGGCCACGCGGCCGTACTTGAGCGCGTTGTGGACCAGCACGGTCAGGATCTGGTGCAGGTGGCGCGGGTCCACCAGCGCATGCACCGAGGTCTCGCTGATGATCGGCTCCACGCTGTCGGTCTCCAGCGACAGGCCCTGCTTGTACTCCAGCACGAAGCGGCGCACGAAGGCGGCCAGGTCCACGTTCTCCGGGTTGGCGCGCTCGCGCCGGGCCAGGCCCAGGACGCTCTCCACGATGCCGTTGGTGCGCTGGCACTGCTGGCCGATGATCTGCAGCAGGCGGCGGTCGGTATCGCCGATGTCGGCCGATTCTTCCAGCAGCTGGGCCGCGTAGTTGATGGCCGCGAGCGGGTTGCGGATCTCATGGGCCAGGCTGGCCGAGAAGCGGCCCATCGCCGAGAGGGTCAGCGATTCGGCGCGGCGCGAGACCACGGTGGAGTCGTCCAGGAACACCAGGGTGAGGTCGCTGCCGGCCAGCAGGCGGGCGAAGCGCGGCTGCACCTCGGGCTGGTCAGGCGAGAGCTGCAGGGGCAGTTCTTCGTTGGTCCAGCCGTTGCGCCAGCGTTGCAGGCGGCGGCTCAGTTCGGGCGCGGCGCTGCCCAGCTCCAGGCGGCCGCTGCCACTGTTGCCGTCGGCATCGCCCAGCAGGGTGGAGGCCGCTTCGTTGGCCAGCGTGATGCGGTTGGCGCCATCCACGACGATCACGCCGGTGCGCATGCGGCGGATGATCAGCTCATTGATCTGGAACAGGTTGGCCACTTCGTCGCCGCGCTGGTTGGCCAGCTGCTGGTTCATGCGGGCGCGGTTGCCGACCTGGTAACTGATGAAGGCGATGGCCAGGTAGCTGGTGACGAACATGGCCAGCTCGGCCAGGGTGCGGGTGGGATCGCCGCCTTCGAGCAGCTTCCACATGTATTCGCCAGCGGTGGCGACGCTGGCTGCAGCGGCCAGGCCCAGCCCCATGCTCAGCGGCAGCAGCGTGGCCGCGGCGGCGATGTTGAACAGCAGCGACATCGAGATGCCCGCGCTGGCACCGGGCAGGGCATGCGCCAGCAGGGTGGCGGCGATGATGTCGGCGGCCACGCTCCACACCACGATGGTGCGCAGCCAGCGCTCGTTGCGGCCGAACAGCAGCACCAGCACGGCCACGACCAGATAGCCACTGGCCACGATGGTGGCCAGCGTGGGGTGGTCAGCGGCGCCGACCAGTCCGCTCAACGGGCTGAACAGCAGGGCGCCGATGACGGTGGCCATCAGCAGGCGGTACAGCGCGAAGAAATACAGCTCGCGCCGCGGAATCGATTCGATGCGGTCGATCAATGAAGCACTGGGTGACACGCCGGAACTCCCCTTCTGGCACCGGGCCAGTGTAGGGGGTCCGGCCCGGTTTGGGGGCGGCGGGCCGGGGCCAGGCGCGTGAAGGCCGGGCCGGGCGAGCGGGTGGACGGCCTGCGCGGCGACGCCCCGCGCGGGCCGGCCGGCTGTTTCCGGCGCCGCCTGCAACTGCCTGAAATTGCGCTGGAAACGGCCCGGCGCGGGTGTCTTGGGACTGACTTCTTTGCGCGCGCGCGCCGGGTCGTCCACAATAGTGGGCCCGCCGCGGTCCTTACCGGCGCCCCCGTGAGGGAGCCTTGGAGATGCGTGCGGTCGTTCCTATTCCCACGGTGACGCATGAATTTCCACGAATACCAGTCAAAACAGCTGCTTGCCGAGTACGGCATTCCCGTTCCGGCCGGCAAGGTCGCGGCGACCCCGGACGAAGCAGTTGACGCTGCCAACGCTCTGGGCCAGGGCCCCTGGATGGTCAAGGCGCAGATCCACGCTGGCGGCCGCGGCAAGGCTGGCGGCGTCAAGTTCTGCAAGACCACCGACGACGTGAAGGCCGCTGCGGCCAAGATGCTCGGCACCAAGATGGCCACCTATCAGACCGCTGGCGTTGAACTGCCGGTCAACCTGGTGCTGGTGACCACCGCCGGTGAGATCGTCAAGGAACTGTACCTGTCGGTGCTGGTTGACCGTGGCACCAAGACCATCACCTACATCGCCTCTTCGGAAGGCGGCGTGGAGATCGAGCAGGTCGCCGCTGAAACCCCCGAGCTGATCCACTCGCTCAACGTTGATTTCGTTGAAGGCGTGCAGGGTTACCACGGCCGTGATTTCGGCTTCAAGCTGGGCCTGACCGCCAAGCAGGCCGGCCAGTTCGCCAGCATCATGGTGAACCTGTACCGCCTGTTCAACGAAAAGGACCTGGCCCTGGTTGAAATCAACCCGCTGGCCATCCTGGACGACGGCAACCTGTACGCGCTGGACGGCAAGTTCGACAGCGACGACAACGCCGCGTTCCGTCAGAAGGCTCTGGTTGCCATGCGCGACAAGACCCAGGAAGACGAAACCGAAGTGACCGCTTCGGAGCTGGACATCAACTACGTCACCATGGACGGCAACATCGGCTGCATGGTCAACGGCGCCGGCCTGGCCATGGCCACCATGGACGTCATCAAGCTCAACGGCGGCGAGCCGGCGAACTTCCTGGACGTGGGCGGCGGTGCGAACAAGCAGCGCGTCATCGAAGCGTTCAAGCTGATCCTGTCCTCGGACAAGGTCGAAGGCATCTTCGTCAACATCTTCGGCGGCATCGTCCGCTGCGACATGATTGCCGAAGGCATCATCGCCGCGGTCAAGGAAGTGGGCGTCAAGGTTCCGGTCGTGGTGCGCCTGGAAGGCACCAACGTGGAAGAAGGCAAGCAGCTGCTGCGTGACAGCGGCATGGCCATCATCCCGGCCGACAACATCAACGACGGTGCCAAGAAGGTCGTCGAAGCTGTCAAGAACGCTGCCTGATATTCCACGGCATCGGACCGTCGGCAGAATCCTGATGTGCCCCCTTGAGTCAAGGGGGCTGGCGCGTCGCGAAGCGACGTGACGGGGGTTCTGGTGGCATGCGGCGGGCATTGACCGAAGGTCGATGCCGATGCGTCCGGAGCCGGTTCAACAAAATTACGAAGGACTCAACGAAATGTCCGTTTTGATTAACAAGAACACCAAGGTGATCGTGCAGGGCTTCACCGGCCAGCAGGGCACCTTCCACGCCACTCAGATGATCGAGTACGGCACCCAGGTTGTTGGCGGCGTGACCCCCGGCAAGGGCGGCACCACCCACATCGATCTGCCGGTCTTCAACACCGTTGCCGACGCCGTGCAGAGCACCGGCGCCAACGCTTCGGTCATCTACGTGCCGCCGCCGTACGCGGCTGACGCGATCCTGGAAGCGGCCGCTGCCGGCATCCAGGTCATCGTGTGCATCACCGAAGGCATCCCGGTGCTGGACATGCTGCGCGTCAAGAACGTGCTGACCCGTGCCCATCCGGACACCGTGCTGGTCGGCCCGAACTGCCCCGGCGTGATCACCCCGGGCGAGTGCAAGATCGGCATCATGCCGGGCCACATCCACATGCCGGGCAAGATCGGCATCGTGTCGCGTTCGGGCACCCTGACCTATGAAGCGGTCAAGCAGACCACCGAAGTCGGCCTGGGTCAGTCCACCTGCATCGGCATCGGTGGTGACCCGATCAACGGCCTGAACTTCGTCGACTGCCTGAAGCTGTTCAACGAAGATCCGCAGACCCTGGGCATCATCATGGTCGGCGAAATCGGCGGCGACGCTGAAGAAGCCGGTGCCGAGTACATCAAGAACCACGTGAAGAAGCCGGTCGTCGGTTTCATCGCGGGCGCCTCGGCTCCGGCCGGCAAGCGCATGGGCCACGCCGGTGCGATCGCATCGGGCGGCAAGGGCACCGCCGAAGGCAAGTTCGCCGCCATGGAAGCTGCCGGTGTTGTCACCGTCCGCTCGCCGGGCGACCTGGGCGCTGCCATCGCCAAGCTGGTGAAATAAGACCGCGGCCGCGCAGCGGCCACGCGTCTGTAGAGCCGGCC
Source organism: Stenotrophomonas sp. Ker107b (assembly GCF_053847245.1). Classification (NCBI taxonomy): domain Bacteria; kingdom Pseudomonadati; phylum Pseudomonadota; class Gammaproteobacteria; order Lysobacterales; family Lysobacteraceae; genus Stenotrophomonas; species Stenotrophomonas sp. Ker107b. Next base: position 212,058 of record NZ_JBSPHX010000004.1, on the reverse strand, counting down.
GCTGGCCGGCTGCTCGAGACAGAAAGGCCGCCTCCGGGCGGCCTTTCTGCGTTTCAGGCGATACCCGGAGCGGTAGGTCCCGGCCGCTGGCCGGCTCCTCATCGTGCTGCCGCCGAATGCGTGGTTGCCGGCCAGCGGCCGGCACTACAATGAGCGTATTGCAACCACAGGCTGGACCCCCATGACGTCGCTCCGCATTGCCCTGGCGCAGTTCGATTTTCCGGTTGGCGCAGTGGCGCAGAACACGGACAACATCATCGCGATGATCGCCGAGGCGCGCGATGAGTACGGTGCCGAGCTGGTGGTGTTCCCGGAGCTGGCGATCAGCGGCTATCCGCCGGAGGATCTGCTGCTGCGCCCGGGCTTCCTGTACGACTGCCAGCAGGCGCTGGAGCGCATCGCGGCGGCCACCACCGGCATCGCTGCGGTGGTCGGTTGGCCACAGGCCGCCGGTGCGGTGGTCTACAACGCGGCCAGCGTGCTGCGCGATGGCAAGGTCGAACACACCTACCGCAAGCGCGAGCTGCCCAACTACGCGGTGTTCGATGAGCGCCGCTACTTCGATGTCGATCCGGACGGCGGCAGCTGCGTGTTCGAGCTGAAGGGCGTTCCGGTGGGCGTACTGGTCTGCGAGGACCTGTGGTTTGCCGAACCGCTGGCCGATACGGTCCGTGCCGGTGCGCAGCTGGTGATCGTGCCCAATGCCTCTCCGTACGAGCGTGGCAAGCATGCCCAGCGCGATGCGCTGCTGGCCGAGCGTACCCGTGAGAGCGGGGCGGCGATTGCCTACCTCAATGTGGTGGGTGGCCAGGACGCGCTGGTGTTTGATGGTGCCTCGGTCGTCGCTGACGGGGATGGCACGGTGCACCCGGCCGCCGCGGCCTTTACCGACCAGTGGCTGGTGGTGGATTACGACGCCGATGCGCGCCGCTTCCTGCCGCGCGAGTGGATGGACGACGGCGACGAGAGCATGGATGCGCTGGCCTGGCGCGCCGTGACCCGCGGCATCCAGGATTACTGCCGCAAGAACGGCTTCAAAAAGGTCTGGCTCGGCCTGTCCGGCGGCATCGATTCGGCCCTGGTGCTGGCGATGGCGGTGGACGCGCTGGGCGCGGCCAACGTCACCGCGGTGCGGCTGCCGTCGCGCTACACGGCGGACATGTCCAACGATCTGGCGGCCGAGCAGTGCCGCGCGCTGGGCGTGAAACTGGAAGCCGTCTCGATCGAGCCGGTGTTCGAGGGCCTGATGGCCGCGCTGGGCCCGATGTTCGAGGGGCAGGCGGCCGATGTGACCGAAGAGAACCTGCAGTCGCGCAGCCGTGGCGTGATCCTGATGGCGCTGTCCAACAAGTTCGGCGGGCTGCTGCTGACCACCGGCAACAAGAGCGAGTACGCGGTGGGCTACGCCACCATCTACGGCGACATGTGCGGCGGCTACGCCCCGCTCAAGGACCTGTACAAGACGGAGGTGTTCGGCCTCTCCAAGTGGCGCAATACCGTGGGCGGTGCCCCGGTGATCCCGCCGGCGGTGATTTCCCGCCCGCCCTCGGCCGAGCTGCGCGCCAACCAGACCGACCAGGACTCGCTGCCGGCCTACGACGTGCTGGACGGCATCCTGTACCGCTATGTGGACCAGGAGCAGTCGCGCGAGGAAATCGTAGCCGCCGGGTACGCCGCCGAGGTGGTGGACCGTGTGCTGCGCCTGGTGCGCACCAGCGAGTGGAAGCGCCACCAGGCCGCCCCGGGCCCGAAGGTCTCGCGCCGGGCGTTCGGGCGGGAGCGCCGGTACCCGATCAGCAATGGGTACAAGGGGTAGGCGTCGGGCGCTGCCGTAATGAAAAAGGCCCCTTTCGGGGCCTTTTTTATTACTTGCGGTTCATTGTGGCGTTGCGTTCACCGGTACTGGCGGACTTCTCGCCGGCAAACGGGTTCAGCTTGCGCACCATCCACGGGTACTTCGGCCACTTGCCCTGCAGCCACGGGTGGTCGGGCTGGTTCAGCTCGAGCACGCGGCGGGCATCGTCGGCCAGGGTCTTGTTGCCCAGGTGGGTGTAGGCCTCGCCCAGGGCGGCCACGGCGTCGTACTGGAACGCGCTCTGCGGGTAGTTCTCCAGCAGGAAGTTGGCGCGGCCAGCGGCCGAGACGTACGCCTCGCGGCGCAGGTAGTACAGGGCGTTGTCCAGCTCGTACTGGGCGAACACGTCGCGCAGGGCGATCATCCGCTGGCGCGCATCGGCGGCGTAGCGGCTGTTGGGGTAGCGCTCGGTGACGATGGTGAAGTCGGCATAGGCCTGGCGCGGGCTCGACAGGTCACGGCGGCTCGGGTCCAGCGACCAGACGCGGCGCAGGAAGACCGTGTCGCGATTGCCATTGGCCAGGCCGCGCAGGTAGTACATGTAGGCGATGTTGCGGTGGGTCGGGTAGGTACGGATGAAGCGGTCCACGCTGGACACCGCGTCATCGTGCTTGCCGGCCTTGTACTGCGCGTAGGCGCTTTCGATCATGGCCTGTTCGGTGTACGGGCCATACGGGTATTGGGCTACCAGACGGCGGAAGCTGGCTTCGGCACCGCTCCAGTTCCCCCCTTCCATGAGCTTGTGGCTCTTCTCATAGAGGCTTTCGACCGGCAGACCTTCATCCGGATTCTTGCCCTTGGTACCGCGGTGGCAACCGGTGGCAACGAAGAGCAGCACCAGCATCAGGGCGGCGAGGCGGACGGGCGCGGACAGCATAACGGAGCGTCGGATCATGGGGTCAGGGCGGGACGCGGCTGGAATACGAAGGGTCGATGATAGCCTAGTGGCCTGTCCCGCGACTGAAACTGGTCGCCCGGACCCCAAAATTGTCCCTATTGCGGTGTGCCCCCATGTCCGATACCCCTGCTGATTCCGATTCCCCCCGCCAGGCCATCGTGCCCGATACCGCCGCCGGCCGGCGTTTCGACGCGGTCCTGGCCGAGCTGTTCCCCGAGTTCTCCCGGTCCAAGCTGACCGAGTGGATCAAGTCCGGCGACGTCCTGCTGGACGGCGACACCGTGCGCGGCCGCGACCCGGTGCGCGGCGGCGAGGTGGCCAGCCTGCATGTCGTGCTCGACACCCAGACCCACGCCGAGCCGGAGGACATCCCGCTGGAGGTCCTGTACGAAGACGAGCATGTGTTCGTGATCAACAAGCCGGTCGGCCTGGTGGTCCACCCCGGCGCGGGCAACCCGACCGGCACCCTGGTCAACGCGCTGCTGTTCCGCGATCCCTCGCTGTCGGTGCTGCCGCGTGCGGGCATCGTGCACCGCCTGGACAAGGACACCAGCGGCGTGATGGTCATCGCCCGCACGATCCAGGCGCAGACCGCGCTGGTCGAGCAGCTCTCCGCGCGTGAAGTGCATCGCCAGTACCTGGCCGTGGTGGTCGGTGCGCTGGTCTCCGGCGGCACCGCCACCGCCGGTATCGACCGCCACCCGCGCGACCGCATCCGCATGGCCGTGCGCGAAGACGGCAAGGAAGCGATCACCCATTACCGCCTGCGCGAGCGTTTCCGCGCGCACACCGCGCTGGAATGCCGCCTGGAAACCGGCCGTACCCACCAGATCCGCGTGCACATGGCGCACCTGCGTCATCCGATCATCGGCGATCAGCTGTATGGCGGTGCGCTGAAGCTGCCCAAGGGCGCCAGCGAGGAACTCGTGGCCGAACTGCGCGGCTTCAAGCGGCAGGCGCTGCACGCTGAAACGCTGGAGTTCGTGCACCCGATCACCGGCGAGAAGATCACCAACAGCGCACCGCCGCCGGCCGACATGCAGGCCCTGCTGCACGCCCTGCGCGAAGACAGCAAGCGCTTCGCCGAGCAGGAACGCAACCGCCGCTGATGGACGCCACCGTGCCCGTGCTCCCAGCCGACTGGCAGGCCCCGAGCGGGGTCCATGCGCTGACCACCCTGCGCTTCGGCGCGGGCGGTTCGGTGGCCCCGTTCGACCAGTTCAACATGGGCAACCGGTACGCCGCCGACGGCGATGACCCGGCGCAGGTGCAGCGCAACCGCGATCTGCTCGTGCCCGGGCTGGGCCTGCCCTCGGCGCCGCACTGGCTGCGTCAGGTGCATGGCACCGGCGTGCGTCGCTTCACCGCGCCGCCGACGGCCGTTGGCGTCGAGGCCGAACCTACCGCCGATGCGGCGGTGACCTCGGTTCCGGGCGTGGTGCTGGCCATCCTCACCGCTGACTGCCTGCCGGTGGTCTTTGCCGCCCGCGATGGCGGTGAGATCGGGGCGGCCCATGCCGGCTGGCGTGGGCTGGCCGACGGCATGCTGGAGGCCACCGTGGCCGCCATGCAGACCCCGGCCGCGCAGCTGCAGGCATGGCTGGGCCCGGCGGCCGGGCCGGCGCTGTATGAGATCGGCGAGGATGTGTTCGAGGCCTTCGTCGAGCGCGACGAGGGCGCCGCGGCGGCCTTCGTGGCGACCCGGCCGGGGCACTGGAAGGTGGACCTGTACGCGCTGGCCCGCCGGCGCCTGCAGTCCGCAGGCCTGGACGCGGCAAATATCAGTGGTGGGCAGTACTGCACCCTGGCCGACCCGCAGCGGTTCTACTCGCACCGGCGCGACCGCCGCACCGGGCGCATGGCGACCCTGGCATGGATCGCGCCCTGACCGTTTGAACGGTAGCAGCGAGCCGGCCAGCGGCCGGCACTACCGCATGCGCTCCCCGTAGCCTGGCTGCATCACGCCCGCCATCACCAGTAGTGCCGGCCGTTGGCCGGCATCACCCTTCCAATGCCTGCAGATACGTCCGCCGCCAATGATTGATGTCGTACGTGCGCAGGTGCTCCATCATCGCCTGCCAGCGCTCCACGCGCTTCTTCAGCGGCATCGTCGCTGCGGTGGCGATCGCATCGGCGACGCCATCCAGGTCATGCGGATTGACCAGCAGCGCTTGCTTCAATTCATCGGCGGCACCGGCCAGCAGTGACAGCACCAGCACGCCCGGGTTTTCCGGGTCCTGCGAGGCCACGTATTCCTTGGCGACCAGGTTCATACCGTCGCGCAGCGGCGTCACCAGTCCCACCGCCGCCGCCCGGTAGAAACCGGTCAGGGTGGCGTGGGTGAAGTTCTGATTGACGTAGCGAAGCGGGGTCCAATCCGGCGCAGCATGACCGCCGTTGATGTGGCCGGCGATCTGTTCCAGCTGGCTGCGCAGGTGACGGTACTCGGTGACATCCCCGCGCGAGACCGGGGCGATCTGCAGGTAGGTCAGCGAGCCGTGCTGGTCCGGATGGCGCTCCAGATACCGTTCGAACCCCTGGAAACGCTCGGGCAGTCCCTTGGAGTAGTCCAGCCGGTCCACGCCGATCGCCAGCTGACGATTGCGCAGGCTGCCGCGCAGGTCCTTGACCGCCGGCTTGTTCGCACCGGCCTTGGCCTGGCGCGCGATGAACTCGGTATCGATGCCGATCGGGAAGGCGGCCGCGCGGAAGCGTCGGCCACCGGGTGCTTCCAGCTGGCCATCGGGCAACACGCGGCCGCCACCGAACAGGCGCACGTAGGATTGGAAGCGATCCGCATCGCGCTGGGTCTGGAAGCCGACCAGGTCGTACGCGTACAGGCTGGAGAACAGCCGCAGGTGATCCGGCAGCGCCTGCAGCAGATCGGCCGAAGGCATCGGCACGTGCAGGAAGAAACCGATCCGGCAGCCGATGCCACGCTCGCGCAGCAGCGAGGCCAGCGGGATCAGGTGATAGTCGTGGATCCAGACAATGTCGTCCTCGCGCAGCAGCGGCGCGAGCTTCTCGGCGAACAGTGCGTTGACGCGACGATAGGTTTCGCGCGTGGCGCGATCGTAGTCGACCAGGTCCAGCCGGAAGTGCAGCAGCGGCCACAACGTGCGGTTGGCGAAGCCGTTGTAGTAACCATCGACGTCGCGTTTATTGAGGTCCATGGTGACGTAGCGGATGTCACCGTCCACCTGCTCGTGCAGCGTGCCGCTGTTGTCGCGGGTGGATTTGCCGCTCCAGCCGAACCACAGCCCGCCACGCTCCTTGAGCGCGGCCAGCAGGCCGACCGCCAGGCCGCCGGCGCGGGATTCACCGGGAACGGCGACCCGGTTGGAGACGACGACCAGGCGGCTCATGAGGCCTCCTGCCAGCTGCGCGACAGGCGCATGGCGGCGGTGATCAGGCCGACGTGCGAATAGGTCTGCGGGAAGTTGCCCCACGCTTCGCCATTGTCGAACGCCAGATCCTCCGAGAGCAGGCCCAGATGGTTGCGGCGCTCCAGCAGCGTCTCGAACATCTCGCGCGCTTCGTCCAGTCGCCCGATCGCGGCCAGGGCGTCGATGTACCAGAAGGTGCAGATGGTGAAGCTGGTTTCCGGCTCACCGAAATCATCCGGTGCGACGTAGCGATACAGCGCGTTGCCGTGCTTGAGGTCGCGGCCGATCGCCTCGACCGTGGCGACGAAGCGCGCATCGGTGGCCTCGATGAAGCCGATATCGGCCAGCAGCAGCAATGACGCATCCAGGCGGTGGCCGCCGAAGGTATCGGTGAAGTGGCCGAGTTCCTCGCTCCATGCCTCGCGCAGGATGCGCGCGTGGATGGTGTCCGCGCGCTCGCGCCAGTAAGTGGCGCGGTCATCGAGTTTCAGGCGCACTGCGATCTTGCACAGGCGGTCGCACGCGGCCCAGCACATCGCGCTGGTGTAGGTGTGCACTTCGGTGCGGCCGCGGAACTCCCACAGCCCGGCATCGGGTACGTCGTGCAGGGTGAAGGCCTGCTCGCCGAGCGGCTCCAGCCGCGCGAAGGTATGCGCATCGCCCGGGTCCTGCAGGCGGCGATCGAAGAAGAGCTGGGTAGAGGCGAGCACCACGCTGCCGTACACATCGTGCTGGCGCTGCACCCAGGCCAGGTTGCCGCGCCGCACCGGGCCCATGCCGCGGTAGCCGGACAGCGACGCCACTTCGGTTTCCTCCAGCTTGGCTTCGAAGCTGATGCCATACAGCGGCTGCAGGCTGCCATCGGCGGTGGCCAGGTTGAAGATGTAGCCCAGGAACTGCTCCATCGTGCGGGTCGCGCCGAGGCGGTTGAGCGTACGCACCACGAAGGCGGCATCGCGCAGCCAGCAATAGCGGTAATCCCAGTTGCGGATGCTGCCGGGGGCTTCGGGAATGGAGGTGGTCATCGCGGCGATGATCGCGCCGCTGTCTTCGTACTGGCAGAGTTTGAGCGTGATCGCGCTGCGGATCACCGCGTCCTGCCATTCCAGCGGGATGGAGAGATAGCGCACCCATTCGCGCCAGTAGTCGCGCGTGCGCTGGAAGGATTCCTGCACGTAGCCACTGAGCGAACGGTTGAGCGATTCGTCCACCCCGAGCACCAGGTGCACCGGGTGGTTGAGCACGAACGGCAGGCCATCGCGGACGAAACGCAGCGGCACATCGGTGGTCAGGCGCAGCACATGGTCGGGAAGCACCCAACGGATATGGTTGCTGCCCCACGTGGCATCCGGGACGCGGGCGCCCCAGTCGGCCAGCGGGCGCGCGCGCACGATGATGCGCGGGTTGCCGGACAGCGGCCGCACCTGGCGGATCAGGCTGACCGGCCGGTAGAAACGGTCGTTCTGGCGCCAGCGCGGCGCGAAATCGATGATTTCCAGCGCGCCGCCATGCTTGTCGCGCAGTACCGTGCGCAGGATGGCGGTATTTGTCAGGTAGCTCTGCTCGCTGTCGACCATGTCCTCCAGCTCGATGCCGAAGTCACCGCCGTCCTGTTGATTGGGGCCGAGCAGGGCGCAGAAGGTCGGGTCGCCGTCGAAGGTCGGCAGGCAACTCCAGACGACGCGCGCGTGCTTGTCGATCAGCGCGCCGAAGCTGCCATTGCCGACCACGCCCAGATTCAGATCGGGTTCGCTCATGATGCAGAAAGTCTCGTGTCATGCCGCGGTGGCACACCGGTGGGGGAGACCTGCGCGCGGCGTCAGGGGGCCTTGGGGTTCAAGGCATCAGTAGGCATTCTCGCGAAGCCAGGCGTGCACGCTGCGTATGGTGGGCAGGGCGAACACCGCATCGCTGGGCTCGCGTTCACCGACCAGCACGCTCCAGCCATGCAGGTCGTTGGCGGCGCCGAAGCCAAATTCATCGGTTAAGTCATCGCCGACGAACACCGGCATGCGGTCGCGGAACGGCGGCTGCAGCATCAACTGCCGCATCGCGCGCCCCTTGTCGCTGCCTTCCGGCAGGAATTCGATGACATGGTCGCCGGGCTGCAGCCGGTAGCCGGCATGGCCGCGGATATGCCGCTCGGCGAAGGCGCGCACGTCATTGGCGGCGTGCGGTGCCCCGCGCCAGTGCAGGGCCAGGCTGCGACCCTTGTCCTCGACCAGGACGCCGGGCGTGCCGTGCGCGAACCGCATCGCCTGCTGGTGCAAGGCATGCAGCCATTCGCTGGTATCGGCGGACGGATCGCTGCTCTGCGCGTGCTGTTCATGGTTGCGCAGCTCATGGCCGTGCAACCCGGCGGCGGGCAGGTTCAAGGGAGCGAACAGCGCGTCCAGCTGGGCGAGCGGTCGCCCGCTGATCAGGGCGACCGCGCCATCCAGCCGGTCGCTGATGCGGCCGATGGCTTCACGCACATCCGGCAGCAGGACGACCGACTCGGGGTCGTCCGCGAATTCGATAAGGGTGCCATCCACGTCCAGGAACAGCGCACAGGCATCGTCCAGCAGTGGCGGCGGCGGACGTTGGGGGAAGTCGTTGGCCATAGCGGCCAACATGCCAGCGTGGATGTGATTACCAGGTTAATGATGACCACATCCACGCCGTGATACCGGCCGCTGGTCGGCAACACTTCATGGCGTTGCGCCGCTGCCCGGAGGCGCCGGCCAGCGGCCGGCGCTACCGGTCAGAAGGTATATCGCACGCGCCCGTAGTAATACGCACCATTGCTGCCGATCGGTGACAGTACGTCGTACGGCAGGTTGCCGAAGTAGTAGATGTCGTCGTTGGACAGATCCGAGTAGTTGTCGGTCAGGTTCTGCCCACCTACGGCCACGCTCCACTGCGGGGTGATCTTGTATTCCACTTCGGCATCCAGCTGCCACTCGGCGCCGTAGGTCTGGCGGGGGATGTAGCCATCGCCGAAGTTGAACACGCGGGTCACGCTGCCATACCGGCTCAGACGGCTGCTCAGCGACCAATGATCGTCGGCCCAGCTGGCAGCCAGCGCAGCGCGGGTGCGCGGCGTGGCATCGGTCAGCGTATTGGTTTCTTCCACGCCGAACAGCACGTAGTCCGGATCCAGCGCGAGCAGGCCCGGCGGCGTGGCGAGCACGTTCTTCAGCGTGGTCTTGGTATAGGCATAGGTGCCGGTCAGCACCAGTTCGCCGCCACCCAGCGACTGCCGCCAGTTGCTCACCAGTTCGGCACCGCGGGTGCGGGTATCGGCGGCATTGACGAAGAAGCTGGCGCTCTGCAGGCCGGCCACGCCGAACTGCTGCTGCACGTAGTCGGTCAATGCATCACCGGTGATGCTCTCCGACAGCGCGATGCGGTCGTCGATGTCGATCTGGAAGAAGTCCAGCGAGACATCGAAGTGGTCGCCGATGCGGCTGGTGAAGCCCAGGCTGGTGTTGAGCGACTTCTCCGGCTTCAGATCGGTGGCACCCAGGCCACGCGCGATCGGATTGTTGACCGACAGCACGCGACCCTGCACCAGTTGGCCGGCGGCGTTGTAACCGGTGGAGGTGGATTCGTAGCCGATCTGCGCCAGTGACGGCGCGCGGAAGTTGTTGGAGATCGCACCGCGCAGCGCGAAGGCCGGGGTGAACTCATAGCGCAGGCCGAGCTTGCCGGTGAGCTCACCGCCGAAGTCGTCGCTGTGCTCGTAGCGCGCCGCCAGATCGCTGGAGAAATGCTCGCCGAACTGGCTGGACAGGCTGGCATAGGCACTGGCCACGTCGCGCGACAGCGAGGTCGCATCCTGCGGGGTCAGGCCGCCACCGGCCTGCGAGCCGGTCGGGCGATCCGTGAACGGGCCAGCGGCATAGCTGCTCGGGTCACCGGGGCGGGTTTCGTAATGATCGCGGCGCGCCTCCAGGCCCAGGCCCAGGCTGTGGGTGATGCTCTCGCCCTGCGAGAACACGCGGCCGAGGTCGAAGTTCGCGACCGTCAGTTCATTGCGGTAGTCGCCGGTCTTGAAGCGGGTCGGGCTGGTCGGGCCCAGCGAGGCGTTGATCGAGTTGCGCAGGCGGTAGGTGAACGTGTTGATGCCGTAATCCAGGCTGGCATCGTAGTTCCACTCGCCCCACTGGCCCTTCGCACCGGCCACGGCCTGCACGTCGCGGTTCTCGCCTTCGGAGATCGGGCGGTAGCCGTTGGGGTAGACCTGGGCCCAGTTGGCATCGCTGTCCGGATAGCGGAAGTAGTTCGCGCCTTCGCTGTCGCGCTGGTTGAAGGTGGCGAAGCTGTAGAACGTGGAGGTTTCACCGAACGGCAGCTGCGCGTTGTACCAGGCGTTCAGATCCTTGGTCTTGCCGTCGCCGAGGACGTAGTTGCGCTTGCCCTGCAGGGCAAGGTTGGTATCGCTCTGGTCCCACGGCGGGATCTGATCGAAGCCGGCGCGGTTGGTGCCCTCGTGGTTCTTCAGCTCCAGGCCGACGCGCAGGAAGCCGCCGTCGTCGCCCAGTGCGGTACCGACCTTGGCGCTGGCGTAGCTGGTCTGGCCATCGGTAAGGGTGCGGTCGATCGGCTTGAGATCGGTGTGGTTGGCGCCGAAGCTGGCTTCGAACGCGCCACCTTCCGGGGCGTCATCGAGGATCACGTTGATCACGCCGGCCACCGCATCGGAGCCGTACAGCGCGCCGGCGCCATCGCGCAGCACCTCGATGCGCTTGATCGCGCTGACCGGGATCGCGTTGAAGTCGACCGGGGTGGTGCCCTTGCCGATCTTGCTGTCGGTGTTGACCAGCGCACTGCTGTGGCGGCGCTTGCCATTGACCAGCACCAGCACCTGGTCGGGCGAGAGCCCGCGCAGCTGGGCGGCACGGATGTGGTCGGCACCGCCGGAGTTGGACTGGCGCGGGAAGTTGAACGAGGGCAGCAGCGCCTGCAGCGCGCTGCCCAGTTCGCCGTTGACCACGCCGGCCTTGCGGATGTCCTCGGCGGTGAGCACGTCTACCGGCGAGGTGGATTCCAGCACGGTCCGGTCCACGGCGCGGGTGCCGGTGACGATCACCGTGTCCAGCGTTTTGGCGGTGTTCGGCGCGTCCTGCGCAAGTACGTCCTGGGCCAGCAGGGGGGAAGAGAGGACGAGCGCGATGGCAAGGCCAAGGCGGGACGCGGACGGACGGGACATGCGGACTCCAGCAGGACGACGAGGGGGAGGGACGGGGGAGGGGGGACCGGCGTTGCCGACCAGTGGTCAGCACTACCAATCCATCCGGATGAAGCGATATATTATCTTCGCGTGATCGCCCCGTGTGACGCAAGTCCCATCGCGGTGGTTATCAGCAGATAGCCGTTGGCGATCTGCACCGGACCCGGATGTCCGGCACGCTCCTTCCCTGCCTGTCCCTGTGTTTCCGGAGAGTTGTCCATGTCGTTCCGCGCCCTTCTGTTTGCCCTGGTCCTGGCCACCAGCGGCTGTGCCACCGCCGCCCCGGCGGCCAAACCCACCCCGCCCGCCACCGCTACGGCCACCCTGCAGGGCGATGCGGCGCGCCCGGACGCGGCTGCGGGCTGGGTCCGCAGCGAGCTCTATTTCGGCGTGGGGGAAGAAACCGGCGTGGCCGACCGGCCGCAGACCGAGGGCATCACCGACGCGCAGTGGCGCGCCTTCCTCGACAAGGAAGTGACCCCACGCTTCCCGGATGGCCTGACCGTGTTCGACGCCTACGGCCAGTGGCTGTTCCGCGGCGCGCCCGAGCCGAATCGCCTGCGCACCAAGGTGCTGGTGGTCCTGCACGAGAACACCCCGCAGCGCCGCGCCGACATCGAAGCGATCCGACGGGCGTGGAAGCAGGCCACCGGGCACCAGTCGGTGCTGTGGGCGCAGCAGGCGGTTGAAGTATCGTTCTGATCCAGGGCGCCGCGGTGGCGCTGCACGGAGCGATGATGAAAGACAGGGATGCGATGCTGGCCGCGCTGGTGATGGGCCTGGCGGTGACGTGCGCACACGCGCAGGATGCCGACCCGGCCCGGCTTCAGCTCGAGGTGGCTGCCGGCGTGCAGGTGCAGGCGACGCTGCAGGACGACGGCGGCATTGCCGTCGTACTGGCACCGTCGGGCAAGCGTCAGGTGCTGCCGGGGGTGACCGACGCGGACGGCAACGCACGCCTGTCCGCCGAGGACGTTGATTTCGATGGCTACCCGGAGCTGGTCGCGCGCGCCGCGGTCGGCATGGTCAACGAAGCGGTCGCGGTCTACCGCTACGTTCCAGCGCGACAGGAACTGGTGGCGCTGGCGCCCATCCCGAACGACCGCGCGCAATGCGGTGACCTGATGGGTCTGACCGTGGAGGAAGACAACCGCACCCTGAGCAGCAGCTGCCGGAGCGGGCCGATGTGGTACGTGGATCAGTACCGCTACGACGGCGGTCGCCTGTACCTGTACCGCGCCGAGCGCATGCTGATGCTCGACGATGTGCTCGAGCCTTACGTGTTCGTGAAGCAGACCGCCGACAGCGGTCCGCTGGCGGTCTGGAGTACCTTCGATCCTGACGGCAACGTGCTGGAGACCGCCATCGGCGATGGCCTGGAGACACCGCGCGCCGGTTCGCCGCTGCTGCGCATTTCCGGCCATGTGATGGTGGCGCGGCTGCCCCTCTACAGCCAGCCCGGTGATGCCACGACCAAGCGGTATCTGGTGCGCGATGACCGCGTGGAACTGCTGGATGAGCGCGATGGCTGGGTGCAGGTGCGTTATGACAATCCCACACGCGGCGCGGTGCTTGGCTGGGTGAACACGCAGCCGTGATCGCGCGCTGCCACGGGTAAACCCACATGAGTGTCACTTGCCCGGGACTACGCTGACGCTTCCCCCTCGTCGTGGAAGCATGTCATGAGCAAGCGCGTTGCCGAGATCGTGGTTGAAACCCTGCAGGCCGCCGGTGTCCGTCACTGTTACGGCATCGTCGGCGATACCCTCAACTACGTCACCGATGCCATCCACCACAGCGAGATCGAGTGGGTGCACATGCGGCATGAGGAAGTGGCTGCGTTTGCCGCCGGTGCCGAGTCGTTGATCAGCGGGCAGCTCACCGCCTGCGCCGGCTCGTGCGGCCCCGGTGGCCTGCACTTCATCAACGGCGTGTTCGAGACCAACCGCAACCGCGCGCCGATGGTGTTGATCGCCAGCCAGGTGGTCACCGCCGAGCTGGGCATGGAGTTCCCGCAGGAAGTCGATTTCAAGGCGGTCTACGGCAGCTGCAGCGTGTTCTGCGAACAGGTGCAGAGTGCCGAACAGGCGCGCCGCGTGGTGACCCTTGCCTGCCAGGCCGCCATCAGCCGCCGCGGCGTGGCCGTCGTCATCCTGCCCGCCGACATCAGCGAAGCCGAGGTCAAGCACGATGTGCCGTTCTCGGTGCACTACACCCAGCCGGTACTGCGCCCCTCGGACGACGAACTGCAGCGCATCGCCGCACTGATCGGGCAGGGCAAGCGGATCGGCATCTATGCCGGCGCCGGCTGCGAGCATGCACACGATGCGCTGGTCGCCCTCGGGGCCCGGCTCAAGGCGCCGATCGCGCATACCTCGCGCGCGAAGGATTTCGTGGAGTACGACAACCCGTACAACATGGGCATGACGGGCATCTTCGGCATCGAGTCCGGGTATCACACGCTGATGGCCTGCGACACGCTGCTGCTGCTCGGCGCGGACTTCGCCTGGGGCCAGTACTACCCGGACAAGGCCACGCTGATCCAGGTGGATCGCGATGGCAGCCATCTGGGCCGCCGTCATCCGGTGAACCTGGGCGTGGTCGGCGATATCGGCCCGACCCTGGAGGCGCTGCTGCCGTTGCTGCCCGAGCGCGAGGACCGCAGCTTCCTGGACGAATGCCTGGAGCACCGTGAGAAGGCACTCGCCACGCGCGCCAAGGAAGAGCAGCCGGGCGAGGGTGAGCTGATCCACCCGCAGCACCTGACCGCGCTGATCGACCGCCACGCCGCCGACGATGCGCTGTTCACCGCTGACGGTGGCTCGCCGATGGTCTGGATCCTGCGCCATATCCGCGTCAACGGCCGCCGCCGCACGCTGACCAGCCTGCTGCACGGCACGATGGCCAACGCGATGCCGCAGGCGCTGGGCCTGCAGAAGGCCTACCCGGGCCGGCAGGTGATCTCGCTGTCCGGTGACGGTGGCCTGGCGATGCTGCTCGGCGACCTGCTCACCGCCGTGCAGGAAAACCTGCCGATCAAGGTGGTGGTCTACAACAACAGTTCGCTGAACTTCGTCGAGCTGGAGCAGAAGGTCGAAGGCCTGCTGGACAACTACACCGACCTGAAGAACCCCGATTTCGGCCGGCTGGCCGAAGTGATCGGTTTCTACGGGCGCACGGTCACCCGCTCGGAAGACCTGGAGCAGGCCGTCCACGACATCCTGGCCCATCCCGGCCCGGCTCTGCTGGACGTGCACACCAGCCCGACCGAACTGGTGATGCCGCCGCAGGTGGAGGCCAAGCAGGTGGCCGGAACTGCCCTGTACGCGGCCAAGGCGCTGCTGAGCGGGCGGGTCGGGGATGTGAGGGACCTGCTGGCCAACAACTTCCTCAACAAGCCCTGATCCCCACGCGGTCCGGTAGTGCCGGCCGCTGGCCGTCATCCTCAGGATGCTCCAGGCAATGGCGGGAGCCGGCCAGCGGCCGGCACTACCGCGCGGTGGCGCGTCCCCCGTCGGCGGGCGTCTCCCGGTGTTCCATTCATGCGCCTGTTACTGGGGGCGGGGAGGCCCTACCATCGGCTACCCCCTCCCCACGGCCGCCCTGCGCATGTCCGCCACTGCTCCCGTCCGCTCCGGACGTTCCCGCTGGTTCGTTGCCGGCGATCTCAACGGCTTCTTCGGCCTGGTGGTCGACAACCTGTCGATCCTCGGTTTCATCGCGATGGCACTGGTCGGCATCTTCCAGTTCCCGGCCGATGTGGTCTTCGGCCGCATGTTCCCGGGCACCGCCTTCGGCGTGCTGGTCGGCAACGTGCTCTACACCTGGATGGCCCGACGCTTGGCCGCGCGCACCGGTCGTGACGATGTCACCGCGATGCCGCTCGGCCTGGATGCGCCGACCAGCATCGGCATGGCGCTGCTGGTGCTCGGCCCGGCCTTCCTCGCCTTCAAAGGGCAGGGCTTGGCACCGCACGATGCCGCCATCGCCACCTGGCAGCTGGGCATGGCCTCGCTGGTGATCATGGGCGTGCTGAAGGTGATCCTCTCGTTCTTCGGCGAAGCGGTCACCCGCGCGCTGCCGCGTGCCTCGCTGCTGGGCTCCATCGCCGGTATCGCGATCGTGCTGATGGGCTTCCTGCCGCTGCTGGAAACGCTGCGCTCGCCGATCGTCGGCTTCGTCACGCTGGGCCTGCTGCTGTACGTGCTGATCGCCAAGCGCAAGTTGCCGATCCGCGCGCCCGGCGTGCTGGTCGCGTTCGTGTTCGGCACGATCCTGTATTACGGCCTCGGGCTTGCCGGGCTGGGCGCACCAGGCTTCAAGGTGCCCGAGTGGGTGCCGCCGCAGGTGGTGCTGCCGTGGCCGACGCTGGGCTTCATCGACGGCCTGCCGACCGCGATCACCTACCTGCCGCTGCTGCTGCCGTTCGGCCTGCTGATGGTGGTGGGCGGCATCAACGTCTCCGAGAGCGCGCGCGCGGCCGGTGACGATTACCGCACCCGCGACATCCTGCTGGTGGAAGCCATCGCCACGCTGGTGGCCGGCTTCTGTGGCGGTGTGGCGCAGACCACGCCGTACATTGGCCAGCCGGCCTACAAGCACATGGGCGCCCGCAGCGGCTACACGCTGCTGACCGGCCTGTTCGTCGGCATCGGCGGCATGCTGGGCGTGATCTCCGGGCTGGTGCAGTGGCTGCCGCTGGCCGTGCTGGCCCCGATCATCGTGTATGTGGCGATCGACATCACCACCCAGGCCTTCCAGGCCACGCCGCGCGAACATGCCGGCGCGATGGTGCTCGGCTTCCTGCCCTCGGTGGCCTACCTGCTGGCGATCAAGGCGCCGGGCTGGATCGCGCCGGAGCAGCTGGCGGCGATGACCACGACCCTGGACGGGCACGGCCTGCCGGAGCTGGCGGTGATCTTCACCCTGGGCAACGGCTTCATCATCACCTCGATGCTGTGGATCGCGGCGGTAGTGGCGATGATCGACGGGAAGCTGCTGCGCGCCTCCGGGTTCCTGCTGGTGGCCGCGGCGCTGACGCTGTTCGGCCTGATCCACTCGGTGGACCCACGCGGTGGCATCTACCTGCCGTGGCAGCTGGAAGGACTGCCGAAGATCATCAGCTGGCAGTTCACCGGCGCCTACGTGGCGCTGGCCGGGTTGCTGGCGCTGTTGTCGCTGCAGAAGCAGCCCTCAGAACGCGCGTAGCGCTCCGGTAGTGCCGGCCGCTGGCCGGCGAGGCATCATTGCTCGCCATCCAGCTCCGGGTAATGCCGGAAGATGCCGTTGGTGTTGAACGGCAGACGCCGTTCGGAAGCGAGGTAGGCGGCGATGTTGGGCCGGGTTTCCACCCGGTCCTTCAACGCGCGCAGTTGCGGAAGCGTGGGCCACAGCGCCTGCATGCGGCGCGGGAACATGTAGTCCAGCCCGCTCAGCAGCTGGAACAGCGACAGATCCACGTAGGAATGCTCACGCAGCGGATGCCGCCCGCCGTTGTGCTTGAGCACGCTCTCGAAATACCCCAGGAACTTGGGCATGCGTTCGGCGCGCATCGACGCGGCGCGCGCCTTGGCCTCGTGCTTCTGATCCTCGTAGTACTTCGACGCAGCGATGGGGTGATGGGTGTCGTGCACCTCAGCGACCAGATCGGCGATGGTCATCTGCAGCTGCAGCGCCTGTTGCCGCCGTGAGCTGGCATCGGGCACCAGGCCGAGCGTTGGGCCCAGATGATCCAGGATCGCGCCGACCTGGGCGATGACCTGCTTGCCCGTGCGCAGAAAGGGCGGAGCGAACGGCTGCAGACCCTCGACCTTGCCGTCCAGATAGGGCTGCATCACGGCATCGCCGTGCACGCGCGCCATATCCGTGTAACCGGCGCCCGCGTCTTCCAGCGCGAGCCGCACGAACTCGCCGCGACCCTGGATGCCGGTCCAGTAATACAGTTCGTAATGCATGCCGCCACTCCGTGCCGAATCGGCCTTCAGCATGACCCGCGCTGTCGAAAGCAGGCGTGAGTGCAGCGTGGTTCCCGTGCTAGGGTCGAGCGGGGATGAAAACGGGAGTACGCGATGCGGAGGTGGGTGCTGGGCATGTGCGTGGCGGTGATGCCAGCCACGGCAGCGGCCGATCCGGTGGCGCTGCACGATGGGTTCGGCTACAGCGACGCGGTGCTGCGTGCGGAGCTGACCACGCTGCGCGGCATGAGCGGCGTATCCGGTCCGCGGCGTCACCTGGGCGCGGCCGGGTACCACCGCGTCCGTGGTGAACTGGCCGCGTCCAACCGTGCAGCACGCCAGTGCCTGGAGGAAACCCGGGATGCACCCCCCGCGCTGCAGGGTCTGGCGTTCCTGTGCGAATCCACCCTCGCCGGCAATGCGCTGATCGAGGGCGACATCGCGGGATGGGCGAGGCTCATGCTGAGCGTGCGCGAGGACTATCAACGCACCATCGTGCCGATGCTCAGGGCCGGCGATGAAGTGCCCGATGTCACCCGGCCGGCATTCGCGTCCTTCACCACCTGGCCGCGCAGCGCGCTGCCCGCAGCCGAGCGGGCGCAGGACGTGGCGGTGCCGATCCAGTTCAGCAATGAGCTGCCCTCGGTGACGCTCACGCTGCACGGCACGCGCGATGGCGCGCCGGTCGCCCACGAGGCGGCCTTCATCGTCGATACGGGTGCCCCGCGCTCGCACATCAGCCGCGCGCTGGCCGAGTCGCTCGGCCTGGCGGTCACCGAGGGCTTCGTGGTGTCGCGCATCGTCGAGGGCGATATCCAGCAGGCGGGCCTGGTGGCACCGATCGATATCGAGGTGGGTGGGCAGCGGGTGCGTGATGTGTCGTTCAACAGCGAACCCACGCGCGAGCTCAACCTGATCGGCCTGGACGTGCTGCGCGCGCTGGGGCGGATCACGCTCTCGCGTGAAACGCTGACCCTGCTGGGGGCACAGGCGCCGGCCGCGTGCACGCGCCGGATGGCAGTGACCTCGTCGCTGTGGGGACCATTCCAGCAACAGCGGTTTCCCATCCGCGGCCAGGACAACAACCTGATGCTGGTCGATACCGGCTTCAACGGAGCCTTCCAGATGCGCGGCGCGCCACGCTCGTCGGTGCCCGCGGCCGCGATCCAGCGCAAGAACGTCATCACCACCCGTGGGGCGGAGGACATCGAGTACGCCCAGGCCAATACCCCTCTGCAGCTGACCGACAGCGTGACCCACATTCCGGTGGATATCGCCTTCCAGCCCCCGGATCTGTTTCCCTCGTCCTGGCGGATCGGCTACGGCGTCACCGGCGGCTATGACGTGTTCCTGGACCTGCCTGGCGGCATCGGCTGCCTGGTGCCGCGTCCGGCCGAGCCGCCCCTGCTGGGCCGGCCTCCGACCGCCTGACCACGCCTGAATCGGCATCTCATCCACCCTTGAAACACGCGCGCGTAACCGCATCTCAGGGACAGTGCTGGCACGGCCAGCCCCGTTTACATCGAGGACAAGAACATGCGGATGGACAAGCTCACCTCGCGTTTCCAGCAGGCGCTGGCCGACGCGCAGTCGCTGGCCGTGGGCCGCGACCACAACATCATTGAACCGGTACATGTGTTCAGCGCACTGCTGGACCAGCAGGGCGGCAGCACGCGCCCGCTGCTGGCCCAGGCCGGCGTCAATGTGCCGGTACTGCGCGAACGCTTGAATGAAATCCTGGAGGCCCTGCCCAAGGTCTCCGGGCAGGAAGGCAACCTGTCGATCGGCAACGATCTGAACCGGCTGCTCAACAATACCGACAAGCTCGCCCAGCAGCACGGCGATGCCTTCATCGCCAGCGAGTGGTTCGTGCTGGCTGCGGTGGACGATGGCGGCACCCTGGGCATGGCGCTGCGCGCCGCCGGGGCCGACAAGAAGAAGATCGACACCGCCATCGACAAGGTGCGCGGCGGCGAGACCGTGCAGTCTGAAAACGCCGAAGACCAGCGCCAGGCGCTGGAGAAGTACACCATCGACCTGACCGCGCGTGCCGAGAGCGGCAAGCTGGATCCGGTGATCGGCCGCGATGAGGAAATCCGTCGCACCATCCAGGTCCTGCAGCGCCGCACCAAGAACAACCCGGTGCTGATCGGCGAGCCCGGCGTGGGCAAGACCGCCATCGTCGAAGGCCTGGCCCAGCGCATCATCAACGACGAAGTGCCCGAAGGCCTACGCGGCAAGCGCGTGCTCTCGCTGGACATGGGCGCGCTGATCGCCGGCGCCAAGTTCCGCGGTGAGTTCGAAGAGCGCCTGAAGGGCGTGCTCAACGACCTGGCCAAGAGCGAAGGCCAGGTGATCCTGTTCATCGACGAGCTGCACACCATGGTCGGTGCGGGCAAGGCCGATGGCGCGATGGATGCCGGCAACATGCTCAAGCCGGCGCTCGCCCGCGGTGAACTGCACTGCGTCGGCGCGACCACGCTGGACGAATACCGCAAGTACATCGAAAAGGATGCTGCGCTGGAACGCCGCTTCCAGAAGGTGCTGGTGGGCGAGCCGAGCGTGGAAGACACCATCGCCATCCTGCGCGGGCTCAAGGAAAAGTATGCCGTGCACCATGGCGTGGAAATCACCGACCCGGCGATCGTCGCGGCGGCCACGCTGTCGCACCGTTACATCGCCGACCGCCAGCTGCCCGACAAGGCCATCGACCTGATGGACGAGGCCGCCTCGCGCATCCGCATGGAGATCGACTCCAAGCCGGAGGAGCTGGACCGCCTGGAGCGGCGCTTGATCCAGCTCAAGATCCAGCGTGAAATGCTCAAGAAGGAAAAGGACGATGCCTCGCGTCAGCGCCTGGCTGATCTTGAGAATGACATCGATGCGCTGGAGCGCGAGTTCTCCGATCTCAACGAAATCTGGAAGTCGGAGAAGGCCACGCTGCAGGGCGCGACCCGGATCAAGGAACAGATCGAACAGGCCAAGCTGGAACTGGAATCGGCCCAGCGCCGCCAGGATTTCGGCCGCATGAGCGAGATCCAGTACGGTCAGCTGCCGCAGCTGGAGAAGCAACTGGCTGCCGCGCAGGAAATAGAGACCAGCGAGTTCAAGCTGGTCCAGGATCGGGTCACCGCCGAGGAAATCGCCGAAGTGGTTTCGCGCTGGACCGGCATTCCGGTCAACCGCATGCTGGAAGGCGAGCGCGACAAGCTGCTGCGCATGGAAGACATGCTGCACAACCGCGTGGTCGGCCAGGAAGAGGCGATCAAGGTGGTTTCCGATGCGGTGCGGCGCTCGCGTGCGGGCCTGTCCGATCCGGATCGCCCGAGCGGCTCGTTCCTGTTCCTGGGGCCGACCGGCGTGGGCAAGACCGAACTGTGCAAGGCGCTGGCCGAATTCCTGTTCGACAGCAGCGACGCGATGATCCGCATCGACATGAGCGAGTTCATGGAGAAGCACAGCGTCGCGCGCCTGATCGGTGCCCCTCCGGGCTATGTGGGCTACGAAGAAGGTGGCTACCTGACCGAGGCGGTGCGCCGTCGCCCGTACTCGCTGATCCTGCTGGACGAAGTGGAGAAGGCGCATCCGGATGTGTTCAACATCCTGCTGCAGGTGCTTGACGACGGCCGCTTGACCGATGGTCAGGGCCGCACGGTGGACTTCCGCAACACTGTCATCGTGATGACCTCCAACCTCGGCTCGCACCAGATCCAGGACATGAGCAGCGATGACAGCCCGGAGGCCTACACGCAGATGAAGGCGGCGGTGATGGGCGTGGTGCAGGCGCACTTCCGCCCGGAATTCATCAACCGCCTGGACGACATCGTCGTGTTCCATCCGCTGGACAAGGTGCAGATCAAGCAGATCGCCCGCATCCAGATGCAGGGCCTGGAGAAGCGCCTGGCCGAGCGTGGCCTGCGCATCGAGGTCAGCGACGACGCCTTCCAGCTGCTGGGCAACGTCGGCTTCGATCCGGTCTATGGCGCCCGCCCGCTCAAGCGTGCGATCCAGTCGCAGCTGGAGAACCCGTTGGCGCAGAAGATCCTCTCCGGCGAGTTCCTCAACGGCGATGTGATCCGGGTCGATGCGGCCGAGGGCAAGCTGGTGTTCGTGAAGGGCTGAGCCCCGCGCGCACCGGCGGCCTGATAACCGTTGGGCCTCACACCATGCATGTTTGGCATGAACCCCCGCTTCGGCGGGGGTTTTTTGTTCGGTATCGTCGGCATTCACCTGGAGACGATGCGATATGTCCGAACACGGCAGTCCCGAATCACAGTGGCGCGCGGAGACCATCGCGGTGCATGGCGGTTATCGGCCTGACCCCACCACCCGCGCGGTGGCGGTGCCGATCTACCAGACCGTGGCCTACGCCTTCGATGACACCCAGCATGGCGCGGACCTGTTCGACCTGAAGGTGCCGGGCAACATCTACACCCGCATCATGAACCCGACCACCGATGTGCTGGAGCAGCGCATCGCCGCGCTCGAGGGCGGCATCGGCGCGCTCGCACTGGCCTCGGGCCAGGCCGCGATCACCTACGCGATCCAGACCATCGCCGAGGCCGGCGACAACATCGTCTCGGCCAGTGCGCTGTACGGCGGCACCTACAACCTGTTCGCGCACACGCTGCCGCAGTTCGGGATCGAAACGCGCTTTGCCGACTATCGCGACCCGCAGGCGTTCGGCGCGCTGATCGATGACCGCACCAAGGCGGTGTTCGTCGAGTCCATCGGCAACCCGCGCGGCAACATCACCGACATCGAAGCGGTGGCGAAGGTCGCGCATGCGCACGGCGTGCCGCTGATCGTGGACAACACGGTGGCGACACCGTACCTGCAGCGCTCGTTCGATTTCGGTGCGGACATCGTGGTGCATTCGCTGACCAAGTATCTCGGTGGGCATGGCACCAGCCTGGGCGGGGCGATCGTGGATTCCGGGCGGTTCCCCTGGGCGGAGCACAAGCAGCGCTTCCGCCGCTTGAATGAGCCGGACGTGAGCTACCACGGCGTGGTCTACACCGAGGCACTCGGGCCGGCCGCCTACATCGGCCGCGCGCGGGTGGTGCCGCTGCGCAATACCGGTGCGGCGATCTCACCGTTCAATTCCTTCCTGATCCTGCAGGGCATCGAGACGCTGGCACTGCGGCTGGATCGTATCAACGCCAACACGCTGGCGGTGGCGAAACACCTCCAGGGCCATCCCAAGGTCGCCTGGGTCAACTATGCCGCGCTGCCCGACCACCCCGAACACGCGCTGGTGCAGAAGTACCTGCGCGGGCACGGCTCCGGCGTGCTGACCTTCGGGCTGCCGGGTGGCCGTGCGGCCGGTGCGCGCTTTCTGGACGCGCTGCAGTTGTTTACCCGGCTGGTGAACCTGGGCGATGCCAAATCCCTGGCCACGCATCCCGCCTCGACCACGCACCGGCAGCTGGATGCCGCCGAGCTGGAGAAGGCGGGGGTCAGCGAAGACACGGTGCGGTTGTCGGTGGGTATTGAACACATCGATGACCTGCTCGCGGATCTGGAGCAGGCGTTGGCCAAGGCGTAGCGGCAGGACCCACGGCGGCCGGTGCGGGCCGGCCGCCGTGGGGGGGGGTGCCATGGCACCATGGGATTCTCCGCCATGGGCGTAGAGCCACGCCATGCGTGGCTGCGCGGCCCCGGAACAAGAAGCAGCCACGCATGGCGTGGCTCTACGCGCGGCGTTAGGATCGGCTGACGATCCCCCAACTGCGCAAGATCGGCCACGCGCAGGGGCGCGGCAAGGCGCACGCTGAGCGTCACCTAGAGAGGGAGCCCGCCATGCGCCGCATTGCCCAGATCCGCCAGCGGCACGGTATCGACCGCGTCATCGCCCATCTGCAGGCATGCCTGCGCGCTGGTGATCCCTTGCCCGATCTGGAAGCACTGGCCGCGATCGCGCACCAGTCGCCGTTCCACTTCCATCGCCTGTACCGCGCGCTGACCGGCGAAACGCCCGGGCGCACCGTGGCGCGCCTGCGCTTGCTGCAGGCGCTGCAGCTGCTCGGCCAGGCCGAGAGCCGGGTGACCGAGGTCGCCTTGAACGTCGGCTATGAAAGCCCGCAGGCGCTGGCCCGTGCCTGTCGCCAAACGCTGGATGCCACGCCGAGCACGTTGCGTCAGGATGCCGGGCTGCGCAGCCACTGGCAGCAGCGGCTGTCACTGCCGGCCGGCGATCACGCGGACGGGACGGTGCCGTTGCAGGTCACGGTGACCACGCTGGAACCCTTCGATGTGGTCGCGCTGCGCACGCAAGGGGCCTTCGATGATCTGGATCAGGCCTTCGGCGAGATCTTCACCTGGGCGGCCGGGCAGGGCTGGGCCGAACAGCTTCAGCAGCTGATCGGCATCGCACGGACGGACCACCGCGATGCGCCGGCGCAGGAATGCGTGTTCGATTGCGCAATGGGATTCGGGCGCACGCCGCAGGCGCTACCAGCCCCACTGCGTGCGCTGACGCTGGGCGGTGGCACGTATGCCGTGCTGCGCCATGTGGGCAGTTACGCAGGGCTGGAGGCCGCCACCGATGCGCTGCTGCGCAACTGGCTGCCCGACAGTGGCCACGCGCTGCGCGACGCGGAGCTGTACTACCACTACCTGGATGACCCCGAAGAGGTGCCCGAGGCCATCCTCCGCGCGGATATCTGCGTGCCGGTCGCGTAGCGGGCCTCAGACCACCGGGATGCTGTGCTGCTGCCCCATCGTGCGGTACGGCGGGGTGGACATCACCATCTCGGCCAGCGAGTAGGCCAGTTCGCGCTCGGCCATCACCGTGCCGTCGGCACCGTGGGCGAGCAGGTGCTTTACCTCGGCATCGCTGTGCGCCCGTGCCAACAGGGTCAGGCCGGGGTTGAGCGCGCGCAGCTTGGCCAGTGTCTCACCGGCCTCCAGCGGCTGCGGGATCGCCAGCACGGCGATCTTGGCGCGCTCGGGATGCGCTTCGGCCAGTACGCGGTCGGAGGCGGCACTGCCTCGGATACCGGGCAGGCCGGCCGCGTGTGCTTCGGCGACGTGTTCCTTGTTGTCGTCGATGATCATCACCGGCACGCCACGGTCGCGCAGCACCTGCGCCAGTGCGCTGCCGACGCGGCCGTAGCCGATCACGATGGCGTGGTCGTGCAGATCCAGCGACGGGCCCGGCGGCAATTCCGTCTCCACGGTGGTGGGCGCGGTTTCCTGGTTCTTGAGCAGCCAGCGGTCGAGCAGGCCGAATACCAGCGGGTTGAGCATGATCGAGATCAGCGCACCGGCCAGCACCAGCGCCTGGCCGGTCGGCGGCAGGATCTTCAGTGTCACGCCGAGGCCGGCGATGATGAAGGCGAATTCGCCGATCTGCGCCAGGCTGGCCGAAATGGTCAGCGCGGTACCGGTCGGGTGGCCGAAGGCCCGCACGATCACGAACGCGGCGGCGGACTTGCCGAACATGATGATCGCGGCGGTCGCCAGCACCTGCCACGGGTGCTCGATCAGGATGGCCGGGTTGAACAGCATGCCGACCGAGACGAAGAACAGCACCGCGAACGCATCGCGCAGCGGCAGTGAATCGTTGGCCGCCTTGTGGCTCAGTTCGGATTCGTTGAGCAGCATGCCGGCGAAGAATGCGCCCAGCGCGAAGGACACGCCGAACAGCATGGCCGAGCCGAACGCCACGCCCAGCGCGATCGCCAGCACGGCCAGGGTGAACAGCTCGCGCGAACCGGTCCCGGCGATGCGCTCCAGGATCCACGGAATCACCCGGCGCCCGACTACCAGCATCACCGCCACGAACAAGCCCAGCTGCACGAAGGTCCAGCCGATGCTGGCCAGCACGCTGCCGACGGTATGGGTTTCATTGGCCGCATCCGGGCCGAACACGCCGGCCAGCACCGGCATCATCACCAGGGCCAGGACGCAGGCCAGGTCTTCCACGATCAGCCAGCCGATGGCGATCTTGCCGCGCGTGGTTTCCAGCAGGCGCCGTTCTTCCATCGCGCGCAGCAGCACCACGGTACTGGCGGTGGCCAGCGAGAAACCGAACACCACGCCGTAGATCACCGGCCAGCCCATCAACGCCGCCAGGCCCCAGCCGAGCAGGGTGGCGACCAGGATCTGGCCGATCGCACCCGGGATGGCGATCGCTTTGACCTCCATCAGATCTTTGAGCGAGAAATGCAGACCGACCCCGAACATCAGCAGCATCACGCCGATCTCGGCCAGCTGGTTGGCCAGCGCCTGGTCGGCAACGAAGCCCGGGGTGAACGGCCCTACGCAGATGCCTGCAATCAGATAACCGACGAGCGGAGACAACCGCAGCTTGTTGGCCAGCGCGCCGAGTATGAAGGCGAGCCCCAGGCCAACGGCAACGATGTTGATCAGGTCGGTGTCATGGTGCATCGGGGCTCGCAGAAATAGGGGATGCCCCGATTTTCACCGATGCGGCCGGTCCGGGCAAACATCGGCGACCGCAATGCTGCTATGTCCCCGTGGTCAGGTCATATGCTGTCCGGGACAGCCCGTGCGTTGAAGGGTGAATGCGCGGAATCCCGGTTTCCTGCGGCCAGAATGCACATGCCCCGGCGAACCGGGGCATGTGGTTTATCAGGCAGATTCATTTACCACTTGTAGGTCACGCGACCGTACACGTAGGCGCCGTTGAACCCATACGGCGAGTAGTTGCTGTACGGCAGCATGCCCCAGGTGGAGTTCTGCAGATCCACGGTGCGGTCCGGATACTGGTCCAGGATGTTGTCCGCGCCCAGGGTCAGGGTCCAGTTCTCGCTCGGCTTGTAGCTGGCCGAGGCATCGAGCACCCACGAGGCGTCATAGGTCTGGTCGCGCAGGGCGGTGGCCGAATTGCGCACCGTGAACGAGCCGTAGCGGGTGGCCGCCAGGTTGAGGTCCCAGTGGTCGGTGCGCCAGGTGCCGCTGAGGATGGCCTTGTCGCGCGGGTAGCTGTCCTCGATGCGGCCGATCTCATCGCGGCCGATCAGCGACTGGGTGATGCCCAGCGCGCCGAACACCGCCGGCGAGGCGATGAACTTCTTCACCTCGGTCTCGTTGTAGCTGTAGGCGGCGGTCAGCTCCAGCGAGCTGGCGGCGAAGGGGATCGTGTAACTGGAGACCGCATCCACGCCGCGGGTGCGGGTGTCCACGCCGTTGGTGAAGTAGGAGAACGCGGTGACGCCCGGCAGCCCCAGCCCGGACAGCAGCGAATTGGCGGCGGCATTGGTGGTGATGTTGGTCGACAAGACGATGCGGTCGTCGATGTCGATCTGGTACGCATCCACGGTCAGGTACAGGCGATCCACCGGCTGCAGCACCAGGCCCAGGCTGTAGGAGGTCGAGCTTTCGGCCTTCAGCGGGCTGGCACCCAGCGCCTGCGCGGCCGGACTGGTGGTCGGGAAGGTGCCGCGTTCGACGAACACACCGTTGACGATCGTGCTGGTGACCGCCTGGTAGCTCTGCTGGGCCAGCGACGGGGCGCGGAAGCCGCTCGACGCCGTGGCGCGCAGGGCGACCTTGTCGGTGAAGGCGTAGCGCGCGGAGAGCTTGCCGGAGAACTTGTCGCCGAAGTCCGAGTAGTCCTCATAGCGCCCGGTCACACCGGCGGAGAACTTGTCGGTGAGGTCGGCTTCCAGGCCGGCATAGACGGCGTAGTTGTCGCGGTCGGCATCCACCGCGTTGAGCGGGGTGAAGCCGCCGAAGCCCTGCGCGCCGCTGCCGGTATAGGAGCTCAGTTCACCGGCGGACTGCTCCCACTTTTCCTTGCGGTATTCACCGCCGAAGGACAGCGTGACCGGGTAGGCCAGGCCCCAATCCAGGGTCTTGGTCACATCGGCATTGACGATGTTCTGGGTGTACTCCAGCGCGCCATCGTAGAACGAGCGCGGGCTGTTCACGCCGAGCGCGTAGTTGATGCTGTTGCGGGTGTGGAAATCGATCTTGTTGGCGCCGTAGTTGTAGCTGACGTCCCAGTTCCAGCCGCTGTCCGTATCGCCCTTGACCCCGGCGACCAGCGAACGGTCCTTGGAATACTGATTGATCTGCGGCACGAACCCATCCGGGTAGGTCTGCGCCAGCAGCGCGCCCTGGTTGAGGTTGTTGCGCGAGCGGTAGAACGCGAACGAGGTGATGTCACGGTTGCTGGCCATCGCCGTGGCATAGGCCGAGACGTGGTCGCTGAACTGGAAGCTGGCGTTGGCCGACGCGGCGGTCGCATCCACCTGCGGGTCGCCGACCACGAAGGTGGTCTGGCCGATGTCGGGGAAGTTGCTGGTGTTCGGCACGGTGCCCTGGTACGGGCCGGCACGGTTGCTCTCGTCCTGCTGGACGATCTGGCCGGCCACATGCACGCTGCCGCGGCCGTCGGCGAAGCCGATGCCGGTGTCGCCGGAGAGCTGGTACTTGTTGCCGTCACCGGCCGAGTACTGGCCCGCATCCAGCGCCAGGCTGCCGCCGGAGGAAGACCCCTTGAGCACGATGTTGATCACGCCAGCGATGGCGTCCGAGCCGTACTGCGCCGAGGCGCCGTCGCGCAGCACTTCCACGCGCTCGATCGAGGCGATCGGAATCGCGTTGATGTCCACTGCCGACGAGCCACGGCCGATGCTGCCGTTGACGTTGATCTGCGCGGAGGTGTGGCGGCGCTTGCCGTTGACCAGCACCAGCACCTGGTCCGGGGAGAGGCCGCGCAGCTGCGCCGGGCGGATGCCGCTGGTGCCATCGGTCAGTGCCGGGCGCGGGAAGTTCAGCGAGGGCAGGGCGCGGGCCAGCGCGGTGGCCAGCTCGGTGGTGCCGGTGGACTGCAATGCCTCGGGGGTGATGATGTCGATCGGCGACTGCGACTCGGCCACGGTGCGGTCGGCCACGCGGGTGCCGGTGACGATGATGGTGTCCAGGGTGTTGGCCGCGGTGCGGGCGGGGGCGTCCTGGGCGGTGGCGGCGAAGCTGGACATACCGAGCGCGACAGCTACGGCGGCGGCGAGCGTACTGGTCTTGCGGTTCATCAGGATGTGGCTCCGGTAGTGACGGTGCTGCACCAAAGCGACATGACGACATCGAGGATCGGGTCAGCGAGGGCGGGTGTTGCGGTGCGCAATAGACGGATTAACGGGATATTCATCGCTTGTCAAATTTTCGCCAATTTCGTAAAAAACGTTGCAGAAGCAACCATTTACGTGCGGCGTTCGATTCGACAGGAGGGTCCCGGGGAAGCGCAGGCGGGGTCGTGGGAGAGAGGAACGAGTCCCGCCGCGCATCCCGGGGCGCGTCAAGTATTCGTTAACGTTAGAATTACGTCGCAGGAAAGGTGCTCACCAGCACATTCCATTCCGTTATATGGACCCCCAAGATGATCTCCCTTCGTAACTTCGCCTTGCGCCGTGGCGAGCGGCTGCTGTTGTCCAACGTCGACCTGACCCTGCACGCGGGGTACCGCGTCGGCGTGGTCGGCCGCAATGGCGCCGGCAAGTCCAGCCTGTTCGCTGCCGTGAAGGGCGAGCTGGAGGCGGACAAGGGCGACGTCGATCTGCCCGGCAAAATCCGCATCGCCAGCGTGGCCCAGGAAACCCCGTCGCTGCCCGACCCGGCGCTGCAGTTCGTGCTGGAGGGTGACACCGAGGTGGCCGCCGTGATGCGCGAAGAGGCCGCGGCTGCGGCGCGTGAAGACTGGGAAGCGGTTGCCACCGCCCATCAGCGGATGGCCGAGATCGGCGCCTATGACGCCGAAGCGCGCGCCGGCAAGCTGCTGCACGGCCTGGGCTTCCCGGCCGAGACGCACTCGCGCGCGGTGTCCTCGTTCTCCGGCGGCTGGCGTGTGCGCCTGAACCTGGCGCGCGCGCTGATGATGCCCAGCGACCTGCTGCTGCTCGACGAACCGACCAACCACTTGGATCTGGACGCCGTGTTCTGGCTGGAACAGTGGCTGCTCAAGTACCCCGGCACCCTGCTGCTGATCTCGCATGACCGCGAGTTCCTGGACAACGTGGCCACCCACACCCTGCATCTGCACGGTGGCGGCGCCAAGCTGTACGTCGGCGGCTATACCGATTTCGAGCGCCAGCGCGCCGAACAGCTGCGCCAGCAGCAGCTCGCCCACGACAAGGAACAGGCCGAGCGCGCGCATCTGCAGAGCTTCATCGATCGCTTCAAGGCGCAGGCCAGCAAGGCGGCGCAGGCGCAGAGCCGCATGAAGCGCCTGGCCAAGCTGGCCGGCACCGAAGCGGTACGCGCCGAGCGCGAGTTCCGCATCGAGTTCGCGCCGCCGGCCAAGCTGCCGTTCTCGCTGATCCGCTTGAACCATGTCGAGGCCGGTTACGGCGCCGATTCGGTGATCCTGAGCAACGTAGGCTTCGGCCTGGAGGCTGGCCAGCGCATCGGCCTGCTCGGCCCGAACGGTGCCGGTAAGACCACCCTGGTGAAGACCCTGGTGGGCGAGCTGGACCCGATCAGTGGCGAGCGTGCCGCGCATCCGGACCTGCGCATCGGGTACTTCGCCCAGCACACGGTGGAGTCACTGCACGAAGGGCAGTCACCGATGGAGCACTTCCGCGACCTGGCCCCGGACGCACCGAACCAGTCCTTCCGCGATTTCCTCGGCAAGTGGAACTTCGCCGGCGACCGCGCGTTTGAACCGGTGGACGGCTTCTCCGGTGGCGAACGCGCGCGCCTGGCCCTGGCGCTGATCGCCTACCAGCAGCCGAACGTGCTGCTGCTC
Organism: Stenotrophomonas sp. Ker107b; assembly: GCF_053847245.1. Taxonomy (NCBI): domain Bacteria; kingdom Pseudomonadati; phylum Pseudomonadota; class Gammaproteobacteria; order Lysobacterales; family Lysobacteraceae; genus Stenotrophomonas; species Stenotrophomonas sp. Ker107b. The sequence goes on along the minus strand of NZ_JBSPHX010000004.1, from coordinate 182,035 downwards.
GACGAACCGACCAACCACTTGGACCTGGAAATGCGCGAAGCGCTGGCCGAAGCACTGGCCGACTTCGAAGGCGCGATCGTGATGGTCTCGCATGACCGCCATCTGATCGGTCTGGTCTGCGACACGTTCTGGCGTGTGGCCGATGGCGTGGTCGAGCCGTTCGACGGCGATCTGGATGCCTACGCGGCGTGGCTGCGTTCGCGTCCGGCCGCACAGGGCACCAAGCAGAAGATGGCCGCGGCCGCACCGGAGCCGGTGCCGCCGACCCCGCCGCTGCCTGCGCGCAAGCCGGCCAACCCGCACAAGCTGGCCGCCGCCGAAGCCAAGGTGGGCGAGCTGGAAGCGCTGCTGGCCGATCTGGACCGCCAGCTGGCCGATCCCTCCAACTATGCCGATGCGACCCGCATGGCCGTGCTTGGCCGGGACCGCGAAGCGACCGCCACCCTGCTCAGCAAGGCCGAGCAGACGTGGATGGAATTGCTGGACGCGTAAACGGCATGCCGACCAACGGTCGGCATCTCCCTGGCACCCTCAGGCAACCGGTAGGTGCCGACCGCTGGTCGTCACATCGTCCTGCGCCTCCAGCCATTCCCGGAACCGGCGCGCCGCGTCGCTCTCGGCGCGCGAGCGCAGCCGCGTCAGCCAATACCTGCCCAGATCCAGGGTCTGCGCGAAGGGCTGGATCAAGCGCCCTTGGGCCAGGTCCTGCTCGAACATCTTCAACGGCAACAGTGCCACGCCCGCACCTGCGGCGGCGGCACTGGCCAGCGTCAGCGACGAATCGAACACCGGCCCGCGCGCGTCCAGTTCCGGTGCTCCGGCCGCCTGCAGCCAGCGTGGCCACTCGTCGCTGCGGTAGGAGCGCAGCAACGCCACGTTGGCCAGATCGCGCGACTGCCGCAGCGTACGTGCCAGCGCCGGCGCGCACAGCGGCGCAAACGGTGCATCGAGTACGACGTCGCTGATCTGCCCCTGCCAATCGCCATCACCGAACCGGATCGCCAGGTCCAGCCCTTCACCGGCCAGATCGATGCGGTTGTTGTGGGTCTGCAGGCGCAGTTCGATATCCGGATGGCGCGCGTTGAAATCCCCCAGGCGCGGCAGCAGCCAGCCGGTGGCGAAGGTGCCGACCACCCCCACGCTCAGTACCTCGCGGAAGTGCCCGCCGACGAAGCGGTCCAGGCTCACCGCGATGCGGTCGAAGGCCTCGTTGAGCACCGGATACAGACGGGCCCCCTCATCGGTCAGGGCGACCCCGCGCGGCAACCGGGTGAATAGCGACACGCCCAGCCGGTCCTCCAGCGCCCGGATCTGATGGCTCAGCGCGGCCTGGCTGACGCACAGCTCCAGCGCGGCGCGGGTGAAATTCTGGTGCCGCGCGGCAGCCTCGAAGGCGCGCAGGGCGTTGAGCGGCAGCTGGGGGCGAAGCATGGGGCGAGCCGTGAGCCGTGAGCAGGGGTGATGCATCATCGCATCGCCTGCCGGGTTGGGTGCAATGATGGCCATCTACGACGCCAATGCGCCGGGCCGTCGTCATCGGGCCTTGGTTTAAGCATGAGGAAAATTGATGCCTCGCACTGAAAATCGTCGCTGGTGGACGGGCGTGGACCTGCCAATACTCAGGCCTTCGCCAAGGAGAACCTGCATGATCGCTCGACGACAGTTCCTGCAATGGACCGGCGCGGCCGCCGCGTCTGCGCTGGCCGCCACCGCCACCGCCACCGCCTTCGCCAAGACGCCGCTGCCCGCGCCGAAACCCGCCGTCGCGGCGAAGGACTTCGCGGCGTTGGAAGTAGCAAGTGGCGGGCGCCTGGGGGTGACCCTGCTCAATACCGGCACCGGCTGGCGCACCGGCAATCGGCAGGACGAACGCTTCCCGATGTGCAGCACGTTCAAGTTCGTGTTGTCCGCTGCGGTGCTGCAGCTGGCCGACCAGGGCAGACTGTCGCTGGACCGGCGCGTGCCCGTGCGCCAGCAGGACATGCTCTCGCATGCGCCGGTGACCACGCGGCACATCGGCAAGGATGTCACCGTGCGCGACCTGTGCAGGGCGACCATGATCACCAGCGACAACCCCGCCGCGAACCTGCTGCTGGGCATGGTGGGCGGGCCGGCCGGGGTGACCGCGTTCCTGCGTGCCAACGGCGATGCGGTGACCCGCAATGACCGTCTCGAGCCGGAGATGAACCGCTTTGCCCCGGGTGATCCGCGCGATACCACCAGCCCGGCTGCGATGGCGGTCAGCCTGCAGCGCTTCGTGCTCGGTGACGTCCTCAAGCCCGCCTCGAAACAGCAGTTGGCCGATTGGCTGATCGACAACGAAACCGGCGATACGCGGCTGCGTGCCGGGTTGTCCAAGGCGTGGCGGGTGGGTGACAAGACCGGCAGCAATGGCGAGGACACCACCAATGACATCGCGATCCTGTGGCCGCTCGCCGGCGGTGCACCGTGGGTGCTGACCAGCTACCTGCAGGGCGCAACGGTGGACGATGCCGGCCGCAACGACGTGCTGCGGCAGGTGGCGGTGCTTGCCGAAGGAATCATGCAGAAAGCCGGGTAACCGGTGCCTACCGGGTAGTGCCGGCCGCTGGCCGGCAACCCATGAAACCGGCACCGTTCGCAGCCGGCACCGCTTGGAGCCGGCCAGCGGCCGGCACTACCTCTACAACGTCAGCCTTCGGTGTGGCTGGTGCGTACCGCTTCCAGGAAGTCCTGGCCCCAGCGATCCACGTCGTAGTACTCCACGCTGCCGAACAGCTGGCGCATGCGCCCGGTGGCTTCATCGTCGGGCATCGACAAGGCCTGCAGCAGGCCGGCGGTGAGGTCGGCCGGGTCATGTGGATTGGTCAGCACGGCGCCTTTCAGCTCGGCGGCCGCACCGGCAAACTCACTGAGCACCAGCACGCCGTTGCTGCCCTCGATGCCCTGCGTGGCCACGAACTCCTTGGACACCAGGTTCAAGCCATCGCGCAGCGGGGTGATCCACATCACCTGCGCGGCGGCGTAGTGCGCGACCACTTCTTCGAACGGGAGTGCCTGGGCGAAGAAGCGCACCGGGGTCCAGTCCAATCGCGAGAAACGCCCGTTGATCCGGCCGACCGCCTGTTCGATCTGGTTCTGCAGCGTGCGGTAGATGGTCATCTCGCGCGCGGCCGGCACGCAGATCATCAGCAGGGTGACCTTGCCCTGGCGATCCGGATGCTGCTCCAGCAACCGCTCGTACGCCTCCAGTTTGGCCAGCGTGCCCTTGGTGTAATCCAGGCGCTCCACCGACAGCACCAGCTTGCGTGCGCCGATCTCGCGGCGCAGCTTGAAGATGTCATTGCGCACATCGCTGCGTGCGAGCACGTTGTGGATGCGGCGCAGATCGGTGCCGACCGGATGCGCACCGAGGGCGACTTCGCGGTCGCCCACGCGCAGGCGCGTGGTCATCGTGTCCAGACCCACCGCACACCCGTACGTGAGGAAGCGCGGGGCGCAGCTTTCCCACGCCAGGCGCTCAGCCGGCATCGCGCCGCGCACGACGTCCACGAAGTTCTCCACCTGGCGCGGAATGTGGAAACCGATGTAATCGCAGCTGAGCAGGCTGCCGATGATTTCGCGGCGCCACGGCACCACGTTGAACACATCGGCCGAGGGGAAGTAGGTGTGGTGGAAGAAGGCGATCTTCAGGTCCGGGCGCAGTTCGCGCAGCGTGGCCGGCACCATCCACAGGTTGTAATCGTGGATCCACACGGTCGCGCCATGTGCGGCTTCGGCAGCGGTGGCTTCGGCGAACTTGCGGTTGACCTTCAGGAATACCTGCCAGTCTTCTTCGCGGAATTTCGCGCGTTCCCAGAACACATGCAGCATCGGCCAGAACGCTTCCTTGGAAAAGCGTTTGTAGAAGATGTCCACTTCCTGCTTGCTCAGCGGCACGCGCGCGGCGGTCAGGGTGGGGTAGCGCTCGGCATCCACCGCCAGATGGGTCTGGAACGGGCCGCGCTTGGGATCATCGATCCCCCACGCGACCCAGGAGCCTTTCTGGCCGCCTTCGAAGAAGCTCAGCAGTGAAGGAATGATGCCGTTGGGCGAGCGCGGCGGGCGCTGCACCAGCACGCCGTCTTCCATGACTTCATCGAAGGGCAGGCGGTGGTAGACCATCACCAGATCGGCGCCGTCCGCGCGTGCCTGCGCTGGCGGGCGCAGGAAGGGATCGTCATCGGCGAGCAGGCCGAAATGTTCGATTGCTTCGAGGATGCCGCCGCAACCCGGCGCCTGTGCATGGAAAGTGTGCTTCAGGTCGGCCGTCGCGGCGGTCAGCGCCGGCTCCGAATCGCCCACGCACACCCCGCGGAAACCGGAGGTGTACATCGACAGGTCATTGAGGGTGTCGCCGGCCACCAGGATGCGATCGCGCGGGAGCTCCAGCAGGCGCGCAAGCGCGGCCAGGGTGCGGCCCTTGTCGGTATCGGGCGGCAGGATGTCCAGATAGCGGTCGGCCGAGTACAGCACATCGCAGCCCAGCGCCTGTGCGGCGGCCTGGATCTGCGAGCGCAGGGGCGCCAGCGTGTCGGGATCGCAGAAATACGAGCAGCGGCGTTCCTGCGGCACATCCTGGCGCTGCAGCGCGGTGAACGGGCGCATCGCGGCGGCGACGACCTGCTCGCCCGGCCAGTGCGCGTCGATCATCGATTGCAGAGGCTGCAGCGGCTGCAGGGTGTGGCCGTCGACGACGGTGGCGCCGACATCGCAGACCACATAGTCCGGGCGCGGAATGGCTGGATCGGAGAGCAGGGGCATCACCGCTTCCAGGCCGCGGCCGGTGATGAAGATCAGGCGGATGCCGGGGTGCTGGTCGACCAGCCGGTAGAGCCGATGGCGCGCGGCGGCATCGCCGGCAAGGAAGGTGCCATCCAGATCGGTGGCAAGGATCAGTTGCGGTGCCGGCGGGGCCGGCGGTGTACGGGTTGGAGTGAGGGAGGTCGGTGTCGAAACAGTCAATGCACTTCCTTATCGGAGTCAGAGGGGAGGGGAGTATCGGGATCCGGCGGCGCGGTGTCGGTCTCCGGCATCAGCTCCAGCGCGGAAGGCGTGGTGCGCAGCATCAGCCGGAAGCCGACCGGATGCGTGCGCAGGCGCTGGAAGCTGAGCAGGCGCGCGGTGGTGAACAGCGCCAGCAGCATCAGGACCACCGCGAAGTACAGCGGCAGTGCCGGCGCGCCGAAGCGCTGCATGGCCGCACCGGCCAACGCAGGGCCAAGCGCGGCGCCCACGCCATGCACCAGCAGCAGGCTGGAGCAGCCCGAAAGCAGATCTTCGCGCGGCAGGTAGTCGAGCATGTGCGCAACCGCAAACGGATACAGCGCGAAGGCCAGCCCGCCGTAGAAGAAGAACAGGCCGAACACCAGATGCGTCTGTACCTGGATCATCGGCAACGACGCCACCACGGCGATGCCGGCGGCCGCCAGGCTCAGGGCGACCAACCCGGTGCGCCGGTCATGCCCGTCGCTGATGTGGCCCAGTGGCCACTGCAGCAGTGCACCACCGGCGATGGCGGTGAGCATGAACAGGGCCACGCCGTTGCCGTCCAGGCCGATCTCGCCGGCATACACCGGCAGCAGGCCCCAGAATGCGCCCATCGCCAGGCCGGACAGGCCGGCGGCCACGGTCGCCACCGGTGCCATCGCATACAGCCGCGCCAGTTTCAGACGCGGCACCGAGGGGATCTCGGGCGGGCGCAGACGCGTTGCGGTGACGGGTAGCACCGCCGCGCAGACCAGGATCGCGGTGAGCATGAACATCGAGGTCGCGCCGGCATCGCCGAGCATCAGCAGCACCTGGCCGAGCGCCAGCGCCGAGAGATTGACCACCATGTACAGCGAGAAAGCGCGGCTGCGCAGGCGCGGGTCGGGCTCGGCGTTGAGCCAGCTCTCGATCACGGTATACAGGCCCACCAGCGCGATGCCGGTGAGGATGCGCAGCACGCCCCAGCCCACCGGATTGATCCACAGCGGGTGGACCAGCACCGCAATGGCGGCGAGGGCGGCGAAGAAGGCGAACGCACGGATATGGCCGATGCGGCCGATCAGCGAGGGGGCGAAGAAGGTGCCGATGAAGAACCCGGCAAAATAGCCGGACATCACCAGGCCCAACGTGCCGGCACCGAAGCCGGCTTCACCCCCGCGCACCGCCAGCAATGTGCCCAGCAGGCCGCTGCCGGTCAGCAGCAGCGCCACACCGGCGAGCAGGGCGGTCAGCCGCAACATGCATGCGTCCTTCGTGGGGAAGAAGGCGAACAAGTCACGTGACCGACCATAACACAGCGGATATGAAGCCTTTGTCGCGCCGGCCCCGGCGCGCTCGTGATCGAAGGTGCTCGCTGGTGCGTTGCTGGCGACGGGCGGTTTGCGCTGTGCGGTCGTGACCGCTAGGGTGGTGCCATGAATGTCGTCAAACTCCTTCCTTTAGCGGCTGCACTGGCGATCACGGCCTGCAGCGCGTCAAACGATACTGTCGGTCACGAAGTCTCCATGGCCCCGTCCGATGCCTTCATGTCGGCTGTGGCCGCGCATTGCGGCAAGGCCTTTGAAGGCCGTATCGCGGTCAATGAGCCCAAGACCGACGCGCCCGATCCCTTCGAGGGCAAGCGGCTGGTGATGCATGTGCGTGGCTGTGAGGATCCGGCGCATGAGCTGCGGATCCCCTTCCATGTCGGTGATGATCACTCGCGCACCTGGGTGCTGACCCGTACCGAGCATGGGCTGCGCCTCAAGCACGATCACCGCCACGAAGACGGCAGTCCGGATGCGGTCACGATGTACGGTGGCGACAGCAAGCCGCCGGGCACCGCGCAGCGGCAGTCGTTCCCGGTGGATTCGGACTCGGTGGCAATGTTCCGCAAGGCCGACATGCTCGCCTCGGTGCAGAACACCTGGGCAATGGACGTGGAGCCGGACCAGAGCTTCGTCTACGAATTGACCCGCCCGGGCGGCCGCCACTTCCAGGTGGTGTTCGACCTGAGCAAGCCGGTGGCATTGCCGCCGGCGCCGTGGGGCAGCGAGCCGCCCGCGCCGTAACGTTCACCGGTGCCGACCCGCGGTCGGCACCTATCCGTAAAGGGGCGCTCAGCGTGCCCCGAACCGGGCGCGGCACCCGCCGCTGACCCACAGGCTGCCATTGCTGTAGCCCCAGCTGCGGCCTTCCACGCAGGCCGTGCCCGACAGCTGCTGCACCACTGCCGGCCGCCCTTGGCGGTCATCCCAGGCACAGGTCTGCCGACGCTTGTCGTTGCTGCTGCAGGTCACGCTGTAGTTGCTGTTGCCGCCAGGGCCACCCCAGTTGCCACCGCTGTTGCCCCGCGCTTCGGCGAACTCCCCGCGGCAGCCCCGGTTGACCCAGACCGCGCCATTGCGCACGCCCCAGGTCTGGCCCTCGACACAGGCCGTACCGGAGATCTGGCGGACCAGGGTCGCGTTGCGCCAGCCGGTGTTGCAGGTGCGCTCGCGGTTGTCCTGGCTCTCGCAGCGGATAGTGGCCCCGGTGCCGCCACCGCCGCCCCAATTGCCGCCATTGCCGCGGCCCTCGACGAATTCGGCACGGCAGCCGCCGCTGACCCAGACGGTGCCGTTGCGCGAGCCCCAGTTGCGGCCCTCGGTACAGGTGGTTCCGGAAATCTGGCGCGACAGCTGCGCGCTGCGCCAGCCGGTGTTGCAGCTGCGCTCGCGGTTGTCCTGGCTTTCGCAGCGGACCGTGCCGTTGTTTCCCGGGCCGTTGCCGCCGCCATTCCAGTTGCCGCCGCCGTTGCCGCGCAGCGAGGTGGCGATGTCCTGCTTGATGCGGGAGAAGCTCCAGCCCGAGTTGACCTGGGCCAGGTAGAAGCGCAACTGGTCATCCGGGATCCGGCGGCCATTGGACTGGTCGGCGTATTCCTGGGTGATGACCCGGCTGCGGTCGGAGGAGGACAGCTGCGACAGATTTTCCGGGGCATAGGCCCGGGTACTCATCTGGGCGTGCAGGGCCGGGGCCGTACAGGCCAGGGCAAGGGTGAGACAGACAGTGCTCAGACGGCGTTGCATGGCGACATCCCCGTGCGGTCGTTGGTGCGCGGACTATAGGAATGCCCCCGGTTCAGAGCGCGTGATGCCGGGCCGCGGCGCCCGGATTTGCCCCGCCGGGCTGGCGGCCGCAGAATAACGGGCTTTCCGGCGCAGCTTGGCGTCGGCACTCTCCTGCGGAGCTTTACCCCCATGCGTACCCACTTCTGTGGCCTGGTCGACGAGACCCTGATTGGCCAAACCGTAACCCTCGCCGGCTGGACCGACGTTGCCCGCAACCAGGGTGGCGTGGTTTTCATCGATCTGCGCGATCATGAAGGCATCGTGCAGGTGACGGTGGAAGTCGACAACGCGGCCGTGTTCGCCGTGGCCGCCAGCCTGGGCTACGAGGACGTGCTGCAGGTGGAAGGCGTGGTGCGCGCGCGCCATGCGGCCAACGACAAGCTCCGCACCGGCAACGTGGAAGTGATCGCCACGGCCATCACCCTCCTCAACAAGGCCGAGCCGCTGCCGTTCCACGCGCATGAGAACCCGGGCGAAGAAACCCGCCTGAAATACCGTTACCTGGATCTGCGCCGCCCGGAAATGCAGCGCATGCAGCGCACCCGCATCAAGCTGGTGCAGGCCCTGCGCCGCCATCTGGACGCCACCGGCTTCCAGGACATCGAAACCCCGATCCTGACCAAGGCCACCCCGGAAGGCGCCCGCGACTTCCTGGTGCCGGCGCGCATGCACCCGGGCGAGTTCTACGCCCTGCCGCAGAGCCCGCAGCTGTTCAAGCAGATCCTGATGGTGGCCGGCTTCGACCGTTACTACCAGATCGCGCGCTGCTTCCGCGACGAGGCCCTGCGTGCCGATCGCCAGCTGGAATTCACCCAGCTGGACATGGAGTTCGCCTTCGTGCGCGAACGCGACGTGCAGGACTTCGTGGAAACCATGATCCGCGCCATCTTCAAGGAAGTGGTCGATGTGGAGCTGGCCGCCAGCTTCCCGCGCATGACCTGGGCCGAGGCGATGCGTCGCTATGGCTCGGACAAGCCGGACCTGCGCATCGCGCTGGAGCTGGTGGACGTGGCCGAGCTGGTCAAGACCAGCGAGTTCCCGGTCTTCACCGCCGCCGCCAACGATGCCGATGGCCGCGTCGCCGCGCTGCGCATCCCGGGTGGTGCCAGCCTGTCGCGCAAGCAGATCGACGACTACGCCGCGCATGCCGCCAAGTACGGCGCCAAGGGCCTGGCCTACATCAAGATCAGCGAAAGCGGCGAAGTCATCTCGCCGATCGCCAAGTTCTTCAGCGAAGAGGCCTTCGCCGCGCTGGTCGCCCAGGTGGGCGCCGGTAACGGCGACATCGTGTTCTTCGGCGCCGGTGGCTACAACAAGGTCTCCGACTTCATGGGCGCCTTGCGCCTGAAGGCCGGCAAAGACTTCAACCTGGTCGCCGCCGGCTGGGCACCGCTGTGGGTCACCGATTTCCCGATGTTCGAGTACGACGACGAAGCCCAGCGCTACGTCGCCCTGCATCACCCCTTCACCGCGCCGGCAGTGGATGACATCGCCGATCTGCGCGCCAACGCCAGGACCGCCGTATCGCGCGGCTATGACATGGTGCTCAACGGCAACGAGATCGGCGGTGGTTCGATCCGTATCCACCGCTCGGACATGCAGAGCGCCGTGTTCGACCTGCTGGGCATCGGGGCCGAAGAGGCCGAGGGCAAGTTCGGCTTCCTGCTCGACGCGCTGCGTTTCGGCGCGCCGCCGCACGGTGGCATCGCCTTCGGTATCGACCGTATCGCCGCACTGATGGCCGGTACCGAGTCGATCCGCGATGTGATCCCGTTCCCGAAGACCACCGGCGCGCAGTGCCTGATGACCGGTGCCCCGTCGCCGATCCCGGACGAGCAGCTGGCCGAAGTGCATGTCCAGGTCCGTCCGCGCGCGGTCAAGGAATAAGCCGGCAAGCGCCGGCCATCGGTCGGCGTGGGGTGCGGCAGGTACCGGCAGGAGGTCGGTGCCGGGCCGCGCCATCACCGCAGCGTTCAGGTAAATTGGCGGCTCCCGCCGATGCCGATGCTCCCGCCGTGACTCCAGGCCGCTACACCATCCGCCGCGCCACCCCGGACGATGCCCAGACCCTGTCGGTGCTGGCCGCGCGTACCTTCGTGGAAACCTTCGGCCATCTGTACCCGCCCGAGGACCTGCAGGCCTTCCTCGACGAGGCCTACCCGGCGCAGCGCCAGCGCATCATCCTCGAACACCCCGATTACGCGGTCTGGCTGCTGGAACTGGATGGGGTGGCCGTGGGCCACGCCGCTGCCGGGCCGTGTGGGCTGCCGCATGCCGAGGTGCAGCCCGGCGATGGCGAGCTCAAGCGCCTGTACCTGATCAAGGACCAGCAGAGCTGTGGCTGGGGCAGCCGTCTGTTCGAAACGGCGCTTGCCTGGCTGGAACGCGACGGCCCGCGCACGGTGTGGCTCGGTGTCTGGTCGGAAAACTTCGGCGCGCAGCGCTTCTATGCCCGCTACGGCTTCAGCAAGGTCGGCACCTACGAGTTCCCGGTCGGCAACGTGCGCGACCTGGAGTTCATCCTGCGCCGTCCGCCAACGGCCGCCTGAGCCGGATCCTGACGGGCCGCGACGGCTTCACCTGCCGTTGTCCGGTCCATTCGTCTAATGACGCTGTTTCTTTCTGCAGGCGCCCCGCCCAACGGGCTAGGCTGACACCATGAATCCCCCTGTTTTACTGCTGCATGGCATCTGGAATGCGCGCGCGTGGGTCGGCCCGCTGGCCTGGCGTCTGCGTGCCCGTGGCTTCGCCGTGGATACCTTCGGGTATTCCAGTGTGTTCGGGGGGCCGGAGGTGGCGGTGCCGCAACTGCTGGAGCGGCTCAAGGACAGCGGCCCGGTCTCGCTGGTCGGGCACAGCCTGGGTGGACTGGTCGCGCTGGAGGCGCTGCGGCGTGCGCCGGAGCTGCCGGTTTCGCGGGTGGTCTGCCTCGGTTCGCCGCTGCGCGGCAGCGTGACCGCCCGTTCCCTGAGCGATCACGGCTGGTCGCTGGCGCTGGGGCGCAGCTCGGAACTGCTGCTGGATGGCCTGCCGGCCTGGGAGGGCAGGGCGCAGGTCGGCCTGATCGCCGGCTCCGTCCCGCACGGGTTGGGCAGCCTGCTGGGCGCCTGTGGCGATGCCTCCGATGGCACCGTGGCGCTGGATGAGACGCAGTTGCCCGGTCTGGCCGACCACTGCGTGATCCCGGCCAGCCATAGCGGGCTGGTATTTTCGCCGGATGCCGCGCGCCAGACCGCCGCGTTCCTGCGCGATGGCCGGTTCCGCCGGGACGACGCGGCCCACGCCGCCTGATCGGGCCCGGCACTGACACGGGCAGGCCGACGGATCAGGTAGAATTCGCGCCCTGTTCCTGACAGAAACACGAGAGTCACCCCATGGGTAGAGGCCCCTCCATCGAGAACCGCAAAAACGCGTCTGACGCGAAGCGCGGCAAGATTTTCACCAAGATCATCCGCGAGATCGGCGTTGCCGCGCGCGGCGGTGGAGGCGACCCCAACAACAACCCGCGCCTGCGGGTGGCCATGGACAAGGGCCTGTCGTCGAACATGTCCAAGGACGTGATCGAGCGCGCCATCAAGAAGGCGACCGGTGAGCTGGAAGGCGTCGAGTACGAAGAGATCCGCTACGAGGGCTATGCCCCCGGTGGCGTGGCCGTGATCGTGGACTGCCTGACCGACAACCGCGTGCGCACCGTGGCCGATGTCCGCCATGCGTTCAGCAAGTGCGGCGGCAACATGGGCACGGAAGGCTCGGTTTCGTTCATGTTCAAGCGCCTGGGCGTGCTGCACTTCGCCGCCGGCGCGGACGAAGAGGCCGTCACCGAAGCGGCGATCGAGGCCGGTGCGGACGACATCGTGGTCTACCCGGAGGACGGGGCGATCGACGTGGTCACCGCGGCCGACAGCTATCACGCCGTCAAGGATGCGATGGAGGCCGCCGGGTTCAGCCCGGACCATGCTGAAATCACCTACCGTGCCGACAACGACATCAAGGTCGAAGGCGACACCGCCTTGCAGGTCAAGAAGCTGCTGGACATGCTCGAAGACCTGGACGACGTGCAGGACGTGTTCTCCAACGCCGAGCTCGGCGCGGACGCCTACGCCTGAGCGGGCGCTTCACCGGTCGCTTTGCGCGACCGGTGAGCGGACAATGCGGACCATGATGACTCCAGCCGTTCCCTGTTATCCCCGTGTGTGTGCCGCATGACCCGCATTCTCGGCATCGACCCCGGTTCGCAGCGCACCGGGGTGGGCATCATTGATGTGGACGCCGCCGGCAAGGTGGTGCATGTGCATCACCTGCCGCTGGTCCTGTTGGGCGCGGACGACTTCCCGCAGCGGATGAAGCTGCTGGTGGTGGGTCTGACCGCCCTGGTCGAGGAATACCGTCCCGACGAAGTGGCCATCGAAAAGGTCTTCATGGCGCGCAACCCCGATTCGGCCTTGAAGCTGGGCCAGGCGCGCGGCGCCGCCATCTCGGCCGTGGTGATGCGCGACCTGCCGGTCAGCGAGTACGCCGCCACCGAGATCAAGCTGGCCGTGGTCGGCCGCGGTGGCGCGGAAAAACAACAGGTCCAACACATGGTCGGGCTCATGCTCAACCTGAAAACCAAGCTGCAGGCCGACGCCGCCGATGCGTTGGCCGTGGCGATCACCCACGCCCATGTCCGGGCGACGGCGCTGCGCCTGGGCGTCAATGCGCGCCAGGCCTGGAGCCGGAAATGAGGAACACTGCATGATTGGTCGTCTGCGCGGGATCGTGGCCTACAAGGCGCCGCCTTGGCTGATGGTGGACGTCAATGGCGTCGGCTACGAGCTGGAGGCGCCGATGAGCACCTTCTACGACCTGCCCGAACTGGGCCGCGAGGTCACCTTGTTCACCCATTACGCGCAGAAGGAAGACAGCGTCTCGCTGTACGGCTTCCTGCGCGAGGGCGAGCGGCGCCTGTTCCGCGATGTGCAGAAAGTCAGCGGGATCGGCGCCAAGATTGCGCTGGCCGTGCTCTCCGGCGTCAGCGTGGACGAGTTCGCGCGCATGCTGCAGGCCGGTGACATCACCGCGCTGACCCGGATTCCGGGCATCGGCAAGAAGACCGCCGAGCGCATGGTGCTGGAACTGCGCGACCGCGCAGCCAATTTCGGTGGTGGCGGCGCACCGATCGCCGGTGCCGCACCGGCCACCGATCCGGTCTCCGAGGCAACCGTGGCCCTGCAGCAGCTGGGTTACAAGCCGACCGAGGCCGCGCGCATGGCACGCGATGCCAACGCCGAGGGCGACGATGTCGCCACGGTCATCCGCAAAGCCCTGCAGGCCGCGCTGCGCTGAGCCGCGCGCCTGTCTTTCCCTAGCTGCCGACACTACCGACCGCGTCCGCCCGGAGCCCCATGTCCACCACTTCTTCCCAGCACAGCGATGGCCCGTCCCCGCACGGGCACGCGCCGGCCGCCGGTGGCATGGCGCTGATGATCGGCGCCATCGGCGTGGTATTCGGCGATATCGGCACCAGCCCGCTGTACACGCTGAAAGAAGCGTTCTCCCCGCACTACGGGCTCAACAGCGACCATGACACCGTGCTGGGGGTGCTGTCGCTGGCCTTCTGGGCACTGAACATCGTGGTTACCCTCAAGTACGTCACCATCATCATGCGCGCCGACAATGAGGGCGAGGGCGGCATCATGGCGTTGATGGCGCTGACCCAGCGAACCCTGCGCAACGGCTCGCGCTCGGCCTACGTGGTGGGCATCCTGGGCATCTTCGGCGCCTCGCTGTTCTTCGGTGACGGGGTGATCACCCCGGCCATCTCGGTGCTGGGCGCGGTGGAAGGTCTGGAGGTCGCGGCTCCCGGGCTGCATGCGTTCATCGTGCCGATCACGGTGGTGGTGCTGCTGGCGGTGTTTGCCGTGCAGCGCTTTGGTACCGAGAAGATCGGCAAGCTGTTCGGTCCGATCACCTCGATCTGGTTCATCTCGTTGGCCGCGATCGGCATCTACAACATCGTCGATGCACCCGAGGTGCTCAAGGCGTTCAACCCGATGTGGGCGCTGCGCTTCTTCATGGAGCATGGCTGGCACGGCATCTTCATCCTCGGCGCGGTGGTGCTGGCCGTGACCGGCGGCGAGGCGCTGTACGCGGACATGGGCCACTTTGGCGCCAAGCCGATCCGCCATGCCTGGTACTTCTTCGTGCTGCCGTGCCTGGTGCTGAACTACCTGGGGCAGGGCGCACTGGTGCTCAACAACCCCGAGGCGGTCAAGAACCCGTTCTTCGAAGCGGTGCCGGACTGGGCGCTGTACCCGATGATCATCCTGGCCACGATGGCCGCGGTGATCGCCTCGCAGTCGGTGATCACCGGGGCGTTCTCGGTGTCGCGCCAGGCCATGCAGCTGGGCTACATCCCGCGCATGCGCATCACCCACACCTCGCACGACACCATCGGCCAGATCTACATCCCGGGCATCAACTGGGGCATCGCGGTGATGGTGATCGGGCTGGTGCTGGCGTTCCGCAGCTCCTCCAACCTGGCCGTGGCCTACGGCATTTCGGTCTCGGCCACGATGCTGATCGATACCCTGCTGCTGGCCCTGGTGGCCCGCGCGCTGTGGCCGACCTCGCGCTACTGGATCATCCCGCTGTGCGCGGTGTTCTTCGTGATCGACCTGGGCTTTGTGATCGCCAATGGCGCCAAGCTGCTGCAGGGCGCGTGGTTCCCGGTGGTGCTGGGCATCGTGCTGTTCACCATGATGCGCACCTGGCGCCGTGGCCGCGAGCTGCTGCGCGATGAAATCCGCAAGGACGGCATCCGGATCGACACCTTCCTGCCGGGCCTGATGCTGGCCCCGCCGGTGCGGGTGCCGGGCACTGCCGTGTTCCTCACCGCCGATCCCTCGGTGGCCCCGCATGCGCTGATGCACAACCTCAAGCACAACAAGGTGCTGCACGAGCGCAATGTGTTCCTGCACGTGGTGACCCTGCCGGTGCCGTACGCGCCGTCGGGCCAGCGCCTGAAGATCGAATCGGTGGGCGATGAGTTCTATCGGATCTACGTGAAGTTCGGCTTCATGGAAACGCCGGACGTGCCACTGGCGCTGATGCGTTCGTGCGACCACGGCGGGATCTACTTCGATCCGATGGACACCACGTTCTTCGCCAGCCGCGAGACCATCGTGGCCACCGCCAACCGCGGCATGCCGATCTGGCGCGACAAGCTGTTCGCGCTGATGCACCGCAACGCCGCGCCGGCGACCGGGTTCTTCCGGATTCCGGGTAATCGGCTGGTCGAACTGGGGGCGCAGGTGGAGATCTGACGCCGTCAGATCGCCACCTGCGGCCCAAGGTCTGCTTCGCAAACCTTGGGGCCCGGGCGCATTCCACCTTATCCCCGCGCCTTCGGCGCGCCCCCTTGAACAACAAGGGGGCTCTTCCTCCGATTCGATCCCGGTAGTGCCGGCCGCTGGCCGGCTCCGCGGGATGCAGATGTCATGAGGAGCCGGCCAGCGGCCGGCACTACGGGGCGCGGATCGCGCCGCTTTTGCCGCATAATTGCCGAATGACCGACGACCGCATCATCGCCGCCGGTGCCACCCGCGAAGACGAGGGCACCGACGCCAGCATCCGCCCCAAGCGCATGGCCGATTACCTCGGCCAGGCGCCTGTGCGCGAGCAGCTGTCGATCTACATCGAGGCGACCAAGGCCCGTGGCGACGCGCTCGACCACGTGCTGATCTTCGGGCCGCCGGGTCTGGGCAAGACCACGTTGAGCCATGTGATCGCCAATGAGCTGGGGGTCGCGCTGCGCGTCACCTCCGGCCCGGTGATCGAAAAGGCGGGCGATCTGGCTGCGCTGCTGACCAATCTGCAGCCGCACGATGTGCTGTTCATCGATGAGATCCACCGCCTCTCGCCGGTCGTGGAAGAAGTGCTGTACCCGGCGATGGAAGATTTCCAGATCGACATCATGATCGGCGAGGGCCCTGCGGCCCGCTCGATCAAGATCGATCTGCCGCCGTTCACCCTGATCGGCGCGACCACCCGTGCAGGCCTGCTGACCGCGCCGCTGCGCGACCGCTTCGGCATCGTGCACCGGCTGGAGTTCTATACGCCGGAAGAGCTCACCAAGATCGTCCGGCGCTCGGCCAGCATCCTCAACATTGATTGCACCGCCGAAGGCGCGGCCGAGATCGCACGGCGCTCGCGCGGCACCCCGCGTATCGCCAACCGGCTGCTGCGCCGCGTGCGCGATTTCGCCCAGGTGAAGGCCGCCGGTCACATCGACCAGGACGTCGCCCAGGCGGCGATGCAGATGCTGAAGGTCGACCCGGAGGGCTTCGACGAGCTCGATCGGCGGCTGCTGCGGACCATGGTGGATTACTTCGACGGTGGCCCGGTCGGCATCGAGTCGCTGGCGGCGGCCCTGTCCGAAGAGCGTGGCACGCTGGAGGATGTGGTCGAGCCGTACCTGATCCAGCAGGGCTTCCTGATCCGCACCGCGCGGGGCCGCATGTGCACGCACAAGGCCTACCGGCACATGGGGTTGAAGCCGAAAAACCCGCCGGCCGACTTGTTCGCGGAGATTCCGGATGTCGGTTGATCCCCGATTCAGTTGGCCGACACGCATTTACTGGGAAGATACCGACGCTGGCGGGGTCGTGTACCACGCCCGCTACGTGGCCTTCATGGAACGGGCGCGCACCGAATGGATGCGGGCATTGGGGTATGGTCAGGAGCGCATGCGCTGCGACCACGGCCTGGTGTTCGCGGTACGCAGCATGTCCATGGATTTCCTCAAGCCGGCGCGTCTGGATGATGCGTTGGCGGTCACCGCCACGCTGGTGCAGTGCAAGCGCGCCAGCATGGTGTTCGCCCAGGCGGTCCATCGGGGCGATGAGACACTGCTGACCGCGCAGGTGAAGATCGCCGCGCTCGATGCAACCACCTTCAAACCGCGTGGCATGGACGATGCACTGCATGCCGCGCTGAAACACCTCGAATTTCCAGAATCCGCACACTGAGGAACAACGGATGATCGCAATGCTCCTGGCCCTGCAGGCCACGGTGACCGAAGCGCTGCCGCAGGAAGTCACCAGCGCCGCGGCACAGACTGTCGCCCAAGCCGCGCATGGCGGTGGCATCAATTACCTGGACCTGATGATCAAGGCCAGCATCCCGGTGAAGATCATCGTGCTGCTGCTGTTGGCCGGCTCGTTCATCAGCTGGGTGATCATCTTCCGCAAGGCGCGCGTGTTCAACGCCGCCAACCGCGAGGCCGACGAGTTCGAAAGCCGCTTCTGGTCCGGCGCGGACCTGGGCAAGCTGTACAGCTCGGCGACCGACCGCAACCGCAAGGTCGGCGGGCTGGAAGCCATCTTCGAAGCCGGCTTCCGCGAGTTCACCCGCCTGCGCGACAAGCGCCGCCTGGACGGCCGTGCGCAGCTTGAAGGCGCCCAGCGCGCCATGCGCACCACCTACACCCGTGAAGTGGATCAGATGGAACGCAGCCTGGAGCTGCTGGCCAACATCGGCTCGACCGCCCCGTACGTGGGCCTGGTCGGTACCGTGTTCGGCATCATGGTGACCATGCACGACATGATCAACAGCGGTGAGCAGGCCGGTATCGCCTCGGTGGCCCCGGGCATCTCCGAAGCCCTGTTCGCCACCGCGATCGGCCTGTTCGTGGCGATCCCGGCGGTGTGGGCCTACAACCGCTTCACCACCCGCGTGGAGCGCATGTCGGTGCGCTTTGAAACCTTCGCAGAAGAGTTCAGCTCGATCCTGCAGCGTCAGACCGCGGGCGACGAGTAAGCGCCCAGCACAGGAGTCCTGCCATGACCGCAGCCATTGGCCGCCGCAAGCGCCGAAAGCTCAAATCCGAAATCAACGTCGTGCCGTACATCGACGTCATGCTGGTGCTGCTCATCATTTTCATGGTGACCGCGCCGCTGCTCACGCTGAGCTTTGAAGTGGATCTGCCGACCTCCCAGGCCAAGGCGCTGGAGAGCAAGCAGGATCCGGTTGTCGTGTCCGTCCGCCTGGATGGCCAGCTCAGCCTCAAGCTGCCCGAGGCCAAGGACCCCGAGCCGATGGATGCTGACCGGCTGCAGGCCCAGCTGTCCGCACTGTCCTCGCAGGACAAGAACCTGCGCGTGATCGTCGCTGCCGACAGGGCCGTGGCGTATGAAAAGGTGGTCGCGGCCATGGACGTGATCAAGCGCGCCAACGTGGAAAAGGTGGGCCTGGCGACCGATGCACACTGAAGCCCTGCCACCGCAGCGCGCACGGGATGAGGAGTGGGGCCTGCCGGTCGCGCTGGCGCTCGGCGTCCACCTGCTGCTGGCACTGATCTTCATTGCCGCCTGGTTGTGGTCGCCGCAGCGCACGACCGAAGCGGCGGCCGGCGATCCGGCGATTGAAGCCAGCCTGCAGCTGTCCGCCTCCGAGGCATCGGCCGCGCGCCAGGCCTTGCGTGCCTCCGAAGCGCTGCCGGACCTGCCCGAGCCGGTCGCCGAGCCCGAACCGGTGCCGGAAGATACCGTCCCGCCGCCGCAGCCGATTGAAGAGCCGCGCCCTCAGGATGCTCCCACCCCGCAGCAGCAACAGGCCCAGGAGCGCATCGCCCAGCCCGACACGGTCGATCAGGAGGCGGTCAACGCCTTGGCGATCTCGGCTGAAAAGGCCAAGCAGGAACAGGAAGCCAAGCGCCGCCAGGAACAGATCGACCTGACCGAGCGCAAGCGCCAGGACCAGGCCGAGCAGAAGCTGCGCCTGGCCAAGCAGCAGGAAGAGGCCGAGAAGAAGAAGCTGGCCGAGCAGGAACAGAAGGCCAACGACGCCAAGGCCGACGCCGAGCGCGACAAGAAGCTCGCCGAAATCCGCCGCAAGCGCGCCCAGGCCGAGAACGAAGCCAAGCTGGCCGAGCAGAAGCTGCGCCAGGTGTCGGCGGCACGCGCGGCCAATGCCTCGGCCTCGACCTCCGGCGCCACCGGTGCGGCCAAGCCGGCTGCCGGTGCCGGCGGCACCAGTGACGACCTCAGCGCCAAGTACGCCGCGGCCATCCAGCAGAAGGTCTCCGCGCAGTGGACCCGGCCGGATTCGGTGCCGCTGGGTCAGCGCTGCCAGGTCTCGATCACCCAGATTCCCGGTGGGCAGGTGATCCAGGCCAAGGTCAGCGGGAGCTGCCCGTTCGATGAGGCCGGCCGCCGCTCGATCGAGGCCGCCGTGCTGAACGCCCAACCGTTGCCGTACCGCGGCTTCGAGTCGGTGTTCGCGCGCACGATCAATTTCACCTTCACCGCCCAGGATTGATGCCGGGCGGTGGGGCGATTGGACTGACATGCCGGTGTCTCTGTGCAGGGCCGGCACGCATCGCGGGCATTGAAATGGGACGTTGTCGTTAACGGCCCGTGAGTTTTGTGCACTTGGTGACTCGGAATTCACACTGCCTTGGTTCATGATTGCGAAACTGTTCACCGCCGTCCTGTTATCCCTCGTTCTGGTTTCCCCCTATTGAGCGCTCCATGAAAAAAATGCCTCGTTGGCTTGCCGTTGTTGCGGCCCTGTTGTTGCCCTTCGCTGCCGTGGCGCAGCAGAAGGGGCTGGATATCGACATCATCGGCGGCAACGCCTCCGCCACGCCGATCACCGTTGTCCCCATGCCTTACCAGGGCTCGGCCGGTGCTCCGCAGACCGATGTGGCTGCCGTGGTCCGCGCCGATCTGGACCGTTCGGGCCAGTTCCGCAATCTTCCCGAAGCCCAGATCGTCGAAAAGCCGACCCGTGGCAGCGAGATCCAGTTCGCTACCTGGCGCGCGCTGAAGCAGAACTACATCGTGGTCGGCCGGGTCATGGACGCCGGTGCCGGCGCCTACCGCGTCGAGTACGAACTGTATGACGTGCCCAAGGGCGAGCGCCTGCTCGGCCTGGCGATGACCGCCCGTGGCAATGCCATGCGCGATGTCGCCCACCAGATGGCCGATGCCATCTACGAAAAGATCACCGGTGTGCGCGGCGCCTTCTGGACCCGCATCGCCTATGTCACTGCCAGCGGCAAGGGCGATGCCATGCGCTATGCGCTGATGGTGGCCGATTCGGACGGCTTCAACCCGCAGACCATCGTGCGCTCGGCCGAACCGCTGCTCTCGCCGAGCTGGAGCCCGGACGGCAACAAGCTGGCCTACGTGAGCTTCGAGCGTGGCAATTCGGCGATCTATATCCAGAACATCTCCAGCGGCGCACGTGAGCTGGTGACCAGCTTCCGCGGTATCAACAGCGCGCCCTCGTTCTCCCCGGATGGCCGCCGCCTGGCCCTGTCGCTGTCGCGCAGCGGCAACCCGGAAATCTACGTGATGGATCTGGGCAGCAAGCAGCTGACCCAGCTGACCAACCACTTCGCCATCGATACCGAGCCGACCTGGAGTGCGGACGGTTCCAGCGTGTACTTCACCTCCGACCGTGGCGGCCGCCCGCAGATCTACCAGGTCGCCTCCAGCGGTGGCAGCGCTTCGCGCGTGACCTTCCAGGGCAACTACAACGCCACCCCGAGCCTGTCCTACGACGGCAAGAAGCTGGTGGTCGCCCAGGGCAGCGGCAACACCTACAAGATCGCGATGATGGACAGCAGCACGGGCTCGGCCCGCTGGAACACGCTGTCGCCAGGGTCGCTGGATGAATCGCCGAGCTTCGCGCCCAACGCAAGCATGGTGTTGTACGCCGCCCGTGAAGGTGGTCGTGGAGTGTTGTACGCCGTATCGGCCGATGCGCGCGTGCGCCAGCGGCTGGTTCTGGCCGACGGTGATGTTCGTGAGCCTTCTTGGTCGCCATACCGTACAAAGCGCTAACAGAGTGTTAAGATTTCGCCGTATTCATCCCTCATCCGGCTTTAGGAGCCTCAAAGGTATCGCCATGAACAAGACCACCCGCGTTCTGCTTGTCTCCCTGTTGTCCGTGGCCGCCCTGGCCGGTTGTTCCAAGAAGGTCAAGGAAGTGCCGGCTGCCCCGGTTGATACCGGCAGCACCACTGCTCCGACCGGCCCGTCCACCTCGGGTCTGTACGGTCCGGGTGATCTGGATACCGATTCCTGCCTGCGCCAGCGCGTGGTGTACTTCGATCTGGACCAGGACAGCGTCAAGCCGGAGTTCCAGGCCATCATGGCGTGCCACGCCAAGTACCTGCGTGACCGTCCGTCCTCGCGCATGACCCTGCAGGGCCACACCGATGAGCGCGGTTCGCGCGCTTACAACCAGGCTCTGGGCGAGCGTCGTGGCAACGGCGTGTCCTCGGCACTGCAGGCCAACGGTGGCTCGGCTTCGCAGCTGACCGTCGTGTCCTACGGTGAAGAGCGTCCGGTCTGCACCGAGTCGGGCGAGTCCTGCTGGTCGCAGAACCGTCGCGTCGAGATCGTGTACACGGCTCAGTAATAGATGCGCTTTCGATTTCTATCGATGATCGTTGCGGCAGCCCTCGTGGCTGCCGCACCGGCCAATGCGCAGCGGCAGAGTCTGGCCGACCGTGTCGGCGCGCTTGAGCAGCAGGCGAACAACAACCAGTCCAACATGGACATGCTCAACCAGCTCAATCAGCTGCGTACCCAGTTGCAGGCCCTGCAGTCGCAGGTCGAGCAGCTGCAGCACGACAATGAGCAGCTCAAGCAGTCCGCCAAGGACCAGTATCTGGATCTGGACAGCCGCCTGAACCGCCTGGAAGGTGGAGCCCCCGCGCTTCCCGCCGCCCCGGCCGCAGCCGCGCCTGCCCCCGCAGCCCCCCCGAAACCGGCAACGGCCGCTTCCGAGCGGCCGCCAAGCGTGCACGGCGATGCCGGCAGCCTGGCTGCCAGTGGCGACGAACGCACCGCCTACAACGTCGCCTTCGATTCGCTCAAGGCCGGCAAGTACGACGACTCGGCGCAGCTGTTCCTGAGCTTCCTCGAGTTGTACCCCAACGGCGTCTACACCCCCAACGCGTTGTACTGGTTGGGCGAGAGCTATTACGCCACCCGCAATTTCCCGCTGGCTGAGGCGCAGTTCCGCGACCTCATCTCGCGCTACCCGACCCACGACAAGGCGTCCGGTGGCCTGCTCAAGATCGGCCTTTCCCAGTATGGCGAAGGCAAGGTCGACCAGGCCCAGGCGACCCTCGAACAGGTCGTGTCCACGTATCCCGGCTCCGACGCCGCGCGCACTGCGCAGGACCGTCTGCAGTCGATCCGGCTGGGTCAGCAGATCCGCTGAACCCGCCCCGGGCCGCTGGAGCGGCCGGGCCCGGTATACTGATGGATCGCCAACCGGGCGCTGCCCGGTCCTCCGTGCCGGGCCATGCCCGGCTGTTGTCGTTTCCGAAGCCGTCCCCCACGAATCACCGCCATGACCACGACCCTGTCTGCTGCTGCCGCACTCCCCAGTGAGATCGTGCAGTCCCCGCTGCCGCGACTGAAGATCACCGAGATCTTCCTGTCCCTGCAGGGCGAAGCCGATACTGCCGGCTGGCCGACCGTGTTCGTGCGCCTGACCGGCTGCCCGCTGCGCTGCACCTATTGCGATACCGCTTACGCCTTCCACGGCGGCACCTGGTGGGACATCGACGCGATCGTGGACGAGGTGCTCGCCCAGGGCGTCCACCACGTCTGCGTGACCGGTGGCGAGCCGCTGGCGCAGAAGCGCTGCCTGGTGCTGTTGGAGAAGCTCTGCGACGCCGGCCTGGACGTCTCGCTGGAAACCTCCGGCGCGCTGGATGTCAGCGCCGTCGATCCGCGCGTGTCGCGCGTGGTCGACCTGAAAACCCCCGGCTCCGGCGAAATGGCCCGCAACCGCCTGGAGAACCTGCCGCTGCTGACCAAGCGCGACCAGATCAAGTTCGTCCTGTGCAGCCGCGAGGATTACGAATGGGCCCGCGGCATGGTCCGCGAGCACCGGCTCAACGAGCGCAGCATGGTGCTGTTCTCGCCGAGCAAGAGCGAGGTCAGCCCGCGCGAGCTGGCCGACTGGATCGTGGCCGATCGCCTGCCGGTGCGCTTCCAGATGCAGCTGCACAAGCTGTTGTGGAATGACGAGCCCGGGAGGTAACGCCGGCTGCAGCGCTACGGCGCTGCGCTTGTCATCGACCACGCCTCACCATCCGTAAAGACGTCCGGCGCGGGACAGCGTGCTGGTTCCCCGCAAACCACCGGAAACACCCCCATGAAAAAAGCAGTCGTCCTCCTGTCCGGCGGCATGGACTCCGCCGCTGTTGTCGCCATCGCCCGCGAGCAGGGCTTCGCCGTCCACGCACTGAGCGTGCGCTACGGCCAGCGCCACACCTCCGAACTCGATGCCGCTGCCGCCGTCGCCAGCACGCTGGGTGCGGTCGCCCACAAGACCGTCAATGTCGACCTGCGCAGCATCGGCGGCTCGGCCCTGACCGATGACATCGACGTCCCGGAAGCGGGCGGCGAGGGCATCCCGGTCACCTACGTGCCGGCACGCAATACGATCATGCTGTCCGTCGCGCTGGGCTGGGCCGAAGTGCTGGGCGCCAACGACATCTTCTGCGGCGTCAACGCGGTGGACTATTCCGGTTACCCGGATTGCCGCCCCGAGTTCATCCAGGCCTTCCAGGCGCTGGCCAACCTGGCCACCAAGGCAGGCGTGGAAGGGGCGGGGATCCAGGTCCATGCACCGCTGCAATTCCTGAGCAAAGCCGACATCGTGCGTGAAGGCGTCCGCCTGGGCGTGGACTTCGGCCTGACCGTGTCCTGCTACAACGCCGATGACCAGGGCCGCGCCTGCGGCCACTGCGATGCCTGCCGCCTGCGTGCGCAGGGCTTCACCGATGCCGGCGTGCCGGACCCGACCCATTACGTGTGATGCCGGACGGGTACGCATGAGCTTCAAGATGCGTTAGAATGCGCACCCCCGGCGTCATGTCGGGGATGCAATGGGCCGTTAGCTCAGTTGGTAGAGCAGAAGACTTTTAATCTTTTGGTCGATGGTTCGAATCCATCACGGCCCACCAATTGCATCATGATCGAGGCGACCGCGAGGTCGCCTTTTTCATGCCTCCAGCGGGGCGCACGCGCCATGAGAGCTCAAGTCCGCGCTACCGAGCTTCATCACAGCGAATTGCGCCTTTCACTGAGGCGCAGCAGGGCAAGAACCGATGCCTGTCCATCGCCCGGACGCGCACGCTGTACCTCCCGACCTTGAGCACGACATGCCGCTTCCCGGAGAACGCGTGCATGCCGGCGGTCGATCCGGAGCAGTGGAATGGCAATGGTGATCGATGTCCTGCAGACCGCCGTCGTCTTTGCGACGGTACTGTCCCTTTTTGCTCTCCTACTGCGCGCCTGGCATTGGCACACCGGCAGACCGGGCGGCAGGGTCGCTCCCGATACCTTCGCCCGACACCCGCGCAGTGTTTCCAGGGTACCGGTCAGGCGCGTGGGCGTCCCTGCGCATCGGTGCGCAGCGAGCGCAACAGGCACACCGCCGAGACCAGGCAGGCTGCGATCACCGCCATCGACAACGGCAGGTGGAAAGCGCGGTGGCCGAACACGGCGAAGCAGAGGTGAATGAGGAACGTCGCGATGCCCAGCGCCGCGCAGACCATCGCAAAGCCGCGCGCCTTGCTGGTCTGCAGCAGCACGTCGCGGTAGCCGAGCAGCACCACGCCGATGGCCAGCAGGTTGAAGACCAGGAAGCCCTGCACGCCACCGGGCAGCAGGAACATCTCCCACTCACGCCAGAATGCGGCGTCGATCTGATGAAGGATCAAGGCAAGCAGGGTGGCGAAGTAGCTTCTTTCCATGGGACAGACGATGCCGAAGGCTGCGGATCCTGCAGCGTGCACAGTGTAGCGGCGCTCACCGCGTGCCTGCGTGCCGGATTGGCTCCGCCGCGGCCCGCATTCAATGCAGCGCGATGTCGCCGATGAGCGTATCGACCAGCCGCTGCGCGCGGGCCCGTGCGCCTTCGCCACGACGCGGCGCGACCGGCAGGTCCGGCCGGATGCCGGCCACCTCGTCACTGCCATCGGCACGCAGGCGCACGCAGTTCGGAACGCGCAGGCGCAGATGCGAATGGGGCAGTTCAGGCATCGCCTGCGCACTCATGAAGCCGCAGCCGTATCCTCCGCTGTGCGTCCCGACGATGCGCGCGATGTGGTTGTCCTGCATCCGCGCCGCGAACATCTCGGCGGAGGACGCCGTCTTTGCATTGGTGAGGACATATACCGGCCCCTTCCAGGCGCCCCAGTGCTCGCGCAGATCCTGTGACCAGTCCAGGCGGTGCGCGATGAGGAAATCATCGAGGGTGTCCACGGCAGGGCTCGGCAACGGGCCCCCGGAGGTACCTGCGGGCACCAGGCGCCGGCATGTGGGGCCGTTCCAGTCGTGCTGTACCCGCCAGGCCCATGACAGATTGCAGGCCGGCAGCGCCGTGGCCTGCCGCGACGCCTGGAACGCCTGCCGCTCCGTAGTGAGCAGCCTGCGGGCTGTGGCGTTGGGGCGGTGATTGCGCAGTGCGTCGTCGAGCCGCTCGTATTGTTCGTCCAGATAGGGCTTGCCGGCCGGGGACTGGCTGACCTGGAGCACGGCGGAAGCAACCGGCTGCGGGGTGAACAGCCGGGTCAGCGTATCGCCACTGTCGTCGCCCCCCGGGTTGTCGCCGACATCCACCAGCACGGCGTCCACTCCGTCCTGTTGGAAACGCCGCAGGCTGGCGGCGATCACCGCGACCCAGCCCCGGGCCAGGGTGCCGCGCATGTCGTCGGTGGAGTCCGCATGCCGCAGTTGCGGCCACAGCGCGTGGCAGAGGCCCGGATAGCGCAAGGCATCGAACTCATGCAGGCGCAGCAGACCCACCGTGTGGCCATCCGGCAGCGAGAGAATGCCGGCGCGCAGCACAGGATCGGCGTCGTCGTTGAGGGGCTGGTAGCCGGCCAGCGTTTCCAGCGGCAGGCTGAAATCGTGCCGGCCTTCATCGGCCACGCCGAGCGCGGCACACCCTGCGCTCGCGCCCAGCGTGCGGGGGTCCACGGCAGTGGGCGAGGCCGTGTCGGGCGCCTGTTCAAGCGGGTCGAGCAGGCTGAGGTGACCATCCTGGAACCCGGCCAGGAAAGTGTGCAGGGCTTGGCGCGCCTGCGTATCCGTACGTGCTTCAGCCAGCGCACGCCGCGCCGCGGCATCCAGTGCGGGAAGGTCCACGCCGCTTTGCGGCGAGGCGGCCCATGCCAGGTGCGCGTAGTCCTGCTCCAAGGCGCGCTTGAGCGCCACATGGTCGGCCTGCCAGGCGCTGCGATCGAATGCCGGCGCGGCAACGGATGCCCCCGGCGCGGCGACACCCAGCATCGCGAGCATGAATACAGTGCCACTTAACCCTGCCATACAGCCTCCTTGCGACCCGGCGCAGTGCCGCACGGGGCAAGGGTGACGGGATCGTGTGTGCGATCGACTCCGGTCGATCGTAGCCAATGCGCGTGTTTCCCGGAAGTCCCGGTGCCGCATCACGCTACCGTCCCCACGACGCGCGCACGATCAGGCGATCCCCGGCCACAGTGGGCCCACGATCCCACGGAGCGCTGTGATGAGTACCGTCCAATCCGGCCACGCGATACGCGAACTCAACCAGATCATCGGCATCGCGCGTGACGGCCACGACATCTACGCCAGAGCCGTCGCCGACGATGGGACGCAGGATTCGCAGTTGAACGCGCTGATGATGCGGATGGCCGCAGCGAAAATGCAGGTCATCGATGGGGTCACGCGGCTGGTGCGCGACGCCGGTGGCCAGCCCTCCCGCCACCGTACCCTGGCCGGCAGCCTCCGTGGCGGCTTTGGCAGGTTGGGTACCGTACTCGGGGATGCGGACATCCAGTACGCCAGCGAGAGCCAGGCAGCTGAAGCGCGTCTGGTGAGGGCACTCGAAGTGGCCGCGCGCGATGGCGCACTGACGGCACATGCGCGACGAACGCTCAACGGCATGCTGCTGGAGACGCGGCTCGGTTGGGACGACATGCGCCAGGAGGTAGATGACCTGCGGGGCCGGGATGCATAGTCACCCACACCGTTACCCACACCTTCAAGGAAGCAGGCGCATGCGCAGCGTCGCGAATCAACAGCGTCGCGAATGAGCTTCGTAGTGAAGTTCGTAGTGAAGGATGCAGGAGATTGAAGGACGCGAGACGTTGAAGGGTGCGGGATGGCGCCGAGTGCGCCTGGTCGCCGTCTGCATGTGAGGGCTGCGCGGATGCGCAGCCCCACCATGCGGCAGAGCGATTACTTCTGCTGCGGCTTGTTGCCTGCGTCAGGGGCGTTCTTGGTGTCCTGTTCCTGCTTCTGCTGCTTGGCCTGCGCGTCCTTGCGATCCTGTTCGGACTGCGGGCCTTTCTGTGCAGCAGCATTCTTGACGTTGTTTTCGTTGTTCTGCATGTTGGACATGGTGTGACTCCAAGGCGACGTGATGTCGCAACCCCAGCGTGGACCTGCCGCTGTTACGCGAGGGTCGCACTGGGATGAGCATCGGGTCAGGGTAGTCTCATGACCAAGTGCTACACCGCGTGGGTGTGACCACCCACGACGCTGCGGGTCCACAACGTCCCTTCATCCGAGGCGCCGAGTTGGTGGACGCGGCCGTCGATGTATCAGGATTGGCAGAGTGTCCCGCAATGGTCGCTGCTGAACGCGGCAATGGCCTGCTGCAGGAGCGGAGCCTCGCTTGGGTCCACCTGTTCCAGCGCTTCCTTCAACGCCTCGCGCACCGGCTGCCGTTGCGCGGGCTGCAGCATCTGCGCGTAAGGCGCCGCCGTCTCCGCCAGCGCACCGACCAGGGTCCGCTTCAGCGTGCTGCCCGCCGGCTGGGCACGCATCACCTCCAGCATCTCCAGATACTGGCGTTGCGCATTGCGGCGAAGGGTGTCGGTGCCGCCCGGTCCCAGACCGGCGAGCTCTGCGGGCGTTGCAACGGTCAGCCACGTATCCACCAGGGGCTGCATCCGTGCACCGCACTGCAGCAGGTACGGCAGCAGCAGGCCCAGCTGTGCCTGGAAGCGCTCGGCGTTGTGCTTGCCTTGGCGGGCCTGCTCGCCGGAATGGAGGAGCACCGCGGCTGGCATCGTACCCATGCCGAACTGCATCAACCGGGTGGACAGCGTTACGCCGTACTGGCACGCGTTGGTCAGCAGCCCCAGGTCCGCCGTCGCGTAGTCCGGCGCCAGGACGTCGGTCGTGTTGGTCACCGCCGCCAGCAGTTGCATGGCGCGTGGGCTGTCGAGCTGCTCCGGTGCCTTGTCGGCGTCGGCTTGCTGCAGCAGTTGCAGGTAATCGCGCGTGGCTTCGTACTGCGCCATGAACTGCGGCGGTATGTCATCGGCACGTGCGGGTGAGGCGACCAGCAACACCACGAGGAGGGCCGCGCCCAGCGGTGTCTGGACAGGCGCACGCGCCGGCCATGCCAGTCGTCGCGTGAGAGAAGAAAACGGGCTGCCACTCATCCGGGGCATGGTCCTTGGATCGATTCGGGCATGGAGCGTAGGTGAGCCGGGGCTGGGCGGCAACCCGGTGCGCAGCATGCCTCGCCGGGGCATCCTGCGGGTGCCCGGCAATCGGTTGTCCTCGAATGACGGTGAGCAGCGATGCAGGCGTGGCCCACGAGCGGTCTGCCTGTGCACACCGCAGAACCGCTTACGGGGGCACAATAGCCAGTCATTCGTTGATCGTTGTTGGAGGTGCCATGAACCGTTTCGTCCTGCTGGGTGTGGGGGCGCTTGCGCTCGCGGCCTGTTCCAAGCCGGCGCCGTCCGATACCGCGACTCCGGCAGAGCCTGCCGCGCCGGCCACGTCGCCCCCCGCTGCCAGCGCGCCCGTCGCCCCCGCCAGCCCGACCCTGCAGCCGCCGTCGTTCGATTGCACCAAGGCGCAGTCCCAGGCGGAGACGCTGGTGTGCGGCGACGCGCGCCTGGCCGCACTGGATCGCCAGCTGGCCGCGCTCTACAAGCGGGTGCAGACCAGCCCGGACGAGCTGGACATCGCGGCCGAACAGCGGGGCTGGATCAAGGGGCGTGATGCCTGTTCGCGCGCGGTCGATCCGCACCGTTGTCTCGTGGAGTCCTACCAGACGCGTCTGGTCGAGCTGACCCTCAACGCTGGCGGCATCCAGGTGCCGGCGAAGGTCGAGTACCGCTGCGATGACAACAGCAAGCCGGTGACGGCGGTGTTCTACAACGACATCGACCCGACCGCGGCCGTGGTCAGTTGGGGCAACGATCAGGCGATCGTGTTCCCGGTGCCGGTGACCCGTGAGGAAAACAACGGTGGCCGCTGGGGGCGCGAAGGTGTCGACCTGCGGATCCACAACGACCAGACCACGCTGGAGTTCTACGGCACCACGCTGCAGTGCCAGATCGCCAAGTGATGGCGGCCATCGCCGCGTAGCTCAAGGCACGCGGCGGTAACGCACCTCGTTCTGGCGGTCGCCCACCTCGGTGGTGACGAAGCCCTCGCGGCTCTGGCTGATGTCGAACACGCTGCTGCCGACGTTGAGCTGGCCGCCATTGACCCAGCCATTCAACGACTGCCCACGCGTGTGTGCGCTCATGCGGCCGTCGCTGTCGATGCGCATGCGGATGTCGGCGTTGAAGGTCGGGTTGTAGCCCTCGAACTCGCCGATCATCCAGTTGGGCACATAGGACGTGTGGCGTGCGCCCTGGTAGTTCTCGTCGTCGTAGCGCGCGTCATCCTTGTTGGCGTTGTGGGCCAACGCGCCGAGAATCGCCGCACCGATCAACACGCCGGCGGCGACCTTGGCGTCGTGGTTGTCATCGTCATGGCGGTCATCGCGATCGCTGTCGCCATGTACACGGAACGAGGCGCGGCAGCCATCGTCGACCCAGACCTCACGACGATCGTAGTCCCAGTTGCGGCCCTGACGGCAGTCCGCACCGGACAGTTTGCGGTCCAGGGTGACGTAGCCGGCGCGAGGCAGGGTGCAGGACTGATAGCGGTTGTCGCGGCTCTCGCAGGTGACGACGTCATCCGCGCGCGCGTCGTCCAACGGCAGCATCAACAGCAAGGGTGTGGCCAGCAGCATACGGAAGAGCATGTCGTCGATTCCGGCAAGGAAAAGGAGCGTGTCGCATCGTATGGAAAGCGGGAGACCCCCGTTCCCGGCACCGACGATGGGCACGCGGACATGAAATCCGGATGAAGGTCACTCAGCGGCGCGCTCGGCCGGCCGCCGGCCGACGCAGGTGACTCGCCTCAGGCGCAGGCCGCCAGCGGCTGCTGGAAGCAGGCACGGATCGCGTCGAGCAGCTCGCTCATGCTGTAGGGCTTGGGCAGGAAATGCATGCCCGGACCGAGCTGCGGCACCACCACGGAGGGCTCCAGGCCCGAGGTGACCAGCACTGGCAGCCCGGGCTGTTGCTGCTTGACCCGATGCGCCGCCTCGATGCCACTCACCGCGCCCAGGCAGACATCGGTGAAGACCAGATCGAAGCGCTCGCCGGCCTGCAGCAGGCCCAGTGCGGCTTCGGCGGAGCTGACCGCCACGACTTCGCAGGCCTGGCTTTCCAGGGCCATGCGGCTGAGCTCGCGGGTGTCTTCGGTGTCTTCGATCAACAGCACGCGCGGTTCGGGATGGTGCTTGGACAACAACATGGAGCGTGGTTCCGGCTTTCCCCCGGAGAGGGGCGCGCAATTATCGCGGGGCGCTGGTGAGGAGATCGTTGACGTCGCCGAAATGCCCGGTGAACCGGCCGTGCTGCCCGCGTTGGCGCGGGTCATGCGAGGGCGAGTGAACGTTTTCGATGGCGCCGCCAGGCCCACACCAGCCCGACCGCCAGGCCCGCCGCCGACAGGCGCAGCACCGTCGCCGGCCAGCCGACGGCGGTCGCCTCGGTGATCACGAAGACGTTCCAGGCCAGGTTGAGCGAGACGTGCAGCGCCAGCCCGCTCCACAGGGTGTAACCGTCCAGCGTATTGAGCCAGGCGAACACCAGCCCGCCGATGCCGGTGATGGCGAACACCTGCAGTGCCATGCCGCCGCCGCCGCCGAACGACCACCAGTGGATCGCACCGAAGACCACCGCCTGCACGAGCGCAGCAGCCAGCCACGGCCAGCGCTGCTGGCGGTGGGCGAAGATGAAACCGAAACCGCGGAAGATGATTTCCTCGGCCAACGGAAACAGCACGCCGAGCATCAGCAAGGCCAGCAGGTCCTGGGTGGGATTCAGCCCGCCCAGCCACCACAGGCCGAGCCAGCAGGGCACGGTCGCCAGCAGGGCCAGCGCCGGGCCCTGCCAGCCATTCCAGCGCAACCCGAGCAGCGCGTGCAGGCGTTGACCGGGGCGCAGCAGCAGTGCAGCCACGGCCAGCACCAGCAGCACGCCCAGGCCGTTGTCGAGGATGGCACCGCCATAGGGAATCGGCAGCTTCGGAATCGGGCTGCCCAGCCACGCGGCGAGGTCGCGCAGATTGATCGACACGGCCAGGGTCAGCACCACCACGAAGGTGGCCAGCCAGGTGGGCAGGCGAAGGGACGGCATGGGACGCTCCATATCCAGGGACGGCGTGGATTGTTCGCCATTGCCACACCAGCAGCATGGGGCATAGGTCGGGGGGCCATCGGTCATGGCCGCGTTGCACCACGGTCAGCTATGACCGGCTAGAGTGCGGCTTTGCCCCTTGGATTACCGCCCATGCAATGCCCCGTATGCAAAACCCAAGCGCTGCAGATGTCCGAGCGTCAGGGCATCGAGATCGACTACTGCCCGCAGTGCCGTGGCGTGTGGCTTGACCGTGGTGAACTGGACAAGATCATCGAGCGCTCGGCCGGTGCCGCAGCGCCTGCGCCCGCCCCGGCACGCGCCGCCGCTCCGCCGCCGCCGGCCGCCGTGCAGCACAGGGATACCCGCCATCTGGGCCAGCAGCAGTACAGTGATCAGCACGGCTATCGCAAGAAGAAGAAAGAGAGCTTCCTGTCGGACCTGTTCGACTTCTGATGCAGGCCTGCGCTGCGCTCAGGCGCGGCGCAGGATGAATTCCCGGTCGACGCTGTCGCCGACCGGGAAATCGTATTCGCCCACCTTGCTGCAGCCATAGCGCGCGTAGAAGCGTTGCGCACCCAGGTTCTCACACCACACGCCGACCCACAGCGTTCGCCGCTGCGGTTGGTCGAGCCATGCCAGGAACGCGTCCATCAGGTGCGCACCGTGACCACCGCCCTGGTGGCTGGCGAGCACGTACAGCCGCTTGAGTTCGATATCGCCTTCGGCAGCGTCCGCATGCGGCAGGCTGTTCGGGCCTGCGGCGAGATAGCCCACCACACGGTCGCCGTCGTCCAGCAGCCACGCCGCGTTGCATGGATCGGCGAGCTCGCGGCGTTGTGGTTCGACCGCGTAATGGTTGTCCAGAAAATCGCGCAGGTCCTGCGGCGGGTAAGAGTCGCCGAAGGTCTCGGTGTAGGTGGCGATGGCGATCGCCGAGAGGGCGTCGGCATCGGCAACGGTGGCACGGCGGAGGATCAACGTCATGGCGCAAGGCAGGCAGGTGGGGCCGGCAGCTTACGCCATCGCCTGGGATCGGCCGTGGTTCCGGGTACGTCGGTACCCGGAACCTGCCATGGCTGCTGGATCAGAACCAGACCCGTACACCCGCCACCCAGCGGGTATCGCGTGCGTGTTCGGCGGCCGCTTCGTGATAATCGGCGGTAGCGCCGAACAACCGCTCGTGGCTGATGCCGATGTACGGTGCGAAGCGGCGGCTGAATTCATAACGCAGGCGCAGCCCGGCTTCGACCTTGTTGAGGCCCGCGCCGTTGCGATACGCGGGCTCGTCCTTGGCCGAGAAGGTGGCTTCCAGCAGCGGCTGCAGGATCAACCGGTTGGTCAGCAGCAGCTCGTATTCCACCTCGACCGTGGCCGCCAACTGACCGCCTTCGCCTAGATAGGCCGTGGCCGAGGTCTCGAACTTGTACGGCGCCAGGCCTTGGATGCCGACGGCCGCCCAGGTGCGCGAATCGGCCGGCCGGAAATCCTGCTTCACGCCGACCAGGACATCCCACCACGGCGACACGCTGCGGCCGTACATCACTTCCAGATCGGCCGAGCCGGTGCGGCCGTCGCTGCGCTCGCCTTCGCTGCGCAGCCACAGCCGGTGGATGTTGCCACCGACCCAGCCGCTGGCTTCCCACGCCTGGCCGCTGCCGTGCTGGCCGTCCCAGTGTTCGAGACGGTTGACCAGCAGCAGGCTGTGGATCTCCGGCGCATGCTCCATCGCGCCGTGGTCGATCGGCGGAAACGCGGCGAGGCGGTCGGCGGCGGTCACGGCCGGAATCGGTTCGAGCGGCTCGGTGGGCACAGGCGGCTTCGGTGGGGCATGGCCCATCGCGGCGTGATCCATCGTTGAATGGTCCATCTGGCTGTGATCGGTGCTGCCATGGCCCATCTTCGAGTGGTCCATCTGGCTGTGATCGGTGCTGCCATGGTCCATCTTCGAGTGGTCCATCTGGCTGTGATCAGCGCTGCCGTGCTCCATCGTTGAGTGGTCCATCTTGGTGTGATCCATGCTGCCATGATCGATCGGGCGGTCATCCGCCGGTGGAGCATCAGTCGTGGTCGGCGCGGTGGCATGGCCGGCATGCGACTGTGCCCAGGCCGGTGCGGCCAACGCCAGCAGCAGGGCGGCGCTCAGTGCGGACAGCGCGGTGAGAGGTGAGCGGCTCATTCTTCGATCCTCACTTCGCGCATCATGCCTGCTTCCATGTGGTACAGCAGGTGGCAGTGGTACGCCCAGCGGCCGAGGGCGTCGGCACGGACGCGGTAGGTGCGGCGGGTGCCGGGTGGCATGTCGATGGTGTGCTTGCGCAGGTGGAACTCGCCGTCGGCGTTTTCCAAGTCGCTCCACACGCCATGCAGATGGATCGGGTGCTGCATCATCGTGTCGTTGACCAGCACGATGCGCATGCGCTCGCCGTAGGTCAGGCGCAACGGTTCGGCGCTGGCGAACGGGATCCCGTCGAAGGACCAGCTGAATTTTTCCATGTGGCCGGTCAGGTGCAGCTCGACCTCGCGGCCGGGATCGCGCCCATCGGGATCGTCGAACAGGCTGCGCATCGCGCCGTAGGTGAGGACGTTGCGGCCGTTGTCGCGCAGGCCGATACCAGGATCATCCAGCTTGGGCTCGGTGGCCATGCTCTGCATGTCCACCAGCGGGTTGCCTTGCTCGCTGGCCGGGTGACGCGGCGCTTTGGGATCGGCACCGTGCGCACCGTGGCCCATGCTGGCACCGCAGCCGCCTTCCATCCCCTTCATGTCGTGGCCTGCCATCCCGTTCGAGGCATGGCCCATGTCGTGGCCCATGTCACTCATGGTCAACAGCGGGCGAGGGTCGCGCGCGGGGATCGGCGCCTGCAGGCCGTGGCGCACCGCCAGCGTGCCGGCGGCATAGCCGGTGCGGCCCATGTCCTGGCAGAAGATCGTGTACGCGTCCTGGCCGCTGGGTTCGACGATCACATCGAAGGTCTCGGCCGGGGCGATGCGGAATTCATCGATGCTGACCGGGTGGATGTACTGGCCATCGGCGGCGACCACGGTCATCTTCAGGCCGGGGATGCGCACGTCGAAATAGGTCATCGAGCCGCCGTTGATGAAGCGCAGCAGCACCTTCTCGCCGCTGCGGAACAGCCCGGTCCAGTTGCCGGCCGGGGCGGTGCCGTTGAGCAGGTAGGTATAGGTGTGGGCGTTGATGTCGGAGATGTCGGTTGGCGTCATCCGCATCCGGCCCCACATGCCGCGGTCGGCGGTGGCCGCGGCCCAGCCGTCCTTGCGGACATCGCGCAGGAAGTCGGGCAGGGTGCGCTTGTAGTAGTTGTCGTACTCGGCGAGCTTCTTCATGCGCCGGAACAGCGCGCCGGGGTCCAGGTCGGTCCAGTCCGAGAGCAGGATCACGTGTTCGCGGTCGACGTGATACGGCGCCGGTTCCAGCGGGTCGATGATCAGCGCGCCGTACAGACCCGCCTGTTCCTGGAACAGGGAATGGCTGTGGTACCAGTACGTTCCCGACTGTTTGAGGGTGAAGCGGTACTGGTAGGCCTCGCCCGGGGCGATGCCGTTGAAGCTCAGGCCGGGCACGCCGTCCATGTTGGCCGGCAGCAGCAGGCCGTGCCAGTGGATGGAGGTGGGGTGGCCCTGCAGCGTATTGGCCACGCGGATGTTGACCGTCTGGCCTTCGCGCCAGCGCAGGATCGGCGCCGGAAGGCTCCCATTGACGGTGATGGCCGGGCGGGTGCGGCCGGTGAAATTGGCCAGCGATTCGCCGATGCTCAGCTGCACGTCATGGCTGCTCAGGACCTGCGGGGCACCGGCAAGACCGGGGCCGGCGGCGGCGAACGCACGCGGGCTCAGGCCGGTGGCGGCCAGGCTGGCGACCACGCCGCCGGCAGCCACGCCCTGCACGAACAGGCGGCGTGACGGCATGGGCGGGGTGCCCGTGCCGGGTATTCTGGGGAAAGTCATTGCAACTCCGAATCCGATTCGAATGGCACACGTGGTGCCGTCATCGCACACACGCCGGGGCGCATGTGCACAGCCTCAGGCCGGCGCTCGCAGCGCGCGGTGGATCAGGCGATCGGAGGGCGGGTGATGCGGTCCAGCGGGGGCATCGGCCGCGACGGATGCGCGGTCAGGATCGGCGCCAGCGACAACGGTGGCGGCGTGGCGATCCACGCGATCTGGACGGTCAGGCTGGGCTGCTGGGCACAGCTGCGCAGGCAGTCCTTGATCTTGCAATAGTCGCCATCGTGCGGGGCCTGGACGCCGGTGTCGGTGTCGGCGGCGGCCATGGCGTGGTGATCGAGTGCGGCGGGCATCGGCGCATCGCCATGGCAGGGCGGGCCGGGCGTGTTGGTGCGGCTCGGTTCGGCCATGGCCAGCGCCATGGGGCCGGCCATGGCGGCGTTCAGCCCGTTGAGCAACAGGCTGAGCATCAATACCACTCGCAGGAGCAGGCCACTGGCGGACATGGGCCTCACCTTACTGCCAAATCCGGGCGGTCGCACCTGCGGCTGAACACGTGGTTCAACTCTGGAGGCCGGTCCGTGCGGGCTTGGCCGGGCATCAGCCTTCCTCGCGCACGATCTCGACCAGCCGGTCGCCATAGCGGGCCAGCTTGGTGCCGCCGATGCCGCCGACCCGGCCGAGCGCATCGACGCTGGTGGGGCGCTGTTCGGCGATGTTGCGCAGCGTGCTGTCGTGGAAGATCACGAAGGCGGGCACGTTCTGCTCGCGCGCGAGCTCGGCGCGCAGGCTGCGCAGCGCATTGAACAGCGCCAGGTCCTGTGGCAGCACCGACAGGCCGGTGCGCTGGCCGCTGCGGTCGCGCTCGCGGGCGGCCTTGGGCGTCTCGCGGCGCATCATGACCTTGCGCTGGCCCTTGAGGACCTCGCGGCTGCCATCGGTCAGGCGCAGGCCGCCGTAGGCGCTGCTGTCCACCTCGAGCAGGCTGGAGGCGACCAGCTGGCGGAACACGCTGCGCCAGGTGCGGGCGTCGAGATCCTTGCCGATGCCGTAGGTGCTCAATTCGGTGTGCCCGAACTGGCGCACCTTTTCGTTGTCGCCACCGCGCAGGATGTCGATCAGGTGGCCGACACCGAAGCGCTGGCCGCTGCGGTAGACACAGCTCAGTGCTTTCTGGGCGGCGACGCTGGCATCCCAGGCATCCGGTGGCAGCAGGCAGTTGTCGCAGTTGGCGCAGGGCTGGGGGTAGGTTTCCCCGAACCCGGCCAGCAGGACCTGACGGCGGCACTGCATGGATTCGCAGTAGCCGAGCAGGTGATCAAGTTTGGACCGTTCGAGCGTTTTGCGGTCTTCGCCGGCTTCGGACTGTTCGATCATCTGCTTGAGCAGCACGACATCGCCCAGGCCGTAGCAGAGCCAGGCTTCGGCAGGCTCGCCATCGCGCCCTGCGCGGCCGGTTTCCTGGTAATACCCTTCCATCGATTTGGGCAGATCGGTATGCGCGACGAAGCGCACGTCCGGTTTATCGATGCCCATGCCGAAGGCGATGGTGGCGCACATCACGATGCCGTCCTCGCGCAGGAAGCGGCGCTGGTTGGCGGCGCGCACCTCGGCGGGCAGGCCAGCGTGGTAGGGCAGGGCGTTCATGCCCTCCTTGCACAGGAACTCGGCGGTTTCCTCGACCTTGCGCCGTGACATGCAGTAGACGATACCGGCTTCCTGGCGGTGGACCTTCAGGAAGTCCAGCAGCTGGCGCTTGGCGTTGTCTTTCTGGACGACGGTATAGCGGATGTTGGGCCGGTCGAACGAGCTGACGAAGTGCTGGGCGTTGGTCAGGTCCAGCCGTTCGGCGATTTCGCGCTGGGTCGGCGGATCGGCGGTAGCGGTCAGCGCGATGCGCGGGACGTCGGGCCAGCGCTCGTGCAGGACGGTGAGCTGGCGGTATTCGGGGCGGAAGTCGTGGCCCCACTGCGAGACGCAGTGGGCTTCGTCGATGGCGAACAGGGCAATCCGGCTGCGCGAGAGCAGCGAGAGGAAGCGGCCGGTCAGCAGTCGCTCGGGGGCGACGTAGAGCATGTCCAGTTCGCCGGCGAGCAGTTCGCGCTCGACGCGGGCGGCGGTTTCGCCATCAAGGGTGGAGTTGAGGTATTCGGCGCGGACGCCAAGCTGGCGCAGGGCTTCGACCTGGTCCTGCATCAAGGCGATCAGCGGCGAGATGACGATGCCGGTGCCGTCGCGGAGCAGGGAGGGGACCTGGTAGCAGAGCGATTTGCCGCCGCCGGTGGGCATGAGGACGAGCGCGTCATTGCCGGCGGCGACATGCTCGACGATCGCCTGCTGCGGACCGCGGAATTCGTCGTAACCAAAGATGCGGCTGAGCAGGTCGTGCGCGGGGCGGGAAGACATCGCGCTAGTTTACCTTGCCCAGGCTACGGGCCGTGTCCTCTGATGCCGGATCGGTCTGTAGGAAAGCCGAGGCCGGAGCCAGAGCTAGAGCTAGAGCTGAAGGCACAAAGCGCCGGGCGTGGCCTCCTACGGGGTTGGCGCGGTGTGGGTGGGTCTGCTGGACCCGCCGTGAACCCGTCCATGGGGGCTCGATGTGCGCCATCCATGGCGCACAACGGTCCTGCAGACCCACCCACACCGCGCCGTCGACACTTGGTTGGTCTTCAAAGGAGAGCCAGTCCAGAGCCAGTCCAGAGCCAGTCCAGAGCCAGTCCAGAGCCAGTCAAACGCAGACAGGCGCCACTCGGCGCCTGTCTGCTGTTGCTTGCCTGTGACCTGAGGCCTGTTACCGCTTGCCGAAGAGGCCGCTCTGGCTTGCCCAACCGTCCATCCAGATCTGTCTGGCGAGTGGGGGCCAGGCCCTGACGGGACCGTCGTGCGCCATGGATGGCGCACGTCGAGCCCCCAAGGATGGGTTTACGGCGCGTCCCGGCAGGGCCTGGCCCCCGCTCGCCAACACGGAGACCCCGTCAGCCAAAGCCTTTGCCTTTGCCTTTGCCTCTGCCTTCAGTCAGCCAAGCCAGCCAAGCCCGCCAAAAAACACATCCTTACTGCAGCAGCGAACGCAGCATCCAGGCGTACTTTTCGTGGGTCTGCAGACGCTGGGTCATCAGATCCTCGGTCGGTGCGTCGTCCGCATCGTCGGCCACGTCCAGCACTTTGCGCGCCGTACGGCACACCGCCTCGTTGGCGGTGACCAACTGGCGTACCATTTCACGCCAGTCCGCGCTGTCGGTCAGGCCCGGCTCCTCGGCGATCGAGGTCAGGGCCGCGAACTCGCGGTACGAGCCCGGGGCATTGAAACCCAGCGCACGGATGCGTTCGGCCACGTCATCCAGGGCCGCCCACTGTTCGGTGTACTGGGTCTCGAACATGGTGTGCAGCGAGTTGAACATCGACCCGGTCACGTTCCAATGGAAGTTGTGGGTCTTCAGGTAGAGCGTGAACGCATCGGCCTGGAAGGCCGACAGCCCATCGGCGATCTTCTTGCGATCGCCCTCCTTGATCCCGATATCGATGTTCGGGGCCGACGGGGCCGCCGCGCCGAGCTTCTGCTTGGCAGTCTTGGGCTTTGCCGGGGTCTTGGTCGTCTTCGCCATGGGAGAACTCCTTATGGATGGGATGAATCGGATGGCCTTCACAATAGATCAGACTACCCTTTCAGTAGTAAACAAAAGTTCTAAACGAATCGATTGATGAGCGCTATCGAAAAACCACATGCAGCACGCCTGGCCCAGCAGCAGGCCGCCATCAACGGGGCCATGAGCCGCGACCGCGGTCGTTTGCTGGGGATGCTCTCGCGTTGGCGAGCCAAACCGGCGGATACGGGGCTGGCGGCGGCGTTCGAGCAGGCCTTGCGGGCCTCCGTGCAGCGCCGTGAAGCGCGTGCGCTGAATCAGCCGGCCATCACTCTGGACGAGCAACTGCCGATTGCGCGTGAAGCCGAGGCCATCACCGCGCTGATCCGCGACCACCAGGTCGTGGTGATCGCCGGTGAAACCGGCTCGGGCAAGACCACCCAGCTGCCCAAGCTGTGCCTGGCCGCCGGCCGTGGCACCGCCGGCATGATCGGCTGCACCCAGCCGCGACGGATCGCCGCACGTGCGGTGGCGACCCGCGTTGCGCAGGAACTGCAGTCCGAGTTGGGCACCACCGTCGGCTACCAGGTGCGCTTCACCGATCGCGTTGGTGACGATACCCGCATCAAGTTCATGACCGACGGCATCCTGCTGGCCGAGATCAGCAGCGACCGCTGGCTGTCCAACTACGACACGATCATCGTCGACGAGGCGCACGAACGCAGCCTCAACATCGATTTCCTGCTGGGCTATCTGAAGCAGCTGCTGAACAAGCGCCCCGATCTGAAGCTGATCGTCACCTCGGCGACCATCGACACCTCGCGCTTCGCCCAGCATTTCGACGATGCCCCGGTGATCAGCGTGGAAGGCCGTACCTTCCCGGTGGAGGTGCGTTACCGGCCGCTGGAGGGTGAGGGCGGTGGCGAA
This sequence comes from Stenotrophomonas sp. Ker107b, assembly GCF_053847245.1. Taxonomy (NCBI): domain Bacteria; kingdom Pseudomonadati; phylum Pseudomonadota; class Gammaproteobacteria; order Lysobacterales; family Lysobacteraceae; genus Stenotrophomonas; species Stenotrophomonas sp. Ker107b. The sequence goes on along the minus strand of NZ_JBSPHX010000004.1, from coordinate 141,953 downwards.
GCCGACGGTGGGCGCGATGGCGATCGCACCGTGAATGATGCGGTGGTCGCGGCGGTGGATGAAATCACCCGGATCGACCCGCGTGGCGACATCCTGCTGTTCTTCCCAGGCGAGCGCGAAATCCGCGATGCGCACCAGTCGCTGGAACGACGCAAGTACCGTGGCACCGACGTGCTGCCGCTGTATGCGCGGCTGTCGGTCAAGGATCAGGATCTGGTGTTCAACCCGGGTGCCAACCGGCGCATCGTGCTGGCCACCAACGTCGCCGAAACCTCGCTGACGGTGCCGCGCATCCGCTATGTGATCGACCCGGGTTTCGCCCGCATCAAACGCTACAGCCCGCGCCAGAAGCTGGATCGGTTGCACATCGAAGCGGTCTCGCAGGCCAGCGCCAACCAGCGCAAAGGGCGTTGTGGCCGCGTGTCCGAAGGCATCTGCTACCGGCTGTATTCCGAAGCGGATTTCCTGTCGCGCCCGGAATTCACCGATCCGGAGATCCGCCGCTCCAGCCTGTCCGGGGTGATCCTGCGGATGCTGCAGCTGGGCCTGGGCAAGATCGAGGATTTCCCGTTCCTGGAGGCACCGGATGAGCGCGCCATCGCCGATGGCTGGCAGCAGCTGGGTGAGCTGGGTGCGGTCGATGCCGAGCGCCGCCTGACGCCGATCGGGCGCCAGATGGCGCGCCTGCCGGTGGACGTGAAACTGGCCCGCATGCTGGTCGCCGCGCAGGCGCAGGGCTGCCTGCGGCCGATGCTGGTGATCGCCTCCTTCCTGGGTATCCAGGACCCGCGCGAGCGCCCGCCGGAAGCGCGCGCCGCGGCCGACAACGCACACGCGCTGTTCGCCGATGGGCGTTCGGAATTCGTCGGTGTGCTGCGGCTGTGGGACGGCTACCGCCAGGCCCACGAAGACCTGACCCAGTCCAAGCTGCGCGACTGGTGCGGGCGGCATTTCCTCGGCTTCCTGCGCATGCGCGAGTGGCGGGAGCTGCACCGTCAGCTGCGCGTGCTGTGCGAGGAGCTGGGCTGGAGTGAGGAGCCCGCGGAAACGTCATTGGCGCCTTTGCTTGCCGGATCCTCCGCGCCTGCCCCGGCGCGCGATGACGAGGCCAAGATCAAGGCGACGCGTGGCCAGCAGCACCGTGCCGCACGCCTGGCCCGTGAAGGGAAATCCGAGCCGACCCCTGCCCAGAACACGCCGGCGCCGGTCAAGGGGGCCGATTCCGAGGCGCGCAACGCCTTCAGCGACAAAGTGCGCGCGGCGGCCTACCAGACCCTGCACCGTGCCTTGATCGCCGGGCTGCCCACGCAGATCGGCCACCGCAGCGACAAGGGCGACTTCCTGGCACCGCGCCAGCGCCGCTTCCTGCCGTTCCCAGGCTCGACCCTGGCCAAGCGGCCGCCGCCGTGGCTGCTGACCGCCACCCTGCTGGATACCCAGAAAATCTGGGGCCTGACCAACGCGGCGATCGAGCCGGACTGGGTCATCAACGAGCTGCCCCACCTGCTGCTGCGCAAGCACTTTGACCCGCACTGGTCGCGCGCGCAGGGCCAGGTGCTGGCCTCCGAGCAGATCAGTCTGTTCGGGCTGGTACTGGCCCCGAAGAAGCCGGTGCACTACGGCCGCATCGCACCGGGCGAAGCGCACGACATCTTCGTGCGGCAGGGCCTGGTGACCGGCGAAATCAACACCCGTGCCGGCTTCGTCGCCGACAACCTCAAGGTGCTGGAGCAGGCGCGCGAGGAAGAGGCCAAGCTGCGTCGCGCCGGCATCGTCGCCGACGAAGGCTGGCAGGCGCGCTGGTACCTGGACCGGATTCCGGCCGAGATCCATTCGGCGATGGGCCTGGATACCTGGTGGAAGGCGCTGGCACCGGAGAAACGCCGCGCCCTGTCGTGGACACTGGCCGATCTGCTGCCGGGTGAGGGCAGCGATGCCGAGCGGTATCCCGCGTATCTGCCGCTGGGTGATGCACGGCTGCCGCTGCATTACACCTTCGAACCAGGTGCCGACGAAGATGGCGTCACGTTGGAGGTACCGCTGCACCTGCTCAACGCACTCGATCCAGCGCGGCTGTCATGGCTGGCGCCCGGCTTCGTGGCTGACAAGGCCGCGGCGCTGATCCGCAGCCTGCCCAAGGCGATGCGCCGCAACTATGTGCCGGCACCGGACTTCGGTCGCGCGTTCGCCGAAGCGTTTGCCGAGCCGACCGCCGATGACATCCGTGGCGAGCTGGCACGGTTCCTGGCGCGTGCGACCGGTGCCAAGGTGGCCGCGACCGATTTCGATGACGCCGCGCTGGACGCCCATCTGCGCATGAACCTGCGGCTGCGCGATGCCGATGGCAAGGTGCTGGCGACCTCGCGCGATCTGGATGCACTGCGCGCCCGCTTCGGTGACAAGGCCGGTGATGCCTTTGCCGCACGCGCCGGCCGTGCGCTGGCGGCCGACGGGCTGCGTGATTTCCCGGCCAGCCCGATCCCGTTGCAGGTGCCCGGCGAAGCGGGCGTGCCGGCCTACCCGGCCCTGGTCGACCAGGGCGAGACCGCCGCGTTGAAGATCTTTGCCGATCGCAATGAGGCGCTGGAGCAGCATCCGCTCGGTGTGCGTCGATTGCTGGAGATCGCGCTGGCCGACAAGGCCAAGCAGGCGCGCAAGCAGCTGCCGGTGCCGCCCAAGACCGGGCTGTTGTATGCCGCGATCGAATCTCAGGAGCGCCTGCGTGGCGACCTGGTCGATGCCGCGATGAATGCCGTGCTTGCCGATGGTCTGGGCGATATCCGCGACCCGGCCGCGTTCGCCACGCGCAGCGCGGAGGCGGGCAAAGCGCTGTTCGGCGAGGCGATGGCCCGCTTGAAGCTGGCCGAGAACATCCTGGCCCATGTGGCCGAACTCAAGCCGCAGCTGGAGGCGCCGCTGATGGGCTGGGCACGCGGCAATCTCGATGACATGGAGCAGCAGCTGGCGGCACTGGTCCATCCCGGCTTCCTGCGCGAAACCCCGGCCGATGCCCTCGCGCAGTTGCCGCGTTACCTGCGCGCCATGATCCTGCGCACCGAACGTGCCAAGCGCGATCCACCGCGCGACCAGGCACGGATGCTGGAATTGCGTCCGTTCGTGGACGCATTGGCGCAGGCCGAGGCGCGCGGTCTGCGGCAGCGGCCGCAATGGCAGGATCTGCGCTGGGACCTGGAGGAACTGCGGGTGTCGCTGTTCGCCCAGGAGCTGGGCGCCAGGACCGGCATTTCGGCCAAGAAGCTGGCCCAGCGCGTGGCGGCGCTGCAGAAGGCTTGATCCGGCTGGCGCCCCGTGCCGTTGCGGCACGGGGCGTTACGGTTATTTGACGCGGCGCACTTTGGCGCGGGTGTTGATGCCTTCCACGCGCAGATACCACACGCCGGAAATGCCCGGAATGACCGACACCTTTGCATCGGTTTTGCGCACGCCGCCCACGGCTGCCGCATCGGTCTGCTCCCACACCTGTCCGTTGGCGAGCGTATAGGTGCGGCCCTTGCCAAAGCCGGTGAATTCGCCCGGCAGCGTGCTGTCGATGGGGTCCTTGCTGCCGAAGTCGAAGAAGCCACGGTTCTTGACGATGACCTCCTGGCGGCCTTCTTCGCGGGCCTGTTCGCGCACCTGCTCACGTGCATCGGCGGCTGCCGCGGCCACCTTGCCCTGCAGCCAGTTGTTGAGCGAGGCCATTTCCTGCGAGCTCAGCTTGTCCAGCCCGGCCGCCTTGAATTCGGCCGCGGACATCTGCTGCTGGAGATCGCCGTCGACCACACGCTGGGCCAGGGCCGGCAGCGACAGACTCATCAGAACGGCCGCGCAGGCCAACAACCGCAGACGGGAATAGCGCATGGCAGGGTCTCTCCTAGGAATGGCCGCAGTGTAGTGCCAGCGCCCCGGCATGTGCACATGCAGGCGACGGCGATTGTAGGGGGGGCGCTGCGGCGCTAGTGTAGGTGGCCTCTATCTTGTCTGTACGATGCTGTGAACCGCGCTTCTGCCCCCGGCCTGGATGCCTTGTTGAACCGTCCCTCGGTGGCCTCGCTGCCGCCTGAACTGCGTGAGGCGTTGCTGCAGCGCTGGCAGTTGCCCGAGGCCGATCCGGACATGCGCGTGGGTTGGCCGGTGCTGGCCGACACGCTCGATGCCCTCTCGCTGCTCTCCGCCGACGAGTCGGCGTTGCTGGCCACCCTGCTGTTCGACCTGCCGTGGCTGCGTGCTGGCGTGGATACGCTGCCGCTGGGCGCGCTCAAGCCGGTGATCGTCGGCCTGCTCGATGGGCAGGATGCGGCCGACCAGGTCTGGGCGCTGCACGCCGGGCGCGAGGCCGGGCGCAACAGCGAAGGCCTGCGTCGCCTGCTGCTGTCGATCATCCGCGACCTGCGCGTGGTGCCGATCCTGCTCGCCCGCCAGCTGGCCCGCATGCGCGGTGCCGATCGGCTGCCCGAAGAAGAGCGCCGCGCGCTGGCCCAGCTCACCCGCGACATCCACGCGCCGCTGGCCAACCGGCTCGGCATCTGGCAGTTGAAGTGGGAGCTGGAAGATCTGGCGTTCCGTCACCTGGAGCCGGAAACCTACCGTCGCATCGCACGTGAGGTCGATGAAACCCGTCTGGCCCGCGAGCGCTATGTCGAGGGCGTCAAGAAGGCGCTCTCGCGTGAGTTGTTGGCGCAGGGCATCCGCGCCGAGGTCAGCGGTCGCCCGAAGCACATCTACAGCATCTGGCGGAAGATGCAGAAGAAGCGGCTGGCCTTCGAGCAGCTGTATGACATCCGCGCGGTACGCGTGATGGTCGACGACGTGGCTGCCTGCTACGCCGCGTTGGGCGTGGTGCATGCGCTGTGGGCGCCGGTGCCGAGCGAATTTGACGACTACATCGCGCGCCCGAAGGCCAATGATTACCGCTCGCTGCATACCGCCGTGGTCGGCCCGGAAGGGCGCACCATCGAAGTGCAGATCCGTACCCATGACATGCATGCCCAGGCCGAGCTGGGTGTCGCCGCGCATTGGCGCTACAAGGAAGGCAGCAAGGGTGCGGAGAAGGCGTTCGATCGCAAGATCACCTGGATGCGCCAGTTGCTGGAGCAATCCCAGGAGGGCCATGCCGGCGAACTGGCCGGCGCGCTGGATGCCGAACTGACCGAAGACCGGGTCTACGCGCTCAGCCCCAAGGACGAGGTGATGGACCTGCCGCAGGGCGCCACGCCGCTGGATTTTGCCTACCACGTGCATACGATGGTCGGGCATCGCTGCCGCGGGGCGAAGGTCAATGGCCGCATCGTGCCGCTGACCTACCGCCTGCGCAGCGGCGACCGCGTCGAGATCCTGACCGGCAAAGAGGCCGACCCGCGCCGCGACTGGCTGCTCGCCTCCGGCGGTTTCCTGGCCAGCAACCGCTCGCGTGACAAGGTGCGCGGCTGGTTCCACAAGCTGGACCGGGCGCGTAACGTGCAGGCCGGTCGCGAACTGCTCGAACGGGAACTCAAGCGCCTTGGCCTGGCGCACGCCGACCTGACGATCGCCGTGAAGAAGTTCCACGCCGACAGCGTCGATGATCTCTACATCCAGGTGGCCTTGGGCGACACCGGGCCGAACCAGGTCAGCCGCACGCTGCTGGAAGCCGAGCGTGCCGCCAGCCAGCCGGCGGTGCCCGCCCTGCCGCGCCCGACGGCGCGGCGCGACAGCGTGCGCAGCGCCAACTTCACCGTCCAGGGCGTCGGCAACCTGCTGGTTCAGCTGGCGCGCTGCTGCCAGCCCGTGGCCGGTGAGCCGATCGTCGGCTATCTGACCCGCGCCCGCGGCGTCACCGTGCATCGCACCGATTGCGCCGCGCTGGCGCGGCTGGCGGCGGCCAGTCCGCAGCGCATCCTGCCAGTGGAGTGGGGCCAGGCCGGCGGCGGCTACGAAGTGGACGTCGTGGTCGATGCGGTCGACCGGCGCTGGCTGCTCAAGGACATCACCAACCTGATCGCGCAGGAGGATGCCTACGTGCTGGACATCCACAGCGACAACGTCCGCAACAGTGGCCGGGCGCATCTGCGCCTGCGCCTGAAGGTCAGCGATTACGGGCAGCTCTCCACCCTGCTGGGCAAGCTGGACGCGCTGCCCGGCGTCAGCGAAGCCCGGCGTCTAGGCTGACCTCACGTGCCGCACGCTAGGCTCGCGGCATGAGCCGGGACGATGACAGGCATGACGCCGCGCACGAGGCGCTGCGGCGGGTACGCCGCGAGGGCCGCTGGTGGTGGCTGCAGGCGCGCCACGCCCGCCGCATCTGGCGCTGGGCGGCGCTGGTGGCGGTGCTGCTGTTCGTCAGCCTGGCGCTGCTGCGGCGGCCCTTGGCCAACTGGTTCTGGAACGAGCCGCAGATCGAGCAGCTGCTCGATCAGGGCGATCGTGCGTTGGCCGCGGGCCGGTTGAGTGCGGCCGATGGCAGTGGCGCGCGGGAGTCTTTCCAGGCGGCATTGGCGCTGGACAATGATCGGCTGCAGGCGCGTACCGGCCTCGCCCGGACCGGCCAGGCAGCGCTGCAACAGGCACACGATGCGCTGGACCGGGGCGATCATGTCGCGGCGAGCGCCGCCCTGGCGTTGGCCCGCGACCTGCAGGTGCCACAGCGCGATGCCGATGCGCTCGCGCAGCAGCTTCGCGCGCGTGATCAGGCACGCGCCGGGATCGGCGCGTTGCTCGGCCGTGCCGAAGCCGCGCTTCAGGCACAACGACTCGATGGCGGCCCGGACAGCGCGTTGCCGCTGTTCCAGCAGGTGCTGGCGCTGATGCCCAACCAGCTGCGCGCACTGGAAGGACGAGAGGACGCGTTGTCCGATCTCCTGCAGCAGGCACGCACTGCAGCGGAGGGTGGCGATGTTGCACGCGCGGCGGCGCTGGTGCGCAGCGCCCGTGGTTTCGATGCAGGGCATGTCGACCTGCCGGCGACCCAGGAGGCCGTGAACAATGCGCTCGAACGCCGCCAGCGCGACGGCGAGACCGCACTGCGTCGGCAGAAGCTGGAGGCGGCGGCAGCGGCCTTCGCTGCGGTGCTCTCGGCAGTGCCCGATGATCCTGCCGCGCACCGTGGGCAGCTGCAGGTCGCCGACGCCCAGCTGATGCGGGCGACCCGCCAGGCCGGCAATTTCCGTTTCGACGAAGCCGGCCAGTCGCTGCAGGCAGCCGAAGCGCTGGGGGCGTCCACGCGTGCGCTCGAGACGGTGCAACATACGATCGACCAGGCCCGGCGTTCCCAGGCGGCGTTGACGACCCCGGCGGTGCCGCGGGCCCAGCGCGAACGCACCCTTCAGCGCCTGCTCGCGCGTCTGGACGATGCGGAAGGCGCCGGGCAGTTCCTTGAGCCCCCCGGGCGCAGTGCCTACGACGCCCTGCGCGAAGCCCAGGGAGTTGCACCACAGGATCCGCGCGTGCGGGCGGCCGCACAGCGCCTGCTGCCGGCCAGCCGGCAGTGCTTCGAGGATCGGCTGCGCGAGAACCGTGTGCTGGCCGCCGGTGCGTGCCTGGATGCCTGGCAGGCGCTGGGCCCTGGATCACAGGGCGTTGCGCAGGCCCGGCAGCGACTTGCCCAGCGCTGGCTCGCCATCGGCAGCGAACGGCTGGGGCGGGGCGATGCTGCATTTGCCCGAATGGCCTTGCAGCAGGCCGCGCGGCTCGGGAGTGAAACGGGCGGTGGAGACTATCAATCGCTGGATCGCCGGCTTCGGGATCTGGAATCCTCGCGCTGAGCCCCCGCCTGTGCCTCAGCTATAGTACGGGCCCTTCTTCAAGACCGGCGTTTGCATGACCCTCTTCGTTTCCGGCGCGACCAGCCAGATCGGCCGGTATCTGCTGCCCCGGCTGATCGCTGCCGGAACGCCCGTCGTTGCGGCCAGTCGCACGCCACAGCCCGCTCAGCCGGGTGTGACATGGTTGACCGGTGATCTGGGGAGCGTCCTGCCAACCGCAGCGGACCCGCCGTGGGATGCTATTGCCAGTTTCAGCCCACTCGAAGCATGGGTGCACTGGTTGTCCCAGCAGACTGTTGCGCCGGCGGCAAAGATCATTGCGACCAGTTCGATGAGCATTGTGACCAAGCAGGGGTCGGCCCAGTCGGACGAGCAAGCGGTGGTTGCGCGTCTGCAGCAAGGTGAGCAGGGATTGGCGCGGCAGGCGGACCGCCTGGGTATGCAGTGGACCATCCTGCGACCGACGCTGATCTACGGTGCTGGCATTGACCGCAGCGTGACGCCCATTGTGAAGCGGGCGCGAAGGCTGCGTGTGTTCCCGATCCCCATGGCTCACGGCATGCGTCAGCCCGTGCATGCCGATGACATCGCCCTTGCCGTGATTGCAGCGTTGTCCACGGATGCCGCTGCCGGGCAGGTCATCGAGATCGGTGGCGGTGAGCGCCTTGATTATCAGCATATGTTCCAGCGGGTACACGCGAGTCTGGATGAGCGGATCGTGCCGTTTTATCTGCCATCGTTCACATTGCGCCTGCTGGCAGCGTGTAGTGCGCGCGCGCGTGGCCCCGTCTCTCGCCTGGAGCAGGACCTGATCGCTGATAATGGCCCCCTGCAGTCGAGGCTTGGCGTGCACCCCCGGGCATTCAAGCCAGAGGCTGCGACGTGGAGGCCGATGAGCCCGGCCCAGGCGATGGAACGCATCGCAGGCTCAGTCCGTTGACCCCGTATCTGCGCTTTGCGGCTGGGCGCGGCCGTCACCGTGCGCGCTGCTATTGTTGCGGTGTCCAAACGCAGCAGGGTTGCGTCTGATGTGCAGCATGACGTCCAGCGCAGTTCCACGCGTCGCCGTGGCGATGTGCACTTACAACGGTGCGGCCTATCTGCAGGCGCAGTTGGACAGTCTTCTGGTTCAGACCGTCCCTGTGGACGAGGTGGTGATCGGCGATGACGGTTCATCCGATGCAACACTGTCGCTACTGAATGACTTTGCACGCCACGCGGCCACCCGCGGCATTCGCGTTGATATTGTCCAGCGTCCCCGCAATCTGGGGTATGTACTCAATTTCGCCGATGTGTTGCAGCGCTGTACGGCAGAAATCGTGTTTTTGTGTGATCAGGATGATGTGTGGTATCCGGATCGTGTCGAGACGTACCTGGAAAGGTTCGATTCGGATGCCTCTTTGATGCTCCTGCACAGTGATGCGCGGCTGGTCGACGGAGTGGGCGAACCTCTTGGGGCGATGCTGTTCGGCATGTTGCGCGTCCATCCAGCCGAGCTGGAACTGGAGCGCTCCGGGCTGGTGTTGGATGCCGTATTGATGCGCAACTTTGTCACGGGGGCAACGTGTGCGCTGAGGCGCGTGCTGCTTGAAAACGGCTTGCCGATTGGATCCAAGTGGAGTCACGACGAATGGTTGGCGGTGGTCGCCTCACTTGAGGGAGGCTTGGATGTTCTGCCGCAGGCCACGATCGACTATCGCCAGCATGCTGGCAATCAGATCGGCGCATCCCGGCGCTCGATCCGGGATCGCTTGAGGAACCTGGCGTTGCTTGATGAGCGGCAGCGGATGTGCACCGCGCATCGTCTGCAGGCGCTGCTGGTGTTGTTGTCGGCGCGCGGGGTTCAAGTAGCGCCTGCGCGGCTGAAGGGTCTTGGCGCGCTGACGTGGCGGATGGCGTGGTCCCGACTTCAGCTCTATCGCCGCCCCGACGTGGAGTGGGCCTGGATTGTTCATGATGTTCCGCGCCTGCTGGCCCGCCTTGCCAACGCATGTCTGGCCGGCGGCGGCTGGCGAGCCGCGATTGCGGCGTGCAAAGGTGCCTGGGCCGGGCTGCGCGGCCGACCCCTGATGTGATTGAACTGCACTGAAACGTGGATCTGGTGGCGACCTGCTCCCGCAGCGGCTGCGTTAGACTCGCCGGAATCCATATTCTCGCATCCCCGTGCCCCGACGCTACGATTCCGACGACATCGACGAGTTCGAAGACGACACCGAAAGCCGCGGCCCACTGTGGCGACGCCGGTTGATCACCTGGAGCATGGCGGCTGTCGCGCTGGGGCTGGGCTTCCTGATCCCCTATACGGTGTACCTGAACCAACAGGTCACCCAGCGTTTCGGTGAGCTGCGCTGGCAGATTCCCACGCGTGTCTATGCGCGCCCGCTGCCGCTGGCGCCCGGCGTGGCGATGGATGCGGCCACGCTCAAGACCGAGCTGGCGGCCTCGGCCTACCGGGATGACGGGATCGGCAAATCACCGGCCACGTACACGCAGGAAGGGGGGCGTTTCGTCATCTCCAGCCGTGGCTACAACGACGTTGACGGCCGGGTCGCCCCGCGCCGCGTCGAGCTGAGCCTGTCCGGCGGGTCGATCGCTTCGCTGCGTGATCCCGACACCCGCAAGGCGCTGAAGGCCGCGCGTCTGGATCCGGCCCGTATCGCCACGCTGTACGGCCAGAAGCAGGAAGAGCGCCGGCTGGTGCGGATCGAAGAGACCCCCGAGCTGCTGGTCACCGGCCTGCAGGCGGTGGAGGACAAGGACTTCAACCGCCACCATGGCATTGATCTGAGCGGCATCGCCCGCGCGATCTGGGTGACGGTTCGCTCCGGTGGCCAGAGCCGCCAGGGCGCCTCGACCCTGACCCAGCAGCTGGCCCGCAGCGGCCTGCTCGGGATCGGCAAAGAGCAGACCGTCACCCGCAAGTTCAATGAGGTGCTGTACGCGCTGATCATGGAAGCGCGCTACGACAAGCGCACCATCCTGGAGGCCTACCTCAACCAGGTCTACCTGGGCCAGCGTGGCAGCCAGGCCATCCACGGCATGTCCTCGGGCGCGGAGTTCTGGTTCGGGCGTGATCTGGCCTCGCTCAATACCGAGCACGTCGCGCTGCTGATCGGTCTGGTCAAGGGCCCGTCGTATTACGATCCGCGCCGCAATCCCGAGCGCGCGCTGGACCGGCGCAACTTCGTGCTGGGCAAGCTGCGCGAAGCCAACCTGATCGATGATGCCGAGTACAAACGCGCGGTCGATGCGCCGCTGGGCGTGCCCAAGACGCCGGGCCTGATCGCGGCCAACCGTTTCCCGGCGTATGTCGATCTGGTCCGTCGCCAGCTCGGCCACGATTACCCCGAGTCGGTGCTGCAGGGCGCCGGGCTGAGCGTGATGACGGGCATGGCGCCCTCGGCGCAGGCCTATGCCGAAGGTGCGGTCACCAAGACGATCAAATCACTGGAAAGCAAGCGCCGTCCCGCGTTGCAGGCCGGCCTGGTGCTGACCGACGTGCACAACGGGGATGTGCTGGCCGTCGTCGGCAGCCGTGACGTGTCCGAGCCGGGCTTCAACCGGGCCATCGAGGCGCAGCGCCCGGTCGGCTCGCTGCTCAAGCCGTTCGTGTATCTGCTGGCGCTGGCGCAGCCGGACCGCTACTCGCTGTCCAGCTGGGTCGATGATTCGCCGGTGACGGTGCAGCTCAGCCGCGGGAAGCAGTGGTCGCCCGGCAATGCGGACAACCGCAGCCACGGTACGGTCCGCCTGATCGATGCGCTGGCCCATTCCTACAACCAGGCCACGGTCCGGGTGGGCATGCAGGTCGGCCCGGAGCGGGTCACGCAGTTGATCCATGTTCTGGCCGGCATCAAGGCCGAGCCCAATCCCGCGGTGATCCTGGGCTCCACGGATCAAAGCCCGTATGCGATGGCCCAGCTGTATCAGTTCCTGGCCTCCGGGGGCGAGATCCAGCCGCTGCACGCAGTGCGTGGCGTGCTCGATCCGCAGGGCAAGTTGATGAAGCGCTACGACAAGACCCCGGCGCCGGCGCAGGAAGGTGACTCGATTGCCGCCAACCTGATCAGCATCGGTCTGCAGCAGGTCGTGGCCAGCGGTACCGCGCAGCGCCTCAACGCCGACGGCCTGGGCCGCCTGCAGCCGGCGGGCAAGACCGGCACCACCAACGACGGCCGCGACAGCTGGTACGCCGGGTACACCGGTGACCATCTGGCCGTGATCTGGATGGGCAACGACCAGAATGAACAAGCCGGGCTGTATGGCGCGACCGGGTCGATGAGGGTCTGGTCGGGCATTTTCCAGCGCCTGCCCAGTTCGCCGCTGAAGGTCAGCAACAAGGGCCTGGACTGGCAGTACGTGGAGGCCAGCGGCACGGCCACCACCGATGAAGCCTGCCCGGGCGCGCGTCGCTTCCCGTTCGTGGTCGGCTACACCCCGGCCTATGTACCGTGCACCGCGCCGAGCGCGTTGCCGGAGGGCGAGGGCGGCGAACAGAGTGAAGGCGGTGGCTGGCGCAGCTGGTTCGGCCTTGAGAAAAAGCCGGAGCCCGCCCCCGAACCGGCGCAGAATGCACCGGCCGCCACCCCCGCGCGTCAACCCTGATCGAGGCCTGCCTGCATGACCACCCGTTTCCTGATCCGTTCCGCGTCGCTGGCCACGCTGTGTCTCGCGCTGGCGGCCTGCGTCACTCCGCCACCGGCCGTGAAGGCGCCGGTCGACACCACCACGCCGGCCCAGCGCCTGGCCGCTGTGGATGCCGCCGCGGGCAATGATGATAAAGAGCTGGCCGTGCAGCCGCTGCGCGACAGCGAGGTGGAAGACCTGCGCCAGGCCGCGCATGCCCGTCGCCAGGCCAACGATCTGACCGGCGCTGCGGCGGCGCTGGATCAGGCGCTGGCGATCATGGCCTCGGATCCGTCGGTGCTGCAGGACCGGGCCGAGATCGCCCTGCTGCAGGGCGATTGGGCGGCGGCGGAAACGTTCGCCCGCAAGTCGGTCGAACTCGGTTCCAAGACCGGCCCGCTGTGCCGTCGCCATTGGGCGACGATCGAGCAGGCGCGTCTGGCCCGTGGTGAGAAAGAAAACGCGGCCTCGGCGCATGCCCAGCTGGACGGCTGCACGGTGCCGGGGATCATGCGCTACTGATGTAGGCGATGCAGTCGGATGCGTGACGGCGTAGCGCCGGGCATCGGTCGGCACCCTTTATCATTGCGTCATGTCCCAACTTGCCCACGCCAGCCGCGATGCCCTCAGTGAGGGCGGTGCGCTCGCCAGCCAGCTCGATGCCTTCGTTCCGCGCCCGGCCCAGCTGCGCCTGACCGCGGCGATCGCCGAAGCGTTCGACCAGCGCGACGTGCTGCTGGCCGAGGCCGGCACCGGCACCGGCAAGACCTATGCGTACCTGGTGCCCGCGCTGCTGTCCGGGCTGAAGACCATCATCTCCACCGGTACCCGCGCGCTGCAGGATCAGCTGTATCACCGCGATCTGCCGCGCGTGCGGGCCGCGCTCGGTGTGGGCCACAGCAGTGCGCTGCTGAAGGGGCGTGCCAATTATCTGTGCCGCTATCGGCTGCAGCAGGCCCGGGGGGAACCCCGTTTCAGTTCCCCTGAGCAGGTCGCGCAGTTCCAGCGCATCCTGGCCTGGTCCGGGCGCACGAAGTACGGCGACATGGCCGAGCTGGAGGCCTTGCCGGAGGACTCGCCGCTGTACCCGATGGTGACCTCCACCGTCGATAACTGCCTTGGCACCGAATGCCCCTTCTGGGATGACTGCTTCGTCGTGCAGGCACGGCAGCGGGCGCAGGCGGCCGACGTGGTGGTGGTCAACCACCACCTGCTGCTGGCCGATCTGGCGCTCAAGCAGGAAGGCTTCGGCGAGATCCTGCCGGGCGCGCAGGCGTTCGTGATCGACGAGGCGCACCAGCTGCCCGAACTGGCGGCCAACTTTTTCGGGGAAGGCTTCGGCATGCGCCCGTGGCAGGAACTGGCGCGCGACTGCCTGGCCGAGAGCCGCAGCGTGGCCGGTGCGCAGGCCGCCCTGCAGGAGCCTGCGGCCGCGTTGGAGCAGACCCTGCGCGACCTGCGCGTGGCGATGGATGGCCTGCCGCCACGCGGCACCCAGTGGCGGGCGCTGACCGTGCCGCAGGTGCGCGATGGCTTCGATGCGGCGATGAGTACGCTGGTGCAGCTGCGGGATGCGCTGGCCGGCGTGCGCGAGGCGTCACCCGGTCTGGATGCCTGCCATGCGCGCGCCATGGAAGCGGTCTCGCGGTTGTCGCGCTGGCTGGGCGACGATGCGCCGATGCTGGATTTCGACACCGATCCGGACGAAGCGCCGCCGCCAGCGGAGGTGCTCTGGTATGAACTGACACCACGCGGTTTCCGCTGCCAGCGCACGCCGATGGATGTGTCCGGGCCGCTGCGCGAGCATCGCCAGCGCTCGATGGCGGCCTGGGTATTCACCTCGGCCACGCTGACCGTGGACGGGGGGTTCGAGCATATTTCGCAACGACTGGGCCTGGATGATCCGGTCAGCCTGCTGCAGCCCAGCCCGTTCGACTGGGCCCAACAGGCGCTGTGCTATCTGCCGACCGATCTGCCCGATCCGGCCGCGCGCGGCTTCGGCACCGCGTTGATCCGCGCGCTGACGCCAGTACTGGAGGCCTCGCACGGCCGTGCGTTCCTGCTGTTCGCCTCGCACCGCGCACTGCGCGAAGCGGCCGAGGCCCTGCGCGATGCACCGTGGCCGCTGTTCGTGCAGGGCGAGGCACCGCGCGCGACCCTGCTGCAGCGCTTCCGTGAATCGGGCAACGGCGTCCTGCTGGGCTCGGCCAGTTTCCGCGAAGGCGTGGACGTGGTGGGCGATGCACTCAGCGTGGTAGTGATCGACAAGCTGCCCTTCGCCGCGCCGGACGATCCGGTGTTCGAAGCGCGGCTGGATGCAATCCGCCGCGACGGCGGCAACCCCTTCCGCGATGAGCAGTTGCCGCAGGCGGTGATCGCGCTCAAACAGGGGGTGGGCCGCCTGATCCGCAGCGAAACCGATCGCGGCGTACTGGTGCTGTGTGATCCGCGCCTGCTCAGCCGTGGCTATGGCCGGATCTTCCTGGATTCACTGCCGCCGTTCCGGCGTACCCGTTCGCTGACCGATGTGCAGGCCTTCTTTGCGCCACAATGGCCCGTCGATGGCGCTGCGTCTGTACCTGCGCCTGCATCACCGCAGCCCGTAGTACGTCTGCAGCCTACCGATGACTTTCCCACTTCCCTGTTCTGACCGCCATGAAACTGCTCGCCTTTGAAACCGCCACCGAAGCCTGTTCCGTTGCCCTGTATGTGGATGGGCAGGTCAGCGAGCGCTTCGAGATCGCCCCGCGCCGCCATGCCGAACTGAGCCTGCCCTGGGCCGAGGCGCTGCTGGCCGAGGCGGGGGTGGCCCGTTCGCAGCTGGATGCGATCGCGTTGGGGCGGGGGCCGGGCGCGTTCACCGGGGTGCGGCTGGCGATCGCCATCGCCCAGGGCATCGCCCTCGCGCTGGACCGCCCGCTGATCGCGGTCTCCACCCTGCAGGCGCTGGCGCTGCGTGCGCCGGCCGAGGCCGATCATGTACTGGCCAGCATCGACGCGCGCATGGGCGAGGTCTATGCCGCACGCCACATCCGCGTGGACGGGCAGTGGCAGCTGCAGGGCGAGGAGAGCGTGTGCGCGCCGGAGCAGGTCGTGTTGCCTGGGGGCACGCGCTGGTTCGGCGTGGGGACTGGCTTCGGCGCGGCCGAGGGCGTGCTGGCAACGCGGTTGGCCGATCAACTGACCGGCGTGGACGCGTTGGCGCTGCCGCGTGCTTCGGACGTGCTGGCCTTGGCAGTGCCCGCGTTCCAGCGCGGCGAGGGCGTGGCACCGGAGCTGGTGGAGCCGGCGTATCTGCGCAACAACGTGGCACTGACCCTGGTGGAACAGCAGGCGGCGCGGGCGGCGAAGCAGGCGGCCTCGTAACGCAGGCCGCCTGGTAGCGCCCAGCTGCGCATCGCATCGTAAGCCCCAGCCACGCATGGCGTGGCACTACCTGCGCGGCGTTCTCGTAGAGCCACGCCATGCGTGGCTGGACCCTGCGCGCGATCCGTGCACGATCAGCGGTCGTCGCGCAGCTCGCCGCCGGGCAGGAACACCCAGGTACGGGTCACCTGCAGGATGTCGATCGCATCCTCGGTCTTGGGCAGGGGTGGGAACGGCTGGGCCAGGGTGATCACGCGCAGCGCGGTTTCATCCAGCAACGGCGTGCCGCTGGACTGCAGGATGCGGGCACTTTCGACCGTGCCATCGCGGCGCACACCGACGGTGATCACCACCTGCCCGCCGAGCCGGCGGGCGCGTGCCTCATCGGGGTAGTTCAGATTGCCGACGCGCTCGGCGCGGTCGACCCACGCGCGCAGATAATTGGCATAGGCGTATTCGCGGGTACTGGCCGAGACGAACTTGCGGTTCGGGCGTTTGGCGTACTGCGCCGAGCGCAGGTGCACTTCGGCGGCCAGCCGCGCCATCTCCACATCGCGCTGCTCGCGGGCCGTCATCGGTGCATCCGGGCGGGGTTGCTCGGGCAGCGGCTGTGGCTGCGCCTCGGCGACGGTGTCGGCCCCATTGCGGCTGTTCACCACGCGGGTCTGCGGCGGCGGCACGCTGGCCGCCTCCTGGCGCTGTTGCGGGATCGGCGACAGCCCGGCCTGCGTCTGCGGCACGATCCCGGCCTGGTTGTCGCGCGGGCGCTGCGCCTTGTCGTGGTCGCCACCGCCCTGCTGATTGGCCTGGGCCAGGAAGTCGGCCTGCTTGGGCGTCAGCGGGGTCTGGGTCTGGCTGAAGATCACATCCAGGGTCGGCACCAGTGGCGCGTTGTCGCTCACCGCAAAGCCGACCCCGAGGAGCAGCAGCGCGTGCACGAGCACGGACAGCGTCAGGGTCGCGCCCAGCCGCTGGGATTCGCGCGCCTGCCACGTCGGGGCCGGGACGACGCTGGCACTCATCGCGGCAGGCCGGCCTCGATCGCGTCGAACAGGGTGCCGGCGATGTTCAGCCCGAACTGGGCGTCGAGCTCGCGCACGCAGGTCGGGCTGGTGACGTTCACTTCGGTCAGGTAATCGCCGATCACATCCAGGCCGACGAAGCGCATGCCGCGCCGCTTCATTTCCGGGCCGACCTGGGCGGCGATCCAGCGGTCGCGCTCGCTCAGCGGGCGGCCTTCGCCACGGCCACCGGCCGCCAGGTTGCCGCGGAACTCGTCGCCCTGTGGAATCCGCGCCAGGCAGTAGTCCACCGGCTCGCCATCGACCAGCAGGATGCGCTTGTCGCCGGCGGTGATGTCCGGGATGAACTTCTGCGCCAGGGCCAGCGTGCGCTCGCCGTCGGTCAGGGTTTCCAGGATCACATTGAGGTTCGGGTCGCCGGTGCCGCTGCGGAAGATCGAGCGCCCGCCCATGCCGTCCAGCGGCTTGAGCACGGCTTGGCCGTGTTCAAGCACGAAGGCCTTCAGGTCGGCGTTGCGGCGGCTGACCAGGGTCGGCGGGCAGCACTGCGGGAACAGCAGGGCGGCCAGCTTCTCGTTGTAGTCGCGCAGGCCCTGCGGATCGTTGACCACCATCGCCCCCGCCTGCTGGGCGACGCTGAGCACGTGGGTGTCGTAGATGAATTCGGCATCCACCGGCGGGTCCTTGCGCATCAGCACGACCTGGCCGGGGCCGAAGACCGTCTGGCTGAACTCGCCCAGGGTGAACCAGTCGTTCTTGTCCTCGCGCACCTGCAGCGGGGCGGTGCGGGCAATGGCCTGGCCGTCGCGCAGGGCCAGCCCGCCGGGGCTGACGTAGTGCAGGGCGTGGCCGCGGCGCTGGGCTTCCAGCAGCATCGCGAAGGTGGTGTCCTTGGCAATCTTGATATGGGCGATGGGGTCCATCACCACGATGACATTCAACGGCATGGTCGCAACCTGGCGGGCAGGCCGATGATGGTAGCGACAATGGCCGCCCAATGCCTGCCCCGGGCAGCGCAACGCAGTGTCCGGCCGGGCGACGGGCCGCCCCCGGGTTTGCGCAGAATGCCCGGCGCCGGGCCGGCGGGAGGCGCTCGCGGCGGGGCCGGGATGGGGATGCTTGAAGCGCGCGCCGGTATTGGGATATAGATACGCTTTCGCAGCGACGCCGGACCAGTGCACGCGTCGCGCGCTTGGGGAAAGGTAATGACTGAATACATGGCTGCGGGTGGGGAACTCGCAGGGCTACGCGTCATGGTCATCGATGATTCGAAGACCATACGCAGGACGGCGGAAACACTGCTCAAGCGCGAAGGCTGCGAGGTGGTGACCGCGACCGATGGTTTCGAGGCGTTGGCCAAGATCGCCGACCAACAGCCGCAGATCATCTTCGTCGACATCATGATGCCGCGCCTGGACGGGTACCAGACCTGTGCGCTCATCAAGGGCAACCAGCTGTTCAAGTCGACGCCGGTGATCATGCTGTCGTCCAAGGACGGCCTGTTCGACAAGGCGCGGGGGCGCATCGTCGGCTCGGAGCAGTACCTGACCAAGCCATTCACGCGTGAAGAACTGCTGGGTGCCATCCGCACATACGTCAACGCCTGACCAGGGGGGAAAGGCACAATGGCTCGAATCGTACTGATCGAGGATTCACCGACCGACCGTGCGGTGTTCACGCAGTGGTTGACCAAGGCCGGTCATGAAGTCCTGGAAGCGGACAACGCCGAGGACGGGCTCAAGCTCGTGCGCGAGCAGTCGCCGCAGCTGGTGCTGATGGACGTGGTGCTGCCGGGCATGAGTGGCTTCCAGGCCACCCGCGCGATGGCGCGCGACGCGGCGATCAAGCACATCCCGGTGGTCATCGTCAGCACCAAGGCGATGGAAACCGACAAGGCGTGGGGGCTGCGCCAGGGGGCGGCCGACTACATCGTCAAGCCGCCGCGCGAGGAGGAACTGATCGCGCGGATCAACCAGTTGGTGGTCTGATGCGTTCTCCTTTCGACATCCTCGAGGCTTACGAGCGGCGCAGCCTGGCCCATGCGGTGCAGCTGCCCGAGCGGCAGTTTTCGCAGGACCTGTGGCGTGGCGTCGGCTACCGGGTCGGCAAGCGCCGGCTGGTCTCGGACTTCCGTGAAGTGGTGGAAATCGTCCCGATGCCGCCGATCACCCCGGTGCCGGGCGCGCAGCCGTGGCTGCTGGGCGTGGGCAACCTGCGCGGCAACCTGTTCCCGGTGGTGGACCTGAAGTATTTCCTGGAAGGCGAGCGCACCGTGCAGCAGGAAGGCCAGCGCGTGCTGATCATGCGCCAGGCCGGTGGCGACGTCGCGCTGACCATTGATGAACTGTTCGGCCAGCGCAGCTTCGAGCAGGACCAGGACACCGCCGCAGGCGATCTGGCCACCGGCCGTTATGCGCACTTCGTCGACCGCGCCTTCCACGGCGACGGCCATGACTGGGGCGTGTTCTCGCTGTCGCTGCTGTCGCGTACCCCCGAATTCAGGCAGGCCGCGGCCTGACCGCAGGCGCCTGTCTCTCCGTATTGAAGATCGAGGTTGAACGATGAGTACTGCTTCGGAATCCGCCAAGGCCGGCAAGCTCGGCTCGGTGGGCACCAATTTCTGGCTCGGCCTGCTGGCCGTGTCGATGATCGTGTTCGGCGTCAACACCGGCGTGGCGACCTGGCAGGGCAGTCGCCTGGCCAGTGCGAGCACCGATGCGGCGAACCTGCAGGTGCTCTCGCAGCAGCTGGCCAACCAGGGTCGTGAAGCGGTCTCGGGCAACGCCCAGGCGTTCACCGCGTTCAAGTTGACCAAGACCGACATCGAAACCACCGTCAGCGCCCTGCAGGGCCGCTACGGTACCGAGACCAATGTCGCCGGCCCGCTCGATGCGCTGATCAATACCTGGGAGCCGCTCGGCAAGAGCGCCGGCCAGCTGGTCGCCAGTGAACCGGCGGTGCTGGCCCTGGCGGGCAACGCCAACAACTTCGTCAACGGCGTGCCCGCACTGCAGGCGCAGCTGAACGAAGTGGTCCGCGCGATGTCGGCCAGTGGCGCGCCCTCCTCGCAGGTCTACAACGCGCTGCAGCAGGTGGTGGTGGTCGGCTCCATGGCCCGCCGCGTGACCGAAATGCGTGCCGGCGGTGCCAATGCCGCCGCTGCGGGCGATGCGCTCGCCCGCGACTCGGTGGTGTTCACCCAGATTCTGGATGCGCTGCGCAACGGCAATGACGAGCTGGGCATCGCCCCGGTCCGCAACGGCCCGGCGCTGGCTGCGCTGGAGCAGTCGCAGGCGCAGTGGGACACCATGAAGCAGGACGCCGATGCGATCCTGGCCAGTTCCCGCCAGCTGTTCGCGGCGCAGTCCTCGGCGGCCGCCCTGACCGGTGGCTCGGCGGACATGCTCCGCGACAGCAAAAAGCTGTTCGAGGCGTTTTCTTCGTTCGGCTCGCTGCGCGATACCCGCCTGTTCCCGAATTTCTGGCTGGGCGTGGTGTCCGGTGCGCTCTCCTTGATCGCCATCGTCGGCTTCGTCGGCAGCACCGTGCGCAGCCGCTCGCGCGAGCAGGAACTGCGTTACCAGACCCAGGTGGAGTACAACAGCCGCAACCAGCAGGCCATCATGCGGCTGCTGGATGAAATCAGCTCGCTGGGTGAAGGCGACCTGACGGTGAAGGCCTCGGTGACCGAGGACATGACCGGCGCCATCGCCGACGCCATCAACTACGCCGTGGACGAACTGCGCCACCTGGTGACCACGATCAACGACACCTCGGCCAAGGTTGCCGTGTCGACCCAGGAAACCCAGGCCACGGCGATGCAGCTGGCAGAAGCGGCGGGCCACCAGGCCAACCAGATCACCTCCGCCTCGGACCGCATCGGCGAAATCGCGGCAAGCATCGAACAGGTGTCGCGCAACTCCGCCGAGTCGGCCGACGTGGCACAGCGTTCGGTGGTGATCGCCGCCGAGGGTGCCGGCGTGGTCCGCGAGACGATCCAGGGCATGGACCAGATCCGCGACCAGATCCAGGAAACCTCCAAGCGCATCAAGCGGCTGGGCGAATCCTCGCAGGAGATCGGCTCGATCGTGGAACTGATCAACGACATTTCCGAGCAGACCAACATCCTGGCGTTGAACGCCGCGGTGCAGGCCGCCTCGGCCGGTGAGGCCGGTCGCGGTTTCGCAGTCGTGGCCGACGAAGTGCAGCGCCTGGCAGAGCGTACGTCCGGTGCGACGCGCCGGATCGAGAACCTGGTGCAGGCCATTCAGGCCGATACCAACGAAGCGGTCAGCTCAATGGAGCAGACCACCGCCGAAGTGGTGTCCGGCGCACGTCTGGCCGAAGACGCCGGTACCGCGCTGACTGAAATCGAGCGCGTCTCCAACGCACTGAACAACCTCATCAAGAACATCTCGATCGCTGCCCAGCAGCAGTCGGCCGCGGCATCGGACATCACCCGCACCATGGGCGTGATCCGTCAGATTACCGGCCAGACCTCGCAGGGCGCGGGACAGACCGCCGAGTCGATCGGCCACCTGGCACAGCTGGCGGCCGACCTGCGCCGCTCGGTTGCCGACTTCAAGCTGCCGGCGTGAGCCGCGGGCAGGGCGGAGAGGGAAGGAACAAGCAGATGATGCATCGCGAGAAATCACCGCACGCCATGTGCGCCGAGCTGCCGGGAGACCTGGCATGAGCACGCTGCGCGATGCCATGAGCCACGCTGCGCTGGGCTGGGTCAAGCCGGAGCTGGACGAGACCCTGCGCCAGGTGCGCAACGAGGTCGAGTACTACGTGGAAGACCCTGCCGATGGCAGCCGCATGCGCTTCTGCGCCGGCTACCTGCACCAGGTGCAGGGCACCCTGCGCATGGTCGAGCTGTATGCCCCGGCGATGGTGGCCGAGGAGCTGGAGCAGCTGGCCAATGCGATCGGTGCCGGTGAGGTGCCCGATCGTGATGAAGCCTGCGCCACGCTGATGCGTGGCAGCGTGCTGCTGCCCGATTACCTGGAGCGCCTGCAGAACGGTCACCGCGACATCCCGATCGTGCTGCTGCCGCTGCTCAATGACATCCGCTCGGCGCGCGCCGAGCCAGGTATCAATGAAAGCGTGCTGTTCGCCTTCGCGCCGGACAGTGCGAGCGCCACCGAGGCCGAGCTGGATCATGCGCGCGGCAGCCTGAGCGGGCGCAACCGCGAGCTGCTCGACACCGTCGGCAACGCGGTCAAGGAAGAGCTGCTGCGGATCAAGGATGCGCTGGACCTGCACCTGCGCACCGGCGGCGAGCCGGTGCAGCTGCAGACCCAGGTCAACGAACTGGGCGCGGTGGCCGACACGCTGGGCATGATGGGCCTGGGCGTGGCCCGTGGCGTGGTCGTGCAGCAGCGCGACGCACTGCGCGATGTGGTCCAGGGCGTGCAGCAGATCGATGAAACGCTGCTGCTGGATATCGCCGGCGCGCTGCTGTACGTGGATGCCTCGCTGGATGACCAGGTCGCCCATCTGGGCGCCGCCGGCAGCGGCGAAGATGACCCGAGCGTGGCTGAAAACCGGCGCACGGTGGAAGTGTTGGCGCATGAAGCAATCGCCAACTTCGCCGCTGCGCGCGAGCACTTCGTCGCCTTCATCGAAACCAACTGGAACCACCAGCAGCTGCAGGAAGTGCCGCGCCTGCTGGGCGAGGTCGCCGGCGCGCTGCGCATGCTCGATCTGACGGTGCCGGCCGACTACCTGCAGGGCGTGCGCCAGTACATCACGGTGGAACTGCTGGGCAAGCAGCGTGTGCCGAGCGGTCGCCAGCTCGACACCCTGGCCGATGCCATGGCCAGCCTGGAGTACTACCTCGAAGCGCTGCGCGAAGGCCGCGCGGGCCGCGACGAGATTCTGGACATCACCCGCAGCAGCCTGGAAACCCTGCGTTACTGGCCGCTGCCGGATGCCAACCAGCCCTCGGCCGATACCGGGCCGGATGCCCTGCCGGTGGCACCGGAACACATCGAGCTGACCCCGTGGGACGCGCCGGCCGCCGAGCCGATCGCGCTGGGCGTCACCGCCGAGATGCCGCGCCCGGCCAACCTGCCGCCGCCGCTGCCGGACTTCACCTTCGATCCGCCGCCGCCGCCGCCGCCGGCCACCACGCCCGTGGCCCCGCCGGCTGCGCTGGTGTTCGATGCGTCGACCGCGCCCATCGCGGCCGATGCGCCGCAGTGGACCCTGGCGGGCAACAACGATGTGGACGAACTGCCGACCTTCGCGCATTTCGATCCGGTCATCGCCGAGCTCCCGGCCGGTGCCGGGTGGGGCGTGCCTCCCTTGGTGTCCACGCCGGTGGCGGACGCCGCCGAGACGGAGCTCGATGCGACGCCGTCGGAACGCACCGACGATGCCGATCCGACCTTCCTGGAGATGCCTGCATTCGTGGCGGACGGGACCGGGTTCGATCCGGTCGCAGCCGAGCACGAGGCACTGGAGCTGAGCGACGAGCCGATCGAGTTCACCTTCGATGAGCGGCTGGACAACGCCGATGACGTGTTGTCGCTGCAGATCGACGATGCCGACTCGGGTTCGGCCGACGCCGAACCTGTCGCCGGACCTGTTGCCGAATCCGAATCGACATCCGAATCGGTGCCTGACGACGCAGACGTCCAGGCGCTTCCCACCTTCCTCCAGGACATCCCGGTCGCATCTGCGGACGAGAGTGACGACGGGTTGGCCGCGCCACGTCCGACCTCGGGCGTGCAGGACGCGGTGATCCGCAAGATTGAGCTGGACGACGAATCGGTGCGGTTCCTGGCCGAACTGGATGCCGCCGCCGCGCAGTTCCGCGCGGAGGGTGTCGATCCCGTTGCGGCACCGATCACCGGCCTGGTGGCCGAGGTCGCTGCCGTGACTGCCGAGGACACCAGCATCGAGGCCGGCTTCGAGGACGATGGCGAGAACATCGACCAGGACATCCGCGAGGTCTTCATCGAAGAGTTCGACGAAGAGCTGGTGAACCTGGGCAACCTGCTCCCGGCCTGGCGCATCGCACCGGACAACATGGACCGGCTGCGACCGATCCGCCGCGTGTTCCACACCCTCAAGGGCAGTGGTCGCCTGGTCGGTGCACGCACCCTGGGAGAATTCAGCTGGAAGATCGAGGGCATGCTCAACCGCGTGCTCGACGGCAGCCGTCCGGCCTCGCCGGCGGTGGTCGCGCTGGTCGGGCAGGCCTACGACGTCCTGCCGCAGCTCAACGCTGCGCTGCGCGATGGCAGCCGCGTGACCGCCGACCTGCAGGCGATGCAGGCGATCGCCGATCGCGTGGCCGCAGGCGAAGAGACCTTCCATGTTCCGCTGCAGCGCCCGGTGGCGCCGGTGGCGACCGTGCCGGATCCGGTGGCGGTCGATATTGCACCCGTGCCCGCGCCCGTGGTGGAAAGCACCCCGGCCAACATCGACAGCGTCCTGCGCGAGATCCTGGAAGCCGAGGTCGAGGTGCACCAGGCCACGCTGCAGGCATGGTTGGACAGCGCGTCCGACGCGTCGCAGCCGGTCACCGATGGCCTGCTGCGCGCGGTGCACACCATGAATGGCGCCTTCGCCATGACCGACGTGCCGGAGATCACTGCGGTCACCGGTGCGGCAGAGAGTTACATCAAGCGTTCGCTGGCCGCCGATACGCTGCCCAGCGACGCAGGTCTGCAGGCACTGGTGGAGACCTGTGCCGCGATCACCACCACGATGGAGGCTCTGCAGCAAGAGGCGCCGCGCGTGCCAGTGCAGCGCGCGCTTGCTGCCCGCTTGGTCGCCCTGGCCGACACACTGCCCGAAGCACGCTGGCCGGCGCTGGTCGACGACGAACGGGACCTGGAGGAGGAAGACTCGGCCCTGGACGGGACCGATGCCAATCACCTTGCGGGCATGGACGCCGACGCTGCGGTTGAGGCCAGCGACGCTGAGCAAGCCATCGCTGCTGAAGAAGCTGTCGTTGCAGAAGAAGCCACCGCTGACCATCCGCCGGTCGACGTGCAGGCACCGGTTCTGGAAAGCATCGATGACGCTGCCGATGCCGACGTGCAGCAGGCGCTGATCGAGGCCGACGGCCTGACCCTGGTCGACGGGGATGCTGTCGACGTCGAGGCCACGGCTGACGACGCGCTGGTCGCGGCGGAACTGACTGGAACCGATGATCTGTCCGCCTACTTCGATGCCGGGTTGCCGGCGTCGCCGGTGCTCAACGAAGTCCAGGACACGCAGGACACCGCGGCCGAGGAGACCGATCTGGATGCGGTGCACGCCGGTCTGGATGCCGTGGAGCTCACCTCCGCAGAAGATCTGTCGCGGTACTTCGGTCACCTCACCCCATCCGAGCTGGCGGCCGATCCGGAGCCGGGTGCTACGACGGCCGTGACGGACGAACCACAGGACGTTGCCGGAGCGGTTGCCGACGCCGACGCCGATAGCGTCGAGACAACCCTCGATGCGTCTCACCCCGGCGGCGGGACTGTGCCGGCTGGCGCCGACGCGGTCGCCGTGGACGACGCCGCCAACGACGGCTGGCGTGACACCGACAGCAGCGATGAGAACGACGACGACGACGACGCGCAGGCGCTGGACGACATCCTGCCGCCGCCGCCGGTCTTCGGCGAGGTGGTGGATGCGCAGCAGGCCATCGACGACGGCCTGACCGTGCTCGATGCACTGGATGCCGACGCGGGCGAAGACAACGGTGTGCTCGGTCTGGATGCCACGGTCGACGCACCGGTGGAAGGGGACGCCTTTGCCGAAGCCTTCGAAGCGACCGATACCGCAGACGCGGACGACAGCGAACCCTCCGGCGCCGCACCCGCGCGCTTCTTTGAACTGGAAGACGCGCCGGCGCCGGTCAACACCGTTGCGCAGTCTGACGACACCGCATTCGCGGCGGCGGCATCGGACGATGACGTTGAACTCGATGCAGGTGATGCCCTCGATTTCAGCCAGCTCGATCAGGAACTGGTCGACATCTTCGTGGAGGAAGGCAAGGATCTGCTCGACCATTGCGATGGTCTGATCAGCGAACTGCGTGCCGCGCCGCAGGACCGCGACGTCATCGCCGGCCTGCAGCGCGACCTGCACACCCTCAAGGGTGGCGCACGCATGGCCGGCATCAATCCCATCGGTGATCTCGGCCATGGCATCGAATCGCTGCTCGAAGCCGTGGCAGCCAACCGCACCGATATCGACCGCAGCGATGTGCATCTGCTGGAGCGTGGCTTCGATCGTCTGCACCAGTTGCTGACCCGGACCGGGCAGCACCGCACCGTGGCCATGCCGGACGACCTGATCGCCGCCTTCGAGCAGCGCACCCAGGGCCGTGCCGAGCCGGAGCAGATCGAAACCGCCGAGCAGACACTTGCCTCCGGCGACGCCAAGGTCGAAGCCGCGATCGCCGCGCTCGTCGCTGCCCCGTTGTCCGCACCGGTGCCGCTGGAAACCGTCAGCGAGGATGATGGTCTGCCGCGTCCGCAGCAGGAACAGGTGCGCGTGCGCGCCGATCTGCTCGACCGCCTGGTCAATCATGCCGGTGAAGTGGCGATCTACCGTTCGCGTCTGGAACAGCAGCTCGGTGCCTTCCGCGGCGCCATGGGCGAACTGGACCGCACCAATGCCCGTCTGCGCGATCAGCTGCGCCGCCTGGATCTGGAAACCGAAGCGCAGATCGTGGCGCGCTATCAGCGTGAGCAGGACCAGGCCGATCACACGTTCGACCCGCTGGAACTGGACCGCTTCTCCACGCTGCAGCAGCTCAGCCGCGCCCTGAACGAGTCCGCCGCCGATCTGGGCGGCCTGCAGGGCGTGCTGGACGACCTCTCGCGCCAGTACGACGTGCTGCTGCAACAACAGTCGCGTGTCAGTTCGGAACTGCAGGACGGCCTGATGCGCGCGCGCATGGTGCCGTTCGATGGCCTCGTGCCGCGCCTGCGCCGGGTCGTGCGGCAGGCTGGCCAGGACACCGGCAAGCAGGTCCACGTCACCCTGGAAGGGACCCACGGCGAATTGGACCGCAACGTGCTCGACCGCATGGTCGCGCCGCTGGAACACATGCTGCGCAACTCGGTGGCACATGGTCTGGAAACCCCCGCACAGCGCCGTGCCGCCGGCAAGCCGGAGGAAGGCGAAATCGCCATCCGCCTGCGCCGCGAAGGCTCGGAAATCGTGCTGGAAGTCGCCGACGATGGCGCCGGGCTGGACCGCGAGGCGATCCGTCGCCGTGCCGAACAGCGGGGCCTGATCGCCGCCGATGCGGTGCTGGGCGATGCCGAACTGGACGCGATGATTTTCTCGCCCGGCTTCAGCACCGCCGACCAGGTCAGCCAGCTGGCCGGCCGTGGCGTGGGCATGGACGTGGTGCACAACGAAGTGCGCCAGCTCGGCGGCTCGGTGGACATCCACTCCGTGCGCGGGCAGGGCGTCACCTTCACCCTGCGCCTGCCGCAGACGCTGGCCGTCACCCAGGCGGTGTTCGTGCAGATCGGCGACACCACGTTCGCAGTGCCGGTGGCCTCGGTCAGCGGTATCGGCCGGATCTCGCGCGAGCGCTTTGAAACCGCCGATGGCGACTACCACTACGGCGGCGAAGCGTTCGCGCTGCACGATCTGGGGACGCTGATCGGCCAGGCCCAGGCCCGTGCCGAAGGCCAGGCCCAGGTGCCGCTGCTGCTGGTGCGTGCAGGCGACCTGCGCGTGGCCGTGGCGATCGACCAGGTGCTCGGCAACCGCGAAATCGTGGTCAAGCCGGTCGGTCTGCAGATCGCTTCGGTGCCGGGTATCTACGGTGCGACGATCACCGGCGACGGCCGCGTGGTGGTCATCCTCGACGTTGCGCCGCTGGTGCGCCGTTACATCGCCAATCCGCACAAACCGATCGCCGCGACCACCCAGGTCAGCGACCGCGATGCACCGCTGGTGATGGTGGTCGATGACTCGCTGACCATGCGCAAGGTCACCGGCCGCATCCTGGAGCGCCACAACTTCGATGTGACCGTCGCGCGCGATGGCATCGAAGCCCTGGAGCGCCTGGAAGAGCGCGTGCCCGATCTGATGCTGCTGGACATCGAGATGCCGCGCATGGACGGCTACGAGCTGGCCAGCGTGATGCGTGCGGACCCGCGTTACCAGGGGGTGCCGATCGTGATGATCACCTCGCGCAGCGGCGACAAGCACCGTCAGCGCGCCTTCGAAATCGGTGTCCAGCGCTACCTGGGCAAGCCGTACCAGGAGCTGGATCTGATGCGCAACGTGTACGACCTGCTGGGGATCGCCCGTGTCCGCGAGTGATGGCCCCATCTTGTTGACGATCGCGCTGCTGGCCCGTCCGGGTGCGGCCCGTGACCGACTGCGCGAAGCGCTGGATCATGCCGGCGCGCAGGTGGTGCTGGAGGACGATCCGAACACGCTCGAGCTGCAGACCCTGCGCGACGCCGATCCCGGTGCCGTGCTGATCGCGCTGGAGCCGGCGATCGAGGATGCCCTTGAACGGCTGGACCCGGTGCTGGGCTCGCCATCGCTGACCCTGATTTTCGATGAGGCCGAACTGGCCGCGCGTCGGGATGGCTGGGAGGCGCAACGCTGGGCGCGGCATCTGGTGGCCAAGCTGCACGGCCATCAGGATGTGTTGCCGCCGGGCGCGGAGCAGGACCAGCATCTGCAGCCCGAACCGGGCCTGCCGGTGACCCCGGCCGAGCTGCATGCCGATGCGCCGCTGGAATTCTACCTGCGCGAAGCCGCCGATGCCGCCCCTGAGGTTCCCGCCGATGGCCTGTACCAGGCGCCGCAGGACCTGCGCGAGCCGGTCTCGCTGGAGGACGCGCTGGCTGCGCTGCTGCCCACCCAGGACGAACCGTACCCGCCCGCGATGCCCGCTGCGGCACCGCCCGCTGACGTCGCCGCAGCAGTCGCGCCGATCACCGCGATCGGCGATCACAGCCGCTGGTCGCTGGTGGAGGAGCATGTCGTGACCTCGCCCGCCGCATCAACGGCCGAGGCCGTGCCGGAGCGCTTCGATATCGACCGGCTGTCGCTGGTCGAGCTTGAGCGCGATACGGGAATCGAGGGCGGATGCCCCGGTGCCGTGCTGGTCCTGGCCGGTATCGGTGGGCCGGACGCGCTGCGTCGTCTGCTCGCTGCGCTGCCCGAAGCGCTGAGCACGGCGATCCTGGTGCACATGCGCCTGGACGGTGGTCGCTACGGCAATCTGGTCAAGCAGATGGCGCGTGTGTCTGCGTTGCCGGTGGTCCTCGCTGAAGTGGCACAGCCGGTGGACGCCGGACAGGTCTACATCCTGCCGGACGACGTCGGCGTCGTCGCCAGCCAGGGCGGCCTGCAGTTCATTGCCGACACCGCCGGGATCCAGATCGATGCCTTGCCGGCGGCGCATAGTGGCGTGGTCCTGCTCAGTGGCGCGGACGCCGCCCAGCTGGATGCCGTGCTTGCGCTGGCGGCTGCAGGTGCCTGGGTTGCCGGTCAGGTGGGCGAAGGCTGCTACGACCCGACGGCGGCCAGTGCCGTGGTGGTCGCAGGGCAGGACGCCGGTGAACCGCCGCAGCTTGCCGCCACCATCGCCGAACGCTGGGGCGTGGACGCGTAAGCGCGTCACGCTCCTTTAAAGGAAGACCCATGAGCTACGCCAGCAACGACGAAATCCGCGGTGTCCTGATCCAGGCCGGGCACGAACGCGTGCTGCTGCCCAACGCCACCGTCGCCGAGATGATGTCCAAGGTGCCGGTCGAAACGGTACCCGACGCACCGGCCTGGCTGGTCGGTCAGATCGCCTGGCACGGCTGGGACGTGCCGCTGCTGTCGTTCGCCCGGTTGTCCGGGCAGGGCGACGAACCGGTCGTGACCAACAACAAGGTGGTGGTGCTCAAGGCGCTGGGTGGCAATGCCCGCCGCCCGTACTTTGCCCTGCTGACCCAGACCTTCCCGCAGCTGATCGCAGTGCCGCGCGACGGCCTGCTGGCCGATGCCTCCGAGGAAACCCTGCCGCAAGGCGTGCACATGCGCGTCCTGCTGGGCGAACAGAGCGCGCTGCTGCCGGACCTGGATGCGCTGGAAGCGGCGCTGGACGAGGCCTTCCCCGTCGCGGGGTGATGTAATAACGGGGACTGTAATAACGGGGACGGGGGTAGTTAATCGCGCCGATTAACTACCCCCGTCCCCGTTATTTTTCAGTCCCCGTTATTTTTCCAGATCGCCCAGCCGCGCCTGCACGGCAGCGATCGCCGCCAACCCCGCGGTCTCGGTGCGCAGCACGCGCGGACCCAGCTGCAATCCCTGGAAGCCCGCCGCGGCCAGCGTCTGGCGGTCGCGTGGCGACCAGCCGCCTTCCGGGCCGATTGCGATCACTACGCCGCCCGGTGCGGCCGAGAGCGTCGACAAGCGATGCTCCCCCTGCGGGTCCAGGGTCAACTTCACGGCCTCGGCCGGGAGCGCGTTGGCGGCGTCCTGCAGCGATCGCGGCGCGGCCACCGTCGGCACGCGGGCGCGGCCGGACTGACCACAGGCCGAGACCACCACGCTGTGCCAGTGCGCCAGCCGCTTCTCGGCACGCGCCGCATCCAGCTTCACCTCGGTGCGTTCGGCGTTGACCGGTATGAAGGCCTGCACCCCCAGTTCGGTGGCCTTCTGCAGGATCAGGTCCATCTTCTCCCCGCGCGCGATGCCCTGCAGCAGGGTGATATGCAAGGGCGACTCGTTGTCCAGCGCGGTGGCGGCCTCGATCCGCACCTGCGCATCGCGCTTGCCGACGGCCACCAGCGTGGCGCTGTAGTCCTGGCCATCGCCGTTGAACAGCACGCAGCCGTCGCCTTCGCGCAGGCGCATCACGCGGACCAGATGGTTGGCGGCGTCCTCGGGCAGTGCCAGCGTCTGGCCGACCGCCAGCGGATGATCGATATGGCTGCGG
The DNA here is from genome assembly GCF_053847245.1 of Stenotrophomonas sp. Ker107b. Lineage (NCBI taxonomy): Bacteria > Pseudomonadati > Pseudomonadota > Gammaproteobacteria > Lysobacterales > Lysobacteraceae > Stenotrophomonas > Stenotrophomonas sp. Ker107b. The sequence goes on along the minus strand of NZ_JBSPHX010000004.1, from coordinate 111,273 downwards.
GTCACGCGCATGCGACGGCCTCGTCGATGGCGGCCAGAGTGGTCAAAGCAAGCAGATCCAACTGTTCATCCTCCACGCAGTACGGCGGCATCCAATACAGCACATTGCCCAGCGGGCGCAGCACCACCCCGCGTTTGAGCGCGGCTTTATACGCATGCAACCCGATCCGGGCCTCGGCCGGGAACGGCGTGCGCTTGTCGCCGTTGCGGGTCAGTTCGAAGGCCACCACCATCCCGGCCTGGCGCACATCGGCGACATGCGCGTGGTCGGCGAACGGTGCGGCCAGGGTGCGCATCACCTCGGCGGTGCTGCGGTTGCGTGCGATCACGTCTTCACCGGCGAAGATGTCCAGGGTCGCCAGCGCGGCGGCGCAGGCCAGCGGATTGCCGGTGTAGCTGTGCGAATGCAGGAAGGCGCGCTCGCGTGAATCATCCAGGAAGGCGTCGTACAGCGCCTGGGTGGCCAGCACTGCCGACAGCGGCAGGAAACCACCGGTCAGGCCCTTGGACAGACACAGCAGATCCGGCATCACCCCGGCCTGCTCACAGGCGAACATCGTGCCGGTGCGGCCGAAGCCGGTGGCGATTTCATCGGCGATCAGGACGGCACCATTGGCATCGCACAGCGCGCGCGCACGCTGCAGATAGACCGGGTCGTACATGCGCATGCCGCCCGCGCACTGCAGACGCGGCTCCAGGATCACCGCGCAGATTTCTCCCGGGTGCTGGTCGAACAGCGTGGCCAGTGCATCGGCGGCCTGGTGCGCGCGCTGCGCGGCGCTCTGGCCCGGCTCGGCCAGGTAGGCATCGGGCGAGGGCGCGAACAGCGCTTCGGTCAGCAACGGCGCATACACGCGCCGATACAGCGGGATATCGCCGACGGACAGCGCGCCCAGGGTTTCGCCGTGATAGCCGTTCTCCAGCGCGACGAACCGGGTGCGGTGGTTCTCGCCCCGGTTGCGGAAGTAGTGGAACGCCATCTTCAGCGCCACCTCGACCCCGGCCGAGCCGTTGTCGGCGTAGAACACCTTGGCCAGCGGGTCGCGTCCGGTCTGGCGTGGCGCAATCGCCAGCAGGCGCTCGGCCAGCTCTACCGCCGGCGCGTGACTGAAGCCGGCCAGCATCACCTGTTCCAGCTGGGTGGCCTGCCGGGCGATGGCCGCGGCGATGCGCGGTTGCGCATGGCCGAACAGATTGGTCCACCAACTGCTCACCGCATCCAGATAGCGATGGCCGTCATGGTCGATCAGCCAGGGGCCTTCGCCACGGGCGATCGGCAGCAGGGGCAGGGTGTCCGGGTGCTCGCGCATCTGCGTGCACGGGTGCCACAGGACGGCCAGATCGCGTTGCCGCCACTGATCGGCCAGCGTGAGAGGGGCTGGGTCTGCTAGCATTTCGGGCTCATGAACACGTTTTCACCAGTACCCATTCTAGAGATGCTCGCATGAGCCGTCGCCTGCCCATCATCCACCAGATCACGGACGAGGAAAGCGGGCCGTTCCAGCGCCAGCATCTGGATCTGGAATTCTCCAATGGCGAACGCCGCCGCTTCGAACGGCTGGTGACCCGCGGCCATGGGGCCGTGGTGGTGGTGCCGATGCTCGATGACGAGACCGTGCTGCTGGTGCGCGAGTACGCCGCCGGCATGCACCGTTATGAGCTGGGGCTGGTGAAAGGCCGCATCGATGCCGGCGAAACCCCCGAACAGGCCGCCGACCGCGAGTTGAAGGAAGAGGCCGGTTACGGCGCCCGCCGGGTCGACGTGCTGCGCGCGATGACCCTGGCCCCCACCTATATGAGCCACCAGTCCTGGCTGGTGGTGGCGCGGGATCTGTACCCCGAGCGCCTGGTCGGCGATGAGCCGGAGGAGCTGGAGGTCGTGCCGTGGAAGCTGGCCGATCTGGATCAGTTGATGCTGCGCGAGGATTTCTCCGAAGGCCGATCGCTGGCGGCGCTGTTCATCGCCCGCGAGTGGCTGGGACGGAAGGAATGATCAAACTCACGACGGATCTGCGCGAAACCGTCATCGCCATCGCCCAGGACGCGGCCGCCGCCATCATGGCGGTGTATGCCACGCCGTTCGATGTGGAGATCAAATCCGACCACAGCCCGGTCACGGCGGCCGATCTCGGCGCCAACCAGGTGATCGAGCGTGGGCTGGCCCAGCTCACTCCGGAGCTGCCGATCCTCTCCGAGGAATCGGCGCAGGTGCCGTGGGAGATCCGCCAGCACTGGGGCGCGTACTGGCTGGTCGATCCGCTGGATGGCACCCGCGAATTCGTCAAACGCAACGACGAGTTCAGCGTCAACATCGCGCTGATCTATCAGGGCGCGCCGGCGTTCGGCGTGGTGCTCGCCCCGGCCACCGGCCAGATCTGGCATGCGATGCGCGGCGAACTCGCCTACCGCCGCGACGGCATGCGCGATTCGGTGCTGCGGACCCGCACGCCCGCCTCGGCGCCGCTGCGGGTGGCCGCCAGCCGCTCGCATCGCAGCGAGCAGACGCAGGCCCTGCTGGACCGCATGGGCGATATCGAGGTGCTCGCCCAAGGCTCCTCGCTGAAGTTCTGCCGCCTGGCCGAAGGCACGCTGGACGTCTACCCGCGGCTGGGCCCGACCTCCGAGTGGGATACCGCCGCCGGGCAGTGCGTGCTGCACGCCGCCGGTGGCGCGGTGCTCTCGGCCGAGACCGGCAAACCGTTCCGTTACAACCGCCGCGAGAGCCTCTTGAACGGCGACTTCATCGCGCTGGGCGATACCCGCCTGCCGTGGCGCGCGTGGTTGCCTGCCTGACCTGACTGGAGCAACGATGCCTGCCACCCCCGAACTGGACCGCCTGCTGGGCATCATGGCGCGCCTGCGCGACCCGTTGCAGGGCTGCCCCTGGGACCTGCAGCAGGACTTCGCCAGCATCGCCCCGTACACCATCGAAGAAGCCTATGAGGTCGCCGATGCGATCGACCGCGGCGATCTGGATGACCTCAAGGATGAGCTCGGCGACCTGCTGCTGCAGGTGGTCTTCCACGCGCAGATGGCGCAGGAGCAGGGCGCGTTCGGGTTTGCCGACGTGGCCCGCACGATCAGCGACAAGATGGAGCGCCGCCACCCGCACGTGTTCGCCCAGGTCCAGGTGGACGGGGCCGATGACGTCAACAGCAACTGGGAAGCGATCAAGCGCGCCGAGCGCGCCGCCAAGGGCCACACCGATACCTCGGCACTGGCCGGCATCTCGGGTGGCCTGCCGGAGTGGCAGCGGGCGGTGAAGCTGCAGGCACGCGCAGCGCGGGTCGGGTTCGACTGGCCGGGCCCCGCGCCGGTGATGGACAAGGTGCGCGAAGAACTGGACGAAGTCGCTGCTGAATTCGCGCGTGGCCCGGTCGAGGAGAATCAGGCACGCCTGCAGGAAGAGCTGGGCGATCTGCTGTTCGTCTGCGCCAACCTGGCCCGTCACGCCAAGGTCGATGTGGGCGCGGCACTGCGCCTGGCCAACCACAAATTCGAACGGCGTTTCCGCGCGATGGAAGCCCAGGCCGAGGCGGCCGGACAGTCCATGGGCGCGCTCGATCTGGAGGCGCAGGAAGCGCTCTGGCAGCGGGCCAAGGATGCCGAGCGCACGGGATGAACACCCTGCTGCTGTTTGTCCTCACCGCCGTGGCCGAGATTGTCGGCTGCTACCTGCCCTGGCTGTGGCTGCGCAAGGACGGCAGTGCGTGGCTGCTGCTGCCGGCCGCCGCCAGCCTGGCGCTGTTTGCCTGGCTGCTGACCCTGCACCCGACCGCCAGCGGCCGCGTCTATGCCGCCTATGGCGGGGTCTATATCGGCACTGCACTGATGTGGCTGTGGCTGGTGGATGGCATCCGTCCCAGCCGCTGGGACCTGCTCGGCGTCGGCCTGTGCCTGGCCGGCATGATGGTCATCATGTTCGCCCCGCGCACCGCCTGATCCTGCCTGACGGGCACCCAGGACACTCCCCGACGCCGGTGTGAAGACGGCGTGGCTATACTCGGGCCTACGATTCCGGGGAAAGGGAGTGACCTGATGTTTCCGACCATGCTGTTCTCGCTGGTGCTGGCCTTCGTGGCCGTTGTCATTCTGTTCAAGGCCGTGCGGATGGTGCCGCAGGGCTACGAATGGACCGTGGAGCGCTTCGGCCGCTACACCCACACCATGTCGCCCGGCCTGCATTTCCTGATCCCGATCGTCTATGGGGTCGGCCGCAAGGTGAACATGATGGAGCAGGTGCTGGACGTGCCCAGCCAGGAAGTGATCACCAAGGACAACGCCGCCGTGCGCGTGGATGGCGTGGTGTTCTTCCAGGTGCTCGATGCGGCCAAGGCGGCCTACGAGGTCGCCAACCTGGAGGTGGCGATGATCGCGCTGGTGCAGACCAACATCCGCACCGTGATCGGCTCGATGGACCTGGATGAATCGCTCAGCCAGCGCGAGGTGATCAACGCCCAGCTGCTGAGCGTGGTCGACCATGCCACCAACCCGTGGGGCGTGAAGGTGAACCGCATCGAGATCCGCGACATCCAACCGCCGCGCGATCTGCTCGATGCGATGGCGCGGCAGATGAAAGCCGAGCGCGAAAAGCGCGCGCAGATCCTGGAAGCCGAAGGCTCGCGTCAGTCCGAGATCCTGCGCGCCGAGGGCGAGAAGCAGGCCACCGTACTGGAGGCCGAGGGCCGCAAGGAAGCTGCTTTCCGCGATGCCGAAGCGCGCGAGCGCCTGGCCGAGGCGGAGGCCAAGGCGACCACGATGGTCTCCGAGGCGATCGCCCAGGGGGACGTGCAGGCGATCAATTACTTCATCGCGCAGAAGTATGTGGAAGCATTCAAGGAACTGGCGACCTCGCCGAACCAGAAGCTGGTGCTGATGCCGATGGAGGCCAGTGGCGTGATCGGCTCGATCGCCGGCGTGGCCGAACTGGCGCGCGAGGCGTTCGCCAAGCAGGAAGAGAAGAAAGCCACGCGCGGCGTCCCGCCGCGGATCGGAGGCTGACATGCGCTGGGAAGTGGTGGCCTGGGGCGCGCTGGCACTGGTGCTGTTCGCCGCCGAGGCGCTCGCGCCCGGCGCCTTCATGTTGTGGATCGGGATTGGCGCCGCGGCCGTATTCGTGCTGGTCGCGGTGTTCGCCGACATCCCGCTGCTGTGGCAGGTGGTCGCCTTCGTGGTGCTCAGCGTGGTCTCCATCCAGTGCTACCGGCGCTGGGGGCGATCGCACGATCGCCAGAGTGATCAGCCGCTGTTGAACCGGCGCGCCGAGCAGTTGATCGGGCGGGTGGTCGTGCTCGACCAGGGCATCGTGGCCGGCAAGGGCCGGGCCAAGATCGACGACGCGTTCTGGGTGGTCGCCGGGCCGGATCTGCCGGCCGGCAGTCCGGTACGCGTGGTCGCGGTGGAAGGGATGACGCTGAAGGTGCAGCAGGCCTGATCCGCGGTTTTCCCGCACCGCCGCAGGCGTTGTGAAGACGGTTCTGGGATAATGATGGCTTGCCTTCATTCCCCCGGAACCGGTCATGACCCAGAAGACGCTTCTCAACGATACCCACCGCGCACTCGGCGCCAAGATGGTCGACTTCGGTGGTTGGGACATGCCCATTCATTACGGTTCGCAGCTGGACGAGCACCATCTGGTGCGTAGCGATGCCGGCATGTTCGACGTCAGCCACATGACCGTGGTCGACCTGCGCGGTGAGCAGGTCAAGCCGTTCCTGCGCACGTTGCTGGCCAACTCGGTGGACAAGCTCAAGGCCACCGGCAAGGCGCTGTACTCGTGCATGCTCAACGCCCGCGGCGGGGTGATCGACGACCTGATCGTCTATTACATGGCCGACGATTTCTTCCGCATGGTGGTCAACGCCTCGACCCGCGAAAAGGATCTGGCTTGGATCCGCGAGCAGGCCGCCCCCTTCAACGTGGAGGTCATCGAGCGCGAAGACCTGGCCATCATCGCCGTGCAGGGCCCGACCGCACGCGAGCGTGTGATCGGCCTGCTGGGCGAGAGTGACCGCGCTGCGCTGGAGAAGCTGGGTCGATTCGCCGCGCTGGAAACCACCACCGCCGACGGTACCGCGCTGTTTGTCGCGCGTACCGGCTACACCGGTGAAGATGGCTTCGAGATCCTGCTGCCGCAGACCGCCGTGGTCGCCTTCTGGAATGCGCTGAGCGCCGCGGGTGTGCGTCCGGCCGGCCTGGGTGCGCGCGATACGCTGCGCCTGGAGGCGGGCATGAATCTCTACGGCCAGGACATGGACGAGGAGATCACGCCGTATGAAGCCGGCCTGGCCTGGACCGTCGCACTGGACGAAGGCCGCGACTTCATCGGTCGCGATGTGCTCGAGGCGCAGAAGGCGGCCGGCAACGCCCGCCAGCTGATCGGCCTGGTGATGGACGAGAAGGGCGTGCTGCGCCATGGCCAGGCGGTGCTCACCGCCGGCGGCGAGGGCGAGATCCTGTCCGGTACCTTCTCGCCGACCCTGGGCAAGGGCATCGCGTTCGCCCGCGTGCCGGGCGGCGAACTGGGCGACGTCCATGTGGACATCCGCGGCAAGCAGGTTCCGGTGCGCGTGGTGAAGTTCCCGTTCGTGCGCGAAGGCCAGGCCCAGCCCGGCGTGTTGATCGACGGCTGATGCCGTGATGTATCCGGTGCGGACGCGTTCGTGTCCGCGCCGGTTGGTTACACTACCCCCGTTTCTTGACCCCCCTGATATTCCTCGGAGCAGTCCCATGAGCGAGATCCCCGGCGACCTCAAATTCCTCAAGTCCCACGAGTGGGCACGCGTTGAAGGCAGCGGCCGCGTCACCGTCGGTATTTCCGACCACGCCCAGGGCCTGCTTGGCGACCTGGTCTATGTTGAATTGCCGGAGGTTGGCCAGGAGGTCAAGGCCGGCGAACAGGCGGCCGTGGTCGAGTCGGTCAAGGCCGCTTCGGACGTGTACAGCCCGATCACCGGCACGGTGGTCGAGGTCAATTCGGCCCTGAGCGACAAGCCGGAAACCATCAACGAAGACGCCTACGGCGACGGCTGGATCTATGTCGTCGAAGTGGCCGGCCTGGACGAAGTCAACGACCTGCTGGGTCCGGACGACTACGCTGAGCTGCTGGAAAACGAAGATCACTGATCGTCGTTTCCGCTGAAGAACGGCCGCCTGGGTGCGGCCGTTTTTTTTTGCCCGCTCACCTGGGCGCGCGCCGATCGCGTTAGTAGTGCGTGAGGATTGCAGTGCGCGTGCGATGGGGGGTGGTCGCGACGGCAGGTGCATGACGATCGGTTCGGTGCTGATGCGCGCCGGTGATCTGGTCTGCGGCGACGCGCCGACGGGACGCCGAGCAGGCATCCAAGTCGGCGTGCGGCGACGTTCAATGGCGAACGCCAGGCGCGAACATGTCGGTCCCGAACGGCCAAAAGTTTGCGCAGTTACGCGAATCGGGTCGAAAAAAGCGCGGGCAGATGTGAAAAGTTTTGCGGTCTGTTTAAGGTGCGCACGGGGAGTCCCGTGGCGGGGGTAATCGGATGCGATGCGCGCGTGGCGTTGCGGGACGGCGCACGGCGATGTTGCGATGTCGCTACACGAAAGTGCTTCTTTTAAGTGTTTTTCTTTTCTGGGTTGTCAGCGTTTGATTGCGCGGGGTGTTCGCGCTGGCGGTGGCATGGCGGTCTGGTCGGGGCGCTGACGGGTACGGCAAGGGGCGCGCCGCAAGGCGCCGGTGTGAAAATTTTTCGCCGGGGTTGTTGACAGTGAAAAAAAGCGTGATTAGGTTTCGCCTCAGCAGACCTTGCCTGCGAACAGAGTGAGCAGAATCGACATCAAGTCGCGAAGCACAACCTGGACATCCACCTCGCGTCCCATGACGGTGGAGATGGCTTCGCTTCCTCCGGCGAACCGCAAGTTCCTTTCCTCTTCGATACCTGCCTGGCCACATGCGGCGGGTGTCACCGTATCCGTCACGACGCGCATGACGCGACGGCGGTCCCCGCGACGCAGCAACGGCGGGTTTGCTTTACCTGGGCGTTTCCACTCCATAGATCACTGACGAGGAGCCATCCCATGGCAACCAAGAAAGCTGCGAAGAAAAAGCCGGCCGCCAAAAAGGCAGCCAAGAAGGTCGCTAAAAAGGCGACTGCCAAGAAGGCCGTGAAGAAGGTAGCCAAGAAGGCGGCTGCCAAGAAGACGGTGAAGAAGGCGGCCAAGAAGGCGACCGCTCGCAAGGCAGCAGTGAAAAAGACGGCAAAGAAGGCAGTGAAGAAGACTGCGAAGAAGGCCGCCACCAAGAAGACCGCGAAGAAGGCAGTAAAGAAGACGGCGAAGAAGGCCGTCAAGAAGACTGCAAAGAAGGCAGCTGCCAAGAAGACCGCGAAGAAGGCGGTAAAGAAGACGGCCAAGAAGGCGACCCGCAAGGTAGCCAAGAAGGCCGCTCCGAAGAAGGCTGCCAAGAAGACCGCGAAGAAGACCGCCAAAAAGGCCACCCGCAAGGTAGCCAAGAAGGCCACCGCCAAGAAGGCGACTGCCCGCAAGGCTCCGGCCAAGAAGGCATCCGCGAAGAAGGCAGTGAAGAAGGTCGCGAAGCGCAAGCCGGCCGTTCGCAAGAAGAAGGCCGCACCGGTCGCACTGCCGGCAACCCCGGCACCGCTGATCTGAGTTTTTCCCGATAGCCGTACCTGAGACTCCTTCCCTGGCAGCCCAGCGGGGAAGGAGTTTTTTTATGGGCGGTACCAAAAACCACAAAAAAGGCGGCCATCCGGCCGCCTTTTTCGATGCCACGTGCAGGCAGGATCAGCGCGGTGAAGCGACCGCGCGGTTCGACGACACGCCCTTGCGCTTGCCTTGCGGGGCGGCATCCTCGGCCATCAGGCTGTCGCTGCCGAAGTCGGTGTCCACGTCCAGCCAGCGCTGGGTCGGCAGGCCCATGGCCTGGTCCAGTACGGTGGGCAGCAGGCCGCTGGGCAGGCTGCTTTCACCATTCCACATGATGGCGATGCCGAGGTCGCGTTCGGGCACCAGCGCGACCAGACCGCGGTAACCCTGGACGGCACCGGCGTGGAAGATCACTTCATGGCCGGCGTAATCGAAGGTGCGCCAGCCGAGCGCGTAGCCGGCCGAGTTCAGGCGTTCGCGGCGCCAGCCCGAGCGCATCTCACCGGGGGTGCTGATCAGGCTGGCGTGCAGCGTGGCCAGCAACGGAGCGGGCAGGACGTCGGGGCGATGGCCGGTGTGTGCCAGCAGCCACTGCGCCATGTCGCTGGCACTGGCATTGACGCCGGCGGCCGGGGCGAGGCGGTAATAGGTCGGCTTGGGCGTCAGCGCGACCCAGCCGTTGCGGCTGCGCACGTGCGGGCGCGCCCAGCGCGAGCTGGCCTGGATGCCGGCCAGGCCGAGGCTGGCGTCATCCATGCCCAGCGGCTTGAACAGGCGGCGCTCGACGGACTGTTCGTAGAAGCTGCCGGAGGCGGCGTAGACCACATCACCGATCAGGCTGAAGGCCACGTTCTGGTAGGCATAGCAGTCGCCGGGCAGGCACTTGAGCGAGGTGGCCGCCAGCTTGTGGGTGAGCGTGTAGTACTCGGCGTTGGCTTCGACGTCGCGGTCGTAGGCGTTGTAGGGCAGGCCAACGCGGTGGCTGAGCAGATCGGCCACGGTCAGGCGCTCGGTCGCTTCGGGCGTGCTCAACTGGAAGCCGGGCACGTAGTCGGTAACCTTGCTGTCCCAGCGCAGGGTGCCATCGTTGACCAGCAGGCCGGCCATGGTGCCGGCGAAGGCCTTGGACAGCGAGGCCAGCCGGAACACGGTGTGGGCATCGACCTGCTGCGGGTTGTTGACGTCGGTGACGCCGTAGCCGCGCGCGCTGAGTACGCGGCCACCCTGGACGATCGCAACGGCCATGCCGGGCACGCGCTCGCCGTAGGTGAGCTGCTGCGCCATCGATTCGATCGAGGCCACGTTGAAGCTCTGCGCGGGCGGCTGCACTTTCAGGCCGGCCGGCGTGGTGCGATACGCGGCAGGCTGGGTATGCGGGGCGGCGCTCGGCGCCGATTCCTCGATATTGACCGGGAACCCGGCGGGCGCAGCGGCAGGTGTCTGTGCAGTGGAAGACATGGCGATGGGCATCAACATGCCCAACAACCCGGTTGCCGCCGAACGGATCGGTCGGCGCCTGTTGTTCTGGTTCATCGTGTGGGTGCCCGTGCGCGACTGCTGTGACCGATTCTAGCGCCGCTTTTCGTGATTGCACAAACGAAACGAAGATGAATGCGTATCGCATTGAAAATACGCGGGTTTTGCCGATCTCCAAAGGATCCGTCACCCGCGCGGTAAGGACGGTCCAGCGCACCCCTGTTCAGGCAGTTGCAGCGGTCCGGATCCAATGGGCGGCACGCTCGGCGATCATCAGGGTCGGGGCGTTGGTGTTCCCGCTGACCAGGCGCGGCATCACCGATGCGTCCACCACCCGCAGCCGCTGCGTGCCATGCACGCGCAGGGTCGGATCGACCACGGCCTCGGCATGTTGCCCCATCGCGCAGGTGCCGACCGGGTGGTAGATGGTCTCGGCCTTGGCCCGGATGAAGGCTTCCAGTGCGGCGTCGTCCAGCGCGTCGTGCGGGGGGAAGACCGGCGCGCCGCGCCAACGGTCGAAGGCGGGCTGGTGCAGTATCCGGGCCGACAGGCGCGCGCATTCGAGCATCATTTTCAGGTCGTGACCGTCCGCATCGCCGAGGTAGTTGGCGTGGATGCGCGGCGGTGAGCGTGCATCAGCATCACGCAGACGCAGCTGCCCGCGGCTGCGCGGGTGCAGCGGGCAGGCATGCAGCGTGTAGCCATCGCCCGGCAGCCGGTGTCGGCCGTGGTTGTCCAGCATCGCCGGGACGAAATGGAACTGGATGTCGGCACCGGTATCGGTGGCCAGCGATGAGCGGGCGAAGCCGCCGGCCTCAGCCAGGTTGCTGGTGCCGGCACCGCGACGACCGCGCAGAAAGTAGTCCACCGCGATGCGCAGCTCGTTGCTGCGGTCGTAGCTGACGCCGGGTGTGGTGTGCACGACGGTGCAGATGTCCAGGTGGTCCTGCAGGTTGCGGCCGACACCGGGCAGATCCACGCGCGGGGTGATGCCGTGGCAACGCAACGTGTCCGCCTCGCCGATGCCGGAGAGCATCAGCAGGTGCGGGGAATGGATGGCGCCGGCGCTGAGGATCACCTCGGCCGCCGCGCGTGCATGGAGGTGGTGGCGGCCACGTCGATAGTGCACGCCGGTCGCTGTCGTGCCCTCGAAGCTCAGCGCGGTCGCCTGCGCGCCGGTGAGCACCGTCAGGTTGCGTCGGTGGCGTGCCGGGCGCAGGTAGGCGTCCGCGCTCGAACACCGCGCACCGTCGCGCTGGGTGACCTGGTACAGCCCTACGCCGAGCTGCTGGTCACCGTTGAAGTCCGCATTGTGGGGATGGCCGGCTTGTTGAGCGGCGGCGATGAACGCAGCCGAGAGGGGATTGTGGTGGCGCAGGTCGGACACCGACAGCGGTCCTGCGGCGCCGTGCAGCGCGCTGGCACCGCGGCTGTTGCGCTCGCTGTGCAGGAACCAGGGCAGCACCTGGTCCCAGCCCCAGCCGGTGGCGCCACCCGCTTCCCAGCCGTCGTAGTCGGCCGGCACGCCGCGCACGTAGCACATCGCATTGATCGAACTCGAGCCGCCCAGCACCTTGCCGCGCGGCCACCACAGGCGACGGCCGTCCAGCCCAGGCTCGGGCGCAGTCTCCAGATTCCAGTTGATGCGGCGGTTGTTGACCAGCCGCGCCAGGCCGGCCGGCATATGGATGAAGGGGTTGGTATCGCGTGGGCCCGCTTCCAGCAGCAGTACCCGGCAGGCCGGGTCTTCGCTGAGCCGGTGGGCCAGCACGCAGCCGGCAGAGCCGGCTCCAATCACGATGTAGTCGTACATGCCGCTCCTTGCCGGGGTGCGCACCGAGCATAAGACAGGTTGGGGCAGGCAGGGGCTGCGGGGTGCGCCACGCAGCGTTGCGCCGATGGGCGTGCCGGAGGCTGGCGATGTTGCGGTGCATCGTTTACCTTGCGCGCTTTACTGCCCGGAGTTTCCACGATGCCGCCGTTGTCACGCCGCCCAAGCCGGGAGTGGGTGCGATGAGTGCTGCCGCAGCAGCACCGGTGCAATCGGGCCTGCGTGGGGCGCTGCGGCAGTCGCCGCCCCTGATCTGGGCGTGCCTGTACTTCTTCTGCCTCTTGAGCGGCTACTACGTGCTACGCCCGGTGCGCGAGGCAATGGCTGCCTCGGCCGACGCGAAGGCGGTGTTCCCGCCGGTACTGATCGACTGGCTCAGTGCGCATGGCATCGCGGTACAGGACTTCGTGCTGCAGTTCCTGTTCACCGGGGTGTTCTTCATCATGCTGTTGCTGCAGCCGCTCTACGGCGCGGTGGTCAGCCGCTATCCGCGGCGGATATTCCTGCCCGCGGTGTATGGTTTCTTCATCGTTTCCCTGCTGGGCTTCTACCTGCTGTTCGACAGTGGCGTGCCGGGGCGTGGCATGGCGTTCTTCTTCTGGGCGGCCGTGTTCAACCTGTTTGCGGTGGCAGTGTTCTGGAGCTTCATGGCCGACGTGTTCTCCAACGCCCAGGCACGCGAGGTATACGGCTACATCGGCGCGGCAGGCACTCTCGGTGCGTTCTTGGGGCCGATCATCACTGCGGTGCTGGTGGAGCGGGTGGGTATTGCCAACCTGATGCTGGTCTCGGCCGGCTTTCTGAGTGCCTGCCTGGTCTGCATCTGGCGGCTGCGGTTGTGGGCAGTGGCGCGGGAGCAGGAGCAGCAGCTGGTGTCAGGTGAAACCCCGATGGGCGGCAGCGTGCTGGACGGCCTGAAGCTGATCGTGCGTGAGCCGCTGCTGCGCTGGCTGGCCGTGCTGGTGCTGTTCGGCGTGGGCGTGGGCACGATGCTTTACAACGAGCAGGCCTCGATCGTGCGCCGCCTGTACCCCGATGCCGCGGCAAGCACGGCATTCTTCTCGCGCGTGGATCTGGCGGTGAACACGCTGACCCTGATCATCCAGCTCGGCTTCACGCGCTGGTTGCTGTCGCGGTTTGGCATCGCCCCGGCGCTGCTGATTCCAGGTGCCGCCATCATCATCGGGTTCTCGATCCTGGCTGCCTCGCCGCTGCCGCTGATGGTGGCGATGGTGCAGGTGATGACCCGCGCCAGCGAATTCTCACTGGCCAAGCCGGCGCGCGAGACGATCTATACCCGTGTGGACCGCGAGTGGCGATACAAGGCCGGCGCGGCCATCGACACCGTGGTCTACCGCGGTGGCGACCTGACCTTCGCCTGGGTCCACAAGGGGCTGTCCCTGTTCGGCTCGCACATCGTGTTCGTCGGTGGCCTGGTCGTGGCCGGTGCCATGACCATTGCCGCCCTCGGCGTGCTGCGCGAAGAAAAGAAGCTGCCGGGCGAGCGCCCGGAGTAAGCTCTCTGCATTACGTTCTGGAAGCCTGCCCATGTATTGGATCGCGCTGTCACTGACCTTGCTGGTCGCCCTGCTGCACGTGTACTTCCTGGTCCTGGAAATGTTCCTGTGGACCAAGCCGCTGGGATTGAAGACCTTCCGCAATACGCCGGAAAAAGCGCAGGCCACGCGGGTGCTGGCGGCCAATCAGGGGCTGTACAACGGCTTCCTCGCCGCGGGCCTGTTCTGGGGCCTGTTCGATCACCTGCCGATGCTGGTGAACTTCATGCTGGGCTGCGTGATCGTGGCCGGCTGCTATGGCGCGTACAGCGTCAACAAGCGGATCTTCTTCATCCAGGCTGTGCCGGCGATCCTGGCCGTGGCGGCATGGTGGATGGTGCCGGCCTGACAGGCGACAGCCACGCATGGCGTGGCGCTTCCTGCGACAGACGGATCGGATGTAGAGCCACCCCATGGGTGGCTGCGCCAACGATCATCGCTTGACCGGCGACACCCACATCGCGATCCGGGCCTCGAACACCGCCGTGCCGGCGTCATCGAGCACCTGCACCTTCACCGGCAGCGCGTAACCCGCCTCGGCCGCCACGATCGGCTGCTCCGGCGTGGCCACGGCATGCTGGGTGCCCGTCGCCTTGGCCAGGTACTGCACCTCCATGCCCTTCGGGATCCAGCGCATGCCCTTGGGCAGCGAGGCATCCACCATCAGCCCGGCGGTGAGCTCGGCCAGGTTGCACAGTGCGATCGCGTGCACCGTGCCGATGTGGTTGGTGACCTTGCGGCGGTGCGCGATGCGGCCTTCGCAGCGGCCCGGTTCAAGCAGGGTGATGCGCGGGGCGATGCTGGCGAAGTAGGGTGCCTTGAAACACACCGCGCGCGAGAACAGCCAGTTGCCGGCAGGCCAGCGCTGCATGCGGCGATAAAGCGTGAGCAGTGGAGCGGACATCGGAGATCTCCCTAAAGAAACGGCGGACCGAAGTCCGCCGTTGTCGTTTACCTGGTGCCAGGATCGGGATCAGGCAGCTTCGGACTGCGCGTCCTGCTGGGCACGCTTGTAGTAGCCCGCCGAGCGCAGTTCTTCCGGATCGAAGTCGTCCACGGTGATCGTTTCCAGCGTGAGCGTGCGCAGCTCCTCGAGCAGGGTGCGCTCGTCCTGGGTGATCACGCCTTCGGCCACGGCTTCGTCCAGCTGGGTAACGAAGTCCAGCGCTTCGATGCCCTTGGTCTTGAGCGCCTTGATGAACTTGCGCTCCACCGGCTCGGCCATGATCGCCTTGGACAGGTAGCTGTTGATGCGGCCACCCGGGTTGTTCTCGCACGGGGTCAGGAACACGCCACTGGCCAGACGGTCGCGGGCTTCGTTGGGCGCCATCAGCAGCGCGGCGACGCGATGGCCCAGACGGTCGCCCGGGGCCTCGGCACGGCGGCCGAACGGGAAGATCAGCGCCCACATCAGCCAGCCGATCGGACGCACCGGGAAGTTGCGCAGGGCGGCCGACAGCGACTCTTCGATCTTGTGCACGCTGTCATGGAAGGCCCAGGCCAGCAGCGGCTGGTCGGCCACCGGTGCGCCTTCGTCGTGGTAACGCTTGAGCATGGCGCTGGTCATGTAGATGTGGCTCAGCACATCGCCCAGGCGGCCGGACAGCGATTCCTTGAACTTCAGCTTGCCGCCGAGCGTCATCATCGAGATGTCGGCCATCAGCGCCAGGTTGGCCGAGTAACGGTCCAGCTTGCGGAAGTAGCGGCGGGTGTAGGCATCGCCCGGGGCGGCACCGAAACGGGCACCGGTCAGGCCGAACCAGAACGAACGCACGGCGTTGGAGATGCCGTAGCGGATGTGGCCGAACAGGCTGCGGTCGAATTCCTGCAGGCCGGCACGGGTGTCCGGATCCTGCGCGGCCTTCATTTCCTTCAGTACCCACGGGTGGCAGAGGATGGCACCCTGGCCGAAGATCAGCAGGCTGCGGGTCATGATGTTGGCACCCTCCACCGTGATCGCAATCGGCGCGGCCTGCCAGCTGCGGCCGGCGAAGTTGCGCGGCCCCAGGATGATGCCCTTGCCGCCGATCACATCCATCACGTCCGAGATCACTTCACGGCTCATGCTGGTGCAGTGGTACTTGGCGATGGCCGACGGCACCGACGGCACGTCGCCGCGGTCCACCGCAGCCGCCGTGGCCTGGCACAGCGCGCTGATCGCGTAGGCCTTGCCACCGATGCGGGCCAGCGCTTCTTCGACGCCCTCGAAGCGACCGACCGACAGGCCGAACTGCTTGCGGATGCGCGCGTAGGCACCGGTCACCACCGCGCCGGCCTTGGCACCGCCACTGGCGGTGGAGGGCAGGGTGATCGAGCGGCCCACGGCCAGACACTCGTTGAGCATGTTCCAGCCCTTGCCGGCCTTCTCGGCGCCGCCGATCAGCTGGGTCAGCGGGATGAACACATCCTTGCCGCGGATCGGGCCGTTCTGGAAGGTCGAGTTGAGCGGGAAGTGGCGGCGGCCGATTTCCACACCGGCGGTGTCACGCGGCAGCAGCGCCAGCGTGATGCCGATGTCGCGGGTGCTGCCGATCAGGCCGTCCGGATCGTACATGCGGAAGGCCAGGCCGATCAGCGTGGCCACCGGGGCCAGCGTGATGTAGCGCTTGTCGAAGGTGAGCTTGACGCCGAGCACCTGCTCGCCGTTCCACTCGCCCTTGCAGACGATGCCGTAATCGGGAATCGAGGTGGCGTCCGAGCCGGCGAACGGACCGGTCAGGCCAAAGCACGGCACTTCACGGCCATCGGCCAGGCGCGGCAGGTACTGGTCCTTCTGTTCCTGGGTGCCGTAATGGTTGAGCAGTTCACCCGGGCCCAGCGAGTTGGGCACGCCGACGGTGGAGCTGACCACGCTCGACACCGAGGCCAGCTTCTGGATGACCTTGTGGTGGGCCAGCGCGCTGAAGCCCAGGCCGCCGTATTCCTTCGGAATGATCATGCCGAAGAACTTGTTCTTCTTGATGAAGCTCCACAGCTCCGGCGGCAGGTCGGCGTAGACGTGGGTGATTTCCCAGTCGTTGACCATCTTGCACAGCTCTTCGACCGGGCCATCCAGGAACGCCTGTTCCTCAGCAGTGAGCTGCGGCTTGGGGTAGTTGAGCAGGATGTTCCAGTCCGGATCACCGGTGAACAGCTCGCCTTCGAAACCGACCGAGCCGGTTTCCAGCGCGATGCGCTCGGTCTGCGACAGCGGCGGCAGCACCTTGCGGAACACCTTCATCATCGGCGCGGTCAGCAGCGGCTTGCGGATGAAGGGCAGCAGCAGCGGCACGGCGATCACCGCGACGATGGCCGCAGCCACGATGGTGGCGGTCTGGTTGACGTACGGGATGAACCAGCAGGCGGCCAGCAGCACCAGGCTGATGATCGTCCAGGTGATCAGGCGCATCCGGTGGTAGGCGACGAACGCACCTGCCAGGAGGATCGCGAGGAAGGGAACGACAATGCTCATGAGCGTGCTCCGGTGACGTGCTCGGTAATGGCGGACGATGCGACGGCGGAGGCCGAGGGCAACACGTCCAGATAGTCCAACACAGTAGCGGTAAAGGCGTTGTTGTCATCACCGGCGACCATGTGCGTGGCCTCCGGCAACTGCACGTGGCGTGCGTGTGGCACCAACGCGAGGAACTCGGCCACCGTCTGCGGGGTGACGAGGGTACTGCGGCCACCGCTGACCAGCAGCAATGGGCATTTCACCTGGCGCGTCGCGTCGGCAAGCGCGTCCTGGTGGTGTTCGCTGTCACGCGCCAGTTCGGCGACCAGGCGCGGGTCCCAATGCCAGCGCCAGCGGCCGTGGCCGTCCTCGCGCAGCAATGCGCGCAGGGAATCTTCAGACTTGCGCGGGCGGTGTGGCAGGTAGGAGGAGATCACGTCGGCGGCCTGGGACAGCGACGCGAAGCCTTCCGGGTGCGCGGTCATGAACATCAGGATCTTTTCGACACCGGCGGTATCCCAGCGTGGGGTGATGTCCACCAGCACCATCGCCGAAAACAGACCCGGCCAGCGCGACTCGGCGAGCAGGCCGAACAGACCGCCCATCGAGGCGGCGATCAGGATCGGCGGCTGCGGCTGTTCACCGGCCAGCACGATCAGATCATCGGCGAACTGTTCACCGTGATACGCAAGGTCGGCCGGGTTCCAGTCGGAATCGCCGTGGCCGCGCGCGTCATAGGCCAGGGTCTGGTAGCCGGCGTCGACCAGCGCGTTCGCGGTGGCGTTCCAGGCATGCCGGGTCTGGCCGAAGCCGTGGGCGAACAGGACGGTGCCGCGGCGCCCTTGGCCCGAACGCGTGGCTGCGAGCACGGCGTCATGCGCGCCGGTCAGTCGCTCATCGTCAAAGCGGGGCAGGGTAGAAGAAGGAGTGACCATACTCGCTAGTATGGACCTGCCCTGTGCGATGTCAATACTTCGGAGTATGGTGGCCCCATCCCTTGTGCCAGCAGGCGCGAAGCGGTCCTGTACCGATACACATACTGCAACCAACCCCGGCGTATGGTTAAATCCACCTATGAATGAACCCGAAGCTTCCGCCGGCGAGCCACGTGCCGGCCGCAACAGCCGCCTCAGTGCAGAAGACTGGGCCCAGGCCGCACTGGATCTGATTGCCGAACAAGGCGTGGGCGCGGTCGCGGTGGAGCCGCTGGCGCGTCGCCTCGGTGTCACCAAGGGCAGCTTCTATTGGCACTTCCCCTCGCGCGATGCATTGCTGCAGGCCGCACTGGAGCGCTGGGAACTGTTCGAGCAGGAACAGGTGTTCGGCAGCCTGGCCGATGTGACCGACCCGCGCGTGCGTCTGCGCCAGCTGTTCCAGGTGGTGGCGCATGAAGTGCAGCCGCACATCATCTACAGCGAGCTGCTCAAGGCGCTCGATCACCCGATGGTGCGCCCGGTCATCGACCGCGTTTCGCATCGCCGGCTGGAGTATCTGGTCGCCTCGTTCCGCCAGGCCGGCCTGAGCCGTACCGACGCGCAGCATCGTGCACGCCTGGCCTATGCCGCCTATGTCGGCTTCCTGCAGTTGTCGCTGCAGCTGCAGCAGCCCAAGCAGGCGCGCGAAGATTTCGAGGCCTACGTGGAGCATGTGATCGAGACGTTGATTCCGATCGGGTGAGGGAGGCGCGGCGCGCCTGGTCATCACATGCATAAAAAAGGCCTGCCCCGATCAGGGGCAGGCCTTTGCGTATCAGCGGTAGTGCGTTTACTTACTTCTGGCTCTGACCGATCCGCTGTTGCGCACGGACGGTGTCGTCCTGCGCGCGCAGCTTCAGGCGGGCGCGTTCGGCGACGGTGAGGCAGTTGTTCTGCGGCAGGTTGCTGCCGATGGTCTTCTCGCGGCGACACACCAGGCGGCTGTCCGCGGCGGCCTGCGTGAGGATCGTATTGATCTGCGACTGGTCGTTCATGACCGCAACGCGGTCGTTTTGGTGCAGGCGCGAGACATCGTCGGCCGTGCCGAGCTTGGCCTGGATGCGGTTGAGCGCCGCCACCACCGAGCTCTTCTGTTCCAGCGAGATTTCGCGATATTTGTCGCTCTCAAGATCGGCCATGACCGTCTTGCGTTGTTCGGCGAACGAGTGGTTGAGATCGATCACGCTCTTGCCCTGCGCCCAAGCGGCGCCGGAGACGGCGAACGCCAGCAGCAGGCCGGTCAACATCCTTTTTTTCATGGAGCTCATCCTCGGTCCTGGAAGGAAAAAAGGATGGCCCGGCGAACCGGGCCATCCTCAAGCGGTTGCTACTACCTCAGACCCATCAGAAGCGCTGGGTGTACTGCATGTACATGTAACGACCCGGGATGTCGTACTGCGGGTCGAACGAGTTGGCGAACGCATCCAGCGTGACCGGCGGGTCCTTGGCGAAGATGTTGTTGGCACCGACGCGCACGGTCGCATTCCACGGCAGGTTGTAGCTCAGCTGCAGATCGTGGTACGTGATCGATTCCAGCGTGCCTTCGCTCACATCTTCGGTCAGGCCCGAACGGTAGCGGATCATCCAGCTGGCGCTGAAATCACCGTAGGTCCAGTCGGTGGTCAGGTTGCCACGCAGGCGCCAGTACGGATCGGACTCGAAGTACTTGCCGTTCAGCGCTTCCCAGTCGTCCTGCGTCGAATCGCGCGAGCGGTTCTTGGTGACGTAGGTGGAATCGAGGGTGAAGCCGAAGGTGCCGACGCTGGTGTCTGCCAGGCGGTACTTCACGGTCAGGTCGTAACCTTCCAGTTCCTGGAAGCCGGCGTTGATCGGGCCGATGAACATGCCGGTCACGAGACCGGTCGCATCACGGGTGATCAGGTCGCAGTAGCTGGAGATGTTGTCAACGTAGCACTTGTCCAGGATCGTGTTGGCCGCGAAGCTGCTGATGCGGTTTTCCAGCTCGATGGACCACCAGTCCAGCGAGATGTTCAGGCCGGTCGCCCAGGACGGGCTGTACACCACGCCCAGCGTCTTGCTGGTGGCGGTTTCCGGGGTCAGATCCGGGTTGCCGCCAAGGGTGAACGGATAGATGGTCTGGCCACCGTTGACGCCGCCGCCGCTGTTGTAATCGGCCACGAAGCCAGCCGGGACGCCGCGGGCGGCGCAGTTGGCCTGCACGCCAGCGTTGCCGGCGAAGCGACCGTCGCCCGAGCAGGGATCGGAGTAGGTGGCGAAGGTGTCGGAGTCACCACGGTACAGATTGGTGATCGACGGTGCACGGAAGCCTTCGGCCCAGTTACCACGGACCAGCACTTCGTCCAGCGGCTTCCACTTGAAGCCGAACTTGCTGTTCAGCGTGTTGCCGAAGTTGCTGTAGTCCGAGTAACGGGTGGCAGCATTCAGTTCCAGCAGCTGGGCACCCGGCAGGTCCTTCAGCAGCGGGATCGCCACTTCGATGTACGCGTCATCCAGCGAGTACTCGCCGGAGGTCGCGGTGAAGGAGTTACCCGAGGTCAGGCCGTTGGCGATGAAGGCGTCCGGCGAGGAATAGCCGCTTTCCTTGCGGTGTTCGAAACCAGCCGCGAAGCTCAGCCAGCCAGCCGGCAGTTCGAACAGTTCACCGGACAGGTTCGCGGTGACGCTTTCGTTGCGGTACTGGTAGGTGTTGTGTGCGGTGAACAGGATGTAGTCCAGCATCTCCTGGCTCACGCCACCGGCCGGCGACAGCGGGTTGAACGGGGTGCAGCCGCTGATGATGTCGCCGCCCGGGCCGTCAACGCAGACCACGCGGCCGCCACGCACTTCGGACGCGCCGAGGGCAGCTTCCAGCGACAGCAGGTTGGCGTCGCCCACCTGGGTCTCAACTTCGTTGGTCTTGTTGAACGCGTAACCGGCATCCCAGTTGAACTGGCGGCCGGCGAACTCGAAGAAGCCATCCAGGCCCAGATAGACGTGGCTGGTCTTGGTGTTCTGGTCGTACAGACGCGACGCTTCGGTCAGACGGTGGGTCCAGCTGACATCACGCCCATCACCGCCGTAAGCGGCGTTGTAGGGGTTGTAGTAGCTGTCGCCGCTCAGGCTCAGGCCGGTGTTGATGGTGCTCAGCGGGAAGCCGGCCAGCTGCTGGGCCGAGCGACGCTCGTTGTACAGCGCATCCATCTTGAAGGTGATGTTGTCCGACAGGTTGTAGCTGCCCTGCGCGAACAGAGCACTACGCTTCTGCGGGGTCGCCAGGTAATTGTCCTTGGCGAAGTTGTAGTTGAAGTCGCTGGTGTACGGGATGTACTGGTTCAGCGCGTAGTACGGATCGCTGGCCAGACCGCTGGCGATGGCGCCCGGGCGCAGGGCCAGATTGCCGCCTGCAGCTGCCGAGGCGTTGATCTTGCCGTTGGCCGAGTAGCTGCTGTACGTGGCGCTGCCGCGGCCGAATTCCGGCACGGCCGAGATGGCGCGGTCACCGGCGGAGACGGCGTCTTCTTCAACGCGCGACACGCTGATGACCAGGTTGCCGCGATCGCTGCTGGTGCCGACGGTGGCGTCGAACGAGGTGCGCTGACCGTCGCCCTGGCCGTACTGGCCGACGTAGGCGTTGACTTCCGCACCTTCGTAATCGCCGCGGGTGATCAGGTTGACCACGCCGGCGATGGCGTCGGAACCGTAGACCGACGAGGCGCCGTCCTTCAGCACTTCAACGCGTTCGATGATGGAGGCCGGGATGGTGTTCAGATCCACCGAACCGGAGGTGTTGGACACCCAGCGGCGGCCGTTCACCAGCACCAGGGTGCGTTCCGAACCCAGGTTACGCAGGCTGATGGTGGACGAGCCGTCACCGCCGTTGTTGAAGTTGGTGTTCAGACCGGCGCCGTTGGCCGAGATGCGCTGGAGCACATCGGCGACCGAGGTCAGACCCTGCTTTTCGATCGCAGCGCGGTCCATGATGAAGACCGGCTGGGAGTTCTCGACGTCCACAGAGCGGATGCGGGAACCGGTGACCTCGATGCGATCGAGGTTGGTCGGCGATGCCGACTCCTGGGCGACAGCGGTGGTGGCAGTGCCCGCCGTCGCGACCAGCGCGATCACCACTGCATCACGCAGCTTGTTGTGCTTGAAATTCATTGCTCTCTCTCTCTCCAAGTGGGCTTGGGTACGACACGAAGTTGGCTTCTGCGGGGCGGAGACGAAAGGCGTCTCCAAGTCGCGAAGCTGACTCGATAGTAACCACGTATTCGGAGAAATTAAAGACCCGTTAATACTTCATGTGATTTAGGTGAAATTCGGCAAAGTCCTTGTCCCCCATGGCTTTGCGGGTTCGATCAGTGCTTCGGGCCGATTGGCAGTGCCTAAGATGTGATGACTTTTGGCACATTTTTTATGTCGATTTGTATCGATTTCGCCTGAATGCGCGGCCGTGAGGGCTCGCACTCGACCGGGCGCCGCGTTCCTGAAGCGTCGTGATTACCCCGTCAGCGGGCGTTTCGGCACGCCTTATGCTAGGAATCGTTTACATGACTGACGTAGTGAGGGCCACGGTGAACGCGCGCACGGCAATGCCGCCGTGGGGCAGGCAGCGGTCACTCCATCCAGGTGTCGGGGGCAGGAATCCCCCGTTCGCCATTGCAGGCCCGTTGCAGGCCAATCGGCGAGGGCTTACAGGTCCTGCTCGTAGCGGACGTAGGGCACGGTGCCTTCGTCGGTGCTCTCATTGCGCGGAGCGAACGGATTCTTGCCGCGGGTAACGACGTTCTCGGCACCTACGGTGAGCTGGCCGCTCCAGGGAGTGCGCCAGGTCAAGCCGACGCCCAAGCCTTCCCACTTGCCGGGCTGACCCGGAACATCGACCACGCGTCCGATGATGTTGCCGCTGAAATTGCCATAGCCGGCACCGAGGGTGAGGCTCTTGCTGTCCCAGCGGTCGACGATGGCCGGCGAGGCGTCCGCGATCGGGACCAGGCGTGCCTTCGCATACGTGCCGCCGATCGACACGAAGCCTTCGCGGCCGATGTTCTTCTGCCCGAAGACGGTCAGATCGTTCTGTTCGGCGCGCAGCGACGGCGATTTGTTCGGCCCCGCCAGCCAGGCTGGCAGGGTGTCACGGCCGCTGCCGGCGGTGATGCCTACGCGCCCACCGGGCCGGTTGAAGGCGGCGGTGCCGCTGACCCGACGGCTGAGGGGGGTGTCTTCTTCATCGCCCAGAGTGGCCAGCATGCAATGACTGGCCAACCCGCTGATGCTGGTGCCGCGACTGCTGTTGCATAGCAGGCCGAGCGAATCACCGGAGGACAGCCCAAAGGCCGCATCCAGCGAACTGCGCCCGAAGTGCCAGCGGGCACCGACGGCTTGTTCGCCGGTCGGCTCCAGGTACAGCAGCGCTTCGACCTTGCCGCTGCCCTTGTTCCAGACCGGCAGCACCGTACCGTCCTGCCTGCCCTTGGCCTGCGCATGCGCGCCCGAGACCGCGCCAAGGGCGATCATCAGGGCCAGCGGTAGACGCAGAAGGGGATGCATGGGAACTCTCAGACAAGCGCGGTGATGACAAGTTCCCGCCGAAGCGGGACATTGATCCTAGGGCGTTTATGATTTCTTAACAAGTCTTGGTTCTCCCCAGAACAAAACTCGTACCAAAATTACTGAAGCCGTTCAGGTGCCGGCGAAGATACATCCATCTCGCGGAACAGTATGTCGAATTCCGTCAACGGAAAGTGATACTCCTGCCCGCAGAATTCGCAGCGCACTTCGACCGCGCCGGTCGGCTCGGCGGCCGCCCGTGCTTCCTCTTCGCCCAACGACTGCAGCATGCCCTGGACGCGCTCGCGCGAGCAGGAGCAGGCAAAGCGCAGCGCCTTGTCGCCCAGCAGTTCCGGGTGCTCTTCATGGAACAGGCGATGCAGCAGGTCGTGACCGGGCACGTCCAGCAGTTCCTGCTTGCCCAGGGTCTCGAACAGCGCACTGGCACGCGACCAGCCATCCTGGTCGCCTTCATCGCCCGGCAGCTTCTGCAGCAGCAGGCCTGCAGCGCGGGTGCCATCGGCGGCCAGCAACAGCCGGGTGGGCAGCTGCTCGGACTGGCGGAAGTAATCCTCGAATGCCTCGTCCAGGCCGGCCGCGGTCAGTCCGACCAGGCTCTGGTAACGCTGCGGTTCGCGCGGGTCCAGACCGGGGTTCTCGATGGTGATCGCCAGCAGCGCATCATCGCCCAGGGCGGTCAGATCGCGCGGGGCATCACCACCGTCGTCGGCCAGCTGGACGATGCCGCGCAGGGTGCCAGCGGCCGTGCACTCGGCGAACAGGGTGCGCAGCGCGGTATTGCTGCGCAGTTGGATGGACAGCCGGCCATCGACCTTGGTGTGGCCGGTGAACAGCGCCGAGGCGACGCTCGCTTCGCCGAGCAGTTCGGCCGCACCGGGCGGGTAGGCAGCGTGGGACAGGATCTCCTGCCAGGTCGCATCGAGGTGCACGTGCACGCCGCGGACGCCGGCATCGGGGAGCAGGAAACGGGCAAGGGTGTCGGTCTGGGCGGTCATCGGTTCGGTGGCTGCGCGAAAGGAGTGCCGGTTGCCGGATAATGCGCCGACAACCGTGCAAGTAAAGGATGCACCAGTAATGGGGGCAGAGCGCAGCAACCTCAAGGTCGAGCCGGACCTGGAACCGTCACCGCCGCGCCGCTGGCGCTGGAAACGCCTGTTGTGGCTGCCGGTGCTGTTCGTCGGCATCAGCGTGCTGCAGGTACTGGCCCTGCGCTTCATCGATCCGCCCGTGTCCAGCGTGATGGTGTGGCGCTACGGCGAGGCGCTGGGGCAGGGCGATTGGCGCTACCGCCTGCATTACCAGTGGCGTGACCTGGACCAGATGGCGCCCAGCCTGCCCATTTCGCTGGTGGCTGCCGAGGACCAGCGCTTCCCGGAGCACAACGGCTTTGACCTGCAGGCCATCGAGAAGGCGCGCGACCACAACGCACGCGGCGGCCGCCTGCGCGGGGCCAGCACGATCAGCCAGCAGGTCGCCAAGAACCTGTTCCTGTGGCAGGGCCGCAGCTGGATCCGCAAGGGCCTGGAGGTCTGGTACACGGTGTTGATCGAAGCGCTGTGGCCCAAGTCGCGGATCCTGGAGATGTACGCCAACATCGCCGAGTTCGGCGACGGCATCTATGGCGCGCAGGCGGCGTCCCGGCAGTACTGGAACAAGGACGCCTCGCGCCTGAGCCCGGCCGAAAGCGCACGGCTCGCCGCAGTGCTGCCTTCGCCGCGCCGCTACAACGCCGCCAAGCCGGGCCCCTACGTGCAGCGCCGTGCGGCCTGGATCCAGCGGCAGGCCCGCCAGCTTGGCGGCAACGCTTACCTGGGCGACGACTGAGCATTCATGTACGTGATTGGCTGACGCTACAATCGCGGCATGAACGCCCAACGCCTGACCGTCGTGGTTGCCGCCCACAATGAAGCCTTGGCCCTGCCGATGCTGCACGTGCGTCTGTGCGCGGTGCTCGACGACCTGGGTGGCATCGATGGCCGGGTGCTGTATGTCGACGACGGCAGTACCGATACCTCGTGGGAGGTGATGCAGGGGTTGGCGGACACGGACCCCCGTGTCGGGGTGCTGCGGCTGTCGCGCAACTTCGGCAAGGAGGCGGCGCTGACCGCCGGGCTGGATTTCGTCGAAGACGGCGCGGTGATGATTCTCGACGCCGATGGACAGGACCCGCCGGAGCTGATTCCCGAGTTTGTCGCGCTCTGGCAGCAGGGCTATGACAACGTGTATGGCACGCGCCTGAAACGCGATGGCGAGAGCTGGTTCAAACGGTCAACCGCGAAGGCGTTCTATCGGGTGATCGGCCGCCTGTCCAACACGCCGATTCCCGCCGATACCGGGGATTTCCGCCTGCTTTCCCCGCGCGCGCTGCAGGCACTTGGCCAGCTGCGTGAACGCCACCGGTTCATGAAAGGGCTGTTCGGTTGGGTGGGTTTCCGCCGCAAGGCGCTGCCCTATCATCGCCACGCGCGGCTGGTGGGCGAAAGCAAGTTCAGCGTCTGGCGGCTGTGGAATTTCGCGCTGGAAGGCATCACGGGCTTCTCGACCGCGCCGCTGCGGGCGACCACCTACCTGGGCTTGGCCGCAGCGAGCTTCGCGTTCCTGTTCGCACTGGTGGTCGTCCTCAAGGCCGCCCTGTACGGCGACCGCGTCGCGGGCTGGCCGACCATGATGGCGGTGATCCTGTTCCTGGGCGGCATCCAGCTGATCGCACTGGGGCTGATCGGTGAATACCTCGGCCGCCTCTATGAGGAATCCAAACAGCGCCCGCTGTATCTGGTTGACACCTGGCAGGCGCCGTTCGTGGCAGACTCGGCCGTGCATCCCATCGGTGGAGAGCAGCGAGATGACCACGGTACGACAGCTGTTGGAAGGCAAGTCCCCTGAGGTATTCGCCGTAGCGCCGACATCGGCGGTGATCGACGCCATCCGGCTGATGGCCGAAAAAGGCATCGGTGCGGTCCTGGTGATGGAGGGCCGGCAACTGGTCGGGATCCTCTCCGAGCGCGATTACGCGCGCAAGATCGTCCTGCATGAGCGCTCGTCACGCACGACCGAGGTGCGCGAGATCATGACCCCCAAGGTAGTGACGGTAGCGCCCGGCGAGCAGGTGGAACACTGCCTGCAACTGGTCACCGATTACCGCATCCGGCATCTGCCGGTGGTCGACGGCACGGGCGTGCTCGGCGTGATCTCGATCGGCGATCTGGTCAAATCGGTGATCGACGAACAGGCGCAGAAACTCGATCAACTGCAGCAGTACATCGTCGCCGGCTGAGCGACCCTGGATGTTGCCCGGATGGCCGGTCAGCGGCCGGCATCCGGCCATGACCGCATCTGCTTACTTGGCGTAACGGCCACCGCAGTTGCTGTCTTCGCCCGGGCCGGTCTCGATCGTGGCCAGCAGGGCTGCCGGCGGCGCGATGCTGCCCAGCGCCAGCGCGATCGCCCCGCGGATGCCCAGCGCCTTGAAATCCGGGCGGAACGAGGGATCCTTGAAGGTGCCGCCAATGCGCAGTGGCGAGCGCAGCGCCAGGATGCTCATGTCCTTCGGGCGCGGTCGCAGCAGAAGGTCCAGCTGTTCCTGTTTCAGATCCACCTTGCCCTCGCCGAGGATGAGGGTGTCGGTGGTATCGAAGGCGAGCGAGCGCGACTGCATCACGCCGTTGTCCACCGCGAAATCGCCCCACGCACAGCGCAGCGGAATCTGCTTGTCGCCGGTGAACAGGAACTTCACTGACTCGGCCACATCCAGCCCGGCCAGTTCCATGATCAGATTGCCGACATGGCCGCGGCCGATGCCGATCGCCACCGTGCCATCGGAACTGCCCAGCATGGCCGCGACCGAGTTGCCTTGGCCCGTCAATTTGACGTCACCGCTGATACCGCCCGACGCCTGCTCGGCCAGCGTTGCATCCGGGAACAGCTTGCCCAGCTGCACCTTGCGGATGGTGGCCTGCAACTGAGTGGAGATGGCCTGCTTGCGCGCATCCATGCGGATGGTGCTGCGGATATCACCGCCCGCAACACCGAAGTTCAACGGTTCCAGTCGTAGCAGGCCATCGTTGAGCTTGAGATGGGCATCCATGTCATCCAATGGCAGGACGGGGGAATTGATCCGTTGGGCTTTCCAGCGCACATCGGCATCCATCGCACGCAGCTTGGACAGGTTGTAAGGCGTATCGGGCAGCACCTTGGCACGGGCCGCCAGCGCAGCCGCCTGGGCCTTCTGCTCGGCATTGGCCGATTCCCCCGCACCGGTTTTCGGCGGCGCCCCGATGAACCCGGCCAGATCGTCGAAGTCCAACCGCTTGGACACCAGATCCGCCTTCAGGAACGGCCGGTCACCGCTCACATCGATCTGCGCGGTCCCGCCCAGATCACTGTCACCGGCCGTACCCGTGAAATTCTCATAGCGCCAGATCGCGTTGTCGCGCTTGAGCTGCCCCTTGAGCTTGTAAGGCGGTGTGGAGGGCATGGCGACCCCGATCAGTGGATACAGATCCTCCATATCCTGCCCGCTCAGCATCAACTCCAGATCGAACACGCGCAGCTGGAATGGATTGGTCAACGTCCCACTGGCGATCGCATGCGTATCTCCGGCGCGCCCATCCAGATGGATGCGGAACGGATGCCCGGTATTGGTCAGCTCCAACGGCGACTCGGTGTTGCCCTCCAGCGAGAACGGATTGCCCTGCCAGCGTCCTTTGCCCTTCACCAGCAGCGGCGGACCACTGTCCTTGTCGCGTGGCTTGCCACTGTCGAGCGACACCAGCACATCGGTCCGGCCCGCCGCATCCCGGAACTGCAGCCGCCCATCATCGACCAACAACCGCTGCAGCACCGGCGGATCACCGTCGCTCGGCCCCAGGAAATCCCAATTGCCCGGCTGACTCTTCTCCGGGGCTGTTTCCAGCAACAGATCCGGCCGCGTCAACCGGATCTCCGGAATCCGCACCTGCCCACGCAGCAACGGCCATACCCGCAGATCGATTTCCACCCGATCCGCCGTCGCCATCTGCGTCTGCTTGGCCCACGTCGCATTCGCAAAGGTCAGCCCATCGCCCCGCACCGTCGTCACCCGGCCCAGATCGACATCCAGATCCCCATGGATATGGAACTCCCGCCCGGTCTTGGCCTGCACCGCCCGCTCCACCGGCCCCTTGAACCAGTTCCAATCCCACAACGCAATCAGTATTAGCAGCGCAGCAAACAGAAACACCAGAATCGCCAACCACCGCTGCCCCCGCTTGCCAGGACGGCGCCAGCGCCAGCGCGAACGGGAAGACACATCGGACGGAGCAGGGGACGGGACAGTATTCACATCCTCATGGTTGCCCTTGCATCGTGCAGGCAACGCGAAGCATTGGTAAGCGTAGTGTCAGGGTGGCGCGTGCCGACCGTCGCCATGCACCGCGGCACCAGGCACTTGATCCAGCTCAGACCTTGATCTTCCCAGGCCACCAGCCAGCCGTGAGCGGGGCGGTGCGGGTGGGTTGGCGGGACCATGAGCGCCATGGATGGCGCGACATGAGCCTCCAGGGACGGATTCACGGCGTGTCCCGCCGACCCACCCGTGCCGACCCCGCCTGGCGCATTCCTGACGCCCGAGTCGCTCTTGGTCTCGCTCTTGCTGTTGCTGTTGCTCGTGCTCTCGCTGGTCCGGGTGCCGTCTCACTTGCCTGGCAGAAAAACAGCAGTCAGAGAATCTGCGCCGTCACCGCAACGAAGTGACACACACTCCCGCCGATCACGAACAAATGCCAGATCGCATGCGAATACGGCACCGACTCCCGGTGATAGAACACCGTCCCCAGCGTATAGAACACACCGCCGGCCAACAGCCAGCCCAGCGTCCACGCATCCAGCGAATGCCACATCGGCTTGATCGCCACCATCACCATCCAGCCCATCGCGATATAGATGATCGTCGACAACAGCTTGAACCGGCCGGTATAGAAAAGCTTGAACACCACCCCGAACAGTGCCAGCGCCCAGATCGCCGTGAACATGCCCCAGCCCCACGGACCCCCGCGCAGACCGATCAGCGTGAACGGCGTGTACGTCCCGGCGATCAACAGATAGATCGCACAGTGATCGAACACCTTCAGCCGGCCCTTCGCGACCGGATGCTGGATCGCGTGATAGAGCGTGGAGGCCGTATACAACAGCAACAGCGCCACCCCGAACACGATCGCGCTGGCCAGCTGCCAGCCGTCGCCATAGATGGCGGCCAGGGTGATGAGTACCGCACTGCCAGCCAGTGCAGCAACGGCGCCAAGCCCGTGGGTCAGGGCGCTGGCGATTTCTTCTCGAACGGAAACGACAGAGGTCATGGCGATGATCGGATGTGCGGGGAGGGGGAGCCCGCTCCCCCCTATCATCGCCAAGATGGGCCGCGCATGCACGCGCGGCCGTTCAGCCGATAGATCGGCTGAGCAATCAGCTGACCGAGACGCTGTGCGCGGCTTCGCGCGTGGCCGCGAAGCGCACGTCCGGCGCGCGTTCCTGCGCCAGCTGCAGATTGACGCGCGTCGGTGCCAGGTACACCAGCTGGCCGGCGGCATCGATGCTGAGGTTGCCTGCGTTCTTCTCGCGGAACTCCTCCAGCTTCTTCTCGTTGCTGCAGGTGACCCAGCGCGCCGTGGTCACGCTGACCGGCTCGAAGGTGGCTTCCACGCCGTACTCGTCCTTCAAGCGATAAGCGGCCACATCGAACTGCAGCACACCCACCGCACCCAGGATCAGGTCGTTGCTCATCAGGGGGCGGAAGAACTGCGTCGCGCCCTCTTCGGACAACTGTGCCAAGCCCTTCTGCAGCTGCTTGAGTTTGAGCGGATCGCGCAGGCGGGCGCGGCGGAACAGTTCCGGCGCGAAGTTCGGGATGCCGGTGAAGCTGACCGCTTCGCCTTCGGTGAAGGTGTCACCGATGGAGATCGTGCCGTGGTTGTGGATGCCGATCACATCGCCCGGCCAGGCTTCGGCGGCGATCTCGCGGTCGCTGGCCATGAAAGTCAGCGCATTGGCCAGCTTCATTTCCTTGCCGGTGCGCACATGGAAGGTCTTCATGCCGGCCACGAAACGGCCGGAGCACACCCGCATGAATGCCACGCGGTCGCGATGCTGCGGGTCCATGTTCGCCTGGATCTTGAACACGAAGCCAGTGAGCTTGTTTTCCTGCGGTGCGATGACGCGGCCGGTGGTGGCGCGCGGCTGCGGCGACGGCGCATGCTCGACGAAGAAGTCCAGCAGCGGCTGCACGCCGAAGTTGTTCACGCCCGAGCCGAAGAACACCGGCGTCTGCTTGCCGGCCAGATAGGCCTCCACGTCGAACGGATGGCTGGCGCCCTGCACCAGCTCCAGCTCGTCACGCAGGTCGGCCAGCATGCGCTCACCGATCTTCTCGGCCAGTCCCGGCGAGTCGATCGAGGGGAAGATGGTCGAATCCTGGCGGGTGAAGTTGCGGCCCTGCTCATACAGATGCACCTCACCGCTGATCAGATGCACCACGCCCTTCAGGCGCTGGCCCATGCCGATCGGCCAGGTGACGGGCGCGCACTGGATGCCGAGCACGCTTTCCACTTCATCCAGCAGATCGATGGGCTCCTTGCCCTCGCGATCGAGCTTGTTGATGAAGGTCATGATCGGCGTGTCGCGCAGCCGGCAGACTTCCATCAGCTTGATGGTGCGTTCTTCCACGCCCTTGGCCACGTCGATCACCATCAACGCCGAGTCCACCGCGGTGAGCACGCGGTAGGTGTCCTCGCCGAAGTCGGCGTGGCCGGGGGTGTCGAGCAGGTTGACGATCTTGCCTTCGTACGGGAACTGCATCACCGAGGAGGTGACCGAGATCCCGCGCTCCTTTTCCAGCGCCATCCAGTCGGAGGTCGCATGGCGCGCGGCCTTGCGGCCCTTGACCGAACCGGCCATCTGGATCGCACCGCCGAACAGCAGCAGCTTTTCGGTCAGCGTGGTCTTGCCGGCGTCAGGATGGGAAATGATGGCGAAGGTGCGGCGGCGCGCAGCTTCGGTAGCGACTTCGGACATGGCGTGACGCGCCCGCCCGGGGCGCTTTTCATGGAGATAAGCCGCCCAGTATAACGGGGGCGGGCGTAGCCGGGGTCAGGGCAGGGCGGATGCGCCGGCCTCGTCCGTGGTCCGGGCGAAGTGCAGCTCGCCGTGTGGGCTGACGATCCGTGCCGGGATCGAGCGCAGCCGCATCCCGGCATTGACCTGGACCGCGAAGTGCAGGTGCGGCGCGGCGCTGTAGCCGGTGTTGCCCGATAGGCCGATGCGCTGCCCTGCCTGGACCTGCTCGCCGGGGCGGACCAGCACGCCGTGGTGCCGCAGGTGGGCATACACGGCCATGCTGCCGTCCTCATGCAGCACCCGCACCAGGTTGGCCCTGCCCAGATCGTGGTCCCGGTTCTGACCATTGCCCTGATACCCGGCCTGGACCTGCATGACGGTTCCTGCCCGCGCCGCGAGTACGGGCGTGCCCTCGGGCAGGGCGAAGTCGATGGCCTCGCGGTTCTCCGCATCGTGGTGACTGAACCGCCCCCGCGGCGCCTGGCTGACCTGGATGCGGGCGGCATCGAACGGCAACTGGTAGGTGACGTCCTGCGCGCGCGCGCCGGGGTCGCCCGGAACGGCCGTCAGATCCAGCCGGATCGCGGTACTGCCGGCCGGCGGCTGCAGGTGGGTCACCACGACGCTGGCGCCTGCGGCGACCACCGTCTGAAGGGGGAGCCCCGGTAGCGCAGCAGCGCCGGCGGCGGGTCGCAGTTCGACCTGGACCGGCCCGGCCACGCGGTTGTCGACCCGGGCCTGCCAGCGGTCGCCAGCCCCTTCCAGGGTCAGCACCGCCAAGGCCGGCGCCTCCACACCAGCGGCGCGCTGGGCTGGGGTAGCGACAGCAGGACGGTCGAGTCGCCAGCCGTTCCGCCAGTTCGCCCCCGGGCCGGCCCAGGCGTTCAGCACCGGGATCATCATCAGCGTCAGGGCAGTGAAACGTAGGCAGCGCAAGGCGTCGGCCGGGCAGGGAGGATCCCGGAGTATGCGCGACTGATGATCATCCGGAATATATATCGCTTCATGCCGATGAAGGGATTGACATGGGCCGGAAGCGCTGGCATCGTGGCTCCACCATCGAGACCGGCAGAGGGACAGGCCCTTTGAAGCCGGGGCAGCCCGCAGACGCGAAAGCGACCTGCGTAGGTGCCAAATCCTGCGGAGACCGTTGGTGTCTTCCGAAAGATGGTTCGAACCGTGCACCGTACGTGCGCTTCGAACGCGAGCTCCGCGAAAGCTCGATGGCCGTTTTCCTACTTTGGATACCGCCATGCGCTTCGCCACCGCCGCCCCTGTCGCCACCGACTCCTTCGCCCCGCTCAGCGTCCCCGTCGACGCCGGGCTGAACGCCGTGCGCGGCGATATCGCGGCGGTGCTGTCGATGCGTCACGGCGGACCGCGGCCGGTACGCCTGCGCTACGAATGCGTCGGCCGTGCCGATGCGCCGGTGGTGGTGCTGGCCGGCGGCATCTCTGCACATCGCCATGTGGCAGCGAATGCCGAATTCCCCGAAAAGGGCTGGGCCGAGGGCCTGGTGGCCACGGGTCGCGCGCTGGATCCGGCCTCGCTGCGCATCCTGGCGTTCGATTTCATCGGCGCCGACGGCGCGCTGGACCTGCCGATCGATACCGCCGACCAGGCCGACGCGCTGGCCTTGCTGCTCGACCATCTCGGCATCGCCCGCCTGCAGTGCTTCGTGGGCTACTCCTACGGCGCGCTGGTCGGCCAGCAGTTCGCGATCCGTCATCGCGAGCGCGTGCAGAAGCTGATCGCGGTGAGTGGTGCGCATCGCCCGCACCCGTATGCCGCGGCCTGGCGCGCGCTGCAGCGCCGTGCGGTCGCGCTGGGTCAGCTGCAATGCGCCGAGAGCCACGGGCTGTCGCTGGCGCGCCAGTTCGCCATGCTCAGCTACCGCACGCCGGAAGAGTTCGGCGAGCGCTTCGATGCCGCGCCGGAAGTGGTCAATGGCCGCGTGCGCGTTGCCGCCGAGGACTATCTGGATGCAGCCGGTGCGCAGTACGTCGCCCGCACCCCGGTCGATGCTTACCTGCGCCTGTCCGAATCGATCGACCTGCACCGCATCGACCCCGCCGCCATCCAGGTGCCGACCGTCGTCGTTGCCGTGGAGGGTGACCGCCTGGTCCCGCTGGCTGACTGTGTCGGCCTGGTGGAAGGGCTGGGCCCGCGCGGCAGCCTGCGCGTGCTGCGCTCGCCCTATGGCCACGACGCCTTCCTGAAAGAAACCGATCGCATCGACGCGATCCTCGCCACCGCTTTTCGATCCCCCGGAGAATCCGCATGAGCCGTTCCGCTGGTACCGAGCCGTCCTGTAGCCGCGTCACCGCCGCCGTGCGTGCCGGCATCGACCGTGACACCGCCCACGGCGCGGTGACCCCGCCGATCGTGTTGTCCTCCAACTTCAGCTTCGATGGCTTCGGCAACAAGCGCCAGTACGACTACACGCGCAGCGGCAACCCCACCCGCGATCTGCTGGGTGAAGCACTCGCCGAACTGGAAGGCGGCGCCGGTGGCGTGATCACCTCCACGGGCATGGGCGCGATCAATCTGGTGCTCAACGCACTGCTGCAGCCCGGCGATACCCTGGTGGTGCCGCACGATGCGTACGGCGGCAGCTGGCGCCTGTTCAACGCATTGGCGAAGAAGGGCCACTTCGGCCTGATCACCGCCGACCTGACCGATCCGCGTTCACTGGCCGATGCGCTGGCGCAGTCGCCCACCCTGGTGCTGATCGAAACCCCGTCCAACCCGCTGCTGCGCATCACCGACCTGCGCTTCGTCATCGATGCCGCGCACAAGGCCGGTGCCAAGGTCGTCGTCGACAACACGTTCCTGTCGCCGGCGCTGCAGCAGCCGATCAGCTTCGGTGCCGATGTGGTGCTGCATTCGACCACCAAGTACATCAACGGCCACAGCGATGTGGTCGGTGGCGCGGTGATCGCGCGTGATCCGGCGGTGCACGAGCAACTGGTGTGGTGGGCCAACGCGCTGGGCCTGACCGGTTCGCCGTTCGATGCCTTCCTGACCCTGCGTGGCCTGCGTACGCTGGGTGCACGCCTGCGCGCCCATCAGGAGAACACGGCGGCCGTGGTCGAGCTGCTGGCCGCCAGCGATGCGGTCGCCAGCGTGTACTACCCGGGCCTGGCCGATCATCCCGGCCACGCCATCGCGGCCCGTCAGCAGAGCGGCTTCGGCGCGATGCTGTCCTTCGAACTGGCCTCGTGCCCGGGCGAGGATCCGCATGCGGCGGTGCGCGCCTTCGTGGATGGCCTGCGCTGCTTCACCCTGGCCGAATCGCTGGGCGGCGTGGAAAGCCTGATCGCGCACCCGGCGACCATGACCCACGCGGCCATGACCCCGGAAGCGCGTGCGCACGCCGGCATCAGCGAGGGCCTGCTGCGCCTGTCGGTCGGTATCGAGTCGCCGGAAGACCTGGTGGCCGATCTGCAGGCCGGGCTGGAACGCGCCCAGGTCGTGATCGATCAGCACCGCGACGTGCAGCGCCGTAAACAGGTGGATGCATGAGCGCCGTGTTGAACCTTCCGCTGGCAGCACAGCGTCGTCTGGCGCTGCTTGGCACCGGCACGGTCGGCACCGCCTTCGTTCAGCGCTATGCCTCGCTGCAGGATCGCGGCGTCACGCTGCCGTCGTTCTCCTGGCTGGCCAACTCGCGCACGGCGCGTGCCTGCGAACAGACCCCCGCGCAGGAACTCGCCCAGGCCAACCTGGCCGCACGCGGCGCGGTGGCGTTGCAGCCCTGGGCGGAAGCCGAAGGCCTCCAGCGTGGCGATGTGGTGGTCGATGCGACCGCCAGTGACGAGGTCGCCAACTGGCACGAACAGTGGCTGGCGCGGGGCGTGCACGTGGTGACCGCCAACAAGCTCGGCCAAGGCGCACAGTTGGCCCGTGCGCAGGCCATCGCCGACAGCGGCCAGCAGGGCGCTGCGCATTACGGCGACAGTGCAACAGTGGGGGCAGGCCTGCCGCTGCTGAGCAGCCTGCGCGCGCTGGTTGCCGGTGGCGATCGCATCCATCGCGTGGAGGGCGTGTTGTCCGGTTCGCTGGCGTGGCTGTTCCATCAGTACGATGGCCAGCGTCCGTTTTCGGCGTGGGTGCGTGAGGCGGCTGAGGCCGGCTACACCGAGCCGGACCCGCGTGTGGATCTTTCCGGCGAAGATGTCCGTCGCAAACTGCTGATCCTGGCGCGCGCCAGCGGCATCGCGTTGCGTGCCGAGCAGGTGCAGGTCGCTTCATTGGTACCTGACGCGCTCGCCGCGCTGTCACCGACGGATGCGTTGGGTCAGCTTTCTGTGCTGGACGCACCGCTGCAAGCTTACTGGCAGCAGGCGCAGGAACAAGCAGGGTGTCTACGTTTCGTCGGTGGTTTCGACCACGACGGAGCGGCGGTTGGGCTGCGCGTGCTCCCGCGCGATCATCCGCTGGCCGGCGGTGCACAGACCGACAACCGGGTCGCGATCCACAGCGACCGGTATCACGCCCAGCCGCTGCTGATCCAGGGGCCGGGCGCCGGGGCGGACGTCACCGCCGCCGCGTTGCTGGACGACGTGCTGGCGATCGTGCGGCGCTGAATGCCGTGCGATCGCACCAAGGCACACGGTAGCGCCAAGGGTGGGCTTGCTGCGTCGGCGGAGAACGCTGAGGACGGCCGCTGCCACGCATGGCGTGGCACTGCCGGGGTGGTGGGCAGGTCAGTCGTGTTTTGAGATTGCCTTCAGCAGTGCCGCATTGAATCGGTCCGGGTCCTGCACCTGTGGCGAGTGGCCCAGATCCTCGAAGCTCACCAGGGTGGCGCCTGGGATCGCTGCCGCCGCCGCTTTGCCCAGCGCAGGGTAGTTGCCGAGCGTCGCTTTCAGGGCGGGCGGTGCCAGATCGCGGCCGATTGCAGTACGGTCGGTCTGGCCGATGAACAGTGTGGTTGGCACGGTCAGCCTGGGCAGCTCATGGACCACCGGCTGGTTGAACACCATGTCCGAGGTCAGCGCCTGGCTCCATGCCACCGCCTGTTTGCCGGGGCCGTCGTACATGCGTGACTGCATGCGCACCCATTGCTCGTACTCGGGCTTCCACTGGCCGTTGTAATAGACGTCGAGCTGGTACTTCTTGATGCTGTCGAAGCTGGTCTTCAGCTCGCCCGCATACCAAGCGTCGATGCTGCGCCATGGCACGCCCTTGGCCTTCCAGTCTTCCAGTCCGATCGGGTTGACCAGCGAGAGACTGAGGGTGCGCTGCGGGTACATCAGCGCGAAGCGCGCGGCGAGCATGCCCCCCATTGAATGGCCGACGATGTGCAGCTTGCCCTCGCCATAGCCCAGATGCTCCAGCAACGCTTCGGTATTGGCAGCCAACTGACCGAACGAGTATTGATAGCGCTCGGGCTTGCTCGATTTGCAGAAACCGATCTGGTCCGGCGCGATCACCCGGTAGCTGGCCGCGCTCAGTGCCGCGATGGTGTCCTTCCAGGTGGCCGCGCAGAAATTCTTGCCGTGCAGCAGCACGACCGTCCCGGCGAAGCCTTTGCCACCGGCGGGCACGTCGATATAGGCCATCTCCAGCGGCTGGCGCTGAGACTCGAACCGGAAGATCTTCACGGGGTACGGATAGTCGAAGCCTTCCAGCCGCGGGCCGTAAGTCTCAGCGGCGAGGGTGGTCAGCGGCAGGCAGGCAAGCAGGGCGGCAGCCAGGATGCGCATGGCGGTCTCCAAGAGGGGAAGCCCGACTTTACTGGACGCACGTGGCCGCTGTCGTGACCGTGTCGTGTTGCTGTCGTGGCGAGACGTATGAACAGCGGCCGCTGAGCGGCCGCGTCCGGTTTCAGCACTCGATGACGTTGACCGCCAGCCCGCCGCGGCTGGTTTCCTTGTACTTGTCCTGCATGTCGCGGCCGGTATCGCGCATGGTCTTGATGACCTTGTCCAGCGAGACCTTGTGCTTGCCATCGCCACGCATCGCCATGCGCGAGGCGTTGATCGCCTTGACCGCGCCCATTGCATTGCGCTCGATGCAGGGAATCTGCACCAGCCCGCCGATCGGGTCGCAGGTCAGGCCGAGGTTGTGTTCCATGCCGATTTCAGCGGCATTCTCGATCTGGCTCGGGTTGCCGCCGAGTGCGGCGACCAGGCCGCCGGCCGCCATCGAGCAGGCCACGCCCACTTCGCCCTGGCAGCCGACTTCGGCACCGGAGATGGAGGCATTTTCCTTGTACAGGATGCCGATCGCCGCGGAGGTCAGCAGGAAATCGAACACGCGCTGTTCGTTGGCGCCCGGGCAGAAACGGTCGAAATAGTGCAGCACCGCTGGCAGTACGCCGGCTGCGCCGTTGGTCGGTGCGGTCACCACGCGGCCACCGGCGGCGTTTTCTTCGTTCACGGCCAGCGCGTACAGGTTGACCCAGTCCAGCGTGGTCAGCGGGTCGCGCATCGCCGCTTCCGGCTTGGAGGACAGTTCGCGGTACAGCGCCGGGGCGCGGCGTGATACATGCAGGCCGCCGGGCAGGGTACCTTCCTGACGGATGCCGCGCTCCACGCAGGCCTGCATGGCGCTCCAGATCTCGCGCAGGCTGTCGCGGATCTCGTCCTCGGTACGCCAGCACTTTTCGTTCTCGAACATCATCTGGGCGATGCTCAGGCCACTGCGGGCGGTCTGCGCGAGCAGCTCATCGCCGCTCTTGAACGGGTAGGGCAGCGGGGTTTCATCAGGAACGATGCGGTCATCGGCCGCGTCGTCCTGGTTGACCACGAAGCCGCCGCCGACGGAGTAGTAATCGCGCGTGGCGATCACCTGCTCGTCCGCACCGTAAGCCGTGAAGCGCATGCCGTTGGTGTGGTACGGCAGCTTCTGGCGCTTGTTCAGGCCCAGGTCGCGCTTCTCGTCGAAGGCGATCTCATGCTGGCCCATCAGGCGGATGCGCTTGCTGCTGCGGATCCGCTCGAGCGTCTCGGGGATGATGTCCGGATCGATCAGGTTCGGGCGCTGGCCTTCCAGACCGAGCAGCACCGCCTTGTCGGTGCCATGGCCACGGCCGGTCAGGGCCAGCGAGCCGTAGACGTCGGCGCGGATGCGCACCACGTCCTGCAGATGGCCCGGATCGAGCAGCCAGCGGTGCACGAAACGTTCGGCAGCCTTCATCGGTCCCACGGTGTGCGAAGAACTCGGGCCAATGCCGATCTTGAAAACGTCGAACGTGCTGACAGCCATGATTGCCAAACTGCGGGTATCGGATGGAGCGCTATTCTATGCTGTCGCAGGCGCCAGCCTTGAGTGCGGCGCAACATTTCCCAAGGCGGGTGGGCCGGTGTTTACCTTGTACCAGCGTGATGACTGCCAGTTGTGCGACCAGGCCCTGGCGGTGCTGGCCCAGGCCCGGGTGGCCGATCTGGACAGTGTGTTCATCGATGACGACACCGCGCTGGAGGCCCGCTACGGGCGGCGGGTGCCGGTGCTGCGCGATGCGCAGGGGCGGGAACTGGACTGGCCGTTCGATGTGGCGGGGCTGCAGGCCTGGATCGGCTGACACGCAGCGCCGCTTGGCGGTGCTGGATGCGGTAGTGCCGGCCGCTGGCCGGCTCCCGGGAGTCGATCATCGCGCGAGGAGCCGGCCAGCGGCCGGCACTACCGCCATCTGACGTTACTTCGCCTTCAGGACCACCTTCGTGCTGATCGCGGTCTCGTTCGGAATGGTCTTGGTGTCGGCCCAGTCGCCGCCACCCACACCGAAGTCCAGGCGCTTGACCGTGGCCTTGCCGGCCAGCACCGGCTGCGCGCCCGGGGTCCAGGTGAAGGTCAGGGTGACCGGCTTGCTCACGCCGCGCAGTTCCAGCGTGCCGTCGGCCGCGTACTGGTTGTTGCCCAGCGAGCGGAACTTGGTGGCGCTGTACTTGGCTTGGGCGAATTTGCCCACGTTGAAGAAGTCCGCGCCCTGCAGGGTCGAATCGCGGTCGCTGTTGCCGCTCTTGGCGCTGGCCAGCGGAATGGTCACTTCCAGCTTGGCATCGTCCAGCTTGGCCGGATCAAAGCTGATCCGGGTGTCGAAGCCCGGGAAGGTGCCGGTGAACACTTCGCCGTCGTACTTGGTGGCAAAGGCCAGCACCGAGCCGGGCGCCTGCACGTAGTCGGCTGCCAGCACCGGGGCAGTGGCCAGCAGCCCGGCCAGGGCGGCAGCGACGGCGGCGGGAGAGGTGAGCTTGATGTTCATGGTCAATCCTTCTGGGGGGAGGCAAGCCAGCGCTGCGGGAGCATGCGCGCAAGCGTGGCATCGCGTTGGTAAAAATGGTGATAAAGCGCCGCACCGGCATGGGCCACGACCACGGCGATCAACAGCCAGAAGCCCCACTCATGGATGGCGTGCGAGATCTGGGTGACGCGTTCGTCCGGCGGGCTCAGCTTCGGCACGTCGACCAGCCCGAACCAGCGGAATGGACGCAGGCCGCTGGCCGAGTCGTAGAGCCAGCCCGACAGCGGAATGGCGAACATCAGCACGTACAGCAGCCAATGGGTTGCCGAGGCGATGCGCTCCTGCCACGTCGGCGTGCCCGGCACCGGGTGTGGTGTGCCGGCGTACAGGCGCCACAGCAGGCGGGTCACGACCAGCGCCAGCACGGTGATGCCGATCGATTTGTGCATGGTGTAGACCCAGAAGTACTTCGGGGTCCTGGGCAGTTCGCCCATGGTCAGCCCGACGATGCCCAGGGCGAGGATCAGTATGGCGATCAGCCAGTGCAGGGTCTGGCTGACGCCACCCCATCGGGTCGGGGTGTTCTTGGCGGTCATGGCGTGGTCTCCTGGACCGGCTGTGGGGTATCTGAGTCGGCCGGGGCGGTGGGAGTTCCCGGTGCCTCGGTGGGAGCGGTATCGGCAGGATCGCCGGCGTTGCGATCACGCACGGCTTCGGCCTCGATCCGCAACTGCACCTCATCACCGATCATCGAGGCCCAGCCATCCACGCCGAAGGCGCTGCGGCTGAGCGTGGCGGTGGCCGAGAAGCCAGCGGTACGGCGGAACGGAGGAAGTGGATGCCGCTTGAGTGCGTTGAGGGTGACCGCCAGGGTCACCTCGCGGGTCACCCCCCGTACCGTGAGCTGGCCGGTAACGTTGGCGTGGGTCGGATCGATGGGCTCGACATGCGTGGAGACGAAGCGTGCCTCCGGGAATCGCTCGCCATCGAGCAGGTTGCGCGCCAGCGTGGCGGTATTCCATTTGGCGTCGCCCAGGTCCAGGCGCTGGATCGGCACGCTGACCTCCAGCCGCGCGCTGCGCCAGTCATCCGGATCAAACACCAGCACGCCGTCGCTGCCTGATACCGTCCCCAACGCATGCGAGAAACCGGCATGCTCGACCGCGAACAGCACACGGGTGTGCACCGGGTCCAGCCGATAGCGGTCCGGCGCGGCAGTGGCGAGCAGCGGGGTGGCGGCCAGCAGCAGGGAAAGTGTCAGGCGCTTCAGCACGTCGCAGCCTCCATCAGGGTCTGGGGCGATCATACGCACAGCCGTGTCATCGGACGCAGCGTCATGGCTGCAACAGATCGTGGTGCGGCAGACAACAGCGCCGGCCGCCTGTGCTGGCTCGCTCGCCTGCCGCGGGAACAGCCCGTTCCATCCACGGCAGCAGGGCCAGAATGCGGACACCGTCCTGATCGCTGTGTGACAATCCTCACCATTAGGGAGATCCGGATCGATGAGCACGCGCCGCTGGGGTGCAGGCATCGTGCTGTTGGTGCTGTGGTTGTGCGCAGTGCCGTCAGTGTTGGAAGCCGCAGGGACATCGGCAGAAACGCCACGTTTGCGCCGTCTGAGCGCCGCCGAAGGCATGCCGTCGCGCATGGTGCTGGCGCTCGCCCAGGACCGCCAGGGGTACATCTGGGCCGGTACCGATGACGGACTGGCCCGCGTGGACGGCGTCGGCCTGCGGGTGTGGCGCAATGATCCGGCCGATCCTGGCTCGCTGCCCGGCAACGAGGTGGAAACGCTGCTGGTCGATCCGCTGGACCGGGTCTGGGTGGGGAGCAACGGTGTGGGCCTGAGCATGCTTGGCCCGGAACGCACGGCGTTCACCCGTTTTTCCGCCTTGAGCGAGGCCTGCGAAGGCCAGTTCTGGTCGCTGGCCTATGCCGCGCAGTCCTTGTGGATCGGCACCAACCAGCATGGTCTGTGCCGGCGCAGCGAGGACGGCACGCTGGTCAAGTACCAGGCCGACCCGGACGATCCGCGCAGCCTGCCTGACAACACCATCTACACGCTGTTGTCCGATCCTCAGGGACGCGTATGGGTGGGCACCTCCAATGGTGTGGCCCGCTGGGAGGGCGATGGCTTCACCCGCATCGCGCCCACGCTGCTGGCGGGCAAGAGCGTGTTCCGCCTCACCCGCGAGCCGGACGGCACTGTCTGGGCCGGCACCGAAGGTGGCCTGTTCCGCATCGATGCCGACGACCGGGCCCGTGCGGCACCCTGGAAGCTCAGCGCGGATGTGCGCGCGGCCAATGTCGTTCATGACCGCAACGGCGGGTATTGGCTGGGCACCGCCGATGGTCTGTATCGTGGCGATGCGAACACCATGCGGCTGCTCGCCGGCGACGCCGGCAGCGGCTTCCTGACTGCACGCAGTGGCGTGCTGGACATGCTGCAGGATCATGAGGGCGGGCTGTGGGTGGCGATGCTGACTCAGGGCCTGGCGTACCTGCCGCCGGACTGGAAGCGTTTCTCCAGCTGGTACCAGCTCGATGGCAAGCCGCTGGACAGTGTCTATCTGCTCGGCGCTGCCGCGCACGGCGATGACTTCTACATCTCCGGCGCGCACGGGCTGTACCGTCTCGACGCGCAGGGCCAGCTGCGGCAGATTGCCGATGACACGCAGATCGGCGTCGGTGCGGGCTGGTCGCTGTTGCCGCGCGACGATGGCGCCGTGTGGATCGGCCGTGCCGGCCGGCTGAGCCTGTATCAGCCGGCGACCGGCGCGCTGCGCGAATGGAAGATCGGCGGCGGCGCGGATGTGCGTCAGCGCATCGACCTGATCCGGCAGGCACCCAATGGCGAGCTGTGGCTGTCGATCATGAATTTCGGTGTCCAGCGGCGCGATGCGCAGGGCAACGTACTCGATACCATCCGTAACGATCAGGACCGCGGGCTGACCGAGAACCCGATCGAACAGATGGTGTTCGATCCGCGTGGCGATCTGTGGGTGATGAGCGACAGCATCGGCCTGCGGCGGTGGCGCGAGGGCCGGTTCGTGCAGGTGCCGGGCATCTCGCGCGGCAGCATCTACGATGCGGCGTGGACCGGGCCGGACGAACTCTGGCTGGCCCGCCAGGGGGCGCTGGAACGGTATCACTGGGACGGGCTGAGCATGAGCCTGCGCGAGCGCGTCGGCCCCGCCGAGGGCATGCCGCCTGTCTCCATGGGCGGGCTGGCGCTGGGCACGCACGGTGAGGTGTGGGCGACCACCCCGCGCGGATTGATCTGCTGGCACGGCACCGAACGGCGCCTGCGCCTGTATGGCGAGCGCGACGGGCTGCCGGATGTGGAGTTCAGCAACCGCCCACCGGTGCAGGCGCGCGATGGCCGTGTGCTGGCCGTCACCGCGACCGGCTTGGTCGGCTTCGACCCGGATGCCCCGGACAGGGTGCTGCCGCCTTCGCAGCTGGTGATCGACAGCGTGCAGGTCCGTCGCGATGACGCCGAGGGCCAGCAGATGCTGTCGACGCACGCACCGATCGTGCTCGGCCCGCGGGATCGCGACCTGATCGTGTCCGCGCGCCTGTTGTCGTTCGCCAACCCGCAGGGCAACCGCTACCGCTACCGCGTGTCCGGGTATGACCAGAACTGGGTGATGCAGGCGGCCGATGGCGAGCGCCTGCTCTCGCGCCTGCCATCGGGAACCTACCGCATCGAGGTGCAGGCGGCCACGCCACAAGGCGACTGGACGCCTTCCAGCACGCTCGCACTGGAGGTGCGCCCACCGTGGTGGCGCAGCGGCTGGGCAATCGTGGGGTATGTGCTGCTCGGCCTGATCGCGATTGCGGTGGTGGCCTACGTGGCCCGTGCGCGCCTGCGTCGTCGCCAGCAATGGCAGCTCACGGTGCACAAGCAGCAGTTGGCCGAGCAGGCCTCGCAGGCGAAGAGCCGCTTCCTGGCGACGCTCGGTCATGAAGTGCGCACGCCCATGACCGGCGTGCTGGGCATGAGCGAGCTGCTGCTGGCTACGTCGCTGGATGAGGTGCAGCGCGGCTATGCCGGTTCGATCCAGCATGCCGGCAAGCACCTGCTGCGGTTGGTCAACGACGCACTGGACCTGGCGCGCATCGAAGCGGGCCGGCTGGAGCTGGACCTGCGCCCGTTCGATCTGATGTCGCTGCTGGAGCAGGTGGGGGCGTTGATGGAGCCCATGGCGCACCACCGAGGCCTGGCCTTCGAACGCAGCTTCACCCTGCCGGGGCCAGTGCAGGCCAGTGGCGATGAAATGCGCGTACGCCAGATCCTGATGAATCTGCTCGGCAACGCGATCAAGTTCACCGAGCACGGCCATGTCGGGCTGGGCGTCGACCTGTGCGATGACGGGCGAGGTCTCGTGTTCGAGGTCGCCGATACCGGTCCTGGCATCAACGAGGATCAACAGGCGCGGTTGTTCCATCGCTTCGAGCAGGCCGATGGCCCACGCACCGCATCGCGGTACGGTGGCAGTGGGCTGGGGCTGGCGATCTGCCAGG
The DNA here is from genome assembly GCF_053847245.1 of Stenotrophomonas sp. Ker107b. NCBI lineage: Bacteria > Pseudomonadati > Pseudomonadota > Gammaproteobacteria > Lysobacterales > Lysobacteraceae > Stenotrophomonas > Stenotrophomonas sp. Ker107b. The sequence goes on along the minus strand of NZ_JBSPHX010000004.1, from coordinate 67,032 downwards.
AGTTGGCGGTGGCGATGGGCGGTCGCATCGGCATCGACAGCCGACCGGGTCACGGCGCCCGCTTCACCGTGGAGTTGCCCCTGCCTTGGTCGGTCCAGCCGGTCGGCACGCTGCGCGAGGCGGGCCAGGAACTGCGCACGTCATTGCCCCCGCTGCGCATCCTGCTGGTCGAGGACGATGCGACGGTTGCCGACGTGATTGTCGGCCTGCTGCGCACCCGCGGGCATGACGTGGTGCACGTGCTGCACGGTCTGGCGGCATTGTCCGAAGTGGCTGCCGACCGGTTCGATATCGGTCTGCTCGATCTCGACCTGCCGGCACTGGATGGCCTTGCCATTGCCGGGCAACTGCGGGCAATGGGCTACGAGCTGCCGCTGATCGCGGTCACCGCGCGCTCGGATGCGTATGCCGAGCAGCAGGTGCTCGATGCTGGCTTCGATGGCTTCCTGCGCAAGCCGGTGACCGGTGACCTGCTGGTGGAGGCCATCGCACAGGCGCGTGCCGGCCGCCCCATGCCGTACTGATCGCGGCGCGGGTCGTTTATCGGCGTCGTATGTTGAATGTGCGCTTCCAATTCGAAAGTTGATTGACCAAGGTGTGACGCACACACGGTCCAAAGCACGGCGCGGGCGCGCTCTCGACATACCTTGCTGTTCGAGCAGCTGAGGTGTGTCGGAGTACGGGTGGCAGGAGGCCAAAGCAGTCATGCGGGCAGGCGATGGGCAGCCCGTCTGCTCATCGTCGTCCTGTCATTGCCCTTGCCGACGGTCGCCGAGGGCTTGATCACGCTGCCCTGGCCACGACGCGTAGGGCCGGCCGACGCCTTGCCGACGTCGGTCATCCGCGCGATTGACGAAGACCGGGAGGGGTATCTGTGGATGGCCAGCGATGACGGCCTGCTGCGCTTCGATGGGCATCGCTTTCGTGCGTGGCGGCGCGAGCAGGGGTTGCCCGACGGCGACCTCCGCGCCCTGCATGTGGATGCTCTCCAGCGCATCTGGCTTGTCACCGCGTCGCAGGGCCTGATCGCACTGTCGGCCGATCGCCGTGTCTTCCACAGCGAGCCGGGTACGGCGGGCGTGCTGCTGCCACGCACCGGCATCGAGCAGATGACCAGCACCGCAGATGGCACGCTCTGGGTTGGTACGGGCACGGAGGGTCTCTTCGCGCGGTACCCCGACGGCCGGTGGCGCGTGGTGCCGCTGCTGCATGACGGCGTGCCGATGCGCAGGATCACGGCGCTGGTGGTGGATCGCACAGGGCGGCTCTGGGTCGCTACGCCGCAGGCCGTGATGCGCCTGGATGGTGCGCAGTTCACGGTGCTCGCGATGCCGACGGGCGACACCGGCCCGGTCGACTCCCTGTGGCCCGATCCGCAGGGCGGTGTCTGGGGGCGCACGCGCAGCACCGTGGTCCATTGGGACGACGACGGCAGCCTAGGCACATCGCCATCGGGCATGGACATGCCGGTGCTGCGCAGCAGCGAGGGTGAGCTATGGACAACCGGGCCGTCAGGGCTGGCCCGGCATCGCGCCGCGCAGTCGATGCAACCGGTACCGCTTCGCGATCACGATGGCGATACGGTGACGCCGGCGATCGGCAGCGCTTTCCAGGACCGGCTGGGCGGCATGTGGTGGGCGGGCCGCGATCAGGGGCTGTGGCATCTGCCCGCGCGCTGGCACCAGTTCACGCTGTTGCCTGCTGCGCGGGATGGATTGCCCGGTCTGGACAGCGCGCATGTGTGGGCGTTGGCCCCCTCGCGCGGCGAGCGGCTGTGGGTGGCCACCGACGGTGGACGCGTGCAGCGCGTGGATCTGCGCACCGGCACCAGCCGCCTGGGCATCGACTACCGGCCCGAGGGCATGCATCAGACAGCGGTCGGCATGGCGGAGGATCCACGCGGGCGCCTGTGGTTGACCAGTGGCAACACGCTCTCCCGCTATGAGCCCACCACCGGCCGGATGCGGCACTGGCTGCTGGACCTGGGCAGCACGGCCGGCGGCGTGGACCTGAAGGTCTGCAGTGATGGCGCACTGTGGCTGGCGCGGGCCGATCGGATACAACGACGCGATGCTGACGGCGTAGTGCAGCTGTCGGCGACACCGCAGACGCTGGGGTTGGTGCCACCGGTCGCCGGGCCCCAGTTGCTGTGTGGTGCCGGGGAATCGGTGTGGGCGACCGATCGTGCCGGGATCAAACGCTGGTTGCCGGCGCAGGAGCGTTTCGCGGCGGTCGCCGGGGCGCCCCAGGAGGAAGTGGGGGCGATCGCCCGCGGGCCGGATGGGCACTACTGGGCAAGCGGTCCGGGGATGCTGCGGCGGTATCGGTGGGATGGGCAGCAGCTGCGGAAGACCGACAGTTTCAGTGCTGTTCACGGCTACCCGCAGCTGCTGGCACGGGCGCTGGTGGTCGATGATCGGGGCATCGCATGGGCGGGAGGCCCGCGCGGATTGATCCGTGTCGATCCCCACGGTGGCGGCGTGCGACAGCTCGGCAGTGACGATGGCCTGCCGGCGCAGGAGGTGCTGGCGCGGCGGTTGGTGCGCACTGCCGAGGGACGCCTGGCCGCTGCAGTGCATGAAGGTGGTCTGCTGCTGTTCGCGCCCGGGGCGGTGATGCCGCCGCGGCGGATGCCCGGGCTGGTCGTGCACGCGATCACCGCGCGGCGTGGGTCCCGGCAGATCACACTGCCGACCGGCACGGCACCGGTCTCGCTGTCCGGTGCCGACCGTCAGGTGCGCGTGGCGGCACGTCTGCTGGGCGGCGCGCCGACCCGCGTGGCATACCGGTTCCGCCTGCAGGGGCAGGATCCGGACTGGGTGCACAGCGGGTCGGCCGGTCAGCGCGTGTTTGAACGGTTGCCGGTCGGCCTGCACACGTTGGACATCCAGGCACGGCAGGGCGATGGCGGCTGGTCGCCTGCTCGGCGCGTGGTGCTGCAGGTGTCTCCTGCATGGTGGCAGACACCGCTCGCCAAAGGTGGGGCAGGTGCGGCCGGTCTTGCTCTGGTCTGGTTGGCGGTACAGCTGTGCCACCGGCGCGGCAAGCGGCGGCGACATTGGCAGCAGCTGCGCGCGCGGCAGCACCACGCCGAGCAGACGTCGCTGCAGCGCACGCGGTTCCTGACCAGCCTGGGCGGACGCATCCGCGTGCCGATGACGGTCGTGCTGGGCTGGAGTGAACTGCTGGCACGGGTGGCCCTTGCACCGGTCGAACGCCGTCGGGTCGACAGCATCCACCAGGCCGGCGAGCACCTGCTCCGGTTGATGGATGATGCCCTCGACCTGGCCTGCATCGAGTCCGGGCGCCTGGCGCCGCAGCCGACGGCGTTCGTGCTTGAGCCGTTGCTTGAAGCGGTACACGCGTTGCTGCTGCCGGTGGCGCAGCGCAAGGCATTGGCCTTGACGTGGCACAACACGCTGCCGGCATCTGCACGCTTCCACGGTGACGTGCGGTATCTGCGGCAGATCCTGCTCAACCTGGTGGGCAATGCAGTCAAGTTCACTGCGCGCGGCACGGTTCGCCTTGAAGTGAGCGCAGGCAGGGATGGTCTTGGTGTGGTACTGCGCGTGATCGACACCGGTCCGGGCATGAGTGCGGCGCAGTGCGCACGCCTGTTCCAGCGTTTCGAACAGGCCGATGGCGCACAGACGGCTGCACGCTACGGGGGCACCGGCCTGGGGCTGGCGATATCGCGTGATCTGGCCCGCGCCATGGGCGGCGAGATCGAGGTGTCGAGCCGGCCGGGTGAGGGATCGTGCTTCGAAGTGCGATTACCGCTGTCGCGCTGCGTTGCCATTGCCGATGACGTGGCCGTGCCGGTGCGCGCCGACACACTGCCGGTCAATCCACTGCGTGTACTGCTCGTGCTGCCGGCGACGCCGGTGGCCGAGGTGCTGCACGCGTTGTTTGCCTCGCTTGGACATACCGTGGTGACCGTGCATGACATCGATGAGCCTGCCGGTGCGGGCGTGGTGATGGGGCCATGGGATCTGATCGCGAGTGATCCCGATGTCCTCCTTGGCGGGGAACGGGTCGCAACGCGGTTGCTGTATCAGTGGCCAGGAGTCCGGCGTCTGGCACTCACGCCACGCGCGGACAGCGCGGTCGAGCGCGACGCCGCGGCAGCAGGTTTTGATATGTTCCTGCGCTTGCCGGCGAGCCGGACGACGCTGGCGGCATGCCTGGCGCAGTGCCCACGCAGAACGGCATCCGGTCGGCGGTGATGCGCTGTCTGTATGCACTGGTGTGTTGGCTGGCGGCGGTGGTTCCCGCCTTCGCACTGCCCAGCCCTGCCCAGCGCGTCACCACCGCTGACGGCCTGCCTTCCAACGTGGTCCATGAGATCGTCGAGGATCGCCAGGGTTACCTCTGGTTCGCCACCGCCGATGGCCTGGCGCGGCACGACGGCAGCGGCTTCCGCGTGTGGCGGATGGAAGAGGGATTGGCCGACAACGAAGTGCTGAGCATGGCGCTCGATGCCCAGGACCAGCTCTGGATCGGGACCGGCAACGGCCACCTTCAGCGCATGTCGGCAGACCGGCAGCAGCTTGCGCGCTGGGCCGGCCCGGGCACCGGCACTGCCGCGGCCAGCCCTGTGCTGGCGGTACAGCCGCTGGCCGATGGCAGTGTGTGGTTCGGGACGCGCGAAGCGGGGGTGTTTCGACTCGGCCGCGAAGGGCGCTTGCGCCAGTATCTGCCGGCTGCCGATGGCCGCGGCCTGCCGTCGGCGCGGGTGGAAAGGCTGGCCGCGGATGCCGGGGGCGGCGTGTGGATCGGCAGCGCGGCGGGTCTGGCGCGGTGGCAGGGCGACCGGTTTCAGCCGCCGACGCTGCTGGGAGCGACAACGCTGCCGGTGACGGCGCTGGGCCTGGATGCCGAGGGAGCAGTGTGGTCCAGTACCGCCGATGGCACGCAGGTGCGCCGCCTGCCGGGCCTGCAGCCAGCGAACGGGGAGGGCAACCCGGGCCGCCGATGGCTGGGGCACAGCAGGGGCGGCGGGCAGTGGTTTTCCGACAGCGGGCAGGTGTGGTGGCAGGACAGCACGGGACAGAATGCGCGTGCGGTCGCGCTGCCCGCTGTCGCTGGACGCACGCTGCCGCGCATCGCACGCGTCGTGGAAGACCGCTACGGTCGGGTCTGGCTGCTTGGCAGTCATCAAGGCGTGTGGCGATTGGGCGCGCAATGGCGGCACACCGAGCGCTTCAAGGCCACGGGTGGCGCTGCCGGGGAAGCGGCGGGTGCCTTGGCGCCTGCGGCCGACGGCAACGCGTGGTACGTGCGCGGCGGGTGGTTGACCAAGGTATCGCCCACGCGTGGATTCGACTCGCGCCGCTGGTCCTATGCGCATGACCCACAACGGGCCGATCGGCACGTCCTGGTCGAAGACCGTCATGGGCAGGTGTGGGTATTCGCAGCGCCATGGCTCACCCGTCTGGATCCGTTGCGCGGCCGTTCCGAACGCTGGCGCCTGCCTGACGCGGAGGGCGCGGAGGGCGTGGCCACGGCATATGCCGTGCTGCGCATCTGTGGCGACCAGCTCTGGTTGGCGGGGCAGGGGCATCTGCAGCAACGCACCACACAGGGCGTCGAACTGGGTACGTGGTCGTACGACGCGGCGCGGCTGCGGCCGGGGGCGGCGCCCTTCGCCCTGGCGTGCGGCACCGCCGGCCAGGCATGGCTGTGGGATCGCGAAGGCCTCAAACAATGGCGTCCCGACGACGCCTGGTTTGCGCCGGTACCCCAAGCGCCCCGGCGCCAGATCGGCGTACTGCATCTGGCCACCGATGGTCAGCTCTGGATGGCCGATGCGGAGGGCTGGGCGGCCTATCGCCACGACGCAGGTCGTTTGCGTCGGGTCGTGCGTTTCGATGCTGCACACGGGCTGCCGTCGGTGATGCCGCGTGGGCTGGCAGAGGCCCACGGTGCGCTGTGGTCGACCAGCGCACGGGGCGTGGTGCGACTACAGCCGCAGCAACGCGATGTGCGGCTCTACACGGCCGATGATGGCCTGCCGATGATGGTGTTCGATCACGGGTTGATCGCAGCAGGACGTCACCTCCTCGCCATTGATGTGGACGGGGATGTGATGGCGTGGGACCCCGCAGGCATGGCCGGTGCCAAGGTGCCCGCGACGGTGGTGATCGACCGGGTAAAGGTGCGTCGGCAGGGGCGCTGGATCGAGCTGCCCGCTGCGGACCCGCTGCGGTTCAATGCCGATGATCGCGACATTCAACTGTCAGCCCGGCTGCTCAACGGCAGCCATGGCGGGGTGAGCGATTACCGGTTTCGGTTGCGCGGCAAGGACCCGGAGTGGGTCCGTGCCGGGGAACGCGGCACGCGCGGCTTTCCACGGCTGCCGGCAGGCGAACACGTACTGGAGTACCAGGCACGCGGCGCGGACGGACGCTGGTCGCCACTGCAGTCCACCCGGCTGCAGGTGGCGTACAGCGGTTGGTCTCATCCAGGCGCGTGGGCGTTGCTGCTGCTGGGCGGTGCCGGCGCACTGACCCTCATCCTATGGCGGGCGCGCCGTCGTTACGCCCGTCACACCGCCCGCCAGCGGGCCGAAGCCGGGCAGCGGCGTGCCGAGCAGGCGGCCGAGGCCAAGGCTCACTATCTGGCCACGCTGGGCCACGAGATCCGCACGCCGTTGACCGGTGTGCTGGGAATGAGCGAACTGCTGTTGATCGCGCCGCTCGCACCGCGCGAACGTGTGCAGGTGCTGCGCATCCAGGAGGGGGGGCGCACATTGCTGGAGGTGATCGATACCGCACTCGACACGGCCCGGTTGCAGGCCGGCAAGCTGCCGCTGCAGCCGCGTCGTGTCCACATGGCCGCGTGGCTTTCCAGCGTACAGGCGGCGCTGGTGGATCCGCTGGCCGATCGCGGCTGCGCACTCGCGCTGTGCCGGCAACTGCCCGCCAGTGCATGCATCGAGGCTGACCCGGATCGGCTGCGCCATGTGCTCGATAGCCTGCTGTGGACCCTGGTCACGCACACCGGTGCGGTACGGATCGGGGTCCGCGCGGCGTCGCTGCCCGGACGCGCGGGCCTGCTGCTGGATGTGATCGCCACCCCCGGTGCGTGTCCGTCGCCGGCGCTGTCGACGCTGCGCGAGGCGCTCACTGACACCGACGCACTGGTGCATGCCCAGCACGGGCGCCTGCATCTGCTCCAGCGCGCCGATGGGACCTGGCAGGGTAGCCTCAGCCTGGCGCTGCCCTGGCAGCAGGATCAGCCCGACACTCCGGACGCGCCGCTCGCTGCTGGCGCGCTGCATGTGCTGCTGGTGGAAGACGACCCGCTTGTTGCCGAGGTGGTCTCCGGTCTGCTCCGGGTACACGGCCATACCGTCACCCACGCCGGCCATGCGCTGTCGGCCCTCGCCCAGCTGGCCGGTGGCGGCGTGCAGGTGATCCTGCTGGATCTGGATCTGCCTGGAATGGATGGGATGTCACTGCTGCGGCTGATCCGCCAGCAGGGCCATCGCCAGCCGGCGCTGGTGGTCACTGCGCGCCGTGATCCGGACCTGGTCGCGCAGGTCACGCTGGCCGGCGCCGATGGCCTGCTGCACAAACCCGTGGCCGGCGAAGCGCTGCAGGCGGCAATGCGGCGGATGCGACCGGGCTGAGCGGATCGTGCCGGCGCGGGGAACCGTTTACTATGCGGGCATTGCCGGGCGGCGGCAGGGAATCACTGACAGACCCGGGGAGAGGCATTGGTGTTGCGTGTGCTATGGCCGTTGCTGATCGGCCTGTGTGTGCTCTGGTCGACAGGTGTGTCGGCCCAGCCGGTACCGCCGACGCCGCGGCAGCTCACCGTGTTCGACGGTCTGCCCTCCAATACCGTCAACCGCATGGCCGAAGATCGATTCGGCTATCTGTGGATCGCCACCAACGATGGGCTTGCCCGCTACGACGGCCGCAACTACCGCGTCTGGCGCGCCGAGGATGGCCTGCGCGACAACCATGTCTGGACCGTGCATGTGGACGCGCGCAACCAGGTCTGGATCGGCACCGAGAATGCCGGTCTGGCCATGATGTCGGCCGATCGGCGCGAGATCCGTTTCTACGATCGTGACAGCCATCCGGAGATCGGCAGCAATACGATCTGGAGCCTGGCCTCCACGCCGGACGGCGCCCTCTGGTTCGGGACCAACCAAGGCGGCCTGCATCGACTGGACCGCAACGGCACCCTGACCCGGTTCATGCCCGAACCCGGCAACCCGCGCAGCCTGCCGGCGGCGTCGGTCGGCTATCTGGCCACCACGCTCGATGGCAGCCTCTGGGTCGGAACCCAGGCCGGCCTGGCGCGGTGGACCGGCCATGATTTCGATCCGGTTCCCGACGCGCAGCTGACGCCACGCGTGATCAACGGCCTGACCGCCGAGCCGGACGGCAGCCTGTGGATCAGCAGCAATGCCGGGGTCACCGTCCGCCGACCGGATGGCCGCTTCGAACCGGCGCCGTGGAAGGTATCCGAGGGCGACCAGATCCTGGGCATGATGCTGCGTGATGAGCAGGGCGGGTACTGGCTCGATACCCGTTCCGGGCTGGGCCGGGCCATGAACAACCAGTACCAGCAGGTGCCGCTGTACAGCGCGGTGGCGCGAGGCCAGGTGCGGCCGAACTGGACCGGTGCCTACGAAGACCGCGAAGGTGGCATCTGGCTGGCCAGCACCAACGGCGGGCTGTGGCATCTGTTGCCGCGCTGGTGGCAGTTCTCCGTGCTGTCGCGATTGGAGGACGACCCGGCGTCGCTGCGCAATGCGTATGTGCTTGGCATGGGGGCGGCTGCCGATGGCGGCGTGTGGACGGTCGGTACCCACGGTGCATTGGACAAGTTCGACCCGGTCAGCGGTGAGATCCAGCAGCATCGTACCTGGGTCGACGGCACGCAGTGGCTGCAGTCGGTGCTGGAAGACCCGCGCGGACAGGTCTGGATCGGCTCGTGGGATGCGCTGCTGCGCTATGACCCCAAGCACGACCGGATCCGGCGCTGGGACCGGCAGGCGGCGGTTGACGCGACCATGGACGGGGCGATTGAATCGATGGCGATATGCGACGGCCAGCGCCTGTGGACGTCCTCATCGACCGGACTGCAGCAGCGCGATCTGGACGGGCGCGTGCTGCACCGTGCCGCACTCGGTCACGCCGGGCTGGCGTCCACGCAGATCGCGCAGGACATCCAGTGTGGTCCGCAGGATCAGCTGTGGGTAGCCAACGCCCAGGGGATGCTGCAGTGGGTGCCGACGCGTTCGCGGTTTGAACCTTTACCGGGCGGGCCATCCGGTGGCGTGCATGCGTTCGCCTTCGCGGCGGATGACAGTGTGTGGCTGTCCGAAGAAGGCAAGCTCTCGCAGTATCGCTGGGACAGCGGTCGGCTCACGCTGCAGTCGGTGATCGGCAGCAGTGCCGGGTATCCGGAGGTGACCGCGACCGGGCTGGTCGTGGATCGTCAGGGGGTGGTATGGGCGGCGAATGCGCGCGGGCTGATCCGCGTTGATCCGGTCACCGGCAGCGTGCGTCCGTACGGCGTGCATGACGGCTTGCCCAGCCAGGAATTCCGTCGCCGCACGCTGACGCTGACGCCGAGCGGGCGCATTGTCGGCGGTACCCCGGCCGGCGTGGTGGTGTTCGATCCGGAGCAGGTCAAGCCGGCCACGCGCCGTGCGCCCCTGGTGATCGAACGCGTGGAGGTGCGTCGCGGCGAGCGGGTGCTCGACCTGACCCACGTCACGCCGCTGGACATCGCCGACGGTGATCGCGATCTGCGCATCGTGGCGCGGTTGCTGTCCTTCGCCGATTCCACCTCGAACAATTACCGCTACCGGCTGGCTGGCTACGATCCGGACTGGGTGGAAGTGGGGCCGGCAGGGGAGCGTCTGTTCTCGCGCCTGCCGCCTGGCCGTTATCGATTGGAGGTGCAGGCGCGCTCGGCCGATCACATCTGGTCGCGGGTGCAGGTGCTTGAGTTCCGCGTGCAGCCGCCGTGGTGGCGCAGTCTGACCGGCCTGTTGCTGCTGACCTCGGCGGTGTTGCTGTTGCTCAGTCTGTTCGCCTGGCTGTACCGGCGCCGTTTGCAGCGCCGGCATGCGTACCAGCTGGCCCTGCAGAAGCAGGAGCTGGCCGAGCAGGCCTCGATGGCCAAGACCCGTTTCCTGGCGAATCTGGGGCACGAGGTGCGCACGCCGATGACCGGGGTACTGGGCATGAGCGAGCTGCTGTTGTCCTCGCCCTTGAATCCGCAGCAGCGCAGTTACACCGAATCGATCCGGCACGCCGGCGAGCATCTGCTGCATCTGGTCAACGATGCGCTGGACCTGGCACGGATCGAATCAGGCCGGCTGGAGCTGCAGGCGCAGCCGTTCCATCTGCAGCGCCTGCTGGATGATGTGTGCACCTTGATGGCGGCACTGGCCGAGCAGAAGGGGCTGCGTTTCGTGGTCGACAATGCGTTGCCGGTGGGCACCAGTACGGTGGGCGACGAACTGCGCGTGCGCCAGATCCTGCTCAATCTGCTGGGCAACGCGGTCAAGTTCACCCGCCATGGCGAAGTCCGCCTGATCGTGCGCGGGATCACCGCCGAACGGGGCCTGCACATCGAGGTGGCAGACACCGGACCGGGCATCAGCAGCGATCAGCAGGAACGCCTGTTCCGCCGTTTCGAGCAGGCCGAGGGTGCACGAACTGCCGCGCAGTACGGCGGCAGCGGACTGGGCCTGGCGATCTGCCGCGAACTCGCCCTGGCGATGCAGGGGCAGATCGGCGTGCGCAGCCAGCTCGGCGTGGGCACGCGCTTCACGGTGACGTTGCCGCTGGCGTTGCAGTCCGGCATGGCGGCCGAGGTGGTCGGTGCCGAGGGCGAGCGGTGGGTGCTGACCCCCTTGCGGATCCTGCTGGTGGAGGACGATCTGACCGTGGCCGAAGTGGTGCGCGGCTTGCTGTCGGCGCGTGGCCACGAGGTGGTGCATGCCGAGCATGCCCTGTCGGCACTGCGCGAGGTCAGCGAGGCGCTGTTCGACGTGGTGCTGATGGATCTGGATCTGCCGGGACTGGGCGGTATCGCGCTGGCCGAACACCTGCGCGGCCAGGGCTTCGAGATGCCGTTCATCGCGGTGACGGCGCGCACGGACCCTGCGATCGAGGAGCAGGCGCGCGCAGCAGGTTTCAATGGGTTCCTGCGCAAGCCGGTGACCGGTGATCTGCTGGTGGAAGCGATCGCGCGCGTCCTGCACGCCACCCGGTAGCCGCGGACCGTTACTCGGCAACCTCTTCCACATCGCGCGGCGAAGGCCGGGTATCGGGCAGCTGCCAGAAAATCAGCGTGGAGGTCAGGGTGATGGCGCCGACGCAGACGAAGGTGGCGTGCAATGCGGCGGTGGCGCCGTGTGCTACATCGAGGTGGTTGAACGCGGCGAGCAGGCTGCCCGCCGCCGCGGCACCGAAGCCGGTGGCGAGCATCATCACCATCGAGAGCAGGCTGTTGCCGGCGCTGGCGAAGTCGCGATCCAGATCGCGCAGGGTGACGGTGTTCATGACGGTGAACTGCAGCGAGTTGACGGCGCCGAACAGGGCCAGCTGGACGACACGGACCCACACGGGTTGCCCGGGTGTCATGAAGATGAAACTGGCCATCGCCAGACCGACCAGCACCGTGTTGACCATCAGCACGCGGCGGTAGCCGAAGCGTTCGACGAGTTTGACCGCGTAGCGCTTGGAGACCATGCCGGCGGCGGCGACCGGGATCATCAACAGGCCGGCGTTCATCGGGCTCATGCCCATGCCGACCTGCAACAACAGGGGGATGAGCAGCGGCATGGCACTGCTGCCGATGCGCGAGAACAGGTTGCCGAGGATGCCGATGCGGTAGCTGGGCACATGGAACAGCGCGAGCGAGAACAGCGGCGCCGTGGAGTTGGCCGCATGCAGCCAGTAGCCGACGAGCGCGGCGAGGCCGGCGACGGTCATGAGCATGACCAGCGCATGCGGTGTCGCCATGCCGGAGATGCCGTCCAGCGCGAGAGAGAGCACGACCATGCCGAAGGCCAGCATCAGGTAGCCGGCGATGTCGAAGCGGGTGCGGTGCTCGGCGTAGTGGTCGGGCATGATTTTCATGGCCGCGACATAGCCGATGATGCCGATCGGGAGGTTGATCAGGAACACCCAGTGCCACGAGGCGACTTCGACCAGCCAGCCGCCCAGGGTGGGGCCGATCAGCGGGCCGATCAGGGCGGGGATGGCGATGAAGCTCATGGCGCGCAGGAACTCTTCGCGCGAGACCGAGCGCATGACGGCCAGGCGGCCAACCGGCAGCAGCATGGCGCCGCCGATGCCCTGCAGGACGCGCGCACCGACGAGCTGGTGCAGGGTCTGGGCGAGGGCGCAGGCGAGCGAGCCCAGGGTGAACAGGATGATGGCGACCAGGAAGGTGCGCCGTGTGCCGAAGCGGTCGGCGATCCAGCCGGAGGCGGGAATGAAGGTGGCGACGGCGAGGGCGTAGCTGAAGACAACGGACTGCATCTGCAGCGGGCTTTCGCCGAGGCTGCGGGCCATGGCGGGCAGGGCGGTGTTGACGATGGTGGAGTCCAGCATCTGCATGAAGATGGCCAGCGATACGAGCCACAACAGGGGCCGGATCGAGGCGTAGCTGCTGGTCATCATGGTGCGGGCCTTCGTCAACGAGGGCGATATGATCGCCGATGTGGGATCAGGGGGTGGTCAAGAGCTGAAGCCGAAGCCGAAGCATTGGTGCGATCGGTGTCGCGGAGAGGGTGCGGCACGGGTGGGTCGGCGGGACACGCCGTACATCCGTCCATGGAGGCTCATGTCGCGCCATCCATGGCGCTCATGGTCCCGCCAACCCACCCGTGCCACACCCATGACTGTTGTCTGGCTGTCACAGGAAAAGCGGAAATGCAGGAAATCAGACGTTCGTCTTGATGCCCTGAATGGACGTGATGCCGGGAATGGCATGGGTAGATCCACGCCATGCGTGGATGGCCGCGCGCAGCGCGGCAATGATCGGGGCCGATCAGGCACTCGATGGGATGCTTACGTCGTCTTGAGGTGCAAAACCGAAAGCACGCGTCCTGGATGCAGAACGCGTGCGTCGCTGGCCATGCCCGGGTAGTGCCGGCCGCTGGCCGGCTATCCACCAGCGGCGATCAGCGTCGGCTCAAGCGGTGTACAGCTTCCACCAGGACCTGCACGTGGTCGGGATTCATGTCGGGGGACATGCCGTGGCCGAGATTGAAGACGTGGCCTTCGCGCGAGCCGCCGTTGCCTTGGGCGTAACTGTCGAGCACCTGGCCGGCGGCGCGTTCGATGGCGGCGGGGTTGCCGTAGAGGGTCGTGGGGTCGAGGTTGCCCTGCAGGGCGACGCGGCCGCCGGTGCGGGCGACGGCGTCGGCGAGGTCCAGGGTCCAGTCGACGCCGAGGGCGTCGGCGCCGGTGTCGGCGAGGGCGCCGAGGTGTAGGCCGGTGCCTTTGCCGAACAGGATCAGCGGGGTGCGTTCGGCACCGTCACCGCGTTCGAGTTCCTGGGCGATGCGGGTCAGGTAGCGCAGGGAGAATTCGCGGTACATGGTCGGGCTGAGTACGCCGCCCCAGGTGTCGAACACCTGCAGCACCTGGGCGCCGGCCGCGCGCTGGGCGGCGAGGTAGGCGATCACCGCGTCGGTGACGACCGAGAGCAGCTGGTGCAGGGCGGCCGGTTCGTTCAGGGCCATTGCCTTGATGCGGGCGAAGTCCTTGCTGCCGCCGCCTTCCACCATGTAGCAGGCCAGCGTCCACGGGCTGCCGGAGAAGCCGATCAGGGGCACGCTGCCATCGAGTTCGCGGCGGATCACGCGCACCGCGTCCATCACGTAGCGCAGTTCGGTTTCCATGTCCGGCACCGCCAGCTTGGCGATGGCGGCCGCGTCGCGGACCGGGTGGCGGAACTTCGGGCCTTCGCCTTCGACGAAGTACAGCTCCAGGCCCATCGCGTCGGGGATGGTGAGGATGTCCGAGAACAGGATGGCGGCATCGAGGTCGAAGCGGCGCAGCGGCTGCAGGGTGACTTCGCAGGCGATGTCCGGGTTCTTGGCCATCGCCAGGAAGCTGCCGGCCTTGGCGCGGGTGGCGCGGTACTCGGGCAGGTAGCGGCCGGCCTGGCGCATCAGCCAGACGGGGGTGCAGTCCACCGGTTCGCGGCGCAGGGCGCGCAGCAGGCGATCATGGCGGGAGGGGCTGGTCACGGAACGCTTCCTTGGGATCTGGTGGCACAGGGCCGAATGGGGTTCTGGCGGTAGGGCGATGGCGGAGCGGTGGCCGCTCAGGGCGGCGGATCGCCACTGGTGTAGGTCACTTCGTAGCCGCGATGCAGGTGCGCATCGCGCGCCTTCTCGAACGCGGCCAGCGCCAGGGCTTCCTGCAGATGCAGCTCGCGGCGCAGTTGCCCGCGCCCGCCGATGGGGCCGGACTCGAGCAGCAGCTCCCAGCCACCGAACAGGTCCGGTTGCAGGGTGAGCTGGAGATAGCGGGCCGGATCGGCACCGCGGGCGTGTTGGTGCAGGAAGACGCGCATGCCCTGATTGTAGCCGTGAACGCCGCAGGCGGCCGTCAGCGACGGGCAGGTGCGGCGGAACGTCGCAGGCTCAGCCGGCGGCGAGCACGCGCAGCACGTCGGCCTCGTCGACATCGGCGACCACTTCGGCCCGGCCGATGCCGCGCCACAGCACCAGGCGCAGCCGGCCGGCGACGTTCTTCTTGTCCAGCCGCATCCGGGCCAGCAGCGCTTCGGGCTGCAGGCCGGCAGGAATGGCCACCGGCAGTTCGTAGCGCAGCAGCAGCTCGCGCAGCTGGTTGGTGTCGGCGTCCCCGCTCATGCCCAGCTGGGCCGACAGGCGCGCGGCCAGGACCATGCCGACCGCGACGGCTTCGCCGTGGTTGAGGTTGTCGTTGCCGGGTGCGCCGTAGCCCTGTTCGGTTTCGATCGCGTGGCCGAAGGTGTGGCCCAGGTTGAGCAGGGCGCGCTCGCCTTTTTCCAGCGGATCGCGCGCCACGATCTCGGCCTTGTGCTCGCAGCTGCGCGCGATGGCCTGGGCCAGCGCGGTGTCATCGCCGGCCAGCAGCGCGGCGTGTTCGGCCTGCAGCCACTGGAAGAACAACGGGTCGCGGATCGCACCGTACTTGATCACCTCGGCCAGGCCGGCCCGCAGCTCGCGCGGGGGCAGGGTACGCAGGGCGGCGGTATCGGCGATGACGGCGCGCGGCGGGTGGAACGCGCCGACCAGGTTCTTGCCTTCGGGGATGTCCACCGCGGTCTTGCCGCCGACCGACGAATCGACCATCGCCAGCAGCGATGTGGGCAACTGCACGCAATCGACACCGCGCATCCAGCAGGCGGCCGCAAAGCCGGCCAGATCGCCGGCGACGCCGCCACCGAGCGCCATCACGCAGGCATCGCGGGTGGCGCCGAGGGTGGCCAGTGCGGTGATCGCATCGCCGAAGTGGGCCAAGGTCTTGGAGGCTTCGCCGGCCGGCAGCACCAGCTCACCGATCAGCAGGTCCGGGCGCGCGGCCAGCAGCGCCGATGTCACCCCGGCCAGATACAGCGGCGCCACCGAGGAATCGCTGAGCAGCAGCACATGGCGACCGCGCACATGGCGGGCCAGCAGCTCGCCCTGGCCGAGCAGGCCCGGGCCGATGTGGATGGTGTAGGGGGTGTCGCCGCTGACGGCAACGGTGCGCGGGGAGGGGGTCATTCGGGTGTTTCCTGTCGCTGCCACTGCGCGGCCAGGCGCAGCACCAGCTGCGCGGTGGCCTCGGCGGGCGTGTAGAGATCGGTATCCAGGGTGAGGTCGGCCAGGCCCTGGTACAGCGGGTCACGGGCGGCGGCCATCTCGTGCAGTACCTGTTCGCGGTCCGGGCGCTGCAGCAGCGGGCGCCCGCGGTCACGGGCCAGCCGCTCCAGCTGGGCCGGCACGCTGACCCGCAGGTAGACCACGAAACCGCGGCGGGCGATCGTCGCGCGGTTGTCCGGATCCAGCACCGCGCCACCGCCGGTGGAGATCAGTTGACCGTGGCCGTCCAGCAGGGCGTGCAGGACCTGACGCTCGTGCTGGCGGAAGCCGGCTTCGCCGGAGTGTTCGAAGATCGCCGGAATGCTGGCCCCGGTGCTGTCCACGATGGCCTGGTCGGCATCCACGAAATCCAGCGTGAAGCGCTCGGCCAGCCGGCGCCCGATGCAGGTTTTGCCGGCGCCCATCGGGCCAATCAGGATGAGGTTCGGAGCGGGGTTCATTACCCTCGATCCTAACATCTCCGTGCCATCGCCTTTACGCGCCGGCCCCCATGGTGGGCCGGCGCGGACTGTCCCGCGCGCCACCGGAGCGCCCCATGTCCGTCGCCAAAATCATCGAGATCAATGCGTCCTCCAAGACCAGCGTGGAAGACGCCGTACGCAGTGGCCTGAAGAAGGTGGCCGAGACGGTCAAAGGCATCCAGGGCGCCTGGATCAATGAAACCAAGGTGGTGACCGATGGCGAGGGCAATATCACCGAATGGCGGGTGAATCTGCGGGTGACCTTCCTGGTCGGTTGATTCCCGCGCGCCCTCTGGTGGCCGTGGTCAGCGCGTCGGAATGATCCGGCGCTGCTCGTCCAGCGCAATCACGGTGTCTGCCAACGCGGGCAAGGTACGCAGTGCCTGGCGGCTGACCCGTTCGTAGTACTGCACGAAGCGCTCCAGCTGGGCGCGGCTCATGCTGCTGCGGTCGGGCTGGGCCGCCTGCAGGTTCTGCTCCTGCTGCCAGCGCCAGCGCGGGATCACCGAGAAATCCGGCGGCTGCAGGAACCACAGCCGGTCGCAGCGCTGCCACAGCGCGGGGTAGTCAGTGGCGAGGGCGTGATTGCACCAGCGGCGCCAGCGGCCATCCGCATCGGCCTCGCGCTCAAGGGCGTTGAGCGGTGGGTCCAGATCGGTTTCGTCCTGTGCGGGGGTTCCGAGGAACCACCCTTCGAACACCAGCAGATCGAGTGGCCCGTCGATGCGCGGCCAGTCCTGTTCGGGCAGGCGCTCGTCGGCGAGTTTGTCGAAGCGGGGCAGGGCGACCGGGCCGCCGGCCGCAACGGCGTCCAAGGTGGCATGGGCCAAGGCCAGATCGTGCGTGCCCGGCGGGCCGCGGGTCAGCAGCAGCGGGTGCACCTGCCGCGCCAGACGTTGGCGCTGGACACGGGTGAGGTACACATCGTCGATGGAGAGCATGGCCGCACGCAGGCCGCGCGATGCCGCCAATGCGACCACCTGGGCCGCCAGCGTCGATTTGCCGCTCCCCTGCAGGCCGCTGATCGCCAATACTGGGATGGCCGCGCCGCAGTTCAGGGCGTCATCCAGCGCCTGCGCGACCAGTGCATCCGGAAAACCTTTCGTCGGGGGCATGTACGCAGGTGCAGGCATGCAGCGACAATAAACCCAAACCGCGTGACAAGAAAACCGCCATGACCGATCTGTATGCCGAAGCGTTGTCCACCTTTGCCGGGCTGTTCGAAGAAGCCAAGGGAAGCCGCGAAGTCGAACCGAATGCGATGACCATCGCCACGGCCGACCAGAGCGGCCAGCCCTCCGCGCGGACGGTGTTGTTGAAGGCGTTCGACGAGCGCGGCTTCGTGTTCTACACCCACCTGGACAGTCACAAGGGCCGTGAGCTGCAGGCCAATCCGCAGGCGGCGCTGCTGTTCCTGTGGCGCAGTCTGCGCGACGCCGGCATCCAGGTGCGTATCCAAGGCCGCGTGGAGCAGGTCAGCGATGCCGAGGCCGATGCGTATTTCGCCTCGCGGCCGCGCATGAGCCAGATCGGTGCGTGGGCGTCGCTGCAGTCGAAGACACTGGCCTCGCGCGAGGAATTCGACGCGCGCGTGGCCACCACGGAAGCCAGCTTCGAGGGCCGCGATGTGCCGCGCCCGGACGGTTGGAGCGGGCTGCGCGTGGTGCCGCAGCGGATCGAGTTCTGGTACGGCGCGCAGTTCCGCCTGCATGAGCGCTGGTGCTACGAGATCGGCGCGGACGGGCAGTGGAGCAGGCGGATGCTGTTTCCCTGATCTAGGCAGGTGTTGCCTCGCGCAGCCAACGCCACAACGTCGTTCGTGAGACCCCCAGCTGCGCGCAGGCCTGCTCGCGGTTGCCGCCGCAGTCGGTCAGCAACTGCTGCAGCGCGGCCGCATCCGGTCGCGCCGGCGAGGCAGCGCTGAGCGCTGTCGGGGCGCCGGCGCCTGCCAGCACCCGTGGGCGCTGCACCGCATGCAGCTCCGGCAACCACTGCAGCATCTGCGGCAGCGACAGCGCACCCGGCTGCTGCTGCCAGTGGATGCGCAGTCGGTCGACCATGTTGCGCAGTTCGCGCACATTGCCCGGCCAGGCGTAGTCGCGCAGCCGTGCGAGCGCCTCGGGCGAGAGGGGCGAATCCGTAGCTGCCAGCTGCCGGAAGAAGTGGTTCACCAGCAAGGGGACATCCTCGCGCCGGTCGTGCAGCGTCGGCAGCGCGATGCGCAGCGCGGCCAGGCGGTAATACAGATCGCGGCGGAAGCGCTGCGCGTCCACCAGCGATTCCAGCGTCTGCAGCGTGGCCGCGACCACGCGTACGTCAACCGGCGTCGGCTCGGTGGCGCCGACGCGCAGCACTTCGCGCTCTTCCAGTACCCGCAGCAGCCGGGTCTGCAACGGCAGCGGCAGTTCGCCGATTTCATCGAGGAACAGCGTGCCGCCCTCGGCGGCTTCGACCAGACCGACACGGCCGCCACGACGTGCGCCGGTGAACGCGCCTTCGGTGTAACCGAACAGCTCGGCTTCCAGCAGTGACTCGCTGATCGCCCCGCAGTTCAGCGCGACGAAACGACCCCGGCGGCCACTGGCGCTATGCAGTTGCCGCGCCACCAGCTCCTTGCCGGTGCCGGTCACGCCGGTCACCAGCACGGTGCTGTCGTACGGGGCATACAGCGCGATGTGTTCGCGCACCTGCTGCATCGGCGCGCTGTCGCCGAGCAGGGCGTGATCCGCATCCCGGCGCTTGGCCGGTACCCGCCGCCGCAGTGACGATGCCCCGGAACGAGCCAGGGTCTGGGTCAGCTCCAAGGCATGTTCGAACGCTTGCCGCACCGAATCGGCCGAGTAGAGCAGCACGCCGGGCAGGCCGACCTGCTCGGCATGGTCGATCGCCATGCCGGTGCCGACGATCACCTCGATACCGTTGGCACGCAGATCGGCGATGCAGTCGCGCGCATCCTCACGGGTCACGAAGCGGCGGTGCTCGATGTCCAGCCCGAAGCTGTGCTGGAAGCTGCCGAAGGTCGGCACATCGGTGGCATGCGTGACCAGGCCGATCCGCGGCGCGATCCGGCGTGCGCGTGCCAGCGCTTCCATCAGGTCGAAGCCGTTGGCCTGGATCGGCACCAGCGGTACCTCCAGCCGGCTGCGCAGGTAGGCCGCATTGGAGCCCCCGGCGATGACCACGTCGCAGTGTTCGCGCCGCAGGCGTTGGCCGATCACATCCACCGCCTCCTCGAAGCCGAGATTGATCGGCACGATGCGGGCGCGGCGGTCGAACTCCGGAATCACATCGCCGAGCAGGCCGGTCAGGCGCGACACGCTGACCGTCCAGATCACGGGCAGTTGGCCGGCATCCGGATCGGACAGGCGGGAACGGTGTCGGGGCAGGCTGATCGACATGGGCATGTTTCGATGGTTCAGTTCCAGCCATGTTACAGATGTTTCAATGTTTCAAGGTGAAACGCTTCGGTCATCGCGCTGCCTCAATGAAATCAGATACTTGCCAGCTGGCACGGCCCTTGCGCTTATCGACAGGTCAATCACGATGGAATGCCGCATGAGCACCCCTGTATCCTCCGCTGGCGCCCGTTTCCGCGCCGCACTGGCCGCCGAATCGCCGTTGCAGGTGATCGGCGCGATCAACGCCAACCACGCGCTGCTGGCCAAGCGCGCCGGCTATCGGGCGATCTACCTCTCCGGCGGCGGCGTCGCGGCCGGCTCGCTGGGCCTGCCGGACCTGGGCATCAACACCCTGGAAGACGTGCTGATCGACGTGCGCCGCATCACCGATGTGTGCGACCTGCCACTGATGGTGGATATCGACACCGGGTTCGGCCCGAGCGCGTTCAATATCGCGCGTACGGTCAAATCGCTGATCAAGGCCGGCGCGGCCGCCTGCCATATCGAAGACCAGGTCGGCGCCAAGCGCTGCGGTCACCGCCCGGGCAAGGAGATCGTGTCGCAGGGTGAGATGGTGGACCGGGTCAAGGCCGCTGCCGATGCCAAGACCGATCCGGACTTCTTCCTGATCGCGCGCACCGATGCCATCCAGGTCGATGGCGTGGATGCGGCGATCGAACGTGCCATCGCCTGCGTCGAGGCCGGTGCCGACGGCATCTTCGCCGAGGCCGCCTACGATCTGGAGACCTACCGCCGCTTCGTCGATGCGGTGAAGGTGCCGGTGCTGGCCAACATCACCGAGTTCGGCGCCACGCCGCTGTTCAGCCGCGATGAGCTGGCCTCGGCCGGCGTCGCCATCCAGCTGTTCCCGCTGTCCGCGTTCCGCGCTGCCAACAAGGCGGCAGAGAACGTGTATGAGACCATCCGCCGCGAGGGCCACCAGCGTAATGTGGTGGAGGCGATGCAGACCCGCGAGGAACTCTACGACCGTATCGGTTACCACGCCTTCGAGCAGCAGCTCGATGCGTTGTTCGCCGCCAAGAAGTAAGACCGCACACTGTTTTCTGGAGGGATCATGAGCGACACCACTACCGCCCCCGGCTTCAAGCCGAAGAAATCCGTCGCCCTGTCGGGCACCGCTGCCGGCAACACCGCGCTGTGCACCGTCGGCCGCAGCGGCAACGACCTGCATTACCGCGGGTATGACATCGCCGATCTGGCCAACACCAGCGAGTTCGAGGAAATCGCGCATCTGCTGGTCCACGGCAAGCTGCCGACCCGCGCCGAGCTGGTGGCCTACAAGACCAAGCTGAAGTCGCTGCGTGGCATCCCGGCCGCGGTCAAGGCCGCGCTGGAAGAACTGCCGCCGTCGGCGCACCCGATGGACGTGATGCGCACCGGCGTATCCGTGCTCGGCTGCGTGTCGCCGGAGAAGGACGACCACAACCATCCGGGCGCGCGCGACATCGCCGACAAGCTGATGGCCTGCCTGGGCTCGATGCTGCTGTACTGGTACCACTGGAGCCACAACGGCCGCGCGATCGACGTGGAGACCGACGACGACTCCATCGGTGGCCATTTCCTGCACCTGCTGCACGGCGAGAAGCCGCAGGATTCGTGGGTGAAGGCGATGCATACCTCGCTGATCCTGTACGCCGAGCACGAGTTCAACGCCTCGACCTTCGCCTGCCGCGTCATCGCCGGCACCGGTAGCGACATGTACAGCGCGATCACCGGCGGCATCGGTGCCCTGCGCGGTCCCAAGCACGGCGGCGCCAATGAAGTGGCCTTCGAAGTGCAGAAGCGCTACGACAGCCCGGACGATGCCGAGGCCGACATCAAGGCCCGCGTGGAGCGCAAGGAAGTCGTCATCGGTTTCGGCCACCCGGTCTACACCGTCAGCGATCCGCGCAACAACATCATCAAAGAGGTCGCACGCGACCTGTCCGCCGAGCAGCAGAACGTCAAGATGTACGACATCGCCGAGCGTCTGGAGTCGGTGATGTGGGACATCAAGAAGATGTTCCCGAACCTGGATTGGTTCAGCGCGGTCAGCTACCACATGATGGGCGTGCCGACGGCCATGTTCACCCCGTTGTTCGTGATCGCCCGCACCTCCGGCTGGAGCGCGCACATCATCGAGCAGCGCATCGACGGCAAGATCATCCGCCCGAGTGCGAACTACACCGGCCCGGAAGACCAGGCCTTCGTGCCGATCGACCAGCGCAAGTAAGACAGACGTACCGCACCCGTTCGCGGGTGCTTTGCGGACCAGGCCGGCGCGATGCCGGTCTGCTCCGTTGCGGCGTCGCTACTCCTTCTTCGCCGGTGTCACGACGCCCCGGCCCGCCAACAAGCAGCTATCGCCAGCCATGAATACTCAGTACCGCAAGAACCTCCCCGGCACCGCGCTGGACTATTTCGATACCCGTGCCGCGATCGACGCGTTGCAGCCCGGTGCCTATGCCACGCTGCCGTACACCTCGCGCGTGCTGGCCGAAAACCTGGTTCGCCGCTGCGATCCGGCCACGCTGGAGGCCTCGCTTCGCCAGTTGATCGAGCGCCGCCAGGACCTGGATTTCCCGTGGTTCCCGGCCCGCGTGGTGTGCCATGACATTCTCGGCCAGACCGCCCTGGTCGATCTGGCCGGCCTGCGCGATGCCATCGCCGACGCCGGCGGTGACCCGGCGCAGATCAATCCGGTGGTGCCGACCCAGCTGATCGTGGATCACTCGCTGGCGGTGGAATTCCCCGGCTTCGACAAGGCTGCGTTCGAGAAGAACCGCGCCGTCGAGGACCGCCGCAATGAAGACCGGTTCCACTTCATCAATTGGACCAAGAAGGCCTTCAAGAACGTTGACGTGATTCCGCCGGGCAACGGGATCATGCACCAGATCAACCTGGAGAAGATGTCGCCGGTCGTGCAGGTGCGCGATGGCGTGGCCTTCCCGGATACCTGCGTGGGCACCGACAGCCATACCCCGCATGTGGACGCGCTGGGCGTGATCGCGATCGGCGTGGGTGGCCTGGAAGCGGAGAGCGTGATGCTCGGCCGCGCCTCCTGGATGCGCCTGCCCGACATCATCGGCGTGGAGCTGACCGGCCGCCCGCAGCCGGGCATCACCTGCACCGACGTGGTGCTGGCGCTGACCGAGTTCCTGCGCAAGGAGCGCGTGGTCGGTGCGTGGATCGAGTTCTACGGGGAGGGCGCCAATGCGCTGACCATCGGCGACCGCGCCACCATTTCCAACATGACGCCGGAGTTCGGCGCCACCGCGGCGATGTTCTACATCGACCAGCAGACCCTGGACTACCTGCGCCTGACCGGCCGCGAGGATGCGCAGGTCGCGCTGGTGGAAACCTACGCCAAGGCCACCGGCCTGTGGGCTGACGATCTGGTCACCGCACAGTACGAGCGCGTGCTGCAGTTCGACCTGTCCACCGTGGTGCGCAACATGGCCGGCCCGTCCAACCCGCACAAGCGTGTGGCGACGACCGATCTGGCTGCGCGCGGCATCGCCGATGAAGGCAAGCTGGCCTCGGGCAAGCAGGAACAGGCCGATGGCCTGATGCCCGATGGCGCGGTGATCATCGCCGCGATCACCAGCTGCACCAACACCAGCAACCCGCGCAACGTGATTTCCGCGGCTTTGCTGGCGCGCAACGCCAACCGCGCCGGCCTGACCCGCAAGCCGTGGGTGAAGAGCTCGCTGGCGCCTGGTTCCAAGGCCGTGCAGCTGTATCTGGAAGAAGCCGGCCTGCTGACCGAGCTGGAGCAGATGGGCTTTGGCATCGTCGCCTTCGCCTGCACCACCTGCAACGGCATGAGCGGCGCGCTGGACCCGAAGATCCAGCAGGAAGTGATCGATCGCGACCTGTATGCCACCGCCGTGCTCTCGGGCAACCGCAACTTCGACGGCCGCATCCACCCCTACGCCAAGCAGGCCTTCCTGGCCTCGCCGCCGCTGGTGGTCGCGTACGCGATCGCCGGTACGGTGCGTTTCGATATCGAAAAGGATGCGCTCGGCCATGATGCCGACGGCAATCCGATCACGCTGAAGGATCTGTGGCCGAGCGATGCCGAGATCGATGCGGTGGTCAAGGCCAGCGTCAAGCCGGAGCAGTTCCGCAAGGTCTACGACCCGATGTTCACCTTCAAGGTGGAGCACGGCGCCCCGATCAGCCCGCTGTACGATTGGCGCCCGCAGAGCACCTACATCCGCCGCCCGCCTTACTGGGAAGGCGCGCTGGCCGGTGCCCGCAGCCTGACCGGCATGCGCCCGCTGGCCGTGCTCGGCGACAACATCACCACCGATCACCTGTCGCCGTCCAACGCGATCATGGCCAGCAGCGCGGCCGGCGAGTACCTGGCCAAGATGGGCCTGCCCGAGGAAGACTTCAATTCCTACGCGACCCACCGCGGCGACCACCTCACCGCGCAGCGTGCGACGTTTGCCAACCCGAAGCTGATCAACGAAATGGCCGTGGTCGATGGCCAGGTCACGCAGGGCTCGCTGGCGCGCGTGGAGCCGGAAGGCCAGGTCACCCGCATGTGGGAAGCGATCGAAACCTACATGGGCCGCAAGCAGCCGCTGATCATCATCGCCGGTGCCGATTACGGCCAGGGCAGCTCGCGTGACTGGGCCGCCAAGGGCGTGCGTCTGGCCGGGGTGGAGGCCATCGCCGCCGAAGGCTTCGAGCGCATCCATCGCACCAATCTGATCGGCATGGGCGTGCTGCCGCTGGAGTTCAAGGAAGGCGTCAACCGCAAGACCCTGGGCATCGATGGCACCGAAACCTTCGACGTGCTGGGCGAGCGTGTGCCGCGTGCCGAGCTGACCCTGGTCATCCATCGCCGCAATGGTGAACAGCTGCGGGTGCCGGTCACCTGCCGGCTGGATACCGCTGAAGAGGTCTCGATCTACGAGGCCGGTGGCGTGCTGCAGCGGTTCGCGCAGGACTTCCTGGAATCGGCGCAGGCGATGTGACGCTATGCCAGGCCCGCCCGCGAGGTGCGGGCCTGGCGCGTCGCTGGCATGGGGCCATCGGCGCGAAGGTTCCACAACAACCAGGACAGGCGGCGACATGTTTTACACGGTGGCGGGCGCGATCAATACCGCCTTCATCCTGCTCAGCCTGGTGGGTGTGTGGGCCCAGCTGCGCAAGGTATGGCGGCGCCGCGCGAGCGGGACGCCGGGCGCAATCGCCACCGACATCCTGTCGATCAACCAGTTCACGGTGAGTTTCCTCGCGTACCTGTCGTTCTTCGTCTACGGCTACTCGATCCAGCCGTTCAACCATTTCATTGTCTGGCCGCGCCTGCTTGCCTCGGTACTTGTGCTGCTGATCCTGCGCGAGATCTGGATGGACCGGCGCAGCCGCGCGGCCACCATTGGGCTGGCGCTGGCTTGCCTCGCGCTGCTCTGTGCGCTGGCTGGGCTGGTCTGGGGGCAGCGTCACGTGGATGAGGGGCGCGTGCTCGCCTCGGCGATGATCGTGGCCATTACCGTGCTGCTGGCACAGGGCTATGCGCACCAGATCCTGCTGATCTGGCGCTCCGGCCGCACCGGCGCGGTGTCGCTGCGGATGAGCCAGCTGATCCTGCTGATGGACATCTCCACCATAGTGTTCGCCTTCGCCATGGGGCTGCGCCTGGGCTGGCCGCTGCTGCTGCTGGCTGTGGTCAGCGGCAGCACCAAGCTGGCCATTCTGTGGCTGTTTCGCTGGGAGCGTCGCAGCACGGGGGGCGGAAAGAGTAGATCGGCGGGATGAACGAGGCGGAGTTGCGATCAATGAAAGGTAGGTGCACACTTTTATGGCAAAAATTGCCAAAGAGGTCTGATCATGGCCACGATGAACATCTCGCTCACCGATCCGCTCAAGCAGTTTGTCGATGAGGAAGTTACCCAGGGCGGGTACTCCAGTACGTCCGATTACGTGCGCGACCTGATCCGCCAGCGCCAGCGGCAAAAAGCCGAAGAGCTGCTGCGCCGGTTGATTGCGGAGGGCCTGGCGTCTGGCCCAAGTGTTCCGGTCACCCCGGCGACCTTCGAACGGATGCGCCAGGATCTGGTAGAGCGGTTGGACCGTGAAGCCGATTGAGTGGCGGCCACGCGCGGAACGGGACGTGGCCGAGGCTGCGCTCTGGTTCGCGCGTCAGGGCGGGCTGGCACTGGGCGAACGGTTCATTGCAACGGTGGATGCCGCGTTGGCGCGGATTGCAGCGTTTCCTGAGGCCGGATCGGCTCGGCATGCCTGGGTCACCGAGGAACTGCCGGTCCCGCTGCGATTCACGGTGCTGCCCGTCTTTGATCGCTATCTGATCTATTACCTCGACCTACCGGACTGCGTTGACATCCTTCGCGTTTGGGACGCCTCGCGCGGTTTGGATGCATTGATGGATCAGACGCCATGACCGTTCCCCAGTGCACGCAGCGCCATTCAAACGGATGAAGCATCCGCTCGTCCCCATCCATCCTGCACGGACATGATTTCATGACCCATCTCCCCCAGCTCCGCATTCCTGCCACCTACCTGCGCGGTGGCACCAGCAAGGGCGTGTTCTTCAAGCTGACCGACCTGCCCGCCGCTGCGCAGGTGCCCGGCCCGGCGCGCGATGCGCTGCTGATGCGCGTGATCGGCTCGCCTGATCCGTATGCCAAGCACACCGATGGCATGGGCGGCGCGACCTCCAGCACCAGCAAGTGCGTGATCATCTCCGCGCCGTCGGTGCCGGACCACGACGTGGATTATCTGTACGGCCAGGTGGCGATCGAGACGGCGTTTGTCGACTGGAGCGGCAACTGCGGCAACCTCAGTACCGCGGTGGGCCCGTTCGCGATCAGCAACGGATTGATGGATCCGGCGCGGATTCCGCACAACGGCCTGTGCACCGTGCGGATCTGGCAGGCCAACATCGGCAAGACCATCCTGGCGCACGTGCCGATCGTGGAGGGCCAGGTGCAGGAGGACGGCGATTTCGAACTCGATGGCGTGACCTTCCCGGCCGCGGAGATCCAGCTGGAGTTCCTGGATCCCTCCGATGATGGCGAGGGTGGGGCGATGTTCCCGACCGGCAACCTGGTCGACACGCTCGACGTGCCTGGCGTGGGCAGCTTCCAGGTCACGATGATCACTGCCGGCATTCCGACCATCTTCCTCAACGCGGCTGACCTGGGCTACACCGGTACCGAACTGCAGCCGGCGATCAACGAGGACAAGGTGGCCCTGGCGCGTTTCGAAGCGATCCGCGCGCACGGCGCGGTGCGCATGGGGCTGATCGAGACCATTGAACAGGCCGCGACCCGCCAGCACACGCCCAAGGTCGCCTTCGTCGCCCCCGCGCAGGACTACGTGTCCTCCAGCGGCAAGCAGATCGCCGCCGGGGATATCGATCTGCACGCGCGCGCGCTGTCCATGGGCAAGCTGCACCACGCGATGATGGGCACCGCCGCGGTCGCCATCGGCACCGCCGCCGCCATCCCGGGCACGCTGGTGAACCTGGCCGCCGGTGGCGGTGAGCGTGAATCGGTGAACTTCGGTCATCCCTCCGGCACGCTGCGCGTGGGCGCGCAGGCGGCACGTGTTGACGGTCAGTGGACGGTCACCAAGGCCATCATGAGCCGCAGTGCCCGCGTATTGATGGACGGTGCGGTACGGGTGCCTGCCACCACGTTGTAACGCCTAACAGGAGAATCGCGATGTCCGGTCATGACAGCCACAGCAACCAGCGCCCCGCCTGGGACACGGTCCTGACCGACATCGTCGATTACGTCCGCGATTACCAGGTCAGCTCGCCGCTGTCGTACACCACCGCGCGGCACTGCTTGATCGATACGCTGGGCTGCGGGTTGGCGGCGCTTTCGTTCCCGGCCTGCAGCAAGCTGCTCGGGCCGCTGGTACCCGGCATGCAGGTGATCAACGGCGCGCGGGTGCCAGGGACGCGCTTCGAGCTTGATCCGGTGCAGGGCGCGTTCAACATCGGCGCGATGATCCGCTGGCTGGATTTCAACGACACCTGGCTGGCGGCGGAGTGGGGGCATCCGTCCGATAACCTCGGTGGCATCCTCGCCACCGCCGATTGGCTCAGCCGCAATGCCGAGGCGCTGCGGCGGGCACCGCTGACCATGCGCGATGTGCTGGAGGCGATGGTCAAGGCGCATGAAATCCAGGGCTGCCTGGCGCTGGAGAATGCCTTCAACCGGGTCGGGTTGGACCACGTGGTGCTGGTCAAGGTCGCCTCCACGGCGGTGGTGTCGCACATGCTCGGGCTGGATCGCGAGCGCATGCTCAATGCCTTGTCGCTGGCCTGGGTGGATGGACAGTCGCTGCGCACCTACCGGCACGCGCCCAACACCGGCTCGCGCAAGAGCTGGGCGGCGGGTGATGCCACCAGCCGTGCGGTGCGCCTGTCGCTGATGGCCGCGGCCGGGGAGATGGGCTATCCCAGCGCGCTGACCGCGCCGACCTGGGGCTTCTACGATGTCTCCTTCGGCGGGCAGCCGTTCCGCTTCCAGCGGCCGTACGGCAGCTACGTGATGGAGAACGTGCTGTTCAAGATCAGCTATCCGGCCGAGTTCCATGGCCAGACCGCGGTCGAAGCGGCGATGCAGGTGCACGCGCAGATGCGCGCCAGCGGCAAACGCAGCGAAGACATCGCGCAGATCACCCTGCGCACCCAGCAGGCCTGCCTGCGCATCATCGACAAACCCGGTCCGCTGCATAACCCGGCCGACCGCGATCACTGCGTGCAGTACATGGTGGCGATCGGCCTGATCTTCGGCCGGCTGGTTGCCGAGGACTACGAGGATGACGTGGCGGCCGATCCGCGCATCGATCCGCTGCGGGCGAAGATCACCTGCGTGGAAGCGCCGCAGTTCACGGCCGACTACCTGGACCCGGACAAGCGCAGCATCGCCAACGCGCTGCATGTGACCTTCGCCGATGGCAGCACGATGGAGGCCGTGGTCGAGTACCCGCTGGGCCACGCCCGGCGCCGGGCCGAGGGCATCCCGCTGCTGGAGGACAAATTCCGCCGTCACCTGGCCGGGGTGTTCCCGACCGTGCAGCAGCGCCGGATCCTGGAGTCGTCGCTGGACCCGGTCGCGCTGGAAGCGATGCCGGTGCACGAGTACGTCGACCTCTACGTCGCCGGGTAGAAGCCGACCGTTGGTCGGCTGCCCTTGGCGGTGGCCCTGCCGGTCACCCATGACGCCCATGACGCCCATGACGCCCGGGGTCGCCCGCGAACAAGCGGGGACGGCCCGTATACTGGCCGCCTTGTTCAAGGAGTGACGTCATGGCTAGCCGCAGTCGGTTCGGGCAGTGGAGCTGGAAGGGAATCGCGGGCCTGGCGCTGGTCGCCGGCCTGGCCATCGGCGTCGGGGGTTGCAAGCGCAACGACAGCGGCCAGCTGCCCGCACCGTCCGGCGCGCCGATCACGGCCAAGGCCGAGGCGGTCACCGAGTTCACCCTGGTCCGGGCCTACCCGGATCAGAAGAGCGACGGCTTGTCGCTGGCGCTGGAGTTCTCACGCCCGCTGGTCGGCACCCAGGATTTCGACGCGCTGGTCCGCTTTGCCGAGAAGGTCGGCACCGAGGACAGCAGCTGGTCGCTGTCCGATGACGGCAAGACCCTGCGCTATCCGTTCGTGGAGGCGGCCAAGGAATACTCCCTGATCGTCTCGCCCGACCTGCTCGCCGCCGATGGCAGCCGGATCGGCAAGGAGCTGCGCCAGAAGGTCTTCACCGGCGAGCTCAAGCCGGTGGCCGGGTTCGCCTCGCAGGGCAGCGTGCTGCCGTCCAAGGACAGCCGTGGCCTGCCGGTGGTGTCGGTCAACGTGCCGGAAGTGGACGTGGAGTTCCTGCGCGTGCGCGAGAAGGAACTGCCGAACTTCTTCAGCCAGTACCAGCGCGGCGGCCGCCGCGGCAGCTGGGAGCTGGAGAGCGAGTACGGCGACAAGACGCCGATGTCGCAGTTGGCCGAGCCGGTGTACGTCAACCGCTTCGTGATCGGCGGCAAGCAGAACGAGCGCGTGCTCACCTACCTGCCGACGCAGGACATCAAGGAGCTGCAGCAGCCCGGCCTGTATTTCGCGGTGATGAAGCGCAGCGGCTCGTTCGAAGGCGAGTACGACACCGCCTTCTTCACCGTCAGCGACATCGGCCTGCATACGCGCGCCTACAAGGACACGCTGTTCGTGCACACCGCCTCGCTGCAGAGCGGGGCGTCGCTGAAGAAGATCGAGCTGCGCATCCTGGATGGCAAGGGTGAGGTGGTGCTCAAGGGCGCGACCGATGGCAACGGCAATGCGCTGCTCAATTACACCCTCGATGCCAGCCATGTGCTGATCGCCAGCAGTGGCGGCGATACTTCCATGCTGCCGTTCAACCAGCCCGCGCTGGACCTGAGCGAGTTCGCCGTGGCCGGGCGCGACAACGCCTGGTTCGACGTGTTCACCTGGTCGGGCCGCGACCTGTACCGCCCCGGCGAGACCGTGCGCATCTCGGCCCTGCTGCGCGACAACGACGGCAAGCCGGTGAAGCCACAGCCCGTCTTCCTGCGCCTGAAGCAGCCCGACGGCAAGACCTTCCGCGAGACCCGCCTGACCCCCGGTGAGCAGGGCTACTTCAGCTTCGAGCAGCTGATCCCGGCCGAGGCCCCGACCGGGCGCTGGCAGGTGGAGTTCCGCACCAATCCGGCCAGCAAGGAAGCGATCCAGGGCATGACCCTGCGCATCGAGGAGTTCCTGCCCGAGCGCATGAAGCTGGACCTGGACAGCGCGCAGAAGACGCTCAAGCCGGGCGAGCCGCTCAAGCTGCAGGCCGATGCGGCGTATCTGTACGGTGCGCCGGCCGACGGCAACCGCTTCACCGCGCGATTGGCCGTAGCGGCTGAGCAGTCGCCGGTCGAGTCGCTGCCGGGGTACTTCTTCGGTGACCCGACCACCGCGCTGCCGCGCGAGGCGCGCGACGTCATCGACACCGAATTCCCGGCCGACGGCAAGCTGCGCCAGGACGTGGAGCTGCCGGCGGAAGTGAAGCCGACCGCACCGATCGCCGTGGTGCTGTCCGGCAGCGTGTATGAAACCGGTGGGCGCACCGTGACCCGCACGCTGAAGCGGGTGATGTGGCCGGCCGCGGCGCTGGTCGGTGTGCGCCCGCTGTTCGATCCCAAGGACGGCGCCGATGCCAACAGCAACGCGCGATTCGAACTGATGCGCGTGGACGCGGCGGGCAAGCCGCAGCCGGCCAAGGGCCTGAAGGTCACGCTGGTGCGCGAGCTGCGCGATTACCACTGGACCTTCAACGACAACCGCTGGGATTACGACTTCACCCGCCGCTTCGAGAACAAGGACACCCGCACCGTCGATGCCGGCAGTGCGGCGGTCGGCGTTGATTTCCCGGTGGAGTGGGGCGAGTACCGGCTGGACGTGTTCGATCCGGCCACCGGGCTGACCAGCCGCTATCCCTTCAACGCCGGCTGGAGCTGGAACGACGACAACCGCGGCCTGGATGCACGCCCGGACAAGGTCAAGCTGGCGCTGGACAAGACCGGCTACAAAGCCGGCGATACCGTGCGCGTCACCGTGACCCCGCCGCATGCCGGCAAGGGCGTGCTGATGGTCGAGAGCGACAAGATGCTCTACGTCCAGGATATCGACGCCAAGCCGGGCAGCACCTACGACATTCCGGTCACGGCCGAATGGGAACGTCACGACGTCTACATCACGGCGCTGGTGTTCCGTGGCGGCAGTGCCCCGAGCAAGATCACCCCAGCCCGTGCGGTCGGCGTGGTGCATGTGCCGATGGACCGCAAGGCGCGGCAGATCGCGGTCGGCCTGGTGGCCCCCAAGCAGATGCGCCCGGAGCAGACGCTGCCGGTCACCGTGAGTGCCCCGCAGCTGGCCGGCAAGGTCGCGCATGTGACCGTCTCGGCCGTCGATGTGGGCATCCTCAACATCACCCGCTTCCCGGTTCCCGATGCCGCCGCGCACTTCTTCGCGCAGCGTCGCCTGGGTGTGGATGCGTATGACATCTACAGCCGCGTGATCGAGAGCTTCGACGGCAGCAGCGGCAAGCTGAAGTTCGGTGGCGACATGGCGCTGGCGGCGATGCCGCAGGCCAAGCGCCCGACCGCGCGCGTGCAGACGGTGGACCTGTTCTCCGGCCCGGTGAAGCTCGATGCCAAGGGCATTGCGCGGATCGCGTTGAAGGTGCCGGATTTCAACGGCACGCTGCGCGTCTCGGCGCTGGTCTACGCCGATGACCAGTACGGCAAGCGTGATGTGGAGACCGTGGTGCGCGCGCCGATCCTGGCCGAAGCCAGCATGCCGCGCGTGATGGCGCCCGGCGATACCAGCACCGTGACCTTGGACGTGCAGAACTTCACCGGCACGCCGGGCGAGTTCAAGGTGCAGGTCGATGGTATCGGGCCGCTGACCCTGGGCGAATCCAGCCGCACACTCAAGCTCAACGCGGATGCCAAGAGCACGCTGAGCTTCCCGCTGACCGCGCGCGAGGGCTACACCGTGGCCAAGGTGCGCGTGCGCGTGGACGGCAACGGCTTCAAGGTTGATCGCCGCTATGACCTGCCGGTGCGCGCGGCGTGGCCGCAGGTGCTGCGCGCGCAGACCCGCACACTGGATCTGCTGGCCGCGGTGACGTTGGAGGCCGGGCTGGCCGATGGCCTGATGAACGACTCGGTGACCGCACGCATGCTGGTCAGCGCGCTGCCGCCGATTCCGTTCGCCAGTGCCTTGAACGGCGCGCTCAACTATCCCTATGGCTGCGCCGAGCAGACCACCAGCAAGGGTTACGCCGCGCTGATGCTGGATGAGGCGACCTCGGCCATGCTCGGTGCGGACGGGCTGGATGCCAAGACCCGCCGCGAGCGCATGGAAGGTGCCTTCGGCCGCCTGGCCTCGATGCAGGTGGCCAACGGCAACTTCTCGATGTGGGGCGACGACGGCTACATCAATCCCTGGCTGACGCCGTACATCGCCGAGTTCCTGCTCGACGCCAAGGACGCCGGCTTCGCCGTGCCGGACAACGTGCTGCAGAAAGCGCTGAACCGCCTGAGTGAAGACCTGCTGTCCGGTGGCAACCAGTTCTATGGTGAGGACCGCCGCGAGAACCTGAAATTCGCCAACCAGGCCTATTCGGGCTACGTGCTGGCGCGCGTCAACCGCGCGCCACTGGGTACCCTGCGTGCGCTGTACGACAACGAGCGCAGCAAGTCGCTGACCGGCCTGTCGCTGGTGCACCTGGGCATCGCGCTGTCGCTGCAGGGCGATCACAAGCGCGGCGATGCGGCCATTGCCGCCGGCTTTGCCAAGAGCGCGGCTGACCGTCCGGCATACTTCGGCGATTACGGCAGCGCGGTGCGCGATGACGCGCTGATGATCGCGCTGCTGCACGAGCGCAAGTTGTCCAAGCCGGCCTACGATGCACGCGCGGTCGATCTCGGCCGCGCGCTGGATGCCCGCCGCAACAGTGGCTGGATGTGGCTGAGCACCCAGGAGCAGGTGGCGCTGGCCCGCATGGGCAAGGCGTTGTCGGCCAACCAGAAGAAACTGGTCTCCGGCGAACTGGTGGTGGGTGGCGAGAGCGAGACCATCCCGGCACGGCGCATGTTCGGCCGCAGCTTCGACTACGCCGCGCTGGCCAAGGGTGTGCGCTTCACCCCGCAGGGGGAGCCGCCGATGTTCGCCAGCCTGGAAGTGGCCGGCATTCCGCGCAACCCGCCGGAACCGGACAGCCGAACGCTCGGCGTGGAGCGCAGCTGGTACACCACTGATGGCAAGCCGTGGACGCCGCGTCCGCTGAAGGAAGGCGAGGCCCTGATCGTGCGGGTCAGCGTCACCCCGAACGTGGACATGCCCGATGCACTGCTGACCGATCTGCTGCCGGCCGGGCTGGAGATCGAGAACTTCAACCTGGGCGATGCCAAGCAGTGGGCCGATGTGGTGGTCGACGGATTGAGCGTCAACGATCGTGGCGATGCGGCCAACATCAAGCACGAGGAGTTCCGCGACGACCGCTACGTGGCCGCGCTGAAACTCTCGCGTGGCAGCACTGCCAAGGTGTTCTATCTGGTGCGTGCGGTCACGCCGGGCACCTACCGCGTGCCACCGCCGCTGGTGGAGGACATGTACCGTCCCGACCTGCGCGGGGTGGGGCGCAGCCTCCCGGCGTCGCTGACCGTGGTGCAGCCCTGATCGCAGGGCGGGCCGTCCCGGTGACGGCCTGCCTGCCTCGCTGCTGAATCGACATGACGTCTCTTTTTTCCAAGCGGTGGTGGGCGTCGGTGCTGCGCGGCGTGCTGCCGTCCCTGCGATGGGGCACGGCTGCGGTGCTCGCGTTGCTGCTGGCGCTGGACCTCGCGTTCCCGCCACCGCTGCCCAGGCAGCGCGACACCAGCACCCTGGTGGTCGCGCGCGATGGCACGCCACTGCGCGCCTTCGCCGATGCCGACGGGGTGTGGCGCTACCCGGCCTCGGCCGACAGCGTCTCGCCGCTGTATCTGCAGGCACTGCTGAACTACGAAGACCGCTGGTTCTGGCGGCATCCCGGCATCAACCCGTGGGGCCTGTTGCGGGCCGGCAAGCAATGGCTGTTCGAACAACGGATTGTCTCCGGCGGTTCGACGCTGACCATGCAGGTGGCGCGGATCCTTGATCCGCATACGCGCACGCCGTGGGGCAAAGCCAAGCAGCTGCTGCGCGCGGTGCAGCTGGAACTGCACCTGAGCAAGGCGCAGATCCTCGGCCTGTACCTGGAACGCGCACCGTATGGCGGCACCATTGAAGGCGTGGAGGCGGCGAGCTGGGCCTATCTGGGCAAGCCGGCCTCGCAGTTGTCGCATGCCGAGGCGGCGTTGCTGGCGGTGCTGCCGCAGTCGCCCAGCCGGTTGCGCCCGGATCGCCACCCGGAGGCGGCACAGCGGGCGCGCGACAAGGTGCTCGAGCGGATGGTGTCACTCGGTGTGTGGTCACGCGAGGAGGTCGACGATGCGCGCATCGAGCCGGTGGTCACGCGCGCGCTGCAGCCCCCGCTGCATGCGGCGCTGCTCGCCCAGCGGCTGCGCTCGGCACAGCCGCGGGCGGCGCGGATCGAAAGCACGCTGGATATCGGCCTGCAGCGCACGCTGGAAGAGCGTGTGTCGTCCTACTTTTCGCAGCTGCCCGAGCGCACCTCGGCGGCATTGCTGGTGGTGGACAACCGCACGCTGGAGGCACGCGCCTACGTCGGTTCGGTGGCGTTCGGCGACAAGCAGCGGCTCGGCCATGTGGACATGGTGCAGGCGTGGCGCTCACCGGGTTCCACGCTCAAGCCGTTCCTGTATGGCATGGCGCTGGATGATGGCCTGATCCATTCGGAAAGCCTGATGTTGGATGCGCCGCAGAGCTTCGGTGGCTACCGGCCGGGCAACTTCGATGCGGCATTCAATGGGCCGGTCAGTGCCGCCACGGCCCTGCGGTTGTCGCTCAACGTGCCGGCGGTGGACCTGCTGGATCGGGTCGGCTCGGCGCGTTTCGCCGCACGCCTGTCGCATGCCGGCATCAACCTGCGCTTTCCGCATGGCAGTGCGCCCAATCTCTCGCTGATTCTCGGCGGCACCGGTGCGCGGCTGGAGGATCTGGTCGGCACCTTCGCCGCGTTCAACCGTAACGGCATCGCCGGGCGGGTGCGTTACACCGCCGAGGATGCGGTGATCGAGCGGCGTCTGATGTCCCCCGGTGCGGCGTGGATCACCCGCGAGGTACTCGAGTCCAATCCACGCCCGGGCTACGGCACCGGCACCTTCGATGTCACCGGCCGCCCACGTGTGGCCTGGAAGACCGGCACCAGTTACGGCTACCGCGATGCCTGGGCGATCGGCACGACGCGCCATTACACGGTAGGCGTGTGGGTGGGGCGCCCGGATGGCACGCCGCTGCCCGGCCAATACGGTGCGGTGACCGCCCTGCCGCTGATGTTCGAAGTGATCGACAGTCTGCCGCGCCAGGCCGGCGATGCCAGTGCGGCGCCGATGCCGGCGAGCGTGGCGCAGGCCGAGATCTGCTGGCCGACCGGCGGCTTGGTAGAGCAGACCGCAGCGCCCCTGTGCCAACGCCGGATGCCGGCCTTCGTGCTGGACGGGGTCGTGCCGCCGACCTTCGCCGAACGCGAGGCGCGGCTGTGGCAGCCGGGGCTGCAGCGTTTCCAGGTGGATGCGCGCACGGGGCTGCGGCTGTCGCCGGAGTGCAGCCGGCCGCATGCGGCGGAGCCGCGTGAGATCGCGCGCTGGCCAGCGCTGTTGTCGCCTTGGTTGCCCCAGGCCCAGCGCCAGGCCTCGCA
The DNA here is from genome assembly GCF_053847245.1 of Stenotrophomonas sp. Ker107b. Classification (NCBI taxonomy): domain Bacteria; kingdom Pseudomonadati; phylum Pseudomonadota; class Gammaproteobacteria; order Lysobacterales; family Lysobacteraceae; genus Stenotrophomonas; species Stenotrophomonas sp. Ker107b. Next base: position 30,983 of record NZ_JBSPHX010000004.1, on the reverse strand, counting down.
GTTGCCTGCGTTGTCCCCGGACTGCAGCGCCGACGGCCGCGAGAGTGGCGGCACCCTGCATATCGAGGGGCTCAACGACCGCGCCACCCTCGCACGCGCACCGAATGCCGAGCACGGCGTGCGCCTGCAACTGCGTGCACTGGGCAACGAATCAACGGTGGATTGGTTGCTGGATGACCGCTGGATTGCCCGCACCGAAGGGGCGCGACTGTTCCAACGCGATTTTGATGAGGTGGGTGAGCACACGTTGACCGCACTCGCTGCTGACGGTGCCTGGACGCAGGTGCGGTTCCGGATCCTGCGCTGATCATGCGGTGCACAGGGTCTGGCAGTGCCGGCCACGGGCCGGCACTACCGTCCAACATTACTCCCCGATCCAGCCATCCAGCAGATCGGCGAATTCGTCGGCGTGTTCCTCTTCCTGCGCCAGGATCTCCTCGAGGATGCGCTTGGTCGTGGTGTCCTTGTCGCCCACGAAGTTGATCATCTCGCGGTAGCTGTCGATCGCGATGCGCTCGGCAATCAGGTTCTCGCGGACCATGTCGCGCAGGTCGCTGCCTTCCTTGTACTCGGCATGCGAGCGCGCGGTGAGTGTGTCCGGATTGAGGTCCGGCTCGCCGCCCAGCTGCACGATGCGTTCGGCCAGCTTGCCGGCGTGCGCCTGTTCCTGCTGTGCGTGTTCCAGGAACTCGGCCTTGATCGAATCGGCGAGCATGCCCTTGGCCATGAAGTAATGGCGGTAGTAGCGCAGCACGCACACGTACTCGGTGGCGAGCGCATCGTTGAGCAGCTTGATCACCGCTTCGCGGTCGGCGCTGTAACTGTCGGTGATGGCGCCGTCTTCGATGTCCTTGCGGGCCTTGGCCCGCAGGGTGGCGGTGTCGCTGATGCCCGGCGGGCGGGCGTTGTCCGGGGCGGTGTTGGGGGTGTTCTTGGCTGGCTTTGACATGGCTGGCCGGGTTCCTCTGTTGCGTGGGTCTAGCGGGGGAGATGCTCCAGCACGTACTGCGCCGAAGACACCTCGAATTTTCCGGGTTCCTCGATGAAGGTCTCGCGCACGACACCGTCTTCGACATACAGCGCGAAGCGGCGCGAGCGGATGCCCATGCCCGAGCTGCTGGCATCCATTTCCAGGCCCAGCGCACGGGTGAACTCCCCATTGCCGTCAGACAGCAGCTGCAGGCCGTCGGGCACCTGCTGGCTCTCGCCCCAGGCCTTCATCACGAACGGGTCGTTGACCGCCATGCAGAACACTTCGATCCCGCGGTGGCGGAATTCGGGGAACTGCTCGATGAAGCCGGGCAAGTGCCGGGCCGAACAGGTCGGGGTGAATGCGCCGGGCACGCCGAACAGCACCGCTTTGCGCGAATCGAACAGGGCATGGGTATCGATGGTCTCCATGCCCTCGCGGATGCGCTTGAGGGTGACTTCGGGAATGCGGTCGCCAACGTGGATGGTCATGCGGACTCCTTGGACACAGGCAGGGTAGTGAGGGGCATGGGATGACCATGTCAACACGTTGAAAAGCCGCCGTGCAGACCCATCTGTGGCGGGAACGGCGGGCCACGGGGGCAGCGTAGCCGTCCGTCATGTCCGCCGCATTGCGCAGGATCATTCGCGCCCGGCGTCACGGTGGGCCGGTCCGCAGCGGCTAGAATTGCGCGGACGGCGCCCGCCCACGCGGGTGGCCGAACTTAGTCGAGGTGTTTGGATGGAATTCAAGGATTACTACGCCACGCTCGGGGTGGAACCCACCGCGGGCGATGCTGAGATCAAGACCGCTTACCGCCGGCTGGCGCGCAAGTACCACCCGGATGTGAGCAAGGAAGCCGGGGCCGAGGACAAATTCAAGGCGGTCAACGAGGCTTACGAGGCGCTGCGCGATCCGCAGAAGCGCGCGGCCTATGACCAGCTCAAGGCGCAGGGCTACCGGCCCGGCGAGGAGTTCCATACCCCGCCGAACTACGGCGGTGGCCAGGGCTATGACTTCGAAGAGGTGTTCGGGGGCGGCGCCGGTGGCGGCGGCTTCAGCGATTTCTTCGAGAGCCTGTTCGCGCGCCAGCGCGGCGGTGGCGGTGGCCGCGCCAGTGGCTTCGGCGGCGCCAGCCAGGGCCCGCAGCCGACCCGCGATACCCGTGCCAAGCTGTCGGTGCCGTTGGAGGCCGCCTACCAGGGCGACAGCCTGCGCATCAACGTGGGCGGCAGGCAGCTGGATGTGCGCGTGCCCAAGGGCATCCGCCCGGGCCAGGTGATCCGGCTGGGCGGGCAGGGCACCGGTGGCGGCAACCTGCTGCTGGAAGTGGAATACGCCGAGCACCCGCAGTTCGAGGTGGATGGCCGCAACATTCTGTACACCCTGCAGGTGACCCCGTGGCAGGCCGCGCTGGGCACCAGCATCAGCGTGCCGACCCTGGGTGGTGCGGTGGAGCTGAAGGTGCCGGCCGAGTCCGATGCCGGCCGCAAGCTGCGCCTGCGTGGCCGCGGCCTGCCGGGCAACCCGGATGGCGATCAGATCGTGGAGCTGGAGATCATTGCGCCGGCGCCCACCGATGAGGCGCAGAAGAAAGCGTACAAGACGCTGGCCAAGGCATTCGGCGAGAAGGTCTGAGGCAGGTGGTGCGCGGCGTCCGGGTCATCGTTGCGCACTGACCAACGGTCGGTGTCTAGCGGGGCGGACGCGATTGCCTTCGCGGTAGAAGCCGACCGTTGGTCGGCTCACCGTGCCATCAGCTCACGCCGTCGGCGGTTCCTGGTGGCTGAAAACGCGCTCCAGCACCTCGGACAGCTCGTCTTCGGAAAACGGCTTGGTGATATAGGCCTTGGCGCCCTGGCGCATGCCCCACATGCGGTCGGTGTCCTGGTCCTTGGTGGTCACCAGGATCACCGGGATGTGCTTGGTCGCCGCGTCGCGTGCCAGCGTGCGGGTCGCCTGGAAGCCATTGAGGTTGGGCATGACCACGTCCATCAGCACCAGATCGGGCAGCTCGGCCTTGGCCGTTTCCACCCCGGCGGCGCCATCGGTGGCGGTCAGGATCTGGTGCCCGAGTTTTTCGACGATCCGCTGTATCCCCAACAGCTGCGACGGTGAATCGTCGACGATCAGAATGCGTGCCATGGTGTTCCCCGTGTGATGCCCGCAGTGTAGTGCGGGCCTCGCATTGTCGTGAAGCGCCGGGCGTGCCGTCCGTCGCCCGGCTGCCACGCTCAGTCGATTCGTACCACCGTGCGGCCGTGGTTGCCACCCGCGAGCAGGGTGTCGAACGCCGCGGGCAGGCCATCCAGCCCGACCTCGCCGGTGCAGATCGTCTCCAGATGCGCCGGCTTCCACGCGCCGCCCAGCTTGTCCCAGACCGCTTCGCGAAGATCACGCGGTGCGCTGGAGGACGAAACGCCCAGCAGCGACACGCCGCGGATGATGAAGGGCATTACGGTCATGTCCAGCGCCGGGCTGGCGGCGAGACCGGCACTGACCACCGAACCGTAGGGCACGGTCTGCGCCAGCAGGCTGGTCAGCATCGCGCCGCCGGCATTGTCCAGCCCGCCGCCGAAGCGCGCTGATTCCAGCGGTCGGGAGGTCGCCAGCACCTCACGCGGAAGAACCTCGCGGGCCCCCAGGCCCCGCAGATAGCCAGCCTGGTCGGCCTTGCCGCTGATCGCATGCACCTCGAAACCGGCCCGGGTGAAGATATCCACCGCCAGCGAGCCGACCCCGCCGGTGGCGCCGGTCACTGCCAGCGGCCCGTGGGCGGGGGTCTGCCGGTTGTCCAGCATCCGCACCAGGGCCAGCGCCGCGGTGAAGCCGGCCGTGCCCAGGATCATCGCCTCGCGCGGGCTCAGCCCAGCCGGCTGGGGGATCACCGCACTGGCGGCCAGACGCACATACGGACTGTAGCCGCCATCGCGGGTCTCGCTCAGCCCGCACCCGGTGGCGAGCACCGCATCGCCTTCGCGGTACGCCGGGTCGGTCGAAGCGACCACGGTGCCGGCCACGTCGATACCACCGACCAGCGGGAAGCGCCGCAGGATCTTGCCCTTGCCGGTGCCGGCCAACGCATCTTTATAGTTGACCGAGGACCACTGCGCGCGGAGGACCACCTCGCCGGGGTTGAGCTGGTCCAGGCCGATCGGTTCCAGCCCGGCGTGGTAGCCGGTATCGTCCTGGTGGATGCGGAAAGCGTTGAACCGGTCGGGAATTGCCATGAAGATGCCTGACGGGGGAAAACGCCACCTTACCTGCTGCTCCGGCGTGCGGGGACCCTCATGGGCCCTTGCGGATGCAGTTATGAATCGTTCCCGGAGATGCGTGACCCCTTCCAATCCTGTCGATCTGCCCCATCTAGTAGAATCGACAACGTTTTAACGGTTGACGGTGCGGGAGTGGCCCGCAGGCAACCTTACCTTGATGGAGCGTGCATGGCCTGGAATACACCCGGCGGCAACAAGGGCGGACAAGGCCCCGACGAGAATCGACGTGGGCCGTTCGGTCCTCGCGGTGGCGGCAATGGCGGCGGTTGGGGCGGTTTGCCCGGTCCGCTGAAAGACCTGTTCGATGGCGGCATCCTGCGCTGGGTTGCAGTGGCTGCGGTGTTGCTGCTGCTGTTCTCCAGCTTCCAGCTGATCGGCGAACAGCAGCGCGGCGTCGTGCTGCGCTTCGGTCAATTCCATCGCATCCTGCAGCCTGGCCCGAACTTCAAGCTGCCCTGGCCGCTGGAATCGGTGACCAAGGTCAATGCCACCGAGATCAAGACGTTCAGCAGCCAGGTGCCGGTCCTGACCCGCGACGAGAACATCGTCAACGTCTCGCTCAACGTCCAGTACCGCATCGACGATCCGCGCCTGTACCTGTTCGGCTCGGTCGATGCCGACCAGGTGCTGGAACAGACCGCGCAGAGCGCGGTGCGTGAGCAGGTCGGTCGTGCCGACCTCAACAACGTGCTGAACAACCGCGGCCCGCTGGCCGTGGCCGCCGAAGAGCGCCTGCAGGCCTCGCTCGGCAGCTACCGCACCGGTCTGTCGGTGACCGGCCTGACCCTGCCCGATGCCCGTCCGCCCGAGGAGGTCAAGCCGGCCTTCGATGAGGTCAACGGTGCCCAGCAGGTCAAGGAGCGGCTGATCAACGAAGCCCAGGCCTACGCCGCCAAGGTGGTTCCCGAAGCGCGCGGCCAGGCCTCACGGGCCCGTACCACCGCCGAAGGCTACAAGCAGGCCGTGGTCGCCAAGGCCGAGGGTGATGCCGAGCGCTTCAGCCTGCTGCAGGTCCAGTACAAGGACGCCCCGGAAGTCACGCGCAAGCGCCTGTGGCTGGAAACGGTGCAGAAGGTGCTCTCGGAGAACCGCAAGATCATCGGTGGCGATGGCCGCCAGCTGATCTACGTGCCGATGCCGGGCGACAACCGCACCAGCACCAATGCCGCTCCGGCGGTGACCCCGGAAGTCATGCTGCCGTCGCTGCCTGCCAGCACGGCCGTGGATGGCGTTCGCAATGCGGAGCGTCCGACGACGCGCCCGACCGGTCGTGAGGAGGGCAGCCGATGAGAAGTTCACTGTGGATTGGTCTGGCCGTAGCGGTCCTGCTCGGCCTGCTGGGTTCGGTTTACGTGGTCCGTGAGGACCAGACCGCGATGGTGCTGAACCTGGGCAAGGTGGTCCGTGCGGACATCAAGCCGGGCCTGCACTTCAAGGTGCCGCTGGTGGAAACGGTGCGCGTGTTCGATCGCCGTTTCCAGGTGCTCGATACCGCCCCGGCGCGTTACTTCACCGCCGAGCAGAAGGACGTCAGCGTCGACTTCTTCGCCATCGGTTACATCTCCGACGTGCGCGCGTACTTCCGTGCGACCGGCGGCGATGCCCGCGTGGCCAATGCCCGTCTGGCCCCGATCATCACCGACTCGCTGCGCAACCAGATCAACTCGCGTTCGTTGCAGCAGCTGGTGTCCGGGGATCGCAGCGAACTGATCGCCAACCAGCTGACCGGCATCAACGAGTCGGTCAAGGCGCTCGGCATGCAGATCATCGACCTGCGCATCAAGCAGATCGACCTGCCGACCGACAGCCAGGTGATCAACGATGTGTACGAGCGCATGCGCGCCCAGCGTAAGCAGGAAGCGGCCAAGCTGCGCGCCGAGGGTGAAGAGCAGTCGCTGACCATCCGTGCCCAGGCCGACCGCGAGAGCACCGTGATCGTGGCCGAAGCCGAGCGCGATGCCCAGCAGCTGCGCGGTGCCGGCGATGCCGATGCCGCCCGCATCTACGGCAAGGCCGGCTCGGCCGACCCCTCGTTCTACGCCTTCTACCGCAGCCTGGAGGCCTACCGTGGCTCCATGACCGACGGCAATGGCGTGATCGTGCTCGACAAGAACGACCCGTTCCTGCAGTACCTCAAGAGCGATCGCTGAGGCCGCAGGCGGTAGTCATCCACGGGGACCCGGTGCAGACCGGGTCCCCGTTTTGTTTGTGGAGATGTCATGAAAGATCTGTTCTCGGCCCTGTGCCTGGTCGCCGTGCTCGAAGGCCTGTTCCTGTTCGCCGCCCCGCTGGCCTGGAAGCGGATGGCCGAGCAGCTGCTGATGCTGCGCAGCAGCGCCCTGCGCACCTGGGGCGGGGTGATCCTGCTGGCGGGCCTGACCACCCTGTGGTGGCTCAAGCACTGAGCGGGTTACCGCCATGCGCTGGCTGGTAGTGCCGGCCAGTGGCCGGCACCTGCCGCGGCGGTTCTGACCGGCTGGTGAAGTCCACCGGCCCCCGGGGTGGCAGCGGCCACCGGAAACCCGGATAATGCACAAAAGCCGGACGGGCACTCTGTTTCAGAGTCACTCGTCCGGCTTTTTCCGTGTCTGGGTACCCCAGCGTCGGCGCGCTCCCCGCTGGAGCCCGCCACCCCGCGCTGAGCGGCCACCCCGGCAGGGTCCCAAACCCGCGGCCCCGATGGCCGCACAAAAACCAGGAGTTACCCGTCATGGGTCAGTCAGTTGTCGTGTTGGGTGCCCAGTGGGGCGATGAAGGCAAGGGCAAGATCGTCGATCTGCTCACCGAGGAAATCGGCGCTGTCGTGCGCTTCCAGGGCGGCCACAATGCCGGCCACACGCTGGTCATCAATGGCAAGAAGACCGTGCTGCACCTGATTCCGTCGGGCATCCTGCGTGAAGACGCGCTGTGCCTGATCGGCAACGGCGTGGTGATCTCGCCGGCCGCGCTGCAGAAGGAAATCGCCGAGCTGGAAACCTCCGGCGTGGAAGTGCGTTCGCGCCTGAAGATCTCCCCGGCCGCGCCGCTGATCATGCCGTACCACATCGCCCTGGACCAGGCGCGCGAACGCGCTGCCGGCGGCAAGGCGATCGGCACCACCGGCCGTGGCATCGGCCCGGCGTATGAAGACAAGGTGGCGCGTCGCGGTATCCGCATCGCCGACCTGCATTACCCGGCCCAGCTGGAAGAACTCCTGCGCACCGCGCTGGATTACCACAACTTCGTGCTGACCAATTACCTCAAGACCGACGCGGTCGACTTCCAGAAGACCTACGACGAAGCGCTGGCCTTCGGCGAATACGTCGAGCCGATGAAGTCCGACGTTGCCGGCATCCTGCACGACCTGCGCAAGCAGGGTAAGCGCGTGCTGTTCGAAGGCGCCCAGGGCGCCCTGCTGGACATCGATCACGGCACCTACCCGTACGTCACCAGCTCCAACACCACCGTCGGTGGCGCATTGGCCGGTGCCGGCGTCGGCGCCGATGCGATCGACTACGTGCTGGGTATCGCCAAGGCCTACGCGACCCGCGTCGGCGGTGGCCCGTTCCCGACCGAGCTGGACGATGAAGTCGGCCAGGGCATCCGCGACCGCGGTGCCGAGTACGGCGCCTCGACCGGCCGCCCGCGTCGCTGCGGCTGGATGGACATCGTCGCACTCAAGCGCGCCGTGGCCATCAATGGCATCAGCGGCCTGTGCATCACCAAGCTGGACGTGCTCGACGGCATGGAAAAGCTGAAGGTCTGCATCGCGTACGAATATCGCGGCAAGCGTACCGAGTACGCGCCGCTGGACGCGCAGGGCTGGGAAGAATGCACGCCGGTGTACCTGGAGTTCCCGGGCTGGACCGAGAACACCCACGGCATCACCAATTGGGACGACCTGCCGCCGGCCGCCCGCGCTTACCTGCGCGCGCTGGAAGAGCTGGCCGGCTGCCCGGTGAGTATCGTCTCGACTGGCCCGGACCGCGACCACACCATGGTCCTGCAGGATCCGTTCGCCTGATCAGGCGCGTAGTGCCGGGGCATGCCCGGCATTGTGTGGAGCAGTAAGAAAAAGCCCCGCGCAAGCGGGGCTTTTTCGTTGCCCCGCCCGTGCCCGCGTCAGCGCCGGCCGATGCCCATCTGCAGTTCCGACAGTTCCAGAGTCTCATCGTGGTTGGCATCCATGCTCTGGAAACGCATCTCTGACGAGCGGCGCATTTCCTCGGCACTCAGCTCGCCGTCGCCGTTCTGATCGGCAATGCGCACCCATTCTGCTGCCGAGAACTCGCCATCACGCTGCGGACCGAGCACCGCCTGCACTTCATCGACGCTCACACGGTAGTTGTGATCCGCATCGACCAGACGGAAGAACGCGTCACCGTCGTACTCATCACGGCTGACCTTGCCATCGCCATTGCGATCCAGCATTGCGAAGCGGTCCGGTGCGGTGGCGGGCAGGTCCTGCGCGACGGCGGTGCCTGTTGCGCCAACGCCAGACAGAAGGAGCAGGGCAACGCGAGGTGCGAGCATCATCACGGTCTTCTCCAGAGCGGTGCGAATAGTGAGGCATGCCGTCAGCGGTCAGTGTCCGCTCGGCGGGTGACCAGGACAACGGCATTTTTCCGCATTCGCGCCAGTAGTTTTACTGGTTGATCGGGGTCAGCTGACCGCAGTGCTCGTGCCCCGCCGCGCATGGCATGCTGGGCAGCCTCACAATAGTCACACGGGCCGGTATGGAATCTGGAGATAGCGCGGGGTCGCGCATGAGCAACGCGAACCGCGCACTGCATGCGGTGGTCACCGAGCTGGAAGCGCTGTTGCGCGGCGACGGCGAAAACCACTGGGCCGATTGGATGCAGCGGGTCATCATCCAGCTTGAGCAGGGCGATCAAAGCGCGCCGGAGAGCCTGCTGCGCGCCTATGGCGGAATGGGGTCGTTCAACGATCTCGCGCTCGGGCAGGGCTACAGCAATGGCCACTTCCAGTGGCGAGCGGACGCGGGTGAACTCAATGAGCGTCTGGACGCATTGCGCGGCCGTGCCTGGGAACTGGCACGGGCGATCCGGGATGCAACAGCCAGCCCGCGTTGATCAGAGCGCCTGCCGGCCGGTCAGCACCGGATAGGGGTTGATCGATTCGCCCGTCCACCACTGCTTTTCCGGGCCCAGTACATGGATCTCGAAATGCAGATGGGGCGCTTCCGGGCTGGCATTGCCCGTGCTGCCGACGTAGCCGATCACCTCACCACGCTTGACCGTCTTTTTCTCCGCCAGACCGTCGGCGTAGCGGTCCAGATGGGCGTAGTAATAGCAGTACCGACCGCTCGGTTCGAACTGGTACACGGTGAGACCGCCGCGCACGCTGTCGAACAGTTTCTCGACGGTGCCGTCGGCGACGGCCAGCACCGGCGTGCCGTTCGGCGCCAGGATGTCGATGGCATCGTGCACGCGGCCCTCGCTGCGCGCATCGGTGAAGGTGTCCTGCAACTGGTCCGCACGGATGCCCTGCACCGGCAGCAACAGGGCGCCGGTGGCATCCGCAGGGGGCGGTGCGACACCGCCCGCATCAGGCGCGGGCGGCAGGGGCGTGGTCGGGATCGGTGCGGGTGCGCGGGCCGGGGGGGATGGCGGCGGCGGTGCGTCGAGTCCGGCACGGGTGGAACTCGTGGCCGATCCCACCTTGGCCGGTTCGGCGGCGCCGAGGCGGGCCGAGGGTCCTGGCCCCAGCAACCAATAGCCGACCACACCGATCACCAGGCCCACCGCCAGCAGTCGCAGGGTCTTCATGCGCTTACTCCTGCATCACGACGGGCACGGAGGCATCCACCGCATCGGCCACCTGCAGCGCATCCCAATTGGTCAGGCGCACACAGCCATGCGACTCGGTCTTGCCCACGTGGCCAGGCTCGGGTGTGCCGTGCAGGCCGTAATGTGGCTTGGAAATGTCGATCCAGACCACGCCGACCGGATTGTTCGGGCCCGGCGGCAGCACCGCCTTGCTGTCGCTGGCCTTGGCGTCCCAGAACAGCTTGGGGTTGTAGTGGAAGGTCGGATCGCGCGAGATGCCGAGGATCTTCCACTTGCCGATCGGCAACGGGTCATGTTTGCTGCCCGAGGACACTGGGAACTGCGCATACACCTTGCCGTCGGCATCGAACAGCCGCAGCGTCGAGCCGGATTTGTCGATCACCAGCTTGCTGGCCTTGGCCAGCGGCGTGACCGCGATGTTCGGCACCTGGATCACGCTGCCGGCCTTGCCCAGGTCCACACCGGGATTGAGCGTCTTCAGCAGGTCGGGTGAGGCGTGGAAGCGTTCGCCCAGTGCTTCTTCCACCGAGCCGAAGCCCAGCGATGTCAGCTTGGCCTGTTCGGCCGGCCCCTTCGGCACGGGCTGGAACGGGCCGGCAACATCCTCGGCGGTCAGCGTGTAGCGCACCAGCGGCGGGGCACTGTCCGGCTGCAGGGCCTTCCAGGTCGCATCGTCCAGCTCACCGGTCACCTTGATCCCGCGTGCGGCCTGGAAACCGGACACGGCGCGCCTCTGGTTGGAACCCACTTCGCCATCGATCTGCCCTGGAGAGAAGTGCGCGCGGTCCAGCAGCACCTGGGCATGCAGGTCCGAGCGCGGCCCGGTGGCCAGCGGCGTGTCGGCCGTGGCGGTCGCCGGTGCCGCGGAAGGTGCTGTCTGGGCGACCGCCCAGACAGGGGCGGCCAGCGCCAGGGCGAGGGCGGACAGGCGGGCGATCTGGTGCAGGCGAAGGGTCATCGGCGATTCCAGGAGAGACGTGCTTCCACCATGCCTGCCGGGCATGCGCAGCGGCCGTGAAAAGCCTGACGCGCGGCTGAGTGTGGGCACCGGCCCGGCCAATGTGTCCACTACGTGAACCCATTCACCCGTCAACACGCCCACGGATCAAGGCCGCCCAGGGAAGGCCGATACCAGTGCACCCCCCACGTTTGGAAGTTGTCATGGATTATTTGCGGAACGTCAGCGTTGTCTGGCGGCTTGGCCTGGGCTTCGGCCTGTTGTTGCTGCTGGTGGCTGCGGTCGTCGCCATCGGCGCAACCGGCAGCGCGGAACAGAAACAGTCGATGCAGCAGGTGGTCGAGGTCAATGTGGCCAAGGTCCGGATGCTGTCGGACATGCTCGATGCCAACAACCAGATGATGGTGGTGCGGCGTGAGATGCTGATCCGCCAGGGCGACCGTTTGGCTGATGACGAAGTGCGCATCGCCGATCTGGTGAAGCGTTATGAAGCCAGCTGGGCCGCCTACCAGGCGTTGCCCACCAGCGCCGAAGACAAAGCGATCGGCGACGCCATCGCGGCGGCCCGCGCGGTGGCGCGCCCGCTCAACAAGCAGATGAGCGAGCAGCTCAAGCAGGGGGATTTTGCGTCTGCCACTGCGTTGACCCTGGGCGCCGTGCAGGAAGCCGCCAATGCCTGGAACAAGGCGCTGGGCGATGGCGTGGACTATGAAGAAAAGCAGAGCCGCGAGGCCGCCGCCGAAGCGATCCGGCTGGGTGAGCGCACCTTCCTGCAGTTGTTGGTGCTGGGCGCGATCGCGCTGGTGGTCGGCATCACGGCCTCGATCCTGATCGGACGCAGCCTGACCGGCCCGCTGGCCCGCGCCGTCGGTCTGGCGACCCGCATGGCCAAGGGTGACCTGGAGCAGGACTTCCGCTTGGGCGGCCGCGACGAGATCACCCAGTTGGGCAACGCCATGGCCACGGTCCGCCAGACCGTCCAGGGCGCGATCACTGCGCAGCTGGACATGGCCCGCCAGCATGAAGCCGGCGCCATCAGCTACCGCATGGACGAAGCCGCCTTCCCCGGCGATTTCGGGCGCATGATCCGCGCCACCAATGAGCTGGTCGGGTCACACGTGGCCGTGGAGTTCCACATGGTCGAGGTGATGCAGCGCTATGCGATCGGCGACCTGAGCCGCGATCTGGACACCTATCCCGGCGAAAAGGCCGTGCTGACCACCACCATGGCGACCGTCAAGGACAGCCTGATGGCGATCAACCAGCAGATCGAGACGCTGGCGTCGGCTGCGCGCGCCGGTGATTTCTCGGTGCGTGGTACCGAGCAGAGCTTCCAGTTCCAGTTCCGCGCGATGGTCGCCCAGTTGAACGGGATGATGGCCAGCTCGCAGAGCAGCATCGCCGACCTGTCGCAGGTGCTGCGTGCGATCTCCACCGGCGATCTGACCTCGCGCATGGACGGCCACTACGAGGGTGTGTTCGCGCAGATGCGCGACGATGCCACGGTAACCGCTGTCCAGCTGACCGGCATCGTGCAGCAGATCCAGGGGGCAGCCGGCAGCATCAACGATGCCGCACAGGAACTGGCCGCAGGCCATAGCGATCTGTCGCGCCGCACCGAGCAGCAGGCGGCCAATCTGGAAGAGGCCGCTGCCTCGATGGAAGAGCTGACCTCCACGGTCCGCCAGAACGCCGAGCTGGCCAACCAGGCCGACCATGAAGCCCATGCGGCCGGTGCCGCGGTCAAGGCAACCGAGCAGGCCATCGCGCAGATGGCAGCCGTCATGAGCGAGATCGACCAGTCCTCGGCGCGCATCTCCGAGATCTCCTCGGTGATCGATGGCATCGCGTTCCAGACCAACATCCTGGCCTTGAACGCGGCGGTGGAAGCGGCCCGTGCCGGTGAGAACGGGCGCGGCTTCGCGGTCGTGGCGACCGAAGTGCGCACCCTGGCGCAGCGTGCCGGTACGGCGGCCAAGGAGATCAAGGACCTGATCGACGAGTCCAGCAGCAAGGTCAAGACCGGGCTGAGCGTGACCGTGCAGTCCGAGGCGGCGATCGCCCGCCTGACCCAGGCCAGCTCGCGCACCAATCAGCTGATGAGCGACATCGCCGCCGCGACCAAGGAACAGGCTGCCGGCATCGAGCAGGTCAACCAGGTGGTCGTGCAGATGGACCAGGTGACCCAGCAGAACGCGGCGCTGGTGGAAGAAGCCACCGCTGCCAGCCGCGCGCTGGAAGAACAGGCGTATGCACTGACCGAATCGGTGGCGGTGTTCAAGCTGGACAACAGCGTGGCAAGCCTGCGTCGCCCGGCGGCATTGCAGGCAGCATGACGACACGTGTGCGCTGAGTAATACAGAAAAGCCCCGCTTCGGCGGGGCTTTTTCATACCGATCCGGCTGGCCGACGCAGCGGCGCGCCCGCTCAGTCCTCGTTCTCTTCCGCTGCTTCGCGACCCTGCTGGCGGATCAGTGCTTCTTCGCGCGCATCGTTGATGGCATGGCGGACGCCATCCAGATCGATGGTGCTCTCATCCTGCTCGAATTCACCGGTCAGCACGCTGTCCGGCAGCAGATCGCCAGCCTCGAACAGCGCCCACATCTCCTCGCCGTACCAGGTCTCCAGCAGCTCCGGCGCCCAGCGGCCCAGGTACGCGGTAAGGTTGTTGACGTCGCGCAGCAGCATCGTGCGTGCGGCATTGTTGCCCGCGGCACTGACCACCTGCGGAAAATCGATCACCACCGGGCCTTCCGGGCCAACCAGCACGTTGTACGGCGACAGATCGCCGTGGATCAGGCCGCAGCACAGCATGCGCACCACCTGGCGGACCAGGATCTGGTGGAACTCGCGTGCCTGTTCCGGGCTGAGCTCGACCTCGCCCAGGCGCGCGGCGGAATAACCTTCGGCATCGGTGACCAGCTCCATCACCAGCACGCCGTGGAAGTAGCCATACGGCTCGGGCACGCGCACGCCGGCATCGCGCAGCTGGTACAGCGCATCGACCTCGGTGTTCTTCCAGGCCGCTTCCTGCTGCTTGCGGCCGTAGTTGCTGGCCTTGCCCACGGCGCGCGCTTCGCGGCTGCCACGGACCTTGCGGCCTTCCTGGTACTGCACGCGCTGCTGGAAGCTGCGTTGGGCCATGTCCTTGTAGACCTTCGCGCAGCGCACATCGTCGCCGCTGCGGACCACGTATACCGCTGCTTCCTTGCCGCTCTTGAGCGGGCGGAGCACTTCATCGATCACGCCGTCGTCGATCAGCGCCTGCAAGCCTTGGGGGGTCTTCACGGTATCTCGGGAATCGGCTGGCGCGGGGCCTGCCCTGGAGGGGGAGGGATTTTCGCATCTTCGGGCCGATGGAGCCATCGACACGGCGCCAGGCGGTCGGGTTGTTCAGCTGCGTGCACGCAGGCGACCGCTTGAAATCTGCTTCACATCCGCGCGGCAGGCTGAGCTCACTTCCCAAGGAGTGCTCCCATGATGCTGTCCCTGCTGCGCCGCACCGGTGCCGTTCTGACCTTGCTGCTGGCTGTCCCCGCACTGCATGCCCGCCCCGCGGCGTCCGATACGGTGCTGATCGTCGTCAGCGGCGAAGGCCGCGATCACGGCAAGACCCGCCCCGGGTTCGAGATGGACGAGTTCGCCCAGGCCTACCTGATCTTCCGCGACAACGGCCTGGCCGTGCAGGTCGCCAGCCCGCGCGGCGGGCCGGTGGAAGCCGACAAGTTCGACCCGAAGGAGCCCTTCAACGCGCGCGTGCTGGCCGATCCGGCGGCGACCGCGTTGCTCGCCGATACCCGCGCCACCGCGACCCTGCGTGCGGCCGACTATGCGGCGGTCTACGTGGTTGGCGGCAAGGGCGCGATGTTCGATCTGCCCGCTGATGCCGCGCTGCGCACGGTGCTGGGCACACTGCACGATCAAGGCGGCGTGGTCGCGGCCGTCTGTCACGGCCCGGCAGCGCTGGTGGATGTGCGGCTGGCGGACGGATCACTGCTGGTCGCCGGGCGCCGCATGACCGGCTTCACCAATGCGGAGGAGGGCGTGTTCGGCAAGCGCTGGGCCAAGGAATTCCCGTTCCTGCTGGAAACCGCGCTGCGCGAGCGCGGTGCGCGCTGGGAGCAGGCGCCGCTGATGATGCCCAAGCTGGTGGTGGACGGGCGTCTGATCACGGGGCAGAACCCGTACTCCACGCCGGCGGTCGCCGAAGCGATCGTGCGCGCCACCGGTCGCGCCCCGGTCGCCCGCACCCCTTGGCGCGATGAAGCCAGCATGGCGCTGGTGCAGCGCCTGCTCGACGGCGAGGGCGACGCGGTCGAGCGCGAGCTGGCCAGCAACCGCACCGGCTATCACGACCAGTTGATCGGCGTGCTCGGCTACTACCAGCTGCAGGCCGCGCAGGACGATGCGGCCGTGCGTGACGCCCTGGCGATCATGCAGCTGGCGGCGCCGTACATGAGCGAGCCGCAGCTGCCGCTGGGCATCGCGCAGGCGCACTGGCGGCTGGGCGAGGTGGAACAGGCGCGCAGCGTGCTCGGCACACTGCTGGAAACGCACCCCGACATGGCCGAAGCTAAGCAGCTCAAGGACACGATCGAAGGCTGACGCCATGCATGACGGCCTGCACATCCTGGTCATCGAGGACAACCCGGCGCTGCGCGCCGGCATGGCCACGCTGCTGGAGGCGCGCGGCCATCGCGTGGCCTTCGCCGCCGATGGGCTCAGCGGGCTGCAGATGGCGCTGGACGAGCCGCCGGACGTGCTGGTGCTGGACCTGACCCTGCCGGGCATGGATGGCCTGCGCGTGTGCAGCCATCTGCGCGAGCAGGCCGACCGCCACATCCCGATCCTGATGCTGACCGCGCGCGACACGTTGGCCGACAAGCTGGTCGGCTTCCAGGCCGGTGCCGATGACTATCTGGTCAAGCCGTTCGCCGGTGAGGAGCTGCTGGCGCGGTGCCTGGCGCTGGCGCACCGGCATGAGCGGCGCGAGGGTTACGTGCTGCGCATCGGCTCGCTGGATATCGATCGCCGCAGCGGCAGCGCGACTCGCCGCGGCCAAGTGCTTGGGCTGCCGCAGACCGCGTATCGCCTGCTGGTGCTGCTGGCCGAGGCATGGCCGCGCACGGTGACCCGCAGCGAGCTGATCCGTCGTCTGTGGGGCGATGAGGCGCCACCATCGGACCCGCTGCGCTCGCACCTGTACTTGCTGCGCCAGGTCCTGGACAAACCGTTCGATCGGCCCATGCTCAAGACCGTGCACGATGTCGGCTTCAAGCTGGAGGCCGACGCATGACGACCCGTGTGCATCGCCTTCGCAACCGGTTGATGCTGGCCTTCGCGGTGTTCGCACTGGCGGTGGCCAGCCTGTTCGGCCTGTACGTGGCGGTGTTCGTGTACAGCGTGGAGGATCGCTTCTTCGATGCGATGCTCGAACAGGAAGCGCAGCAGCAGCTGGATCAGCGGGCCGCGGGTGGCAGCTGGTCGTCGCCGCGCAACGCGTTCATGACCGTGCACGAGAGCAGTGCCACGTTCCCGGCCGATCTGAAAACCGCGTTCGATGCCGAGCCATGGCGCCACGAGTTCGCCGGTACGCAGGGACGGCACTATCACCTGCGCGCGCTGCAACCGGGCGGCGCCGGTACACCCGGATGGCTGGTCGCCGAGGTCAGCCAGCAGCTGGTGGTGCGGCCGATGCGCCGCCAGATTCTGGGTCTGTTGGCCTGGTCCGGGCTGGCCGTGGTGGTCGTTGCCGTGCTGGCCGGTGCGTGGCTGGCACGACGCACCACGCGTCCCTTGTCCAGACTGGCCGCACTGGTCGATGGGATGGCACCGGATCGACTGCCCGTCGGGTTCGCGCGCGACTTCCCCGATGATGAAATCGGCGTCCTTGCGCGGGGGGTGGACAACCTGACCGGGCGGGTGCGCGCCTTTGTTGCCCGCGAACATGCCTTTACCCGGGATGCGAGTCATGAGCTGCGCACGCCGCTGGCGGTGATCCGCAGCGCGACCGAACAGCTGGCCAACGAACCGGGGCTGTCCGTGGCCGGACGGCTGCAGCTGGCGCATGTGCAGCACTCGGCGCGTCAGCTCGAACAGACCGTGATCACCCTGCTCACCCTGGCCCGCGAAGAGAGCGTTGAACAGGATGCGCGGCCGCTGGCGGTGCTGCCGGTGCTGGAACAGGTGGTGGTCGAGCAGGCCGCGCTGCTGGAGGGCAAGCCGGTCAAGGTGCGGGTCGATGTACCCGGTGACGTTCGCCTGGCGGTACCCGGGCCGGTGCTGCACATGGTGCTGGCCAACCTGGTCGGCAATGCGTTCGCGCACACGCGGGAGGGGGCGGTGCACATCGATGTCGCGGCCGGACGCCTGCGCATCCGCAACACCGCCCCGGCCGGTGACCCTGACACGATCGTGCGGCCTTTCGCCAAAGGCGAAGGCAGTGCCGGCTTCGGCCTTGGCCTGGCGATCGTGCACCGGCTGTGCGACCGCTTCGCCATCGACCTGCGCATCGAGGGAACCGAGCACGCCACGGTGGCCAGTTTCAGCGTGCACTGAAGCGGGGCGGTCCTCGCACCCCATCCGCCCACTGCCACGCCCGCTTCCGTCCACCGTCAAAGTGCGCGATGCTCTGCTGAACGGGGAGGGGCGAATGGGGAACAGGGACGAGGGCATCGCGACGGCCGCTGGCGGCGAGTCGCAGACATCAGCGGCGGATCAGACGCCGACCGACTGGTCGTTGCTGCCGGTCACGCATGGCAACGAAGACTCGATGGTCGCGGTGATCTGGCGCCTGCTGCGCCAGGAACCGGCATTGATGGTGAGTGCGGGCTACGTGTTCCTGTCCGCGCTGGGGCTGTGGTCGAGCTATTTCTTCTACTTCAAGTTCCGGCTGTCGATTCTCGATTACCTGCAGGTCAGCGACTTCCTGGTCGCCGGTCTGCGCGATCCAGCCTATGTGCTGATCCTGCTGCTGGGCGCACTGCTGGCGGTGCTGCTGGGTTGGCCGGAAACACTGCGGCGGCGCAACCCGGCCAAAGTGGCACGCCTGCGTGCGCGGCATTGGGGATGGCGGATGCTGTTCTCCGAATCGCCGTGGATGAACTGGGAGTTTTCCGGGCTGCGCCCCCTGACCGGCATGTGCATGGGGGTGGTCTGCTTCATGGCCATCGGCGCCGCACTGTATGCGTTGAACAAGGCCGAAGCCATCCGGGATGGCAACGGAGGCACGCCGGTCCAGGTGATGCTCAACGGTGATAGCGCCACCTTGCCCGGCACTGCGAAGCTGCTGGGCTCCAGCAGCGCATTCGTGTTCCTGTGGTGGCCGGCGCAGCGGCGTGCCGAAGCCGTGCCGATCGGCTCGATCCGTCGGCTGCAGTCGATGGCCGTCCCCGTGAAGCCTGCGCCGGTGCCCAAACAGGCCCCGGCGCCACCCGCGCCGCGCTAGATCAGCACGGCGCACCGCGCACGGCTCAGGCGAGCGTGCGCACCTTGGGTTCACGCGCCCACTGGCGGGTGGCCGCCGCAGCCAGGAAGGCCTTGGCGTCCTCCGCCTCGACCACGCCGGCATCGTTGCCGACCCGGGCAATCTTCAGCAGCGCCTGTGCACCGTCATCGGCAGCGATCGCCTTCAGATGGGCCCAGGCGTCGCTGACAAAATCGATCGCGGCCGATTCCTTGCTCAGCTTCTTGGCAGCATCATTGCTGAGCACCACGGCGACCGCATCGAACACCACCGAGGGCGTGCCCGCCAGCTGACCATCGGCGGCCAGCGTCTTGCCGTCGCTGAGCTTGGCGCCACCGATCTTGGGCGCGACCAGCTTGACGCTCGCCCCGGCCTTGTCGGCCGCCTTGCGCAGGTTGGCGATCAAGGCCGCGTCGGAGCCTTCGTCGAACAGGATGCCAATGCAGCGGCCTTTGAGCAGGTCTTTGGTGCGGCCGATGATGCGCACTTCCGGCGCCTTCGGGAAATCCTGTGCCGGGGTCTGCGTGGCCGCCGGCTCGGGCAGCGCGGGCATCGCCAGACCGTCGGCCACGCGCTTGGCCAGTGCATCGTCGATGTTGCGCAGGTGACTCACGGTGCGCTCGCGCACCTTGACCGTCTCCACCTTGGAGAGCTCGAACACCAGCGCCGAGGCCAGATGCGCCTGCTCCGGCGCCTCCAGGCTGCGGAAGAACATGCGGGCCTGGCTGTAGTGATCGGCGAAGCTCTCCGCGCGAACGCGCCCCTTGCGGCCGTCATCCGGGGCGGTGGCGTGACTGGGGAAGCCGTCGGCACTCTCACGCGGGCTGTCGCCCTGCAGCGAACTCGGATCGTAGGCGACCCGTCCCTTCGGGATGTTCATCTGCATGTGGCCGTCGCGCTGGTGGTTGGCGAACGGGCACTTGGGCGCGTTGACCGGGATCTGGTGGAAATTCGGCCCGCCCAGTCGGCTGAGCTGGGTATCCAGATACGAGAACAGGCGACCCTGCAGCAGCGGATCGTTGCTGAAGTCGATGCCCGGCGGCACGTTGGCCGGGCAGTAGGCGACCTGCTCGGTCTCGGCGAAGAAGTTGTCCGGCCAGCGGTCCAGCACCATGCGCCCGATCACGGTCAGCGGCACCAGCGACTCGGGAATGATCTTGGTCGAATCCAGGTGATCGAACGGGAACGCCTCGGCCTGTTCTTCAGTGAACAGCTGCACGGCCAGTTCCCACTCGGGGAAGTCGCCGGCGGTGATCGCCTCGAACAGATCGCGGCGGTGGAAGTCATTGTCCGCGCTCTGCAGCTTGACCGCCTCGTCCCACACCGTGGACTGGATGCCCAGCTTCGGTCGCCAATGAAATTTGACGAACGTCGATTCGCCGGCATCGTTGATCAGCCGGAAGCTGTGGATGCCGAACCCCTCGATGGTGCGCAGCGAGCGCGGGATCGTGCGGTCGCTCATCGCCCACATGATCATGTGCATCGACTCGGGCATCAGCGAGACGAAATCCCAGAAGGTGTCGTGCGCGCTCGCCGCCTGCGGGAAGGCACGGTCCGGCTCCATCTTCACCGCATGGATCAGGTCGGGGAACTTGATCGCGTCCTGGATGAAGAACACCGGGATGTTGTTGCCGACCAGATCCCAGTTGCCTTCCTTGGTGTAGAACTTGACCGCGAAGCCGCGCACATCGCGCGGGGTATCCACCGAACCGGCGCCGCCAGCCACGGTGGAGAAACGGGTGAACAGCGGCGTGCGCACGCCGACTTCACTGAGGATACGGGCGCGGGTGTACTCGCCGAGCGAGCGGGTCAGCTCGAAGTAGCCATGGGCGGCGCTTCCTCGCGCATGCACGATGCGCTCGGGGATGCGCTCATGATCGAAGTGGGTGATCTTCTCGCGCAGGATGAAGTCTTCCAGCAGCGTCGGCCCGCGCGGCGTGGCGCGCAGCGAGTTCTGGTTGTCACCGACCGGGATGCCCTGGTTGGTGGTCAGCACAGGATGGCCGTTGCCCGCGCGCTGGTGCAGTTCATCCCCTTCGCCACGGACATCGACGGCGGGTGCAGGGGCATTCTTCGTGCTTTTCTTGCTGGCGGCCATGAGGCGACTCCGGGAGCTGGCGGGAAGGGGGATCGCTTCACACTGGCGGCCGGGGCGTTAATCGAGGGTGCGAAAAGGCGGCACCGCTTGCACCCGCGCTTCACATGCGGCGCTTCGGCGCTGGGTCGACGGCGCCCGGGCGGGTATCCTTGATCGCGTGTCCTTCTGTCTTTCCCCGCCGCATGCGCGTTGAACCTGCCGACATCGAAGCCCTGTTTGATGCGATCCCGGACGTCCTGTTCTTCATGAAGGACTGCGACGGGCGCTATACGCACATCAACCAGACCATGCTGCGTCGGCTGGGGCTGAAATCCCGCAAGGACGTGATCGGGCGCACCGCAGCGGAGATCTACCCGACCGGGCTGGGCGCCGATTACGCCACCCAGGACGAGCAGGTGCTGGCCGGCAAGGTCATCGAGAACCTGATGGAGCTGCATCTGTTCGCCAACCGCGAGCCGGGCTGGTGCCTGACCTGCAAGCGGCCGCTGGTGGTGGACGGGCAGATCCGCGGGCTGATCGGGATCTCGCGCGATCTGGGCCAGAAGGACAGCCTGGGCACGCAGTACGAACAGCTTCGCCTCGCGCTGGCGCATCTGAATGCGCATTACGCCGAGAACGTGCGCATGCAGACCCTGCTGGACATCACCGGGTTCTCGCTGTCCAAACTGGAGCGCACCTTCCGCAAGGTGTTCCAGATGACCCCGCAGCAGGTGCTGACCCGGCTGCGCATCCAGATGGCGGTGCATCTGCTGCATGGCCCGGACAGCATCGCCAGCATCGGCCAGGCCTGCGGCTTCACCGACCAGAGCGCGTTCACCCGCAAGTTCAAGGCCGAGGTCGGGCTGTCGCCACGCGCCTACCGCGCCCAGATCAGCGAGCGCGCGGCCGCCTGAGCCGGGGTGGGGCTTGTGGCCTATGCCGTCGCGCGGCCGACAGGGTATGGTGTCGCACTTGTTGCCCGCCAATCGATTCCGATGCCCGCATCCCAGACTCCGGCTCCTGCCACTCCGCCCGCCGATACCCGCCTCGGGCACGCGCTCAAGCCCCGCCAGCTGATCATGATGGGCCTGGGCAGCGCGATCGGCGCTGGCCTGTTCCTCGGCTCCGGGGTGGGCGTCCAGGCCGCCGGACCGGCGGTGCTGCTGTCGTATCTGGTCGCCGGCGCGCTGGTGATCATCGTGATGAACGCGCTTGGCGAAATGGCCGCGGCCAAGCCGACCAGCGGCGCGTTCTCGGTCTACGCCGCCGACGCCATGGGTGCCACCGCCGGTGCCACGGTCGGCTGGCTGTGGTGGGTACAGCTGGTGATCGTCATCGCCGCCGAGGCAGTGGGGGCCGCTGGGCTGCTGGCGACGGTCTGGCCGGCGATCCCGGTCCCGATGGCCGCGCTGGCCTTCATGCTGTTCTTCACGGCGATCAACCTGCTCGGAGTGAAGAACTTCGGCGAGTTCGAATTCTGGTTCGCGATCCTCAAAGTGGCTGCGATCATCGGCTTCATCCTGATCGGCGTGGCCCTGCTGATGGGCTGGCTGCCGGACGTGGCCTCGCCGGGCCTGCGCAACTTCACCGAGCACGGTGGCTTCATGCCCAAGGGCCTGGCCGGGATCGGCGCGGCGCTGCTGGTGGTGGTGTTCGCCTTCGGGGGTACCGAGATCGTGGCGGTGGCTGCGGCCGAGACCGAAGATCCCGAGCGCAGCATCGCCCGCGCGATCCGTACCGTGGCGTGGCGCATCCTGGTGTTCTACATCGGCTCGCTGAGCGTGATCATCGCGGTGGTGCCGTGGACCAGCGAGGCGCTGAAGTCGCCGTTCGCTGCCGTGCTGGAAGCGGCCAAGATTCCGGGCGCGGCGACGGCGATCACGCTGATCGCGGTGATCGCGCTGCTGTCGGCGCTCAATGCGAATCTCTACGGCGCGTCGCGGATGATGTACTCGCTGGCGCAGCGTCGTGAGGCGCCGGCGGTGCTGGGCTGGACCGATCCGCGCCAGGTGCCGATCATCGCGGTGCTGGCCAGTGTGCTGTTCGGTTTTGCGGCGACGGTGATGGAGCTGGTGTTCCCGGACAAGGTGTTGCCGGTGCTGCTCAACATCGTGGGTTCGACGTGTCTGTTGGTGTGGACGATTTCGTTGTTGTCGCAGTTGATTCTGCGCCATCGGGCGAACCGGGATGGGACGCGGTTGCCGTTCCGGATGGCGGGGTATCCGTATCTGACGGTGATCGGGTTGGGGGTGTTGGCGTTGATTTTCGGTCTGCTGTTGTCCGAGGCGCATACGCGGTTGCAGTTCCTGTCGATGGCGGCGCTGACGGCGGTGATAGCGGCGAGCAGTGAGATTGCGCGCCGGGTGCGTGCTGGTCGGGGTAGCTGATTGCCAACTGCTAACAGCCAGCAGCCAATAGCCAACAGCCGCAGGTTCGTGACTCCGCTTGCCTGGGCGGGCACGGGTGGGTTGTCGGGACCCGCTGCAAGTACGTCCATGTAAGCTCGTATGCCGCCATCCATGGCGGCATACGGTCCCGCCAACCCACCCGTGCCCACCCTTTGACAGGGGGCTGGTGGGCAATGGGAAGTCAAAAGCAGAACGCAGAACGCAGAACGCTGCCGAGCTGGTGCTGCGCTGCTCACTTCTCGAATCTAGATACTCAGCGCTCAGCTCAATGCTCAGTGCTCGATGCACGACGCACAGTGCTCGATGTTCAACGCCAACGCCAACGCCAACGCCAATGCAGTTGCTGATGCTGATGCTGATGCCCAGGTGATTGACTACAACGCGACGCGACGACGGCATGACGTACTGACGCTCATCTCCGCCGCAGGGCATCTGCGTTTGTTTTTTCATGGGCGGCCGACAAACTGTCGAGGGCGGGGGTGTGTGGGTTGGCGGGACCATGAGCGCCATGGATGGCGCGACATGAGCCTCCATGGACGGATTCACGGCGAGTCCCGCGAACCCACACACCCCCGCCCAGCCGGCAGAATCCAAAGGCGGCTCTCCTCCACGGCGCGCAGGAGCCGGGAGGCGGGGAGTCGGGGAGTCGGGGAGTCGGGGAGTCGGGGAGTCGGCAGCAGCCCATAACAAAAACGGCCCGCTTGCGCGGGCCGTCTGCTGTTGCATCAGGGCAGAGAGGCTTAGACCTCCACGCCCTCGTCTTCCTTGTACGCATCGACCGGGATGCAGGCGCACATCACGTTCTTGTCGCCGTAGACGTTGTCCACGCGCGCCACCGGCGGCCAATACTTCTGCTGGCGCAGGCTGGCCAGCGGGAAGGCCGCCAGCTCACGCGGGTAGGCGTGGGCCCACTCGCTGGCCGAGACCGCCGTGGCGGTGTGCGGGGCGTGCTTGAGCGGGTTGTCCTCGCGGTCCAGACGGCCGTCTTCGATCGCGGCGATTTCCTCGCGGATCTGGATCATCGCGTTGATGAAACGGTCCAGTTCGTGCAGCGATTCGCTCTCGGTCGGTTCCACCATCAGCGTGCCGGCGACCGGGAAGCTCAACGTCGGGGCGTGGAAGCCGAAATCGATCAGACGCTTGGCCACGTCTTCGGCGCCGATGCCGGAGGTCTTCTCCAGCGGTCGCACGTCCAGGATGCACTCGTGCGCCACCAGGCCGTTGCGGCCGGTATACAGGGTCTTGAAGTGCGGGGCCAGGCGCTTGGCGATGTAGTTGGCGTTGAGCAGGGCCACCTGGGTTGCCTTGCGCAGGCCGGCGGTGCCCATCAGCGTGATGTACATCCAGCTGATCGGCAGGATCGAGGCGCTGCCGAAGCTGGCCGCGCTGACCATGCCGACATCGCCTTCGCCGCCCAGCACCTTCGGCAGGAACGGGGCGAGGTGCGACTTGACCGCACACGGGCCGACGCCCGGGCCGCCGCCGCCGTGCGGGATGCAGAAGGTCTTGTGCAGGTTCAGGTGCGACACGTCCGAGCCCCACTTGCCGGGCTTGGCCACGCCCACCAGGGCGTTCATGTTGGCGCCGTCGGTGTACACCTGGCCACCGTGCTGGTGCACGATCTCGCAGATCTCCACCACTTCTTCCTCGAACACGCCGTGCGTGGACGGGTAGGTGATCATCAGCGCGGCCAGGCGGTCGCTGTACTTCTCCGCGTTGATGCGGATGTCGTCCAGGTCGACGTTGCCGTTGGCATCGGTCTTGGTCACCACGACCTTCATGCCGCACATCTGGGCCGAGGCCGGGTTGGTGCCGTGCGCCGAATCCGGGATCAGGCAGACGTCGCGATGGCCTTCGCCGCGCGAGCGGTGGTAGGCGCGGATCGCCAGCAGGCCGGCGTACTCGCCCTGCGCGCCGGAGTTCGGCTGCAGGCTGACCGCGTCATAGCCGGTGCACTCGACCAGCATCGCTTCCAGGCCGTCGATCAGTTCCTTGTAGCCGGTGGCCTGATCGGCCGGGGCCAGCGGATGGATATTGGCGAATTCCGGCCAGGTCACCGGGATCATCTCGGCGGTGGCGTTGAGCTTCATGGTGCAGCTGCCCAGCGGGATCATGGTGCGATCCATCGCCAGGTCCTTGTCCGCCAGCGAGCGCAGGTAACGCAGCAGTTCGTGTTCGCTGTGGTGGGTGTTGAACACCGGGTGGGTCAGGAAGTCGCTGGTGCGCACCAGATCGGCCGGCAACGCATCGGCGGTGGCCGCATCCAGTGCATCCACGTCGACCGTGGCACCGAACAGCTGGCCGAGCGCGACGATGTCGGCGCGGGTCGCGGTTTCGTCCAGGCTGATGCCGACCGCATCGCTGTCGATCGCACGCAGGTTGATGCGCGCCGCCGCCGCCTTGGCGTGGATCGCCTTGGCGTCCACATCCTTGACGTGCAGGGTGTCGAAGAAGTGCTCGCCCACGTTGACGCCGGCGCCGCGCAGTGCGGCGGCCAGGATCGCGGCCAGACGGTGGGTGCGACGGGCGATGCGGGTCAGGCCTTCCGGGCCGTGGTACACGGCGTACATCGAGGCCATCACCGCCAGCAGCACCTGGGCGGTACAGATGTTGGAGGTCGCCTTCTCGCGGCGGATGTGCTGCTCGCGGGTCTGCAGCGTCAAGCGGTAGGCAGCGTTGCCCTGCGCGTCGACAGAGACGCCGATCAGGCGGCCCGGCATCGAGCGCTTGTAGGCATCGCGGCAGGCCATGAAGGCGGCATGCGGGCCACCGAAGCCGAACGGCACGCCGAAGCGCTGCGAGTTGCCGACCACGATGTCCGCGCCCCATTCGCCGGGGGCTGCGATCAGGGTCAGCGCCAGCAGATCGGTGGCCACGGCGACCAGGCCACCGCGCGCGTGCACGGCATCGGCCAGCGCCTTGTAGTCGCCGATATGGCCGAAGGTATCCGGGTACTGCAGCAGCACGCCGTAGGCTTCGGCTTCCATCGCCTCGGCCGGGGTTCCCACGCGCAGCACGATGCCCATCGGCTCGGCGCGGGTGCGCAGCAGTTCCAGCGTCTGCGGGTGCACGGCGTCGTGCACGAAGAACGTATCGGACTTCGACTTGGCCGAGCGCTTGGCCAGCGTCATCGCTTCGGCGGCGGCGGTGGCTTCATCCAGCAGCGAGGCGTTGGCGATCTCCATGCCCGTGAGGTCGGCGCACAGCGTCTGGAAGTTGATCAGCGCTTCCATGCGGCCCTGCGAAATCTCGGCCTGGTACGGGGTGTAGGCGGTGTACCACGCCGGGTTTTCCAGCACGTTGCGCAGGATGACGTTCGGGGTGAGCGTGCCGTAGTAGCCCTGGCCGATGAAGGTGCGGAACACCTGGTTCTTGTCGGCGATGGCGCGGATTTTGGCCAGTGCCTGCACTTCGGTCAGCGACTCGGGCAGGTCCAGCGGTGCCGGCGATTTGATCCCGGCCGGGACGATCGCATCGGTCAGCGCGTCCAGCGAGGCGTGGCCGACCACGTCGAGCATCTGCGCGATTTCAGCGTCGTTGGGGCCGATGTGGCGTTCGACGAACGCGTGGCTGTGTTCAAGCTCGCGCAGGGAGGGGGTGTTCTGGGACATGGCTGGCATCTCGGAGAGTGGGCACGCACGTTCGGAAGGCGGCCGGGGCCAGGGCGCGTCGCGGGCGACAGCGATCCACCGGACCTTGCGGTCTTCCTGGGTGCCCCTCTGTCCTTTTGCCTGAGAGTTTGGAAGCGCGCATCTGCGGACTTCGTGCCCCTTCGGCGCCGGCACTCGCCGGTCTCTCCAGAGTTTTGATGCGGGTGGTATCGGGCCTGAGCGATTACGGGCGTTGCGCCTTCGGCAGCGGGTGTCCGCTTCTCCCACCATGTAGCCCGGCGATTATAGCCCAGCGCTTCGGCCCACTGGGCCTTTCCGGCACCTGAATACGGGGGCGCATGGACGCCGGAAACCGCCGCCGGGCATGGTGCCGGGGTCGGCAAAGGCCTATGATCAACGGATCCTCGTATTCATCTGGCGCCGCCCGTTCCGGGCCAGGCGCCCGCCGTGCAGTGCGCATGGCCGCTGACGGAAGCCCGCATGACGCCCGCCTCACCTTCGACCCGCCGTCTGGCCCTGCTGCTTGCAGGCCTGGCGATGTTCGGTCCGTTCTCGATCGACACCATTTTCCCGGCCTTCCTGTTGCTGGGCGAGCGCATGCAGGTGGACCAGGTCGCGGTGCAGCAGACCATCAGCGTCTACCTGCTGTTCTATGGCCTGATGAGCCTGGCGCACGGCCCGCTGTCGGATGCCTTCGGCCGCAAGCGGGTGATCATCGGCGGGCTGGTGTTGTTCATCGGCGCCTCGATCGGCTGTGCGCTGTCGCGGGACATGACCACGTTGCTGGTGTTCCGCGCACTGCAGGGCGTGACTGCCGGTGTGGGTGTGATCGTCGGCCGCGCCGTGATCCGCGATCTGTACCACGGTGCCGACGCGCAGCGCTTGATGAGCCAGGTCTCGATGATCTTCGGCGTGGCCCCGGCGATCGCCCCGATCATCGGTGGCTGGATCCTGCTCGGCGGCGGCGACTGGCCGCTGATTTTCTGGTTCCTGGTGCTGTTCGGCGTGGTCCTGCTGCTGGCCACGGGCAAGTGGCTGCCGGAAACCCACCCGGTCGAGGCGCGCACGCCACTGTCGATGCGTGAACTGCTGCGCAGCTATGCCCGCATGGGCTCCAACGCGCGCCTGCTGCGGCTTTCGGCTGCCGGTGCGCTGAATTTCTCCGGCATTTTCCTGTACATCGCCTCGGCGCCGGTGCTGGTGATGCAGCACCTCAAGCTGGGCGAGGGCGGTTTTGCCTGGTTGTTCATTCCGACCATCGGCGGCATGACGATGGGCTCGTTCCTGTCCGGGCGGATGGCCGGGCGGATCCTGCCGCAGCGGCAGATCGCGATCGGGTTCGGTCTGTGCGCAGTGTCGGCCGTGCTCAACATCACCTACGTGCTGTCCGTGCAGCAGATCGCGCTGCCGTGGGCGGTGATGCCGATCTTCCTGGGCGGCGTGGGCATGGCGCTGATCTTCCCGGTGCTGGCGCTGGCGGTGCTGGACATGTACCCGCACCAGCGCGGCCTGGCGTCCTCGATGCAGATGTTCATCCAGCTGATGATCAACACCGTCGTGGCCGGTGTGGTCTCGCCGATGCTCAGCAGCAGTCCGGTACATCTGGCGTTGGGCTACATGGGCTTCTTCGCACTGGGCGGCTCGTTCTGGTACTGGGAGCGGTATTGCGAGCGCCGCCGCGAAGTACTGACGCCCATCGAGTAGGCCACGCAGCTGGCGGGACCATCAGGACCCGTGCGGTATCCTTTGCCCTTTCATGCAGTCCGGAAGTCCCTGATGTCGACCACCTCCAAACTGCGCCGCGACATCCGCCGGCGTCGTGAAACCCAGGCCGCCAACCGCGAGCAGGCCGCCACCCCGCCGGTTGAGCCGCACGCAGAGCTGCGCGATCAGCAGCGTACGCTGCTGGCCGGCATCGTCCGCCGCGACGGAGAATGGGTGCTGGGGATGGATGGCCGCATTGCCGGTCAGACGCCCAGCGCGGCGCGGGTACTGGCCCTGATCATGCAGGCCGCCGAGCTGCACGAGCGGCAGGGCACTCCTGTCCGGCTGGTGTACTCGGATGCGTTGAAGGATGCCGCGCACGCCGAGGCCAAGGCCGATGGCATGGATTTCGAGCAGTTCAAGACCGAGCTGGCGGCTGCCCTGAAACCCAAGTCGTAGCGCCACGCCACGCGTGGTTGCACGTGCTCCCGGCCCATCGAGGCCGGACGCAGGCCAAAGCGTCACGGACAAAAAAACCGGCCTTTCGGCCGGTTTTTTTCATTGCGGACTGCGGCCGGGCAGGGCCCGGCCCAACCGGTTACGGTGCCGCGGGCGCCGTCGGTGCGGCCGGGGCCGCAGCGGTGGCCGCCGGTACCTGCCAACCACACATCTGGCCCTGGTTCTGCTGCTTGAGCCATTCGTTGACCGGGGTGAAGTACTCGATCATCGGGCCGGCATCGAGCTTGTCGCCGCCGGTGATTTCCTTCAGCGTGGCCTGCCACGGCTGGCTGGCGCCCTTGCTCAGCATCGCCCAGAACTTCTGGCCGGCTTCCTTGTTGCCGTAGAAGCTGCACTGGTGCAGCGGGCCCTTGTAGCCGGAGGCATCGCACAGGCCCTTGTAGAACTGGAACTGCAGGATGCGCGCCAGGAAGTAACGGGTGTAGGGGGTGTTGCCCGGCACGTGGTACTTGGCACCGGCGTCGAAGAACTCCTCACCGCGTGCGCTGGCCGGCGCCACACCCTGGTACTTGGCCTTCAGGTCCCACCACGCCTGGTTGTAATGGTCCGGGGTGATCGAGCCATCGAACACACCCCAGCGCCAGCGGTCGATCATCAGGCCGAACGGCAGGAACGACACGCCGCTCAGGGCCATGCGCATCTGCGCGTTGATGGTCGCCTCGCGGCTCTCCTGCGGGGCGTCGACCAGGCCGATCGAGTTGAGGTACTGCGGGGTCATCGCCAGCACGATGGTGTCGCCGATCGCCTCATGGAATCCATCGTTGGCACCGCCCTGGAACAACGGCGGCAGCGGGTTGTAGGCCAGGTCGTAATAGATGTGGCCCAGCTCGTGGTAGATCGTGGTGAAGTTTTCTTCGTTCGGCTTGATGCACATCTTGGTGCGCACGTCGCCTTCCATGTTCATGTCCCACGCGCTGGCGTGGCAGACCACATCACGGTCCAGCGGCTTGATGAACTGGGTCTTGTCCCAGTACGACTTCGGCAGCGCCGGCATGCCGAGCGAGACATAGAAGTCCTGCGCGCGCTCGGTCATCTGCTTGGCGGTGCGCAGTTCGGCATCACGCTGCGCCTTGTACAGCGCTTCCACGTTCGCGCCGCTGCCGGCCTTGGCCAGTGCGCCACTGAGGTTGGTCTGGTACTGCTTTTCCAGTGCGGCGGTGATGTCCAGATTGCCGGCACCGGGATACGGCTCCAGCTGGTCCCACAGGTTGGACCAGTCCTGCTGCCACATGTTGCCGGTCAGGTGCGCGGCGATCAGGCCGCCATTGACCTCGGCCTTGTCCTTGCCGTACGTGCCGTCCAGCTTGGTGCGGGCATAGCAGTGCAGCTGCTCGTACATCGGCTTGACCTGGTCCCACAGGCGGTCGGTTTCCGGGCCGATCTGGTCGGCGGGCATGTCATAGCCGCTGCGCCACATCTGGCCGGCGTCGGCGAAGCCCATTTCCTTGGCGCCTTCATTGACCAGGCTGACGAAACGCTCGTAATCGGCGCGCATCGGCTTGGTGGTGCCGTGCCAGCCCTGCCAGGCGTCGAGCTGCTTGTCGTAGTCGCGGCTACGGGCGAGCACCTGTTCCAGATCGCCGAGCTGGCGGCAGGTCTGGGGGTTGGCTTCATCGGTGCAGTATTTGCCGGCGCCGTAGGCGCCTTCCATGCGGCTGGCGATGCGGGTCAGCTCGGAGAGCTTGGCCGGGTCGCGCGGGGCGGGCATGGAGGTCATCAGCTTGAGCAGGTGGATCTGGCGCTTGGTGTCTTCGCTCATCGGCTGGCCGTCGTACTGGCCGGCCTGGGTGATCCAGCCGTTGAGGACGGTGAGCCAGCGTTCGTTGGCCTTGGCCGCGACGCGCTCGGAATCGTCGTTGATGTAGGTCGAGGACAGCCACTGGGCCGAGGTCATTTCCGGGTACATGGCTTTGTACTCGGCGTTGACGCGGGCGATGAACTGGTCCGCGGTTTCCTTGGACTGGGTGGTGCCCGTGGCCGGTGCATCGGCGGGGGACGGTTCCTTCTGGCAGGCCGCCAGCGTCAGTGCGGCAGCACTGACTGCCAGGGCCAGCAGGAGCGGGCGGTGGTTCACGGGCACATCCTTGGGTGGTGACAGACCGGCGAAGGCTAGTGAAGCGCCGGGCGCACCGCAAGGGGCAGGGCAGCAGGGTTCGGTTCAATCGTCAACGTCAACGTCAACGGCGAGGCATCATTGCATCGTGGTT
>NZ_JBSPHX010000003.1:0-456843 GCF_053847245.1 Stenotrophomonas sp. Ker107b | reverse complement strand
CGCCTTTTCTTCCGGCGCGGCGTCGATCGACGAGTAGTCCTTGAACTCACCGCCAAAGCGCTCGGCACCGATCTTGGTCAGTGCGGCGGTCAGCGTGGTCTTGCCGTGGTCAACGTGACCGATGGTGCCGACATTGACGTGCGGCTTGGTGCGCTCGAACTTACCCTTGGCCATGGCTGCTTATCTCGAAATCGTCTGAATTGGTAGCACTTAGATGGTGCTCACGAAAGGAATCGAACCTTCGACCTCCTCCTTACCAAGGAGGTGCTCTACCGACTGAGCTACGTGAGCGAGTTTTGTATTATGGCACGAATTTGAATATATTCAAATTCATTCAATGGAGCGGGAGACGGGGATCGAACCCGCACCATCAGCTTGGAAGGCTGAGGTTCTACCATTGAACTACTCCCGCATCGGAAGCTCTTGCCACAACATGAAACTGGTGGAGGGAGGTGGATTCGAACCACCGAAGGCGTAAGCCAGCAGATTTACAGTCTGCCCCCGTTGGCCGCTTGGGTATCCCTCCTTACCACCCTGTCCCGTGGCGCCGAAGCGTTTTCGGTGTGGGGTGGAAGAGCCGTGAATTTTGGGGATAAACGGGGGTTCTGTCAACAACCTTTTTGAATTTTTTCACACGAATCTGCAATTGCCTTGTCGGGACAGGCTATTGGCCTGGCAACGGCAGGGTTTCGCTGGCGAAGATCGCCACGTGTGGCACGCCATCGGCCCCGATCCAACCGCGATACATGCCCTGCGTGTTGAACGGCGTCGCTGCGCGACCGTCGGCGGAGAGCACGATCGCCCCGCCATCGCCGCCGAGTGCGGGAATGCGTTCGTTGATCACGGCACGCCCGGCCTCCACCGGGCCCTGCTTGAGGTACTGCATGCGGGCGCAGATATCGTGCGCGGCCGCCGTGCGGATTTAGTACTCACCCCAGCCCGTGCCCGACACAGCGCATCCCGCGTCCGCATAGGTGCCTGCGCCGATGATCGGTGAATCGCCGACGCGGCCATAGCGCTTGTTGGTCATTCCGCCAGTGGACGTCCCCGCGGCGAGCTTGCCGTCCTTGTCGAGTGCAACCGCGCCGACCGTACCGAAGTGGCGCGCCGTTTCCAGATCGGCGTGCGCCTGCCCACTGGCCTCTTCCTTCAGGGCGTTCTGCAGCTGCTCCCAGCGCTTGTCGGTGCGGAAGTAGGACGGATCCACCAGGGTCATGCCCTGGCTGCTGGCGAAGGCCTCCGCCCCCTGCCCCACCATCATCACGTGCGGCGAATGCTGCATCACCGCTTCGGCGAGCAGGATCGGGTTGCGCACACGCTGCACACCGGCCACCGCGCCGGCCTTGAGCGTGGCGCCATCCATCAGCGACGCATCCAGTTCATTGCGGCCATCGTGGGTGAACACCGCCCCCTTGCCTGCATTGAAGGTGGGATCGTCCTCGAGCACGGTGATCGCCGCGGTGACTGCCTCCAGTGCCGGCTTGCCGGCGGCCAGCGCGGCGTGGCCGTTCAACAAGGCCTGCTGCAAGGCAGCGCGCGCGGCCTTTTCCTCGGCTGGCGACAGATCCTTGCGCTCCACCCCGGCCCCGCCATGGATCACCAGCACCGGCTCGGCCGCCGCAGCGCTGGCAGCCAAGGGGATCGACAGATACAGCGAGAGCAGCAACCTGCTGGAACGGGACATGGGCAAGGCACTCGGAGGGGCGGATGCCCATCATGGCGACGGCAGCGCACCGTGGGTAGGGCGGGCGGGTTGAAGCGCGGAAACCGTTGTGGGCATTGACGAGCCTGAACAGAATGGGCCTGAAAGCGCTTCCACCCTGTGCCAGAGAAATTGGCAGTGGTCAACCCCGTGAAAAAGGCGTTAAATGCGCGCCGTCCATTCGCGAAATGTGAATGGGGGACAGGCCTCCCTCGAGGCCGACACTTTCTTCTCGAGAATTCTCATGCGTAAACAGGCGATGGCGTGGTCGATCCAGCTGGCGTTGATGGGTGTGGCCGCAACTGCGGGTGCCCAGACGCCCGCCCCCGGGGTGCAGCAACTGGATACGGTGCAGGTCACCGGCTCGCGCATTCCGCGCGCGCAGGTGGAGGGGCCAGCCCCGGTCACCGTCATCACTGCCGAGCAGATCCAGGCCAGCGGCTTCACCAGCGTGCCGGACGTGCTGCGCTCGATGACCCAGAACGGCGGTGAGACCCAGAGCCAGCAGTCCTCCAGCGGCGCGGACTTCTCCCCCGGTGCGCAGCAGGTGGACCTGCGCGGCCTTGGCCCCAACCACACCCTGGTGCTGGTCAACGGCCGCCGCATCGCCGATTTCCCGATGCCCTTCCAGGGCCGCAGCAACTTCACCGACGTTTCCAACATCCCGATCGGGATGATCGAGCGCATCGAAGTGCTGACCGGCAGCGCCTCGGCGATCTATGGCTCTGACGCGATCGCCGGCGTGGTCAACTTCATCCTGAAGAAGCAGGTGGATGGCACCACGGTCGACATGCGCATGGGCACCACCAGCGAAGGCGGTGGTGAGTCCTTCGACATGAGCATCGCCAGTGGCTTCGACGCCGGCCGTTTCAGCGCGGTCTACAGCCTGGAGCTGCAGTCGCAGACCCCGCTGTGGGCCTATGAGCGTGGCCAGCAGGATTCCACGCTGGACGCGCCGACCGAGAGCGCCCGTGCCCTGCGCCGCGCCTACCTGCGCACCGACTACAACGACGACTACCTGGACCCGGGCCAGGCCACCTGCGATGCGCTGGCCGGCCAGAACAACGGCAGCACCCAGTACGCCGAGCGTGCGCGGTATGGCTTCTACTGCGGCAGCGACCGCTCGATCGGCTACGGCACGATCCTGAGCAAGCGCCGCGGTGCCAATGGCTATGCCTCGCTGCGCTACGCGTTCGACAACGGCGCGGAATGGTTCGCCGATGTGCAGATGGGTTACCACGACCTGGCGCTGATGCGCGATGTCACCCAGTGGGGCCGCATGGCCGCCGACGGCAATGAGGACGGCTACTTCTACAACCAGGCCACCGACCAGGTGGAGTTCTGGCAGCGCCAGTTCTCCCCCGAGGAAATGGGCGGACTCGACAACGGCATGGTGCGCAGCACCCAGAAGACCTTCAGCGTGACCACCGGCTTCAAGGGCGCGCTCGGTGCGGACTGGGAATACGAGGCCTCGCTGAGCCATTCGCAGTACCAGTCCAGCATCCGCTGGCCGCAGATCATCGCCGCCAAGGCCAATGCGCTGTTCCTGGGCGAGCAGCTGGGCGAGTACACCGATGACGACGACAACGTGTTCCCGGTGTTCAACGCCGACCCGGCGCGCCTGTACCGGCCGCTGAGCCGCAGCGAGTACGATTCGATCGCCGCGCGCACCACCTATACCCCGAAGTCGCGCACGGAGACCGCCGCACTGACCCTGACCAACGGCGAGCTGTTCGAGCTGCCGGGCGGCAAGGCCGGCTTCGCGGCGACCGCCGAGTTCGGCAATCAGTCCTACGCACTGAACCCGGACCCGCTGGCCACGCAGTACTACTACTACAGCTGGAAGGATTCGGACGGCCACGGCAGCCGCAACCGCTGGGCGACCGCGGCCGAGCTGCGCCTGCCGCTGCATGACACGTTCAACGTCAGCCTGGCCGGCCGCTTCGACCAGTACCGTTACTCGGGCAACACCATCGGCAAGGCGACCTGGAGCGGTGGCCTGGAGTGGCGCCCGATCGATACGCTGCTGGTGCGCGGTTCCTACGGCACCGCCTTCCGCGCGCCGGACCTGCACTACGTGTATGCCGGCCCGGGCAACGATGAAACCAGTGCCAACGACTATTACGCCTGCGCGGTGGACGGCGGCGATGACTGCTCGGATTACGAAGAGAACCTGATCCGCACGCGCGAAGGCAACCGCCAGCTGGACCCGGAAACCAGTACCTCGTGGAGTGCTGGTTTTGTGTGGTCGCCGGCAGCGGGTCTGGATCTGTCGGTGGACTGGTTCGATATCGACATGCGCGACCAGGTGCAGGACATGGATGTGAGCACCATCCTGCGCGACGAGGCGGCCTGCCGCCTGGGCGACGCGGACGCGGCGTCGCCGACCTGCGTGGATGCGATCAGCCGGGTTACCCGCACCAGTGATGGCCGCCTGTACGGCGTGCACGTGAGCCCGATCAACATCGCGCGCGAAACGACCCGCGGCATCGATGTGGGCCTGCGCTACCGCCTGAGCACCGGGATCGGTGACTTCATCCTCAGCGGCAACCACACCTGGGTGAAGACGCACGATTTCCAGCAGTTTGACGGCGATGTGGTCGAGGACCAGTTCGCCATCAACAGCGGTTTCGACATTCCGCGCACCAAGACCAGTGCGAGCGTGACCTGGGAAAACGCGGCGTGGTCGGCCACGCTGTACGGCTCGCGCCTGGGCAAACTGCCCACCTACGACAGCTACGACCAGAGTTTCGATCCGGACAGCGGCGACAGCCCGTGGATCGGCGCGACGTACCGGTACAACGTGTCGTTGCAGTACCGCTTCGATGATCATTCGCGCCTGTCGCTGTCGGTGGTCAACATCGCCAACAAGCTGCCGCCGAAGGATGCGACGTATACGCCGTATCCGTATTACGACGTGTCCTGGTTCGACACCGTGGGCCGGACGATCAACCTGCAGTACACCCACAAGTTTGGCGGTACGGCACTTTAATCCGCCGCCACCATCGCATCGCTGACGGGCCCGCCATTGTGCGGGCCCGTTGGTTTTCACCCCGCTGAACCGCAGCCATGCGCTCGCGCCTCGGCGCACGGTTTTAGGGATCGACTGATGGGCCTGCCCGCCTTCGCTTCCTAGCATGCGCGCATGCACCGTCTTCTGCCCCGACGCTCCTCCCTTGACGCCCCGGTGGTGGCGGCCAACGTATTGCTGCGCTGGCTGTCGCTCTGCGTGCTGTTCTGCCTGATCGGCACCGCAGGGTTCTACCTGCTGGCGCAGCTGAGCGATGATGTCTCGGTGCATCGCCGCGACATGAATGCCGCCGCCTACCGCGCCCAGCTGTACTTCGATCATCGCGAGGCGCTGTTGAACTATCTGGTGGATTCGGTGGTGGAGTCCTCGCCGTCGATCCCAGCCTCCGCACTGCCCCGTCCCGCCAGCCGGGACGACAGCGAGGTCCAGCGCCTGCCGCTGGGAACGGGTCGTGATGGCCGCCAGCTCACTCTGCTGCTGTCCTCACGCGCCGAGCGGACGCTGGCCGAGTTCAGCGCACAGCTCATCCACGTCAGCGCCGATCCGGACGCGCCGCGTCAGTGGCTGCACGGCCAGCGGACCCCGGCAACGCCCCCGCCGGTCGAGCTGACGGCCTCCCTTCTACGCGCACATGCCCTCCGTGCGGCGCCTGGCACAAGCGTGTACTGGCTGAGTTCCGACCGGCCAGGGGGCACCCTCTACCTGTTTCGGGCCGCCGACGAAGCGCCCGATCCCACGAACTGGCTGGTGCTGGCGCTAGCGCCAGGCGCTGTGGCAAGCATGGT
Source organism: Stenotrophomonas sp. Ker107b (assembly GCF_053847245.1). Classification (NCBI taxonomy): domain Bacteria; kingdom Pseudomonadati; phylum Pseudomonadota; class Gammaproteobacteria; order Lysobacterales; family Lysobacteraceae; genus Stenotrophomonas; species Stenotrophomonas sp. Ker107b. The sequence goes on along the minus strand of NZ_JBSPHX010000003.1, from coordinate 451,325 downwards.
CAATGGACAAGGCATCGAGGATTTCCTCCTGCTCGACGGCCGTAGCAAGCCAGTACTCTCCAGCCGAGCGGACACCGGTCCACCCGCGACCTGGCTGTACGGCCAGCGCGACGATGCGTTCGCCTTCGTCTGGGCGCGTGGGCTGCCGCAGGGGCTGGCACTGATCAAGAGTATCGGCCAGGACGGCTGGCGGCTTGTCTACCACGTTCCCTCCACCCTGCTGCTGCGCGACCTGGCCGGACACGCCGCAGTGTCGCTGCTGCTGTGCCTGGCCGCTGTATGCGCGCTGCGTGTGCTCATCCGACGCATCGACCGCCAGCTGATCCAGCCGGCCCATCAGCAGCACCTGCAGCTGAGGGACAGCTTCGACTTCGGCAGCACCGTGATCGAAATGGCGCCGGTCGGCATGTGCGTGCTGCGCTGCCACGACGCCCAGGTGATGCTGGAGAACCAGTTGGCCCGCGACTGGCTCGGGAGCGATACCCGCACGGGCGATTGGACCGGCGCCTGGCGCTGCGCAAGCGGCCCTGCCCCCTGTCGTTCGCACCGGCGCGGAGTCGACTTCACGACCCGGGATGGACGGCAGCTGCAGGTACTGTCCGCGGCCACGCGGTACCACGGTGATGACGTACTGCTGTGCGTGTTCAACGACATCACGCGGCATCGCCAGATCCAGGCTGCACTGTCCGCCGCCAAGCAGGCCGCCGATGAAGCCAGCCAGGCCAAGAGCGCCTTCGTCGCCACCATGAGCCATGAGATCCGCACACCGCTGTACGGGGTCCTCGGCACGCTGGAACTGCTGGGCAACACGCCGTTGGATTCACGCCAGGCGCAGTACCTCAAGACCATCCAGCAGTCATCATCGGTACTGTTACAGCTGATCAGCGACATCCTGGATGTATCCAAGATCGAATCGGGCCAGCTGACCCTGGCCACCGTGGCGTTCTCGCCACTGGAACTGGCCGAAACCACGCTGCGTGCCTATGCCGCCGCCGCGGCGCGCAAGCAGCTGCAGATCGTGGTCTGCACCGATCCGCGGCTGCCGGCGCAGGTGACCGGGGATGCCGACCGGATCCGCCAGGTACTGGGAAACCTGCTCAGCAATGCGATCAAGTTCACCGACAGCGGACGCATCGTATTACGGGTCAGGCTGCTCGCCTGCGAAGGCGGCACCGCCACCATGAGCTGGCAGGTCACCGACACCGGGATCGGTATCGCGGCCGCCGATCATCCCCGGCTGTTCGAGCCGTTCCGCCAGGCAGGTGCCCAGGGTCGCAACGATGGCACCGGACTGGGGCTGTCGATCAGCGACCACCTGGTGCGCCTGATGAACGGTGAAATGCGCCTGGTGAGCGAGCCCGGACTGGGGAGCAGCTTCACCGTGATCCTGCCGCTGGGCGTACAGGAGGGCACCCCGATCAACGCCGCCGCCGTGGATGACGGCCCAGCGCTGCTGCCGCACCCCCCGGTGTACGTGCGCTGCGCCATCACCGAGCTCACCGATAGCGCCTGTCAATGGCTGCAGCGCTGGGGCGCCACGGCACGACGCTACAGCGAGGACGCAACGGGTCCGATCGAACCGGGCGCGATCCTGCTTGACAGTGATCCGCGCGATGCCATTCCGGTCGAGTGGCCGGGCCCGCGCGTGGTCGCAACCGCCGACGGCGGCGACCCGGCCTGCGAGGATCCGATGCGCCCGGACCAGCTGACGGTCACCCTGCTCAGCATCCGTGCCATCGCCGATGCCGTGTTCCGCCTGCAACAGGGAAACCAGGTGACGGTCGCCACGTCGACACCGATCGTGTCTGCCCCGCTCGGACTGAGGGTGCTGGTTGCCGAGGACAATCCGATCAACCGGCTGATCCTCAAGGAGCAGCTGGAGACGCTGGGCTGCCACGTGGCGACCGCCTCCGATGGTCATGAGGCACTGGCCTGCTGCCGCGCCCAGCCCTTCGATGTGGTGTTGACCGACATCAACATGCCCGGCCTCGGCGGCCACGCGTTGACACGGCACCTGCGCCAGCAGGGCTACGCGACGCCCGTGATCGGCGCAACCGCCAATGCCACCCCTGACGAGCGCGAACGGTGCCTGGCCGAGGGCATGGATGACTACCTGGTGAAGCCGATCGATATCGCCACCCTCCGCCGTGCGCTGGGCGGATTGACCGCAGGAGCCATGGCATGAGCCACCAACGTGTACTGATTCTCGAAGACCAGGCCTTCCAGCGCGGGTTCCTCGCCAACATGTTCAACGCCGCACCCGGCGTCACCGTGGATACCTCGGGCGATGCCGCCGACGCGATAGAGATGTGCCACTGGCAGCGCTACGACCTGGTGGTGACGGACCTGATGATGCCAGGCGTGGATGGCATCCAGTTCATCCAGGCGCTGGCCGCACAGGAGCACAGGCCGATGCTGGCGCTGGTCAGCTCCGTGTCGCAGCGGATGATGGCCTCGGCGCGGCTGATGGCCGAGTCGCTGGGCATCACCGTGCTCGGTATCCTGCCCAAGCCGGTCTCGCCGGCCGACGTGCGTGAGCTGCTGGCACGGCTGGACGACGCCCGCAGTGGAGAAGGCCCCGCGCACGCGCCGGTCGAGGTACCGATCAAAGCAACCCGCGAACGCCTGCGCCGGGCGATCGATGACGGGGAGATCACCGCGTGGTTCCAGCCGAAGAAGTCGCTGGATTCCGGCCTGGTGGTGGCCGCCGAGGCGCTGGTGCGCTGGCGCCATCCCGAACATGGCACGCTGCAGGCTGGCCGCTTCCTGCCTCTGATCGAGCAGCACGGGCTCGAATCGGCGGTGCTGCGCCATATCCTCAAGGCCAGCATCCAGGCCCAGGCACGCTGGCGCGAGCAGGGATTCCGCATCCCGGTATCGATCAATCTGCCGCCTCACCTTCTGGAGCGAGGCAACCTGCCGGACGAACTGCTGGATCTGACTCTGCAACAGGGCGGCACACCGGCCGACCTGTGTTTTGAGCTGATGGAGAGCAGTACCACGCACCACGTCAGCGACTACTACGCCGGCGCGTGCCGCCTGCGCATGAAGGGCTTCGGGCTGGCCCAGGATGATTTTGGCCAGGGCTTGAGCACGGTGCACAACCTGGTCAGCACCCCCTTCACCGAGGTCAAGATCGACGGTGCCCTGGTCCGTGGGTGCGCGCGGGACCCCGCGTTGCACAGCGCGCTGGCGACGGTGATCGCGCTGGGCAGCAGATTGGGACTGAACATCGTCGCTGAAGGCGTGGAGACCGACGCCGAACTGGCTACGCTGCGCAAGCTGGGGTGCAACCAGGTCCAGGGCTTCCTGATTTCGCGGGCGATCCCGGCCGAGACGTTCGGCGCGCTGCTGGACCAGGAAAAGGCGGCGCACCGGCATACTGAGCTGGGCCAGCCGGGTGCACTGGCCCCGCGCTGAGGCGGTGTCCGCCCGCATTCACCACGTCGTCAAACCCTGCTCCGCATGCTTGGCGCGCAGTGCATGATCCAACGGGCAAGACGGCAGTGCGCTGCGGCCGGCGCCCTGAGCCACCATCACAGAGGGGACTTCCATGCCCGAGGCTGCACCCATCCGCCGACTCGCCCGCCGCTCCCTGCGCGTGCATGCGCTGCTGATCGGCGTCATCGTTCTGGCCACGGTGCAGGCAGGGCTGGTGCTGTCGACCACGCTGCAGCTGTTGAACGAAGAACAGGGCAAGGTGGACTTCCACTTCCGCCGGCTGAGTGGTGCGCTGCAGGAACAGGAACGCTTCATGCGGCGATGGCGTGCCCACGACCATGAGCGTGCGCCGGCACCGGGCGGGCCACCGGGCACGGTGCGCAGCGAGCCGCTGTCCCGTGTGCGTCAATCAGATAGCGCGACGCTCGCGTTCATCCCCTTCTCGGTCCTGCACGACGACACGCCGCCGCCGACGTCCGCCGCGTCACTCGGTGTGCGGTTCTCCGGCTTCTATGGGGCGTTCTGGGCGGAATCGCTGTACCCCTCACCGCGCTGCCTGCTGGTCAGTGGCGAGGGAACCGCCGGGCTGCTGGTGCCCTTGACGGTCGATGACATCGATCCGGTGCGCCCCTCGTCGGCATCGTCGCAGGCGCTTCTGCACTACATCCACGCGGTAGCGGCCAGTGTGTCCTTGCAACGTGGTGATGTGCGCTGGTTCCAGCGCGACCCGGGCGACGGCAACAATCGCCTTCTCTCGATCGCGCAGGCGCCGCAGGACATCAGCGCATGGGGCGATGTGGACGCGGCGGCGATGCCAGCGATCGCATGCCTTCTGGACCTTTCCCGCCTCGATGCGCACCGTCAGATTCTCGGCGAGGCGATCTACGATGAGCTGTCCATCATCGACCCGAACGGCCGACCCGTGCACGGCCCTGCCCTGAACGGCGATGGCCGCGGCGCGGAGCGCAGCTTCACGCCAACGGGCGTGGTCTACCGCATGCGAACCAGTGACGGCTGGCAGGCGGTCTATCAGGTGCGGTGGGCGCGCCTGCTGAGCCATCCGCGCGGCCCCCTGATCGGCAGTGTGGTCGCCGCACTGTTGCTGGCCCTCGGTGGCGTGCTGGTGCTGCGCAGCTATCGGCGATCGGTACTGGTACCCCTACGCGAGAACCACGAACGTCTGTTGGAAAGCGAAGCGTTCAGCCGCACCGTGCTGGACGCCGCACCGATCGGCTTGTGCCTGCTGCGCCGTCGCGACGGACAGATGATTCTCGAAAACGCGCTGGTACGCAGCTGGCTGGGGGAAGACCAGGATGCACCCGGCTGGCACGGGGTGTGGCGCGACGACGCACTGGCCGACGTGGATGCGCAGCGGCCGGCCGCGCAACCGTACACCACGCCCGACGGACGCCACCTGTTGATCACCGCCACGGCCGCTCGCTACCGGGGCGAACCGGTGATGCTGTGCCTGTTCATCGATCTCACCGCTCAGCATGAGGCCGAACAGGTCCTGCAGCAGGCCCGGGTGGCGGCCGACCAGGCCAATCGTGCCAAAAGCCTGTTCCTGGCCACCATGAGCCATGAGATACGCACGCCGCTGTACGGGGTACTGGGAACGCTGGAGCTGCTCGGTCTGACGCCACTGGACAGCCGCCAGCAGGAATACGTGGGGACCATCCAGCGATCGTCATCGACCCTGATGCAGTTGATCAGCGACATCCTGGATGTCTCCAAGGCAGAGGCCGGCCAGTTGGTGCTGGAGCCGGTGGCGTTCTGCCCTGCCGGTCTGACCGAGGACGTCGTGCGCTCCTATGCGGGATCGGCCACGCGCAAGCGGCTGCAGCTGTATGCCTGCATCGACAGCCATGTCGCCGCGCTGGTCATCGGCGATGCCGCGCGGATCCGGCAGGTGCTCAACAACCTGATCAGCAACGCGATCAAGTTCACCGATGTGGGTCGCATCGTGGTACGTCTGCGTGGACTCAGCGAGCCGGGCGAGCTGCCGCAGCTGGGATGGCAGGTGGCCGACACGGGGATCGGCATCCAGCAGGAACACCAGCTCCGCCTCTTTGAACCGTTCTACCAGGCCAACCCGGCCACCGATGCGATGCGGGGAACCGGCCTGGGACTGGCGATCAGCGCCCATCTGCTGGAGCTGATGGACAGCGAACTGCGGGTGGTCAGCGACAGCGGGCTGGGCAGCAGCTTCAGCTTCGACCTGGCGCTGGCAGAGAGCCCCGAGCTGCCGGAGATCCGCCCCACGTTTGCGCAGCATCCTGCGGTTTACGTGCGCTCCTCAGTGCGCGAACTGGCCGAGAACCTGTGTGAGCGCCTGCGCCAGCGTGGCGCTGCGGCGCAGGTCTATCACCGCGAATCGGCACAGAATTTCAACCCGGAGACCGCCATGCTCGACGCTGTTCTGGACGAGCCCGTTCCGGACTGGCCCGGACCCCACGTCGTGGCCAGGACAGATGGCGGCGACCACCCCGAGCTGATCGACGGACGATGGGACGTGGCGTTGCACAACCTGGATGCGATCGTGGATGCGCTGCTGATGGCTGGCGGTGATGACGCACCGCTTTGCGTACCGGCGCCCGCACCGCAGTTCCGCCGTCTGGGACTGCACGTGCTGGTCGCCGAGGACAATCCCATCAACCAGATGATCCTGCGCGAGCAGCTGGAACAGCTCGGCTGCCACGCCGTGGTCGCAAGCGATGGCGACGAAGCCTTGGGTTACTGGACGCAGCGCCGGTTCGACGCCGTGCTGACCGATGTGAACATGCCGCATATCGACGGGTACGCCCTCACCCGCCAGCTGCGTGCCAAGGGCGTGCGTGTCCCGATCATCGGTGCGACCGCCAACGCGGCGCCCGAAGAGCGTGAGCGCTGCCGCAGCGCAGGCATGGACAGCTGCCTGGTGAAGCCGATTTCGCTCCAGGCGCTGTATCGCCAATTGAGCGGCGTGGTTGAGCGGGAGCCCCCGATCACGGCCGATGCTTCACCAGGTCACGATATGCCGGGCGATACCATCCTCGTCCCCGACCATCTGCGTGCACTCTTTCTGACCACCATGCGCAGCGACCTGCGTGAGCTGTCCCACGCGATACAGGCTCGTGACGCCGTCGCGGCGGGACAGATGCTGCATCGCATCCGGGGCGCATTGGTTATGGTGTCGGCACAGCCGTTGGTCGACGCTGCCGAGGCGATCGAAGATAGACTCGCCGCAGGTGCCGCAGGTGCCGCGGTGGACGCGTGCGGTGCGTTCCTGGCGCGCCTGGAACACGCATTGGTGCGACTGGAAGGCTCGCCGCCGGGAACCCTGGATGTCCCTTGATTGCTACTACCGGTGCCGAGAACACGCATGCAGACCAAGATCGTCATTGCCGATGACCACCCGATCGTTCTGGCGGGTATCCGCGATGTGATCGAACGGGACCCGCGCCTGCAGGTGGTGGGTCAAGCGCAGAACCCCACCGCGCTGGTCGAGCTGATGCAGACGCTCGGTCCGGACATCGTGATTACCGATTACAACATGCCAGGCGATGACACGCTGGGCGATGGCATCAAGTTGATCTCGTATCTCGACCGCAACTTTCCAGACACGCGCATCCTGATCCTGACCATGGTCTCCAATCCGTCGATCATCGCCGAGATGTACCGGGCCGGTGCGAGTGGCGTGGTACGTAAAAGCGGCGATCTCAAGGAACTCAACGTCGCCCTCGCCTCATTGCTGGCGCAGCGCATCTACCGCTCGCCGGACCTGCCTCGCGAGGACGCTCTGCCCGCGACAGGCGATGCATCGTCGGCGTCATTGCTGTCGCCGCGCGAGTTCGAAGTCATCCGGTTGTTTGCCAACGGCCAGAGTGTGGGCGACATCGCAAGGCGCCTGAATCGCAGCAGCAAAACCGTCAGCACCCAGAAGGTCAGCGCGATGCGCAAGCTGGGCGCCAAGACCGACCAGGAGCTGATCACCTTCTGCCTGGCCTCGGACCTGTTCAACTGAGCCGCGAAGGCCGGTGACGGCCGGGTGCACCGCCCGCGCAGACATGCGGCAACTGACTGGCGGCCCAATCCCAGCGCCTGCCTGAAGCAGTTTAAGGATCGCCTGATGTCAGCAGCGGCACCCACTGCCTAGCCTGTGCATACCGGTGGCGCAACGGTCGTGCCTGATCACGGCAGTGCCCTGCGCCTTCGCCGGTACGGCTTCAAGGACGCCCCTGAGACACGCACTTGCGTGTCGTGGCGATGGCATCGCCATCTTGCCCTCCTCCCCCGCGCCTTGTCGCCATGCAGCGTTGCCGGCCATCTCCGGTGATGCCCCGAAGGTGATCGCCAACGTGGCGATCGTCATGGCCTGCAGACGCACCGGGTGCACGCCGGGCGGCTGCCTTGCAACGAGATAGGCAGGATGAACAGAATCTACCGATTGGTACGGGATCCCGTGAGTGGACGCTGCGTGGTTGCGTCCGAATATGCCCAGCGGCGCGGCACGCACTCAGGCGTGACCGCCACGCGTGGCGGTGGCCTGTCGACACGGCTGGCGCTGTGCGTCGCGCTGCTGGCGGCGCTGCCCGCCGCCGCGGTGGAGTACACCACCCCGATCACGGTCAATGCCGGCGACGCGTTCGATCTGGCCCGTGGTGACAGCGTAATCCACGCCGGCAGCAGCTATGCCGTCACGGTGCAGGGCCAGGATGCCGCGCTGACCAGTACCGACCTGGACCTACGCGTGACCGCCAATGGCAGCGGCATCGGCGCCATGTCCGGCGGCAGTGCAGTGATCAACGGCGGGCACCTGCAGTTGGGCGATGGCAGCGCCAGCGTTGGCTATGCGCTCAACGCCAGCGGTGCCGGCAGCGTCATCCGCGCCGACAACCTGGTCATCGATGCCTACCGCAACGGCTCGGGCTACGGCACGGTCAATGCCACCGGCGGCGGCAAAGTCTGGCTGACCGGCGGCCACGTGAGCAGTGCTGGCCATGCGCTTTACGCCACCGGGAGTGGCAGTGAACTGCATGTTGTCGGCACGGGTATCGACAGCGGCGCCAACAGTGCCGTGCAGGCGGCATCCGGCGCGCTGTTGTCGATGGAATCACTGCAGCTGACCTTTGCGCCAGGCAACAACGGCTTCAGCGGGCGCCTCTCCTCCAGTGATACTGGCAGCGTGCTGTCGCTGACCGATGTCGATGTCACCAACGGCTACTTCGATATCAGCAGCGGCGGCCTGCTGCGCATGAGCGGGGGCAGCGCCACCACGACGGGTGGCAGTATCCGTCTACTGGGCAACAAGACCAATCGGCTGTACGCAACAGCCGACGTGACCGGGGGCCGTTTCGAGACGACCGGTGGTTACGGCGTCAACATCAACGACTGGGGCCGGCTGACCGCCAACGGGGCGCATTTCACTGTGCGTGACGGGCAATCCGGACTGTGGTTGTCCAGCTCGGCGTCGCTGGCAGATCTGACCGATACCGTGATCAGCACGTACGGCACCAATGGCTATGGCCATGGCATCGATGTCTGGGGCGGCACTGCAACGATCAACGGCGGCAGCATCGACACCCATGGCGACGGTGTGTACGGACTCCGCGCGTCGGGCAGCAACCCACCAACGCCGTACTCCCGTATCCGCGCCAATGGACTGGATATCACCACCTACGGCAATGGCGGTGGCGGTGTGTTCCTGGGCGGCAGTACCGCAGACGTTCAACTGGACGGCGGCCACATCAACGTGCTGGGCGATGCGTCGTTCGGCATCGTGCAGATGAATACTGCGGTACTCACCGCAGACAACGTCGCGGTCCATGCGCAGGGAGCCGGTTCCGGTGTCTACCGCTCCTACATCACGGTGTTCGGTCCGTACTGGAACCGGCTGGCATTGAACAACAGCCAGCTGCAGACTGCGGACGGACCGGCGTTGTGGCTGCAGGGCAGCAATCAGGATCTCACCCTCACCGATACGGATGTGATCGCGCGCCAGGCCGGTGCGGTGGAAGGCGGCCGCCTGCTGCGTGTCAGCGACACCGTGTTCACCGATGGCAGCTCGGTGGCGACCTCCGACATCCTGTTCACCGCTGACAACAGCCGCCTGACCGGCGATGTGGTCGTGGACAGCGCCACCGCCAACGTACGGATGGCCCTGGGCAACGGCAGCGTGCTGAGCGGCGCACTGCGCAGCGACAGCGGCTTCCACGTGGCCTCGCTGTCACTGGATGACAGCAGCCGCTGGAACCTGCGTGGCGACTCCACCGTGGGCACGCTGCAGCATGCCGGTACCATCGCGTTCGTCGCGCCCACGCAGGACGACTTCAAGACCCTGACCATCACTGGCGATTACCTCGGCAACGGCGGCACCTGGGTGATGAACCGCCAGCTTGGCGATGACAACTCCCGTGGCGATGCGCTGGTGATCCAGGGCAACAGCAGCGGCACCGCCAACGTGAGGGTCGACAACGCAGGCGGTGCAGGTGCACTGACCAGCGAAGGCATCCGCCTGATCAGCGTGGCCGGCCAGTCGGAGGCGCAGTTCACCCTGCAGGGCCGCGCGGTTGCAGGTGCGTACGACTACTTCCTGTACAAGGGGGGCGTGGCCGATCCGGATGACGGCAATTGGTACCTGCGCTCGGTGTATGTACCGCCCGTTGATCCGGTTGAACCGGTTGATCCGGTCGATCCGGTTGATCCGGTCGATCCGGTCGATCCGGTCGATCCGGTTGATCCGGTTGATCCGGTTGATCCGGTTGATCCGGCGAATCCCCTTGCACCAGTGGATCCCGTGGATCCAGCACGCCCTGATCCGGTTGACCCGGGGACACCACCTGCACTGAAGGTGGAACGTCCGGAGCCCGCCGTCTATCTCGCCAACCAATCCACCGCGCTGCGCATGTTCCAGCACAGTCTGCATGATCGTGCGGGTGATCCCATGCGCGTCCCATCCGACGACTCCCCCGGCGCGCTCGCCTGGGCAAACGTGCGCAGCAGCACCATGGATCGCCACGCTGCGGGGGAGCAGGTGCGCGTGGACAGCCGCGTGGACAGCGTGATGATGGGCGTTGGACATGCTCTTGCCGAAACCGCGGGTGGCCAGCTGCAGGTTGGGTTGATGGGTGGACATGGCCGCGCCACCAATGACGCCACCTCGCGGGTGACCGGCTACACCGCGCGCGGCGTAGTGTCCGGTACCAGCCTGGGCCTCTACGGCACTTGGCTGCAGGAGGCCGGCATCCTTCCCGGTGCGTATGTGGACAGCTGGTTGCAGTACGCCCATTTCCGCAACCGCGTGCAGGGCCAGGGCCTGGCCGAGCAACGGTACCGCTCACGCAGCTGGAGTGGCTCTGTGGAAGGCGGCTATACCCTGCCATTGCACAGCAATGGGCAGCGGGGTGTATATCTGGAACCGCAGCTGCAGGTGATCCACAACCACTACAACGCCGATGAGGTCGTCGAGAACAATGGCACGGTCGTGGAAAGCCGCCGCGTGGGTGGCACCAGCACCCGGCTCGGCGCGCGCCTGTATACCCGCGCGCTGACCCGGAAGCAGGGTCAAGTACATCCCTTCGTCGCGGTGAACTGGTGGTCGGGCGGCAATGCGTCGGCGATCGCGGTGGACGGCGAAGCGATCCGTCGTGATCTGCCTGACGACCTGTACGAGGCCAAGGCCGGCGTGCAGGTCAACCTGTCCGGGGGCTGGCGTGGTTGGGGCCAGATCAGCCACCAGACCGGCAGCCAGGGCTATCGCGATACCAGCGCACAGCTGGGTGTTTCCTTGAACTGGTAACGGCTTGCCCGCTTCCGGTCATGTGACCGGAAGCGGGCAGCGCACCGTTTGGGGGCCGCTGGGGAGTTCTGTCCCGGCGATGCGGCCCGGCCGCGCCTCCAGGCGCAGGACGCTACGCGACATCCGGCGTGGCGGGCGATGGAAGCAGCAGTCGGTTCGTCAGCCAATAGGCGGTCACCAAACCCGCCAGCGTCAACACGCAGGCCGCGGTGATCGGCAGCGTCCCATTCGCGCTCAGTGTCCAGTACAGCACCTGCAAGGCGCTGTGCGTCCGCTCATCCGCGGAATAAGGATCCGGACTGAGCAGCAGGACGATGATCTCCAGCCCCAGCACCCAGGTGCTGTAAAGCAACGGCACAGCGGCGGTGGCCAGCCCCAGCCGGATGCACCAGGCAAGCAGGCGCGTGCGCGCCGGAACAGCCGGGATGGCAGGCGGTAGCGGGCGACTGTTGTAGCGCAGACACGCGGCCTTGGCGACACTGGCCAACCACCACGACGCGCCGGCCAGCAGGAGCGCGATCGCGGTGATCACCTGGGTGCCGGAGGTCAATCGCTCATGGAGAAAACGCAACGTGGCGTCGGCCATGGGTCGCTGATCGATCAGGATGGCTATGTAAGCGTATCTGTGCGCATCCGGCTGCACGGCGAAGGCGAGCAGCACCGCCAGCACCGCGATGGCGCTGCAGACCAGAACGGCGGTAACCAGCAGGAACTGGGAGAGCACGCTGCGTGCAGATTCGCGGGGTAGATCGGTCATGGAGCGGCGTCCGTGTCGGGGCCACAGTATCGGTTGTGCGCAGCGGGTGTGGAAGGCGACGTGGCACTTGTGCAGTGCGGTTGACGTGCTCAGGCGAGACGGTTCCACGTTGTCACAAGGTCATGGGGACAGCGTGGAGGAATGAACACCCTCTTTTTCCACACGCCATGTGGAACGACACATGCAAATCATGTGGATAAGCGGCGGCGAGCCGTTTGCCAGAAGGCTTTGCGGTGCATGGTGAATTTTTATCCAGATACCCATCGCGGTTTTCCACACACTCCGTGGAAAGCGATGGGGGTTTGCTGTGGACAACCCTGTGTGAGCGATGCACTGCAACGGTTTTCAGTGGTGGTCAGAAATTGTCCACGTCGCTTGCGGGCGGGTCAGATGGGTTGCCGGCCAGCGGCCGGCACTACCGCGCGCGGGTTTTGCACATGGTGCGTGGAGAGGCGTGGGGGTTTGTTGTGGACAAGTCAGGCGGAGGCATACCAGGCAAGCATTTCGATGGCTGGTCATTTTTTATCCAGCCTGTTCATGGCGTGGAAGGCGCTTCCCCCAAACGCAAACGCCCCGCTCAAGGCGGGGCGTTGCGGACCTCAACGTGCGATGGAATCAGACGTTGAAGCGGAAGTGCAGGATGTCGCCTTCCTGGACACGGTATTCCTTGCCTTCCAGGCGCAGACGACCCGCTTCCTTGGCACCGGCCTCGCCCTTGTACTTGATGAAGTCGTCATACGCGATGGTTTCGGCGCGGATGAAGCCCTTCTCGAAGTCGGTGTGGATGACGGCCGCGGCCTGCGGGGCGGTGGCGCCCTTGCGCACGGTCCAGGCGCGGACTTCCTTCACGCCAGCGGTGAAATAGGTCTGCAGGCCCAGCAGCTGGTACGCGGCGTAGATCACGCGGTTCAAGCCCGGCTCGGACAGGCCCAGGTCGGCCAGGAAGGTGTCGCGGTCTTCGTCGTCGAGCTGGGACAGCTCTTCTTCGATCGCAGCCGAGACCGGCACCACCTGCGCGCCCTCTTCGGCGGCACGGGCGCGCACGGCATCCAGATGCGGGTTGTTCTCGAAACCGTCTTCCAGCACGTTGGCGATGTACATCACCGGCTTGAGGGTCAGCAGGAACAGGTCACGGACCAGCGCCTTCTCTTCCTCGTCCAGGCCGGCGGTGCGACCCGCCTTGCCGTCGGCCAGCGCGGCCTGCAGCTTGGCCAGCACCGGCTTGCGGGCTGCGGCTTCCTTGTCGCCCCCCTTGGCAGCGCGCTCGGCGCGGTTCAGCGCCTTCTCGACGCTGTCCAGATCGGCCAGGGCCAGTTCGGTATCGATGGTGTCGATATCCGAGAGCGGGTCGACCTTGTTGTTGACGTGGATGACGTCGGCATTCTCAAAGCAGCGCACCACGTGGGTGATCGCATCCACTTCGCGGATGTGGGCCAGGAACTTGTTGCCCAGGCCTTCACCACTGGCCGCGCCGGCGACGAGGCCGGCGATGTCCACGAACTCGACCGCGGTCGGGATGACCTTCTGCGGGTTGATGATGGCCGCCAGCTCGTTCAGGCGCGGATCCGGCACCGGCACGATGCCGACGTTCGGTTCAATCGTGCAGAACGGGAAGTTGGCCGCCGCGATGCCCGCCTTGGTCAGCGCATTGAACAGGGTCGATTTGCCGACGTTGGGCAGACCGACGATGCCGCATTTGATACCCATCTTTGACAACCTCTGGGGTGAAAGTGATTGGGGAAACAGCGACGTTCGGCGCTGCTTTTCCAATCATTTTCCGTAGCGACCAACGGTCGGTACCTACCGGTAACGTCAGTCACCGGTTACGTTATTTCGGGGTGTGCAGCCGCTTCATCGCTTCGCTGAAATCGCCCTTCACTGCCAGCGGCAGGACGTCGATCGCATCGTTGACGGCATGACCGATCAGCACATCATCGTCTTTGCTGGCACGCCCCAGCACCCACGGGACCACGCGGTCCTTGTGGCCGGGATGGCCGATGCCGATGCGCAGGCGGTGGAATCTGCCATGGCCGAGCAGACGGATGGTGTCGCGCAGGCCGTTCTGGCCGCCGTGGCCACCGTCGAACTTGAGCCGTGCCACGCCGGGCGGCAGGTCCAGCTCGTCGTGCGCCAGCAGCGTTTCTTCCGGTTCGATCTTCCAGAAGCGCTGCGCCGCGGTGACCGATTTGCCACTGAGGTTCATGAAGGTGGCGGGCTTGAGCAGCCATACCGGCTGGCCGGCGATATCGACCTTGGCGGTCTCGCCGAACAACTTGCTGTCCACGCTCCAGCGCGCGCCGGCCTGTTCAACCAAGGCGTCAATGAAACGAAACCCGGCATTGTGCCGGGTCTGGGCGTGCTCGGGTCCGGGGTTGCCCAGACCAACGATCAATCGCAATCCTGTCATTACTCTTCTTCGTCGGTACCCGCCCTGTGCCGGTACATACAGAAACGGCGCCTGCCCCGAAGGACAGGCGCCGCAATCACTTACTCTGCAGCCGGCGCTTCGTCGGCAGCTTCTTCCTTGCCGAGCTTGGCGGTGACGATCGCATCGTCATGGTCCTTGCCCTGGGCCAGCGCCGGGATCTCGACGCCCTTCGGCAGCTTGATGTCCGACAGGTAGATCACGTCACCCGCCTTCAGGTCGGCCAGGTCGACGTCGATCGATTCCGGCAGGTCCTTCGGCAGGCAGGTGATGCTGACTTCCTTCAGTTCGTGGGTGACCACGACGTCGGCAGCCTTGCCAGCCGGCGAGGTGTCTTCGTTGATGAAGTGCAGCGGGACGTTGGCGGTCAGCGCTTCGTTCTCGTTCACGCGCAGGAAATCCAGATGCAGGATCAGCTGCTTGAACGGGTGGCGCTGCATGTCACGCAGCAGCACCTTGGTGACCTTGCCATCCAGGTTCAGGTCCAGGATGGACGAGTAGAACCACTCGTTCTGCTGGGCCAGCCAGATTTCGTTGTGGTTGAGCTGGATGACGCTCGGCTCGACGTCGCCGCCGTAGATGATCGCCGGGATCTGGCCAGCGCCACGCAGGCGGCGGCTCGCACCCTTGCCTTGCAGTTCGCGCTGGACGACCTTGATTTCATGATTCTTGGCCATGCTGATTTACTACCTTCGTTGTTTGCCGCGCCATGATGGCGAGGCGATGAGGGGAGATCCGCGACCAGATCTCCCCGGGAAACCACCCACCGTTGCCGGTGGGCGGAAAAATCAATCCACGTACAGCGAGCTGACCGACTCACCGAAGGCGATGCGGCGCATCGTCTCGGCCAGCATTTCCGCCACGCTGAGCTGGCGGATCTTGCTGCACACCCGCGCCTCTTCACGCAGCGGGATGGTGTCGGTCACCACCAGCTCATCGAGCTGGGAGTTGTTGATGTTGTCCACCGCCGGGCCCGAGAGCACGGCGTGGGTGCAGTACGCGGCGACCTTGAGGGCGCCACGCGCCTTCAGGGCTGCAGCGGCCGCACACAGGGTGCCGGCGGTATCGACGATGTCATCGACCATCACGCAGGTCTTGCCTTCGACGTCACCGATGATGTTCATCACGGTGGAGACGTTGGCGCGCGGGCGGCGCTTGTCGATGATCGCCAGATCGGCATCGTCCAGGCGCTTGGCGACGGCGCGCGCGCGCACCACACCGCCCACGTCCGGGGACACCACGATCAGGTTTTCCGTGCCGTAGGCGCGCCAGATATCGGCGAGCAGCAGCGGCGAGGCGTATACGTTGTCCACCGGCATGTCGAAGAAGCCCTGGATCTGATCGGCATGCAGATCCACCGTCAGTACCCGGTCAGCCCCGACAGCGCTGAACATCTTTGCGGCCACCTTGGCGGTGATCGGCACGCGCGAGGAGCGCATGCGGCGATCCTGGCGCGAGTAGCCGAAATACGGCACCACGGCGGTGACACTGTTGACCGAAGCGCGCTTGAGCGCATCGATCAGGACCAGCAGTTCCATCAGGTTCTCTGCGCTGGGTGCACAGGTCGGCTGGATCACGAACACGTCCTGCTTACGGACGTTCTCCTCGATCTCGACCTGCACTTCACCATCGGAGAAGCGCGACACCAATGCCTTGCCAGGCCGCACCCCCAGTTCCTTGCAGATGCTCTGCGCAAGGCGCTTGTTGGCGTTGCCGGAAAATACCAGCAGGTTGGGGTGTTCTTGCATCATGACGGTCTCGGGCGGGAGCGATTGGCGGAGAACTGGGCCGCCGGCACCCGGAGGTGTCTGCGGTGACAACACCGCGGCGTATGCACCGCGCCCGCGCAGACATGCGCATGGAGTCGCGGCAGATATCCGCTAGTGGCAGGGGCGGGAGGATTCGAACCTCCGAATGCCAGGATCAAAACCTGGTGCCTTGGGCCTCTTGGCGACGCCCCTGCATCAAAATCAGTAACGCTCGAGTACATCAAGCAGTGGCGAGCGCTCCACGCCCGCAGCCACCCATGCCCGCAGTTCCTTCGGCAATTGCGCCAGGCCCTGCTCTGCAGCAGCGCGCGTAGCGAACTCGACGAAACAACCGCTTCCCGACCCGGTGAGTCGTGCCCGGCCGATACTGCTCAACGCTGCGAGCGCTGCCTCTACGGCAGGTTCGCGGCGGCGCAGGACCGGCTCGAACGCATTCCCGAGCAAAGACCCGGAAGCGAAGTCCGCTATTTTCGCCACTGGGGCATCCCGCGTCAAATCCGGTGATGCGAAAAGTGCGGGAGTCGGCACGTGAACGCCGGGATGGACCAGCACAAACCAGGCCGGCGGCAGGGCGATCGGGGTCAGCAGTTCGCCCACGCCCTCGGCCCAGGCGTTGTGCCCGCGCACGAAGATCGGCACATCCGCGCCCAGCTGCAGACCCAGCGCGGCCAGCGCATCGACCTCCAGACCGGCGCCCCACAGGCGGTTCAGCGCGACCAGGACGGTGGCGGCATCGGAGGACCCGCCGCCGAAGCCACCGCCCGCCGGCACGCGTTTTTCGACGCCGATATCGGCACCTTGGCCGATTTTCGCCGCAGCCTTCAACAGGTGCGCGGCGCGGATCGCCAGATCATCGGCCTCGGCAACGCCAGCCACGGAGGTGCCCTCACGGCGGATCCGGCCGTCGTCGCGGACACGCAGATGGATCCGATCACCCCAATCGAGCAGCCGGAACACGGTCTGCAGCTGGTGATAACCGTCCGGGCGCCGGCCGGTGATGTGGAGGAACAGATTCAGCTTGGCCGGGGCCGGCCAGGTCGACCCGCCGTCGACTCCATCCAACCTGCTCATGGCGTGGCCAGTACCCAGCTGTCGACCACCAGGCGCACCTTCGCGTCGCCTTTGACCGCTTCGATCCGGCGCGGCAGCACCGGGCGACCGGCTTCGGCCGGGTACCAATCCAGGTACTGGATCTCCCAGCCCAGCTGCTGCACGCGACGCGGGCGGCCTTCGCCGTCGCGCTCGACCAACTCGGCCGGGGCAGCATTGGCGACCAGACCGCGCACCCAATCCGGCAGCTGGTTGACCGGGATGTCCCAGCCGGTGGCCTCCAGCAGGACCTGCTGGGCATCCTCGCCTTCGCGCGTGCCGCCTTCCAGACCTTCCAGGCGGCCGCCCTCGTGATGGCTGTCGCCGGTCAGCTTCCAGCTCTGCCGGGTGACCGGCGCGCTGAGCTCGACCACATAGCCGGCCGCCTGCTGCTGCCAGTCGATGCGGCCGCTGCCGCCATTGCGGCCTTTGCTGATCGCCACCCGCCCCTGGAACGACCAGGCCGGCTGCGCCCGCACGGCCGCGATGCGCTCGGCCTCGGCCTGTTGCGCAGCGGCCGATACCGCGGCGACCACGGTCGGGGCGGACGGCGCCTTGCGCTCATCCAGCGACACGCAGGCGGAGAGCGACAACGCCACGGCCGCGGCGAACGCGGCCTTCAGGGACAGCAGATTCATACGCCGTATTTCTCGATCACGCGCTGCAGGGCGCGGTTGTCCGGGTCCAGCTTGCGAGCCTCTTCAAAGAAGTGGCGCGCCTCGTCCTTCTTGTTCAACACCCACAGCACCTCGCCCACATGCGCGGCGATCTCCGCATCCTTGGCCAGGGTCCAGGCGCGGCGCAGCTGCACCAGTGCTTCTTCGTTGCGGCCCAGGCGATACAGCACCCAGCCGTAACTGTCGACGATGGCGGCGTTGTCCGGCTCGGCCACGCGCGCGCGGTCGATCAGTTCCAAGGCTTCCTGATAACGCTGCGTGCGGTCGGCCAGGGTATAGCCGAGCGCGTTGAGCGCGGCGATGTTCTCCGGATCGGTGACCAGCACCTTGCGCAGGTCGGCCTCGGCGCGCGCGATGTCGTCGCGACGCTCCCAGGCCAGCGCGCGGGCATACAGCAGCGCGTTTTCGTCCGGATACGCGGCCAGGCCACGGGCCAGCGCGTCCAGCTCACCGGCATCGTCGTTGCCGCGCTGGCGCAGCTCGGCCTCGAGCAGGTAGGCATCGCGGCGGGCATCGTCATCGACGGTGGCATCGGACTGGATGGCGTGCACTTCGGCCAGCGCCTTGTCGGTGCGGCCCAGTTCGTTCTGCGCATTGGCCGCGCGCAGGCGCGATTCATCGCGCTCCGGGCCTCCGGGCACGCTGTGATACCAGTTCACCGCTTCCTCGTAGCGCTTGAGGTACTCGGCGATCTTGCCCAGCAGCAGGCGCTGGGCCGGATCCGGCTTGGTCGCCCGACCGGAGAGTTCGGTATACAGGGCCAGCAGGCCCGGGTCGTCCTTCTGCTTGGCCAGCAGCGAGGCGCGCATGCCGTAGGTCTGCACATCCTGCGGGCCAACCGCCAGCACGCGCTCGGCCGCAGCAGGCTGGCCCATCAGGTCGTAGGAGATCGCCACCGCGTTGCGCAGCTCGGGGTCCTGCGTGGTCTTGGGTTCCACGCCCTTCAACAGGGCCAGCGCCTCATCGGACTTACCGGCCTGGTTGAGCTGACTGGCGTGCAGCAGGGCCACGCGCGGCTCATCCGGGAAACGCTTGACCACCTCATCCACCATGCGCCGGGCCAGCTCGGGCTGCTCCATGCGCATGGCCAGGCGGCCGAACTCCTGCCAGACCTCCAGGCGGTCGGGGATGGCATTGGCATCCACCAGCTCGCCCAGCACCTGGGCCGGAACCTTGGGATCGCTGCCGCCGCTGACCAAGGCGCCGATCGCGAACTTCCAGGCGGTGGGGTCCGGGTCCTTGAGCAGCGCCTGCAGTTCGGTGCGGGCGGCCTTCACCTTGTTCTGGCGCATGTCCAGCGCGGCGGTGCTGCTGCGCATGGCCAGTGAGCGCGGCGCACGCTGCTCCCACAGGGCCAGCGCGCGGGCGGCGCGCTTGTCATCGTTGGCCAGCATGGCGATCCGGGAGGCGCGCTCAGCCAGGCCGGCATCGCCTTCACTGGCCTCGGCCGCCTCCAGGTACCAGCGCGCGGCGTCGCCCAGCTTGCCGGCCTGCAGGGCGAATTCGCCCGCCATGACCGGGGCCAGGGGGACCGCCTCGGCCGTGCTGTTCTTGGCCTTCGCCGGGGCTGCCGGGGGGGCGGCCAGGGCGTTGGCGGTGAACAACGACAGCAGCAGAACGCTGGAGATGCGAATCAATGCGGGCATCGGGGGCATCTGAGCCTTAAAATGACGACTTGAATGGCCAGCAGCTTATCGCAAGCAACTGAACAATGACCCTGTGGGTGCTCGGACTGAATCACCAGACCGCGCCAGTGGAACTGCGCGAACGCGCCTCCTTTGGCGGCGACGCCCTGCCCCAGGCATTGGCGTCGCTGCGCGATACGCCACAGGTGGCCGAGGCGGTCCTGCTCTCCACCTGCAACCGCACCGAGCTGTACGCGGTGGCCGAATCCGGTGACGCGCTGGCGCAGTGGCTGGAGTCGCATGCCGGCACGCTGCACGGGTACCTCTATCAGCACGCCGACGCCGACGCGGTCCGCCACCTGTTCCGGGTCGCCACCGGGCTGGATTCAATGGTGCTGGGCGAGCCGCAGATCCTGGGCCAGGTGAAGGATGCCTGGGCCCTGGCGCGTGATCACGGCCTGCTCGGTCAGCGCCTGGACCGGCTGTTCCAGCAGACCTTCTCGGTGGCCAAGCGCGCCCGCACCGATACCCGCGTGGGCGCCAACCCGGTGTCGGTAGCCTCCACCGCGGTGCGCCTGGCGCAGAACTCGTTCGCGCGGCTGGAAGATTCCACCGTGCTGCTGGTCGGCGCCGGCGAGACCATCGAGCTGGCCGCGCGCCATCTCAGCGAAGGGCGCGTGCGGCGGCTGCTGATCGCCAACCGCACCCTGGCCCATGCGCAGGAGCTGGCCAGCCGTCATGGCGGCGTCGCCCTGCCCCTGAGTGAGCTGGACCGCCATCTGGGCGAGGCCGACGTGGTGTTCTCGGCCACCGCCGCGCGTGAGCCGGTGATCACCCGCGCACATGTGGCTGCGGCACTGAAAACCCGCAAGCACAAGCCGATGCTGCTGTTCGATCTGGCCGTGCCCCGCGATATCGAGGCCGGCGTGGGCGAACTGGCCGACGCCTTCCTGTACACCGTGGATGATCTGGAACGCGCGGTCGAAGACAACCGCCGCAGCCGCCGTGAAGCCGCGGCCGAGGCCGAAGCGATCATCGAGCTGCAGGTCGCCCGCTTCGTGGAAACGCTGCAGGCCAGCGTGCACCAGGCCCCGCTGCGGCAACTGCGCGCCTATGGCGAAGCGACCCGCGTGGAGATGCTGGAGAAAGCCCGCCAGCAGCTCGCCCACGGCAAATCGCCGGAAGAGGTGCTCGAGCTGCTCGCGCACGGCCTGACCAACCGCCTGCTGCACCCGCCGACCGCCGCCCTGCGCGCGGCCGCGCTCAGCGGCGATACTGAACTCACCCGCGCCGCCGAGCGCCTGTTCCCGGCCAAGCCGGGTTACCAGCACCCTGCCGTGCGTACCGATGTAGCGAGGAATGATGACGCCGACCCTGCGCCGTAAGCTGGAAGCGCTGGCCGAGCGCCGCGAAGAACTGGAACGCCTGTTGTCCGACCCCGCCGTGGTCGGCGACAACGACCGTTTCCGCGCGCTGTCGCGCGAGTTCTCGCAGCTGGAGCCGGTCGCCAACGCGCTGGCCGACGAAGCCTGCGCCAAGGCCGATCTCGCCGCCGCCGAAGCGATGCGCGAGGACCCGGACCTGCGCGAACTGGCCGACGAGGAGATCATCGCCGCGCAGCAGCGCCTGCAGCAGCTGGACGAAGCACTGGCCCTGCTGCTGGTGCCGCGCGATCCGCGCGATGACGGCAACCTGTTCCTGGAAGTCCGCGCCGGTACCGGCGGTGACGAGGCGGCGATCTTCGCCGGCGATCTGTTCCGCATGTACGCCCGCTATGCCGAGCGCCAGGGCTGGAAGGTCGAGATCGAATCGGACAACCCGGGCGAACATGGCGGCTACAAGGAAGTGGTGGCGCGCGTGGTCGGCCGTGGCGCGTTCTCGCGGCTGAAGTTCGAATCGGGCACGCACCGCGTGCAGCGCGTGCCGGCGACCGAGTCACAGGGCCGCATCCATACCTCGGCCGCAACGGTGGCGATCATTCCCGAGGCGGATGACGTCGAGGACGTGGTGATCAACCCGGCCGACCTGCGTGTGGACACCTACCGCTCCTCCGGCGCCGGTGGCCAGCACGTCAACAAGACCGAATCGGCGATCCGCATCACCCACCTGCCCACCGGCGTGGTGGTGGAATGCCAGACCGAGCGCAGCCAGCACGCCAACCGCGACAAGGCGATGAAACGCCTCAAAGCGCAGCTGCTCGATACCGAGCGCAGCAAGCAGGCCGCCGCCCAGGCCGAAAGCCGCCGGCTGCAGGTCGGCAGTGGCGACCGCAGCCAGCGCATCCGTACCTACAGCTTCCCGCAGGGCCGGATCACCGACCACCGCGTGGAAGGGCTGACCCTCTACGACCTGCCCAACATCCTGACCGGCGATCTCGATGCGCTGGTCAGCCGCCTGACCCACGAACACCAGGCCGACGAGCTGGCCCGGCTCGCGGAAGGCAGCTGAGCATGCCCGCCCGGGCGCGGCAGCGATGAGTGCCGATCCGCAGCGCCTGCAGTTGCGCCAGGCGGTGCAGCGGCAACCGGCCGATTTCATTGCGTGGGTAATGCTGGCCGACGCGGAGCTGGAAGCCGGCGATGTGCGTGCCGGCGAACAGGCCGCCACCCGTGCGCTGCAGCTGCGCGGCGACCATCCCGAGGCCCTGGCCCGGCTGGGTCGCGCACGCTGGATGCAGGGCCGCCATGGCGAGGCCGCCACACTGCTGCGCCAGGCGGCGGATCGCGCGCCCCAGCACCCCGGCATCACCCTGTGGCTCGGCCACGCACTGGAAGATGCGGGGCAACCGGAGGCGGCGGCGGATGCGTATCGCCATGCGCACCGTCTGCTGCCGGGCGAGCCCTACATCACTGCGCAGCTGCTCAACTGGCAGCGCCGGCTGTGCGATTGGCGGGATCTGGAGCGGTTGTCGGCGCGGGTTCGCCAGGCCGTCGCGCAGGGCCAGGCGGTGGTCGAGCCGTTCGCCTTCCTCAGCGAAGACAGCAGCGCCGCCGAGCAGCTGGCCTGCGCCCGCCAGCGCGCGGCGGCGCTGGCCGAAGGCATCCCGCCGTTGCCGCCGGCCACGGTGCGCCCGCACGGCACGCTGCGGGCCGGCTTCCTCTCCAACGGCTTCGGCGCGCATCCCACCGGCCTGCTGACCGTCGCCCTGTTCGAACAGCTGCGCGCGCTGGGCATGCTGGACCTGCATCTGTTCGCGCTCAGCGCGGATGACGGCAGCAGCATCCGTCAGCGTCTGCAGCAGGCCGCCCACACGTTGCACGATGTCAGCGCGCAGCCGCATCAGGTGATCGCCCGACGCATCCGCGAGGCCGGCATCGACGTGCTGTTCGATCTGCGCGGCTGGGGCGGTGGCGGCACCCCGCAGGTGCTGGCGATGCGCCCGGCCCCGGTGCAGATCAACTGGCTGGCCTACCCGGGCACCTCCGGCGCGCCGTGGATCGATCATGTACTGGCCGATGCCTTCGTGCTGCCCGACGCGCTGGCACCGGCGTTCAGTGAGAACGTGCGGCGCCTGCCGCGCGCGTTCCAGCCCTCGGACAACACCCGCGTGCTGGAGCCGGCGCCCTCGCGCGAGGACTGCGGCCTGCCCGTGCAGGGCGTGGTGCTGTGCTGCTTCAACAACAGCTACAAGCTCAATCCGCGCAGCATGCAGCGGCTGTTCGCAGCGCTGCACGGCGTGCCCGGCAGCGTGCTGTGGCTGCTCTCCGGCCCGGGCAACGCCGACGCGCGCCTGCGCAGCGCCGCACGCCAGGCGCAGCTGGATCCGGCGCGGCTGGTGTTCATGCCGCGCCTGCCGCACCCGCAGTACCTGGCGTGTTACCAGCACGCCGATCTGTTCCTGGACACGCATCCGTACAACGCCCACACCACCGCCTCCGATGCGCTGTGGGCCGGCTGCCCGGTGCTGACCTGCCCGGGCACGACGTTCGCCTCGCGCGTGGCCGGCAGCCTCAATCATCACCTGGGCATGCATGCGTTCAACGTGGCCGATGACGCGGCGTTCGTGGCCACCGCCATCCAGCTGGGCAACGACCCGGCTGCACTGCAGGCGGCGCGTGCCACGCTGGCGCAACGGCGCGAGGCCAGCGGCCTGTTCGACATGGCCGGTTTCGCGCGCGACCTCACCGAGGTGATCCAAACGCTCGCGCGCGAACGCGGCTGGCAGGGCCCACACATCGCCTGAGCATCGGCTGCGCTAGGCTCGGGCTTCCCTGTGAATCACCGAGGCACGCCGATGGGCAAGCTCAAGCGCAAGGACTACCAGGCCCTGCTGGAACCAATGCAACTGGAACTGGCGGCGATGGCGCGCTGGGTGCAGCACACCGGGCAGCGCGTGCTGGTGCTGTTCGAAGGCCGCGACACGGCCGGCAAGGGCGGTGCGATCCAGGCGATCGCCGAGCATCTCAATCCGCGCCAGTGCAAGGTGGTCGCGCTGCCCAAGCCAACCGATCGCGAAAGCACGCAGTGGTATTTCCAGCGCTATGTCTCGCACCTGCCGGCGGCGGGCGAGATCGTGCTGATGGACCGCAGCTGGTACAACCGCGCCGGCGTCGAGCATGTGATGGGCTATTGCACCGAGGCGCAGTACCGCAGCTTCCTGGCGCAGACGCCGGTGTTCGAGAAGCTGCTGATCGACGATGGCATCGTGCTGTTCAAGTACTGGCTCAGCGTGGACCAGGCGCAGCAGGAGAAACGCTTCGCCGAGCGCCACCTCGATCCGCTCAAGGGCTGGAAGCTGTCGCCGGTGGACCTGAAGTCACGCAGCAAGTACAGCGCCTATACCGAGAGCCGCGAAGCGATGCTGCGCGCGACGCATAACGATGATGCCCCGTGGACGCTGGTGGACTTCAACGACCAGAAGCGCGGGCGGCTGGGCCTGATCCGCAACCTGCTCGACCGCCTGCCCGATACCCGCGTGGACGAGCCAGTGCTGGCGCTGCCGCCGTTGAAGGGCAAGCTGCACAAGGAGCACTTCGGCGTGCTGAAGCCGATCGAACCCTTCGTCACCACGTAGATCCACGCCATGCGGGGATGCTTTGCTGCACTCGGTCTCCACGCACGGCGTGGGTCTACGGCGCGCAGCGGGGCAAAGGCGTGCCGGCCATTCAACGGCACGCCCGTCAGGCTCAGCCTTCCTTGATGCGCGCTTCGATGTCGTGCGCGGTGACCGGGCCAAGGAACTCCTTGGCGACCTTGCCGTCCGGCGCGATCAGGTAGGTCATCGGCAGGCCGCGCGGGATCGCGAAGTCTTCCGGCGGGTTGTAGGTGTCCACGATCACGATCGGATAGGTGACCGGACGCTTCTCAAGGAACGCCTTCATCTCGGCCGGTTCGATGTCCTCGAAGGCCAGCCCGACCACTTCGATCTCATTGCGCATCGCGTGCAGCGCCGAGAGCTCGGGCATTTCCTTGCGGCACGGGGCGCACCAGGTTGCCCAGAAGTTCACCACCACCCACTTGCCGCGGTGCGCGGCCAGGTCGTAGTCGGTGCCATCCAGCGCCTTGGCCTTCAGCGTCGGCTGTTCGACGGTCTTGCGCTCGGTGGCCGGCACGGCTTCGGTCGGCGGCGCGGCGGGCGCGTTGATCGGGGCCGGGGCGGCAGGCGCAGTGGCCTCGCTCTGTGCGGCGGGCTTGTTGCAGGCGGCCAGCGTGAGCAGGCCCAGGGCCAGCAGCAGGGGCTTGGCGGTCATGGTTTGTCTCCGGGGGTCGAGTAGATGTCGCTGACGCGGCGTTTGAGCAGTTCGCGCAGCGGCAGGCGCAAGGTGTCCAGCGCGGCCACCGAGGCCGTGCCGAGGCTGTCGTCGCGATACGGCAGGTAGGCTTCTTTGATCGGGATCCGCATCTGCGTGGTCTCGTACAGATCGGCCAGGGTGAGTTTGTCCAGGTCGCGCGCGAGCAGCCATTCGCCCTGCTCGTCGCGGCGCACCACGCGGATCGCTTCCAGATCGCAGAGCAACGTCTGCAACAGCGAATCGGTCAGCATCGGCTCCAGCTTCAGGATCTCGTCGTCATCCAGGCTGCGGCCATCGGCACGGGCCTGGTGGAAGCGA
This sequence comes from Stenotrophomonas sp. Ker107b, assembly GCF_053847245.1. Classification (NCBI taxonomy): domain Bacteria; kingdom Pseudomonadati; phylum Pseudomonadota; class Gammaproteobacteria; order Lysobacterales; family Lysobacteraceae; genus Stenotrophomonas; species Stenotrophomonas sp. Ker107b. The sequence goes on along the minus strand of NZ_JBSPHX010000003.1, from coordinate 425,715 downwards.
CCGATCAGGCGCAGCAGGCCATAGATCTCATACCCCACCGGCAGGCGCAGGTCGGCCGGCTGGTAGCGGAACGCGGCGATCGAGGAGGCAAGCGACGCGCCGAGCAGCACCGAGACCCAGCACAGGTAGATCCACAGCAGCAGGATCGGCACGAAGGCGACCGTGCCGTAAAGCTTCTGGTAGGACTGGAAGCTGCCCAGGTAGGCGCCCATGCCCCACTTCACCAGCTCCAGCATGATCGCGGCCAGGATCGCGCCGGGGACGGCATGGCGCCATTTGACCGTGTGGTGCGGCACCACGCGATACACCAGCATGATGCAGACGAACTCGATCAGGATCGGCGCGACCGTCAGTGAGACGTTGGCCAGCCAGCGGCCTTCGCTGGTGCCGAACAGCGGCAGCGCGAACACCCGCGCCGAGACCGCCAGCGAGGCCGCAGCGAGCATCGCGCCGAGGGTGAGCACGGTCCAGTACACGAGGAAGCGGGTCAGCTTCGGCCGGGTCGAACTCACCCGCCAGATCTGGTTGAAGGTTTCTTCCACGCTGTTGAGCGTGATCAGCAGCGAGACCACCAGGGCGATGAAGCCAGCGGCGGTCAATTGCCCGGCGCTGGCTGAGAACTGTCGCAGGTAGCCTTCGGCGGCGCGCGCGGCGTTGGGCACGAAGTTGGAGAACACGTAGTCGCTGAGGGTGTCGCTCCAGCGGTCGAACACCGGGAACGCCGAGAGCACCCCGAACACCACGATGGCCAGCGGCACCAGCGCGAACACCGTGGTGTAGGCCAGTGAGGCGGCCGCCTGGAACAGGCGGTCATCCAGAAAGCGGCGCCACAGGAAGCGGCCGAAGCTGATCGTGCGCGCGCGGTCCCGGACGCGTTCGATCCACAGGTTGATCGTATCGAGAGGTTCCATCGGCGCAAGGGTACCCGATGACGGGTGTGGGGCATGCACGCCGGCTCACAGTGCCCGGCCTCGCCCTGAGCGGGCTGCGTTGCCATACTGCCGGCATCGGACGCAATGAGATGAAAGCGAAATGGCGGAGATCCTGGTGCTGTACTACAGCCGTGGCGGTTCAGTGGCACGGCTTGCCCGCCAGATTGCGCGCGGCATCGGCGAGGTGCCGGGCATGAGCGCGCGGCTGCGCACGGTGCCCCCGGTGGCGGCGGTGACGCAGACCGCGCTGCCCCCGGTGCCCGAGGACGGCGCACCGTATGTGAGCGTAGCTGACCTGTCCGAGTGCACCGGGCTGCTGCTGGGCAGCCCAACCCGCTTCGGCAACATGGCCGCGCCGGTGAAGCACTTCCTGGACGGGCTGGGCGCGGAGTGGGTCAACGGCACCCTGGCCGGCAAGCCGGCGGGCGTGTTCACCTCGACAGCCTCGCTGCACGGTGGGCAGGAATCGACGCTGTTGTCGATGCAGGTGCCGCTGCTGCACCACGGCTGCCTGATCGTCGGCATTCCCTTCACCGAGCCGGCGCTGAGCCACACCACCACCGGCGGCACGCCATACGGCGCCAGCCACGTGGCCGGCGCGGACGACAACCCGGTGCCGAGTGAGGATGAGAGCATCCTGGCGCGGGCGTTGGGACGCAGGGTGGCCGATATCGCGCGGCGGTTGGCGTGAGCACGCGCGCCCAGGAAATCGTTCTTGCGCTGCTGCTGGTGGCGCTGGCGGTGCTGTTCGCGGTCTGGTTCGCGCAGGACAAGCATTGGCTGGCCACCCAGCTGGTGTTCACCCTGCCGCCGCTGCTGCTGGCGCTGGGCGTGCTGGTGCGGCGTGGCAAGGCGATGTTCTGGGCCGGCGTGCTGGCGCTGTTCTGGTTCAGCCACGGGGTGATGAGCGCCTGGAGCCATCCGGAGGTGGCGCTGTGGGCCTGGCTCGAGCTGGGGCTGGCCCTGGCCGTGATCGGGGTGGCCAGCACGCCGGGGCTGCGCCGGCGCTTCGGCCGCAAGACGACGGCTGGCTGACCGCCCGGCGTCCCGAGCCTGCATCGGGCGGGCGGCAGCCGTATCATCTACGGGTCGGCGCGGCGGTTCCGTGCCCTTCTGTCTGGTACCCAGGATGCTTGCAATGGAAGAACTACTGATCATCACCACCGGTGGCACGATCGACAAGATCTACTTCGACGACAAGTCGGACTATCAGATCGGTGATCCGCAGATCGGGATGATCCTGCGCGAGCTGGGCGTGACCTTCCGTTTCAATGTGATTCCGATCCTGCGCAAGGATTCGCTGCACATCACCGACGAGGACCGTGAGTTGATCCGGGCCACGATCGCCGCGCAGCCGACGCGGCATGTGCTGGTGACGCACGGCACCGATTCGATGGTGCAGACCGGCCAGGTGCTGAAGTCGATCACCGACAAGACGATCGTGATGACCGGTGCGTTGAGCCCGGCGCGCTTCCGCGGCTCGGATGCGGAGTTCAACATCGGGTGTGCGATCGGTGCGGTGCAGTCGTTGCCGAGCGGTGTGTACATTGCGATGAACGGCCGGATCTGGAATCCGGAACAGGTGCGCAAGAACGTGGCGGCGAACCGGTTCGAAGCTGCGTAATCACTGTTGATTGAACGAACGCCCCGGCATGCCGGGGCGTTCTGCGTTGGTGCGATGGGACCGCGATCAGTACTGCGCGGTGAGACTCAGGCCGGAGAAGGTCGAGTAGGCCTTGACCCGTACGTGCCAGGTGCCGGCCGCCGGTGAGGTGATCGTGCAGGTCTCGTTGTTGCCGCTCAGGTAGGGGCGGCAGGTGTAGACGGTGTCGGTCGGGGCGCTGCCGGAGCGGACGTAGAGATCGGCATCGCCACTGCCGCCGGCGATCGTGACCTTCAGCTGGCTGCGGCCGGACGGCACGGTCACGGTGTAGGCCAGCGACGCACCGCTGGCGGCGCCGAGGCCGGTGACCGGCACGTTGTTCTGCAGCACGTTGCCGGTGCCCGGGTTGGGGTTGGTCCCGCCCAGGGCCGCCGTCACCGCCGCATCGGCATCGACGATGCCCGCGCCGCAACCGCCGGAGCAGGCGCCCGGCAACGGCCGTGCGGTGCTCTTGAGCAGGCTCTCGATGGCGGCCGGGCTCAGGGCGGTGGGGGCAACGGACTGGATCAGCGCGACCACGCCGGCCACGTGCGGGGCGGCCATCGAGGTGCCGTTGTAGGAGGCATACGATGCGGTGCCCGGCACCGTGGTGCCACTGTTGAGGGTGGAGAGGATGCCCTGCCCCGGGGCCGAGATGTCGATGCCGGCGCCGTAGTTGGAGAAGCTGGCGCGGGCACCGGCCGAGGTGGTCGCGGCAACGGCGATGACGTTGGCGCAGTTGGCCGGGACCGAGGAGGAGACGTTGGTGTTGCTGTTGCCGGCCGCGACGACCACGGTAGTACCGCGCGAGACGGCGCCGTTGATCGCGGTCTGGTAGGTGGTGGAGCAGCTGCCACCGCCGCCGAGGGACATGTTGATCACTTCGGCGGGGTTGGCATTGGCCGGGACGCCACTGACGGTACCGCCGGAAGCCCAGACGATCGCGTCGGCGATGTCGGAGGTGTAGCCGCCGCACTTGCCGAGCACGCGCACCGGGACGACCTTGGCATTGAACGCGGTGCCGGCCACGCCGCTGCTGTTGTTGGTCACCGCCGCGACGGTGCCGGCCACGTGGGTGCCGTGCCAGCTGGAATTGGAGGCCGGAATGCCCGCGCCACACTCGTTGGCGGCGTACCAGTCGCCTTCGTCGTTGGGGTTGTTGTCGCGGCCACCGCCGTCGCGCGCCATCGCCGCGTCGCTGATGAAGTCATAGCCTGGCAGGATGTTGGCGTTGAGGTCCGGATGGTTGGTGATGCCGGTGTCGATCACCGCCACCACCACGCCGGTACCGGTGGCCTTGTCCCAGGCCGGGCGTACGTTGATCGAGGCGTTGCTGGTGCCGAAGCCCCACTGCTCGGAAAAGCGGGTGTCGTTGGGCACCAGGGTGGCCTGCATCAGCTGATCGACTTCAACGTATTCCACGCCCGGGTCGGCCGCCAGTCGGCGCATCAGCAGTTCGGCTTCGGCGCGGTCCAGCGGCCGGTCGGCCTTGACCACGGTCGGGCCGATCGCCAGCTGGCGCAGCTTCTGCAGCCCCAGCGCACGGCCCTGGGCCGCCGGCACGGCCGCGGCGGCGGCCTTCAGCGAACTGGCCAGCGCGGTCGGGGTAGCGACCTCGGTACTGCCATCCTTGTACTTCACGATGAAGCGCTGGTGGGTCGGCGCCGAGGACAGGCCGCTCAACTGCACGTCGCCGGCGAAGGCCGGCGTGGCCAGCAGCAGGGTCGACAGACCAGAGGCGCCCAGTACAACCCATGCACGGTGACGCAAACGGTGTTGCGAGACATGAGACATCGGATTTCCCTTTCAGACAGTGAATGCCGTCGTCGCGGCTGAGAATCCTGGTCCGATCCGGGGGCTGCGGGAAGCGATGGCGCGGATCGGGCCGGGTGAGTGGATCGGTTCCCCTGACATCAAACCGCCCACACCGACGCTAGTGGCTCACCGCACGATCAACAATGTTTCAGCTGCACTTCAGTGACATGAAATGTCGGATTTGAGACTTTCTGTGTCGATGGTTTGTGAAAGTGAAGGGTCTCGGCAGCGTTTGAACGCTCTGCCTGCGTCAAGAAATGTCCGAAATGGCTCTCACTGTCCCCGACACCCGGACAACGCTTGCGCATCAAAGGCTTGCGACATTGCCACCGCAGGACAGGCAACAAAAAACCCGCCTGTCACCAGGCGGGTTTCGTTGGTTCCCTTCGGCTCCGCAGGGATCAGGCGTCCAGGCGGACCAGCCAGCCGTGACGGTCCGGCAGGCGACCGTACTGGATGTCGGTCAGTTCCTTGCGCAGGGACATCGTCACTTCGCCGGCCGGCGCGTTGAGGTCGCCCACCGAGAAGCCTTCGCCCTTGAGCTGGCCGATCGGAGTGACCACTGCCGCGGTGCCGCAGGCGAACGCTTCCACGATATCGCCGGAGGTCACGCCGTCCTTCCACTCCTGGAGGGTGACCTTGCGCTCTTCAACCTTCATGCCGCGGTCGCGGGCCAGCTGCAGGATGCTTTCGCGGGTGATGCCTTCCAGGATGCTGCCCGACAGCGACGGGGTCACCAGGGTGCCGTCCTTGTAGACCAGGAACACGTTCATGCCACCCAGTTCTTCCAGGTACTTGCCCTCGACCGGATCCAGGAACAGCACCTGCGAGCAGCCCTGCGCCTGCGCCTTCTGCTGTGGCAGCAGCGAGGCAGCGTAGTTGCCACCGCACTTGGCCGCGCCGGTGCCGCCCTTGCCTGCGCGTGCGTAGTCGGTGGACAGCCAGATCGACACCGGCGCCACACCCTTGGCGAAGTATGGACCGGCCGGGCTGGCGATCACGTAGTAGCCGGCCTTGTGCGCGCCGCGCACGCCGAGGAAGGCTTCATCGCCGATCATGAAGGGACGGAAATACAGGCTGGATTCGTCGGCCGACGGCACCCAGCTGGCGTCCACGGCAATCATCTGCTTGAGCGATTCGACGAAGATGTCCACCGGCAGTTCCGGCAGCGCCAGGCGCTGGGCCGAACGCTGCAGGCGGCGGCCGTTGGCCTCCGGGCGGAAGGTCCAGATCGAGCCGTCGGCGTGGCGGTAGGCCTTGATGCCTTCGAAGATTTCCTGACCGTAATGCAGCACCGCGGCGGCCGGATCCAGCTGCAGCGGGCCGTACGGGCGCACCACGGCATCGTGCCAGCCGGTGTCCTTGTCCCAACGCACTTCCACCATGTGATCGGTGAAGTGCAGACCAAAACCGGGGGCGGCCAGGATGCGCTCACGCTCCTCGCTGCTGCGCGGCTGGGCGGAACGGGTGGTGTTGAAGCTCACGGAAGACTGGGACACCGGATATTTCCTGTTCTGGTTACGGGGAACGCCGTGACGCCGGCTGGCGATGGGCGGTTACAGCATGCCGGTTTCGAGCCGGGCGGCCTCGGACATCATGTGACGGCCCCACGGCGGGTCGAACACCAGCTCGACGTCGGCCTGCGCCACCGTCGGGATCATTTCCAGCTTGCTGCGTACGTCATCGACCAGGATCTCGCCCATGCCGCAGCCGGGGGCGGTCAGGGTCATCTTGATCTCGACCTCGCGCTGGCCGTCATCCAGGTGCTTGAGGTCCACTTCATAGACCAGGCCCAGATCGACGATGTTGAATGGGATTTCCGGATCGAAACAGGTGCGCAGCTGCTGCCACACCAGTTTTTCGACCTCCTCGTCGGAGGCATCGGCGGGCAGTTCCAGCGCCGGGGGCGCTTCCTTGCCGATGGCATCGCCATCCTTGCCGGCGATGCGGAACAGATTGCCTTCGACAAAGACGGTATAGCTCCCACCCAGGGCCTGGGTGATGTAGCCATAGCTGCCAGCGGGCAGCGTGACCGTTTCGCCCTGCGGGACCATGACGGCCTCGCAGTCGCGTTCGAAGTGGACAGGTTCACTGCTACGGGAATACATGTGGATCGATATGGGGGTCGCGGCCAATTCCCGCAAGGCGACCATTTTAGCCCAGTGGCCGCCCACGCGCCGGTCACCCCGCAAGCCGGTATCCTGTGGGGACTTACAGGAAGATTGCATGTCGCCCACGTCCGTGCCTGTCCGGAGCCGCCACTGGCTCTGGCCCCCGATGTTGCTGCTTGGTGTCGTCACGGCCACGTTGGCCTGGTTGTTCATCGCCCTGCTGACCGGCCGCCAGGCCGGCTGGATGGCGGTTCTGGCGGCGTTGGAGATCGCCCTCATGCTGCGTCTGGGCACCCTGCGCACCGGTACCGCGCGGGTGGTGCTGACCCTGCTGGCCACCGTGCTGGTGGCGCTGGCAGCCAACTGGGGGATCGCCTCGGCCTACCTCGGCGGCTCGATGGGACTCACCCCGTGGGAATCAGCGTTGCGCATGGGGCCCTATCTGGCCTGGACCCTGAGCGGCCTGGCCAATGGCGCGGTCGAATGGCTGTGGCTGGGCGTGGGGCTGGTCGTGGGTTGGTGGGTGGCGAGGTAACGTCATCGCATTCGCGCTGCTGCTCCGTCGGTAATGCCAGCTAGCAGGCGGCTCCCCTGCACGCTGTCGGAATGCAGCTGGAGGAGAGCCCCCTGAGTCAGGGGGCGGCGCCGAAGGCGCGGGTGTCTGGGTGCTGATGAGTCCGGGCCCGCGTTGTGCGCAGCAGAACGTGGGGCGTCAGCGCGCATGCGATGACGTTTACCCGCCGTCGAGCGCCTTGAGCTCACTGACCAGCGCGCTCGCCGCACCCGCACCATCGCCGTACAGCATGCGGGCGTTGTCGGCATAGAACAACGCATTCTCGATGCCGGCAAAGCCGGTGCCCTTGCCGCGCTTGATCACCACCACGTTGCGGGCGTTGACCACGTCCAGGATCGGCATGCCGTAGATCGGGCTGGCCGGGTCGGTGCGCGCGACCGGATTGACCACATCGTTGGCGCCGATCACCAGCACCACGTCGGTGTTCGGGAATTCCGGGTTGATGTCGTCCATGTCGGCGATGAGATCGTAGGGCACGCCCGCTTCGGCCAGCAGCACGTTCATGTGCCCCGGCATACGCCCGGCCACCGGGTGGATCGCGAACTTCACCTTGATGCCGCGATCGATCAACCGCTGCGCCAGCTCCCACACCTTGTGCTGCGCCTGGGCCACGGCCATGCCGTAGCCGGGCACGATCACCACGCGCTCGGCGAAGGCCAGCATCGCAGCGACGTCGCTGGCCTCGATGGGCTTCTGCGCGCCGCTGATTTCCTGCGCGACACCGCCGCCGCCGAAGTTGGAGAACAGCACGCCGCTGATCGGCCGGTTCATCGCCTTGGCCATCAAACGGGTCAGCAGGATGCCGGCCGCGCCGACCATCATGCCGGCGATGATCAAGGCCTCGTTGCCGAGCACGTAACCCTCGAAGGCCACCGCCAGGCCGGTGAAGGCGTTGTACAGCGAGATCACCACCGGCATGTCCGCGCCACCGATCGGCAGCGTCATCAGTACGCCCAGCGCGAGGGCGACCACGAAGAAGCTGATGATCGCCACCGGGCTCAGGGTGACCGCTGCCCAGATGCCCAGCACCACCATCGCCAGCGCGACCAGCAGGTTGAACACCTGTTGCCCCGGGAAGGTGACGCGACGGTCGAGCCGACCATCGAGTTTGGCCCAGGCGATGATCGAGCCGGACAGCGAGACCGCACCGATCGCCGAACCGATCACCGCCAGCGCCAGCACGGTGGCCGACGGCTGGCGCGCGGCGAGATCGGCCAGTGCCTGCTCGCTCCAGTGCGTGGTATCGCGATTGGTCAGGAACGAGAAGCGCAGCAGTTCGACCGCACCGATCGCCGCCGCCGAGCCGCCGCCCATGCCGTTGTAGAGCGCCACCATCTGCGGCATGTCGGTGATCGCCACGCGCTTGGCCGACCACCACGCCACGCCCGTGCCGATCGCCACCGCCGCCAGGATCAGCGGGATGTTGTGCAGCTCGGGCAGGAAGAACGTCGCCACCGTGGCGATCAGCATGCCCAGCCCGGCCCAGCGGATGCCGCTGCGCGCGGTCATCGGCGAGGCCATGCGCTGCAGGCCGAGCAGGAACAGGGTGGCGGCCACCAGATAGCTCACCTGGACCAGCCACTGCAGCAGTTGCGCGGTGGTCACGTTCAAGGCGTCTTCTCCCCGGCGTCGCGCTTGGCGCTGGGCTTGAACATGTCGAGCATGCGTTCGGTCACCACGTAGCCACCGGCCGCGTTGCCCGCGCCGAGCACCACCGCGATGAACCCGATGATCTTCTCCAGCGGGGTCTGCGCGTGTCCCAGCACCACCATCGCGCCGATCAGCACGATGCCGTGGATGAAGTTGGAGCCGGACATCAACGGGGTATGCAGGATCACCGGCACCCGCGAAATGATCACGTGGCCGGCAATGGCGGCCAGCATGAAGATATACAACGCCACGAACCCGTCGCTCATTGCAGTCAGTCTCCCAGGCGGTCATCCCGTCCCCTGCATCATAACCATGCGCTGAACCAATCGGGCGGGCCGGTCAACCGCGGCCGCCCTGGGGCGTTCTCACGGTATCCCCCTGCCGGACCGCTACCCTGTGCTGGTGAGCTCTCCCCTACCGTCGATGGATGCTGAACTGCCCGCCCCTGCCGAAGCGGCGCTGCCGGTGTCGCTGGATGCGTTCCTGGCCGGCATCGGCCCGCGCGCGTTCCGCTTCGCCGAGGCCGGCCTGCGCCAGCGCGAGGACGCGCTGGATGCGGTGCAGGACAGCATGTTGAAGATGCTCGGCTACCGCGACAAACCCGCCGCCGAATGGGCACCGCTGTTCTGGAGCATCCTGCGCCGCCGCGTGGTGGATCTGCAGCGCCGCCGTGGCTTCCGCCTCAAGTTCTGGCGCAGCAGCGACGAGGCCGGCGGCGACCATGACATCGACTGGGCCGACCACGCGCCCGGCCCGGCCCAGGCCCATGAGCAGCGCGATCAGTACGCACAACTGGTGCAGGCGCTGCGGGAGCTGCCCGCGCGCCAGCGCGAGGCCTTTACCCTGCGCGTGCTGCAGGACCTGGACGGCGCCACCACGGCCAAGGCCATGGGCTGCAGCGAAGGCGCGGTCAAAACCCATCTTTCGCGCGCCCGCCAGGCGCTGCAGCAGTCTCTGGAGATCGCCCTGTGAACCGCCCCCTGCCCCCTTCGATACATGACGATGCCGCCCTGCGGCAGCTGCATGCGCAGGCGCTGGATACGCTCTCGCCGACCACGCTGGCGCGGCTGCGCAGCGCGCGTCATGCCGGCCCGTCGGCCAAGCGGCACACCCCGTCCTGGTGGATGGCCACGGCCTGTTCGGCGGTGGTCGCGCTCGCGTTGGGCTACAGTTTCCTCCTCGGCGAATCGACCGCCCCGCCGGCACCGGTCGTGGCGAGCGCGGCCGATGACGGCAGCGACGTTCTCGACGAAAATCCCGATCTGTATGTGTGGCTGGGCAGTACCGACCTGGCAATGGAGTGATGATGAAACTGCGACTGTCCCTGGGGCTGATGTTGCTGACGCTGAGTGCGGCCGGCTGGGCGCAGACCGCCCCGCTGCCGGACTGGGACACACTCAGCCCGCAGCAGCGCGAGGCGTTGATCGCGCCCGTGCGTGACCGCTGGAACGACGCGCCGGCGCCGCAACGCGAGCGCATGCTGCAGCACGGCCAGCGCTGGCTGACCATGACCCCGGAACAGCGCGCGCAGGCGCACCGGGGCCGCCACCGTTTCGAGAACATGACGCCGGAACAGCGCGAACAGGCGCGCGCGCTGTTCGGTCAGATGCGCAGCATGACCCCGGAGCAGCGGCAGGCGCTGCGCGACCGCTGGGCGCGGATGACCCCGGATGAACGCAAGGCCTGGCTCAAAGCCAACCCTGCACCGACGCCGCCACCGCCGCCGAAGCGCTGAACGCCTTAACAGGGACCGCCTTAACAGGGACGGAGGTAGTTATTAATCCCCTCCGTCCCTGTTATTTCAGGCGGCGACCCAGCGGGTTTTGGCGAGCAGTTCGTCGTCCCAGTCGAAGGTGACCGCGCCGTCTTTCAGGAACAGCGCGACGAAGTTGTAGACGTTGCGGGCGTACATCTCGCTGGCATGCACCGCGCCCTGGCTGGCCAGGTTGAGCGGACCGTCGATGAGCACACCGTCCAGATCCACTACCTCGCCCGGTTGCGTGGCCTCGCAGTTGCCGCCGGTTTCGGCGGCGAGATCGACGATCACACTGCCCGGTTTCATGCCACGCGCCATCGCGGTACTGACGATTTTCGGCGCTGGCCGCCCGGGCACGGCCGCGGTGCAGATCACCACGTCCACCGTGCGCAGGTGCTCGCCGAGGCGACGCTGCTGCTCGGCGCGCTCTTCATCGGTCAGCGGCCGCGCGTAGCCACCTTCGCCGACCGCGCTCACGCCCAGATCCAGGAATTTGCCGCCCAGCGATTCGATCTGCTCGCGGGTTTCCGGGCGCACATCGAAGCCTTCCACCTGCGCGCCGAGACGGCGGGCCGTGGCAATCGCCTGCAGGCCGGCCACACCGGCACCGACCACCAGCACCTTGGACGGACGGATCGTGCCGGCGGCGGTGGTGAGCATCGGGAAGAAGCGCGGCGCGCGCTGGGCCGCGATCAGGGTGGCCTTGTAACCGGCCATGCCCGCCTGCGAACTGAGCACATCCATCGACTGCGCACGCGTGGTGCGCGGCAGACGCTCCAGCGGGAACGCCTGCAGGCCACGTGACTGGATCAGGCCGGCACGTTCGGCGTCGGCCTGCGGGTGCAGCATGCCGATCAGGCTGGCACCGGATTTCAGTCGGGCAAGGCGGTCATTGGAGGGTGGCTGTACGCACAGCACGAGATCGGCCTGGCCCAGGCGGGTGTCATCGGCTGGCTGGGCGCCCACGTCCTGATACGCCGCATCGAGGAAGCCCGCCGCCAACCCTGCTCCGGGCTCAAATGCGACGCCCGCCCCCAGCGCGATCAACTTGCGCGCCGTTTCCGGCGTCATCGCCACGCGCCGTTCCCCCGGCGCATGTTCCTTTACCACCAACACCTCGACAGCCATGCCTGTCCCCGACGATCAGCGGATTGTGGGCTGATCGTAACCCGATCGTCAGGCCAAGGTGGCCCCCGGGGTCAATGCACGGTGGCGTTCTTGGTATCCAGGCGATCGATCACGCCCTGCATGGCGCTGTCGAAGGCACCATCGTCGATATGCGCACGCAGACGCCCCAGGCGCACCATCACCGCCAGTTCTTCCGGCGAGGCCACGCAGAAGCGCACCCCGCGCCGGTTGACGAACAACAGGCGCTGCGAAATCGGACTCACCCAGGACAGCTTCCCGGCCTGCACCTTGCCGTCCTTGTCGACGAAATCCAGCCAACTGCCGATCTCCAGGCCGCGGAAGCGGTCGGCATCGGCATTGTCGAAATCGCTGACATCCACCTTGCTGCCCAGCTCCACCGCCGCCGATTCCTGCGCCGGCGGCGAAGGCAACGCCACCTGCGGCAGCTCGGGCAGCGCGCGTTCCAGCTCCGGGCGCGATTCGGCGATGCCCTGCAGGGTGTCGTGCAGCGCATCGATGGCACTGGTCGCCGCGTCGGCATGCACACCGACGCTGGCAAAGACCTTGCGCAACGCGGGTTGCCAGGCCTGCAGCCACGGCTTGCCGACGATATGCCGGCGCGCCTCGGCCACTTCATCCAGCATGCCATCGGCCAAGCTCAGGGCCTCACCGACCGAGGCGCCGTCTTCGCCTTCGCGCAGCACCGTCAGAGTCAGGTGGTGCTGCCAGGGCTGGCGCAGGAATTCACCGATCGCCTGCGGCAAGGTCGTGTCGCCAATCCGCCGGTCCAGTTCGGTGCTGGCCCGTTGGCGCGCCATTTCAAGTTTTTCCTGGCCGCGCTGGGTCTCGGCGGCACGGCGCTCGGCGATCTCGATCCGGCGCCGGTGCTGGGTCAGGAAATCGCGGAATTCTTCTTCCAGGGTCAGGAAGATGGCCAGGTTCTCGTTGAACTCGGCCACCAGGCGCTCGATGATCTCCTCGACCTTGCCCATCAGCACGCGCTCGGCCTGGCTCTCGCCGGTGTTGCCTTCGCAGGCCTCAGCCAGCGAGTTGAGCAGCTTGCGCGCCGGGTGGGTCTTCTGCACGAACATGCGGCGGTCGAGCATGGCGACCTTGACGAAGGGCACCACCAGCCGGCCGATCAGCTCGCGCGAGCGGCCCTCCAGGTCGCGCTCGTCCAGCATCACGTCGAACAGCATGCCGACCAGATCGATCGCATCTTCATCCTGCGGGTCCAGCCGCGCCTGCGCGGGATCCACCCCGAGCCGGGTCGCGCCGGACAGCACTTCACTCTTCAACCGCTGCGCCAGCGATTCGCCGTCCTCGCCGATCGCCGCGCGCAGGGTCGCGCTCGGCGTGGCCTGCAGCAGCGACAGCACGGACATCATCTCGCGCTGGCTCAGCGGGCGCTGCTGGCCCACCGCGACGCTGGCCGCCGACGTGGCGTCCTCGCGCACATGGCGGGTCTGCTGCAGCAGTTCGTGCAGGGCATCGAGCAGCATGCCCTGGTTGCCGCCGAGGCTGTCACCCGCATCGCCGGGCAGGTCCTGATGCCCGGTCTGGCTGCCCTGAAGGCGGCCGCGGCTCTCGGCCCAGCGATCGGCGAAGCGGCGGGCCCAGGCCGGTGCCTGGCCCTCCTCGGCGCTGCTGCCGAGCGCCGTGTCGGCATCGAAACCGTCAAACCCGGCCTCGCGCTCGGGGCGCGGCGGCGGCGAGGGTGCGCGCGGCGGTGGCCGCCGCGCGGCCATCTGCGGCATCACGCCCGCAGCGGCCAGTTGTTCATCCAAGTACTCGTAGCGCTTGCCGATCGGCTGCTGCAGATCGCGCTCGCACAGCTTGATCAGCACCAGCCGCACTTCCGGGGCCAGTTCACAATCGGCGAAGGCCTCGTGGATGGCAACGCCGATATGCTCGGGGCTGATCGGATTGGTATCGGCATTGAGCTCGACACCACCGGCGATCACGCCCAGGCGGCGATCGAGCCGCGACAGCACCGGCTTGAAGTCACGCAGCAACACGGTGGCGAAGTTGCGCACCGCCAGGCGGGATTCCAGCACGTGTTCAGGAACCAGGCTGAGGCCATCTTCGATCTGCCCGGCCAAGGTGGCTTCGGCCGACAACGGGTCGCCCCGCTCCAGCGCCTCCCAGCCTTGCGTCAGGTGAGCGCGGAACCCGGCCACGATGTCGTCCCGGCGGCGGCGCAGCTCGCGCATCCCATCCAGGAACAGCAACTGCGACGCGCCGGCAGTGCCGGCACGGTCGAACAGCACGTCGTCGAAGCGCGCCAGCACCGTCGAGAACGACTCGATCAGCCCAGGCAGCACGGCCTCACGGGCCATCTTCAACAACGCCGGGTCACGGCCCGGGTGCCCCCCTACATTGGGCGTGGCGATCATGCGAGAAGGCTCCCCACCTTCACAGGTACTGAGTACAACATGGATACAACGAACGTCGGCGCACCCCATGCGCCCACGTTCGGAGGATAGGCCGGCCGACCGATCAAAGACAATGAAACAGTCGACACGTTAGACCTCATTACCGGTGACCCGGCAGGCCTTGTATCGTAAGCGCAGCAGGACGTGGAAGCGAGTACAGCCACGTGAAGGAAGTCCGCTGATTAGGTGATGTTCATCACGCTTTGTCGCAAATTGCACCGAGATAGCCCAAGACCGTGTGACAAACACGGACGACTATAATCGGGGCATCGTGAAGCCTGATTGAGAGACCATGTCCGTTCCCCCCGCGCTGCATGCCCTGGACGCCCGCCGTTCGGTCCCCGCCAAGCAACTGGGCGAACCCGGTCCGGATCCGGACACCCTGCTGCGGATGCTCACCTCAGCCGTACGTGTGCCCGACCACGGCAAACTGGTGCCCTACCGCTTCCTGCGGATCGCTGGCGATGCACGTCACAGTCTGGGCACGTTCCTGGCCGACCGTGCCGTCCAGCGCGACCCCCAGGTGTCCGCTGCCCAGCTGGACAAGGACCGCCAGCGGTTCTCCCATGCACCGCTGATCATCACCGTCATCGCCAGCCCGCGGCCCAACCCCAAGGTACCCGAGGCCGAACAGCTGATGACCGCCGGCTGCGTCTGCTTCGCCCTGCTGCAGGCCGCGCAGGCGTTCGGCTTCGGCGCGCAGTGGCTGACCGCCTGGATGGCCTTCGACCCGGCCGTGCACGCCCACCTGGGCCTGGCCGAGGGCGAGCAGATCGCCGGCTTCATCCACATCGGCACGCCGAAGACCGAGGTACCCGAACGCGAGCGCCCGGACCCGGCAGCGCTGCTGCAGGACTGGGAGGGCTGAGATGTCCGCCCTCGCTGCCGGCCCCGGCATGGCGTCACCGCCGCTGCGTGCGCCGTTGTACCTGGTCGATGCCAGCCTGTACGTGTTCCGCGCGTGGCATTCGATGCCCGATGAGTTCCAGGATCAGCAGGGTTGGCCGACCAATGCCGTGCACGGCTTCGCGCGCTTCCTGCTCGACCTGCTCGAGCGCGAGCGCCCGGCCAACATCGCCATCGCCTTCGATGAAGCCCTGGACAGCTGCTTCCGGCACCGGATCTACGCCGCCTACAAGGCCAACCGCGATCCCGCGCCCGACGCGCTGCGCCGCCAGTTCGCGCACTGCAAGGCACTGTGCACCGCGCTCGGCCTGGCCGTGCTGGCCCACCACGAGTACGAGGCCGATGACCTGATCGGCAGCGCCCTGCATGCACGCCGCGATGCGGGGATGCGCGGGGTGATCATCTCCGCCGACAAGGACCTCTCGCAGCTGCTGTTCGAGCATGACGAACAGTGGGATTACGCGCGCAACCAGCGCTGGGGCATGGCCGGCGTCAAGGCCCGCCACGGCGTGCATGCGCACCAGATCGCCGATTACCTGGCGCTGTGCGGTGATGCGGTCGACAACATCCCCGGGGTGACCGGGGTCGGGGCCAAATCCGCCGCGGTGCTGCTGGCCCATTTCGGCAGCCTGGACGTGCTGTACGAGCGCCTGGATGAAGTGCCTTTCCTGCGCCTGCGCGGTGCGGCGCAGATGGCGGTGCGCCTGCGTGAACAGCGCGAGCATGCGCTGCTGTGGCGCCAGCTGACCACCATCGCGCTGGATGCGCCGCTGGACGGCGCCGCCGTCGATTTCAGCCGGGGCGTGGCCGATGCACAGATGCTGCAGGGCCTGTGCGATGCACTGCGGTTCGGGCCGTTGACCCGGCGCCGCCTGTTCACCGCCGCCGGCCTGTCCGATTCCTCTTCCGTTGCCAGTGAGTTCGCATGAGCCCAAATACGCAAGCCCCGAAGGTCGTTTTTGAAGGCAAGTACCAGCGCATGGTCGTGCGCGGCACGTGGGAGTACAGCGAGCGCACCCACGCCGGCGGCCTGGCCGCGATCATCATCGCGGTCACCCCGGACGACACGGTGCTGTTCGTCGAACAGTTCCGCGTGCCACTGCAGGCCAGGACCATCGAGATGCCGGCCGGCCTGGTCGGCGACATCGATGCCGGCGAGTCGATCGAGGTCTCGGCCGTGCGCGAGCTGGAGGAAGAAACCGGCTGGACCGCCGATCACGCCGAGGTGCTGATGATCGGCCCGACCTCCTCCGGGGCCAGCAGCGAAAAAATCGCCTTCGTCCGTGCCACCGGCCTGCGCAAGGTTGGTGAGGGCGGTGGTGATGCCAGCGAAGACATCACCGTGCACGAGATTCCGCGCGCCCGCGCCGCCGCGTGGCTGGTCGAGAAGATGGGCCAGGGCTATGAACTGGACGCCAAGCTGTGGGCCGGCCTGTGGATGATCGAACACCATCTGGACGGCACGCCGCGTGGCTGATGCGTTCGCCCATCCGCACACCGGTGCGTCACTGCTCGGGCCGTCCGACCCGGCGCCGTTCACCGTGCATCAGGCGGACGGTCGCTCGTCGTATCTGCTGATCGCCGACCACGCCGGCCAGCAGGTGCCGACGGCGCTGGCCGGCCTCGGCCTGCCGCAGCGCGAACGTGACCGCCACATCGGCTGGGACATCGGTATTGCCGGCGTCACGCTTGAACTGGCGCGCCTGCTCGATGCGTGGGCGATCACGCAGACCTACTCGCGACTGGTGATCGACTGCAACCGGCCGTTGACCTCGCCCACGCTGATGCCGGCGGTGAGCGATCTCACCATGGTTCCCGGCAACCAGCGCCTGTCACCGCTGCAGCGTCAGCAGCGCATCGACGCGATCCACACGCCCTACCATGCACGCATCGATGCCGAGCTGGACACGCGCCAGACACAGGCCCGGCCAACGCTGCTGGTGATGATGCACAGCTTCACCCCGGTGATGAATGATGCTGCGCGCCCCTGGCATGCCGGCGTGCTGTACCACCGGGACACGCGCTTTGCGCGTCCGCTGCTGCAGGCGCTGCGCGAAGAAGGCGACCTGGTGGTGGGCGACAACCAGCCCTACGCGGTCAGCAGCACCAGCGACTATGCCGTGCCGGTGCATGGCGAAGGCCGCGGGCTGGTGCACGTGGAGCTGGAGATCCGCCAGGACCTGATTGCCGATGCCGCCGGCCAGCAGGCCTGGGCGCAGCGCCTGGCGCGCATCTTCACCGCCCTGCAGCCGCAGCTGGACGCAGTGCCACCGGCATAAGGCGTACTGTCGCAGGCGCATCCATCCACGGAAACGCACGGTATCCCCGCATCTCCAGCGCGATGTCGGCCGCCTGGAACGCCGCCGCAATGGCAGCGGCACGCGGGCGCTCCAGGTCACGACCGAGTTCCACCGGCAGGTCACGGCACAACGCCAACGCCCGGCCCACCGGGACATCCAGCACCGCTGCAACGATGCGGGCAGCGTCCTTCACCTTCGATGCCGGGCACTGCACCAGCGCCACGTCGAACGCGGCGAAAATCCCGCGCCCCACGCCCAGCGCATGCGCGGCCTGTCGTGCCTCGGCCGTCGCCTCACCCAGTGCTTCATCGATGCCCGCCACCGGCGCGAACGCGTCGTACTCGCTGTAGTACGCCAGCGCCTGCGCGTAGTCGTCCAGCGTGGACAACGGACACTGGCGCTTCTGCACGTCCAGCACATCGGCGAAGGTGGCGGCCTCCAGATACGTGCTCAGCGCATGCTGGGCAGCGAACGCCTCCACGCTGGGGTCGTCATGCTCAGCGTCATGGTCGGACAACCAGAACCGGGCATCCCGTTCGTCGCCGTCGGTGGCATAGACCCAGCCATACCGGTCCCACACGTCACGATCGTTGGTGCATCCGGCGATCGCCTCAAGCGCCTGGCAAAGGGTAAGCAGGTCGGTCATCGCCTCATCCTTCATTCGCGGACACCGTCGCTGCGGCCGCAGCGTCTTCCTGCGGCCGCAGCCATAGCGCTACGCCCACACCCAGCAGCGCGAACAGGGCCGCGCCGTACTGCGCATGGATCATGCCCTGCAGGGCCGCCTCACTGCTGGCGGCGGCGCTGCCGCGACCAGCGTTGGCCAGCATCACCAGCAACGCCAGGCCCAGCGCGCCGCCAATCTGTTGTGCGGTGGCAGCCATGCCCGAGGCCACGCCCTGCTGCGCGGCGGGCACGCCCTGCCCGGCCACGATCCACATCGCCGTCCAGGTGATGCCCTGGCCGAGGCTGAGCACCACGATGCCCGGCAGCAGCGCCCAGTAGGTCGCGCCGTACGGCAGCGCGACGGCGACCGCGGCGATGCCGATCGCGCCGGCCAGCATGCCCACCGTCAGCACCTGGCGCGGCGAACGCTGCGCGAGCATGCGCTCGGCGATGCGGATGCCAAACGTGCACACCAGGGTCGGCGGCAGGAACGCCAGGCCGGCCTGCAGCGCACCCCAGCCGTAGCCATCCTGGTAGTACAGCGCCAGGAAGTAGTACTGCACGCCGTAGCTGCTCATGAACAGCATCGTCAGCAGCATCGCCGCACGCAGGCTGCGCAGGCGCAGCAGCGAGAACTGCATCAGCGGGTCGCGGCTACGGCGTTCGATCTGCACGAACGCGGCCAGCATCACCGCCGACACGAGCAGGCAGATCAGCGTGAGCGGCGCCGACCAGCCCCATTCCGGGCCCTGCACCAGGGTGGTCACCAGCAGGCTGCCGCCGAAGGTCACGGTGACGCAGCCAGCCAGATCGAACGAGCGGCCCGCCAGCGGCGCAGGATCGCGCGGCAGCCACCAGCCGCCCAGCAGCGCGCAGCCGCCGGCGAACGGCACGATCACCAGCAGTACCGAGGCCCACCCGAAGCTCTGGGTGAGCACGCCGCCGAGCAGCGTGCCCAAGGCCAGGCCGCCGGCGCTGGCCATCGACCAGATCGCCAGCGCGCGATTGCGCGGCGCGCCTTCGGCGTAGATCGTGCTGATCAGCGCCAGCGTCGCCGGGAACAGCAACGCCGCGCCGATGCCCTGCACCGCGCGGGCCGCGATCAGCAGCCACGCACTGGTGCTGAAACCACCGACCAGCGAGGCCAGCGCGAACAGCGCCATGCCCAACCGATAGACCCGGCGGCGACCGAGCAGATCAGCCGCGCGGCCGCCCAGCAGCAGGCACCCGCCGAACGCCACCGTGTAGCCGCTGACGATCCACTGCAGCTGCTGGGCATTGATGCGCAGCTGCGCGCCCATCTCGTGCAGGGCAACGAAGATGATCGTGGAGTCCAGCGCGATGATCAGCTGGGCGGTGGCCAGCAACGCCAGGGCCAGGCGCGGAAATGCGGGCGCCGGCGCGCCAGCGGGAGACAGGGGGGAGGTCATGCCGACTCGGTACTGCGTAAGAAGGTGGGCAGTCTCATTGATGACGCTGCATAAATAAACCCGGATACTTCGATATCTGTCATGCATATCCGCATGAATCGGAGGAGCGATGGACCTCAACGCCGTGCGCATGCTGGTGCAGGTGGCCGACGCGCGCAGCTTCACCGTCGCCGCCGGCCAGCTGGGGATCAGCCAATCCGGTCTGTCACGGGCGATCAGCCGGCTGGAGAGCGCCCTGGGGGTGCGGCTGCTCCACCGCAACACCCGCAACGTCAGCCTGACCCCGGATGGCCGCCAGTTCGTCGAGCACTGCGCACCGCTGCTGAGCGGGCTGGAGGATGCCGAGCGCCGGCTGGGTGATCGCCCCTCCACGCCGTCGGGCGTGTTGAAGCTGACGGCGCCCTCGATGTTCGGGCGCAAAGTGCTGGTGCCGCTGGCCGGGCAGTTGATGGCGGCGCACCCGCAGCTGCAGTTCGAGCTGGTGCTCAACGACCGCCTGGTCGATCTGGTCGAAGAAGGCTTCGATGCCGCGCTGCGCACCGGGCCGATCAGCGACGTGCGCATGGTGGCCCGCCCCCTGCGGCCGTTGCACTGGGTCACGGTCGCTTCCCCGGCCTACATCGCGCAGCACGGGGAACCGGCCACCGTGGACGCGCTGCGGGATCACGCCTGCCTGGCGGTGCGCAACCTGCGCAGCGGGCGGCTGGTGGATTGGCAGTTCCGCGAAGCCGAGGGCCAGCTGCGCGAGTTCACTGCACCGGCGCGGATGGTGTTCGACAGCGGCGATCCGCTGGTGGAGGGGGCGCTGGTCGGGATCGGCATCGTGCAGGTGATGGATTTCGCGGTGGCCGATGCGTTGGCCGACGGGCGGCTGCAGCGGGTGCTGCAGCCCTTCGAGGGCCGCAGCCGGGTGCTGTCGCTGGTTTATCCACCTTCGCGGCAGGCCTCACCGAAGCTGCAGGTGCTGGCGGAGGCATTGTTGGGCGGTAATTGGTAACCCGCCGCATCACGACCAACGGTCGTGATCCACCGCACGACGTCAGGGGGTAACACGGTAGGTGCCGACCGTTGGTCGGCACGCCTCCATCAACCCGCGAAACGATCCGTCGCCCGCACCAGCGCGTCGACATTCTCCGCTTCGAACGCGGAGTGGCCCGAGGCCGGGCTGATCTCCAGCGTCGAGTTCGGCCACGCCTTGTGCAGTTCCCACGCGCTCTGCAGCGGGCAGACCACGTCGTAACGGCCGTGCACGATCACGCCCGGAATGTCGGCGATGCGGTGCGCGTCACGCAGCAGCTGTTCTTCCACCTCGAAGAAGCCGCCGTTGACGAAGTAGTGGTTCTCGATGCGGGCGAAGGCCAGCGCGAACTGCGGATCCTGATGGCTGTTCACGAAGTCGTCGTCCACGTGCAGGAAGCTGGTCGCGCCTTCCCACACACTCCACGCCTTGGCCGCGGCCAGGCGGGTGGCTTCATCGTCGCTGGTCAGGCGGCGGTGGAAGGCCGAGATCAGGTCGTGACGCTCCACCGCCGGGATCGGCTTGAGGTAGTGCTCCCACGCATCCGGGAACAAGCGGTTGGCGCCTTCCTGGTAGAACCACTCCAGTTCCCAGCGGCGCAGCATGAAGATGCCGCGCAGGACCAGCTCGGTCACGCGCTGCGGGTGGGTCTGCGCGTAGGCCAGCGCCAGGGTCGAGCCCCAGCTGCCGCCGAACACCTGCCAGCGATCCACTTTGAGGTGCTCGCGCAGCGTCTCGATGTCGGCGACCAGGTCCCAGGTGGTGTTGTCGACCAGGTCCGCATGCGGCGTGGAACGGCCGGCACCGCGCTGGTCGAACAGGATGATCCGGTACTTGGCCGGGTCGTGGAACTGGCGCATTTTGTCGCTGCAGCCGCCGCCCGGGCCACCGTGCAGCATCACCACCGGCTTGCCGTCGGGATTGCCGCACTGCTCGAAGTACAGCGTGTGGCGGTCATCGACCTTCAGGGTGCCGACGTCGTAAGGGGTGATGGCGGGATACAGCGTACGCATGACAGAAACTCCATGTGGAATGACAGTCGCCGCATCACGCTGCGCGGCGGCCCGGTGGACAGGTCATTCTAGCCTCGGGGTCAGCGCTGGGATGGCATGCCGTCAGGCCGGCAGACAGCCAAGGCTCACCCGGTCGCGCTGTTCCAGGTCGCGTTCGGTGGCGACCGACTGGAAACCGGCCTGCTGCAACAGCGCGCGGATCGCATCGCCCTGATCCCAGCCATGCTCGATCAGCAACCAGCCGCCCGGCCGCAGGTGCGCTGCCGCACCGTGAATGATCAGGCGGATGTCGTCCAGCCCGTCCTGGCCGGAGGCCAGCGCGGTGGGCGGTTCGAAACGCAGGTCGCCCTGGGCCAGGTGCGGGTCGTCGCTGGCGATGTACGGTGGATTGGTGGCGATCAGATCGAAGCGCTCGCCTGCCAGCGGTGCGTACCACGCGCCCTGCCGGAAGCGGACGTTGCCCAGTGCGTGGCGCTGCGCGTTGCGCGCGGCGACCGCAAGGGCTGCCTCGCTGAGGTCGGTCGCCACTACCTGCGCCTGCGGCCGTTCGCTGGCCAGCGCCAGCGCGATCGCGCCACTGCCGGTGCCGAGGTCGGCGACCCGCAAGGCGGCATCTTCGGGCGATCGTGCCAGCGCCAGCTCGACGAGTAGTTCGGTCTCCGGGCGCGGGATCAGGGTGGCAGGGCTGACCTCCAGGTCCAGGGTCCAGAAGCCGCGGCGGCCCAGCAGGTACGCCACCGGCTCACCGGCCAGGCGTTTGGCCAGCAGCGCCTCGAACGCCGCCACCTGCACCGGCTCGACCGGATCGGTGGCATGCGCGAACAGCCAGCTGCGCTCGCGTTCCAGCACGTGCAGCAGCAGCAGTTCGGCCTCATGGCGGCCTTCCACGCCGGGCAGGCGGGTGGCGGCATCGGCGAGCAGCTGGCGGACGTCTGGCGGGGCGGCGGTCATGGCGGATCGGAGCAGCGGTGGGGGCCGCAGTGTAATTCACGCCACCGCCAGGATCGGTCGGGGAAAACGGCCTTCCGCGACCGACCACGCGATTGAATTCGACCATCGCAACACATATCTACATTTGTGCTCGCTATCGATCTCGGCCGGAAATCACGGGTCCCCGGCGCGGGATGGGCCGCAAGCGTTCAGATTGCCCGCTGCCCGGATAAGCACAGACTATTGAGCCCATCATCGGCGCGAGCGCCGTGGTCATTGCGCTGCAACGGTTCTGACGGATCTGGCCATCACCATTCATCGCAGGATCAGACCATTTTGATAGCCTTTGTCTATCGTATAGATGCAATCAATGGATTGTTCTTATGGGAACGGAGCCGCTAACCTGTGTTGGTCGCTTCACCCACCCCCTTCACCAAGAGGAACAACGATGTCGCTCATCAACACCCAGATCCAGCCGTTCGAAGCCAACGCCTACCAGAACGGCGAGTTCATCAAGGTCTCCGACAGCACCCTGAAGGGTCACTGGTCCGTGCTGATCTTCATGCCGGCCGCGTTCACCTTCAACTGCCCCACCGAGATTGAAGACGCCGCCGATCATTACGCCGAGTTCCAGAAGGCTGGCGCCGAGGTCTACATCGTCACCACCGACACGCACTTCTCGCACAAGGTGTGGCACGAAACCTCGCCGGCCGTCGGCAAGGCCCAGTTCCCGCTGGTCGGCGATCCGACCCACCAGCTGACCAACGCCTTCGGCGTGCACATTGCCGAAGAAGGCCTGGCCCTGCGCGGCACCTTCATCATCAACCCGGAAGGCGTGATCAAGACCCTGGAGATCCACTCCAACGAGATCGCCCGTGACGTCTCCGAGACCCTGCGCAAGCTGAAGGCTGCCCAGTTCACCGCCGCCAACCCGAACCAGGTGTGCCCGGCGAAGTGGAAGGAAGGCGAAAAGACCCTGACCCCGTCGCTGGACCTGGTCGGCAAGATCTAAGCCGCTCCTCATCCCCATCCCCGCCCGCCGGGGATGGGGGTGAACCCAAGCCGGTGCCCCACGCGCCGATTTCGGTTCACCCCCATGTCGCGCAGATGCACCCGCGGGGTGCGTCGACGCTGCCCCCTTGCCTGATTCAAGGAGTTTTTCGATGTTGGATGCCAACCTCCAGTCCCAGCTGAAGACCTATCTGGAACGTGTCACCCGTCCGATCCAGATCACGGCGCACGTGGATGACGGCGCCAAGTCGCAGGAAATGCTCGAGCTGCTCAACACGCTGACCACGCTCTCCACGCAGATCAGCCTGGACGTGCGTCGCGACAGCAACGCGCGTACGCCCTCCTTCGCACTGACCACGCCGGGCCAGGACATCCATCTGGTGTTCGCGGGCCTGCCGATGGGCCATGAGTTCACCTCGCTGGTGCTGGCGTTGCTGCAGGTGGGTGGCCACCCCTCCAAGGCCACCGCCGAGCTGATCGAGCAGGTGCGCAACCTGGAGGGCGAGTACCGGTTCGAAACCTACTTCTCGCTGTCCTGCCAGAACTGCCCGGACGTGGTCCAGGCACTGAACCTGGCGGCGGTGCTGAACCCGCGCATCCAGCACGTCGCGATCGACGGCGGCTTGTTCCCGGCCGAGGTCGAAGCGCGCCAGATCATGTCCGTGCCGACCGTGTACCTCAACGGCGAGGTATTCGATCAGGGCCGCATGACGCTGGAGCAGATCGTGGCCAAGCTGGACACCGGTGCGTCCAAGCGCGATGCCGAAAAGCTGAGCACCAAGGCCCCGTTCGATGTGCTGGTGGTGGGCGGTGGTCCGGCCGGCGCGGCCGCGGCGATCTATGCCGCACGCAAGGGCATCCGTACCGGTGTTGCCGCTGAACGTTTCGGTGGCCAGGTGCTGGATACGATGGCGATCGAGAACTTCATCTCCGTCAAGGAGACCGAAGGTCCGAAGCTGGCTGCCGCGCTGGAGCAACACGTGCGCGAGTACGAGGTGGACATCATGAACCTGCAGCGCGCCACCGCGCTGGTGCCGGCCGGCGATGACGGCCTGGTCGAGATCAAACTGGAGAACGGCGCGTCGCTGAAGTCGCGTTCGGTGATCCTGTCCACCGGTGCGCGCTGGCGCCAGATGAACGTGCCCGGCGAAGATCAGTACCGCAACAAAGGCGTGGCGTACTGCCCGCATTGCGATGGCCCGTTGTTCAAGGGCAAGCGCGTGGCGGTGATCGGCGGTGGCAACTCCGGCGTGGAAGCGGCGATCGATCTGGCGGGTCTGGTGACGCATGTGACCCTTCTGGAATTTGATGACAAACTGCGGGCCGATGAAGTACTGCAGAAGAAGCTGCGCAGTCTGGGCAACGTCACCATCATCACCAGCGCCCTGACCCAGGAAGTGCTGGGCGATGGCCAGAAGGTGACGGGCCTGGTCTACCAGGACCGCGTCGGGGGCGATTCGCACCGGGTGGAACTGGAAGGCATCTTCGTGCAGATCGGTCTTCTGCCGAATACCGAATGGTTGAAGGACACGGTGGCGCTGTCACCGCGTGGCGAGATCCTGATCGACGACCGCGGCCAGACCAGCGTGCCGGGTGTCTTCGCCGCAGGCGATTGCACGACCGTTCCGTACAAGCAGATCGTCATCGCGATGGGCGCCGGTTCCACTGCGGCACTGAGCGCCTTTGATCACCTGATCCGCACCTCCGTTCCCAAGAGCAGCGGCGCTGTCGCCGAAGCTGCCTGAAACGTCCGGTTCCCGGTTCGCCGGGAGCCCTGTCTGTCTGCTGGGTAAGCCACGCCATCACCCGGTCCATTACCGTGAGAGGTCCAAGGAAATGAACCTACGTGATTTGAAGTATCTGGTGGCGCTGGCCGACCACCGCCATTTCGGCAAGGCGGCTGCCGCCTGCTTCGTCAGCCAGCCCACCCTGTCCACCCAGATCCGCAAGCTCGAGGACGAGCTGGGTTTGCCGCTGGTGGAGCGCGCACCGCGCAAGGTCATGCTGACCCCGGCCGGGGTGGAAGCCGCCGCGCGTGCCCGCACCATCGTGGCCGAGGTCGAGCAGATGAAGGAAGCGGCGCGGCGCAGCCGCGATCCGGAAGCCGGCACGGTGCGGCTGGGGATCTTCCCCACGCTGGGGCCGTACCTGTTGCCGCATGTGATCCCCAACATCCGCGAACGCTTCCCGCAGCTGGAACTGCTGCTGGTCGAGGAAAAGAGCGACGAGCTGCTGGCGCGACTGCGCGAAGGCAAGCTGGATGCGGCGTTGTTGGCGCTGCCGCTGGACGATGACCAGCTGCATGCGGAATTCCTGTTCGAGGAGCCCTTCCTGCTGGCCGTGTCCGGGCAGCATCCGCTGGCACGCCGCCAGCATCTGGACGTGCAGGAGTTGTCCTCGCAGAAACTGCTGCTGCTCGAAGACGGGCATTGCCTGCGCGACCAGGCGTTGGCGGTCTGCCGGCTGTTCGGCGCCAACGAAAAATCCGAGTTCCGCGCGACCAGCCTGGAAACGCTGCGGCAGATGGTGGCCGCCGATGTGGGCATCACCTTGCTGCCGACGCTCTCGGTCAAGCCGCCGGTGCCGCGTTCGGAGAACATCCGCCTGCTGGACTTCAGCGGCGATGACCGCCCCAGCCGCCGCATCGCGATGGCCTGGCGACGCAGTTCGGCGATGACCGGCTTCCTGGAGCAGCTGGCCCAACAGTTCAAACGACTGCCGCAGGGCCTGTTTGCGTTGGAAACCACCGATGTCCCTGGTGCCGGTGAGACACGCAGCGCCCGCGCAGGCTGAGCCGGACTGAACCGTCCGGCGGGGCCGATACGCCGGACGGGTCGCATCCGCCTACGATTGTCAGCACAATAGAACGAGGCGGTGCCAGCAGGCGCCGCCTTTTTACTGGGTCTTCCACACACGCAAGGAGCTACACCATGTCCACTTCCAGCGGACTGCCCCCTTCGATCATCGTTTCAAGCCACGACATGGACCGCCTGGATGCCATGCTCGAATCCCCCGCCGTAGCGCAGACGCCTGCCGCGCTCGCCCTGGCCCAGGAACTCAACCGTGCGACCGTTGTCGCGCCGGACGCGATGCCCGAGGGCACCGTCATGATGCATTCGCGCGTGGAATGCGAAGATGAGCTGCAGAACGAGAAACACGTGCTGACGCTGGTCTATCCGCGCGAAGCCGATGTTGAACAGGGCAAGGTCTCGATCCTTGCACCGGTGGGCACCGCCCTGCTGGGCCTGTCGGTTGGCCAGACCATGGACTGGGACGCGCCGGGTGGCCGTAAGCTGCGCCTGCGCGTGACCGCCGTTCACCACGCGTCTCACGCCTGACCCCTGCCTGCTGCGATCCGCGCAGGCTCCACCGTTCGTACCAGGAGTTGCAATGAGCACCGTTTCGCCGTCAAAACTCTCCCAGCTGCGTGATCTGTCCGTGGTGGTCGCCGATACCGGCGATGTCGAGGCGATCAAGCGTTTGAAGCCGGTCGATTGCACGACCAATCCCACCTTGGTGAAGAAGGCGCTGGATCTGCCGGTGTACGCCGATCTGATCGAGCACGCGCTGGCCTGGGGTCGTGAGCAGGCGGGTGAGCGCGAGACCATCGTGCACGCGGTGGCCGATCGGCTGACCGTGGGCGTGGGCACGCTGCTCAGTACGCTGGTGCCGGGCCGTGTCTCGACCGAGGTCGATGCGGACCAGGCCCACGATACGGCGGCGACGGTGGCCAAGGCGCGCCAGTTCATCGCGATGTACGAGGCGGCCGGTGTGCCGCGCAGCAAGGTGCTGATCAAGATCGCGGCGACCTGGGAAGGCGTGGACGCGGCGCGTCAGCTGCAGGCCGAGGGGATCGACTGCAACCTGACGCTGATCTTCAATCCGACCCAGGCCTTGGCGTGCAGCGAGGCCGGGGCGTTCCTGATTTCGCCGTTCGTGGGCCGCATCCTGGATTGGTACGTGGCCAACGGGCAGGCGCCGGCCACCATCGATGAAGACCCGGGTGTGGTGTTCGTGCGCGGCGTGTATGCCGAGTTCAAGCGCCGCGGTTCGCCGACGGTGGTGATGGGCGCGTCGTTCCGTTCGACGGCGCAGATCGAGGCGCTGGCGGGCTGCGATCGTCTGACGATTTCGCCGGATCTGCTGGAAAAGCTGGACGCCGATCACGGTGCGCTGCCGCGCAGGCTGGTGGCCGGTGCGGCCGAGCCTGTGCAGGTGACGCCGATCGATGGGGCGCGGTTTGCGGCGGATCTGGCGGCCGATCCGATGGCGACGGAGAAGCTGGCGAGCGGTATCGATGCGTTCGCCAAGGATCTGGAGGCGTTGCGGCAGACGATCCGCGAGCGGTTGTAAGCGCTGGCGGTTGGATGGCTGCACGACAAAAGGCCCCGCTCATGCGGGGCCTTTTGTTTTTGGCGCGTACGGCTGGTGCGTTGGGGAGAGCAGTAGCGCGGCGAGCCTAGGGCTGTCTGCTGGACCTGGTAGAGCCGACCGTTGGTCGGCTTTCTCCGTTGTCAGGCGTCCACGCCGATGGGGCAGCTGACGCCGGTGCCGCCGATGCCGCAGTAGCCGTTGGGGTTCTTGGCGAGGTACTGCTGGTGGTAGTCCTCGGCGTAGTAGTACTCGGGCGCGGGGAAGACGATATCGGTGGTGATGGGGCCGTAACCGCTGTCGTTGAGGCGCTGCTGGAAGGCGTCGCGGCTGGTCAGGGCGGCGTCGTGCTGGGCCTGGGTGGTGGCGTGGATCGCGGAGCGGTACTGGGTGCCGGTGTCGTTGCCCTGGCGCATGCCCTGGGTGGGGTCATGGCTTTCCCAGAAAACCTGGAGGAGGCGTTCGAGGGTGACGATGGCCGGGTCGTAGACGACCTCGACGATTTCAGTGTGCCCGGTGAGGCCGGAGCAGACTTCTTCGTAGGTAGGGTTCGGGGTGACGCCGCCGGCGTAGCCGACCGAGGTCGAGTAGACGCCGGGGATGGTCCAGAATTTGCGCTCCGCGCCCCAGAAACAGCCCATCGCGAAGCGGATGCGCGCCAGGCCGGTGAAGCTGTCTTTCAGCGGGTGGCTGTTGACGTAATGCTGGTTGTGCAGCAACGGCAAGGGCTGCTCGCGGCCGGGCAACGCTTCTTCCGGGCGCGGCAGGCGCTGCTTGAAGGCGCCGATGCCCAACAGACCGTTTCCAATACCCAACATGGCGTTCTCCTAGGCCGGCAACAGGCCGGCGCTTTCGTCTCCGTCCCATATGGGGTCGTCCGGGGCCGCGCCCAAGTCCAGCTGGGCGACGATGCCTTCCGCTTCAGGACGGGCCAGATCGGGGACGCACACGCGCAGGACGCCGAACAGCGGGAGCTCGCCCATGCCGCCCAGCAGCGATTCGCCGAAGACGAAGGCGGGGATGCCGGCGTCCTCCAGGGCGTGCTTGACCAGATGGGCGTCGAACAGGTTGTCGGCCTGGTAGATCACATGCATGGGGCGGCTCCGGAGGACATGGGCCCAGCATACGCCCGGGGGCTGAAGGCGTGCCGACCCACGCGGCCGGGCAAGCCCACCCCCGACAGGCTAAACTGTTGGTCTTTCTGCCTTTTAACTGCGACCGCGCATCATGTCCGAGTCTACCGCCGCCCCCACCGACGCCCTTCCGGAAACCCAGGAAAAACGGGATTTCATCCGTCAGATCGTCCGCGAGGACCTGGCCGGCGGCAAGCATGCCGCGATCAAGACGCGCTTCCCGCCCGAGCCCAATGGCTACCTGCACATCGGCCATGCCAAGTCGATCTGCCTGAACTTCGGCATCGCCGGTGAGTTCAACGGTGTGTGCAACCTGCGCTTTGACGACACCAACCCGGCCAAGGAAGATCCGGAGTACGTGGCCGCGATCCAGGATGACGTGCGCTGGCTGGGCTTTGAGTGGAACGAGCTGCGCCATGCCTCGGATTACTTCGATGCCTATTACCTGGCCGCGCAGAAGCTGATCACCGATGGCAAGGCGTATGTGTGCGACCTGTCGGCCGAGGAAGTGCGCGCCTACCGCGGCACCCTGACCGAGCCGGGCCGTCCGTCGCCGTTCCGCGACCGCAGCGTCGAAGAAAACCTGGATCTGTTCCGCCGCATGCGCGCGGGCGAGTTCCCGGATGGTGCGCGCACCGTGCGCGCCAAGATCGACATGGCCAGCGGCAACATCAACCTGCGCGACCCGGCGCTGTACCGGATCAAGCACGTCGAACACCAGAACACCGGCAACGCATGGCCGATCTACCCGATGTACGACTTCGCGCATGCACTGGGCGATTCCATCGAGGGCATCACCCACTCGCTGTGCACGCTGGAGTTCGAAGACCACCGCCCGCTGTACGACTGGTGCGTGGACAACGTCGATTTCGCCCACCACGATGCGCTGACCCAGCCGCTGGTCGATCGCGGCCTGCCGCGTGAAGCCGCCAAGCCGCGCCAGATCGAATTCTCGCGGTTGAACATCAACTACACGGTGATGAGCAAGCGCAAGCTGATCGCGCTGGTCACCGAGCAGCTGGTGGATGGCTGGGAAGACCCGCGCATGCCGACCCTGCAGGGCCTGCGTCGCCGTGGCTATACCCCGGCGGCGATGCGCCTGTTCGCCGAACGCGTGGGCATCAGCAAGCAGAACTCGCTGATCGATTTCAGCGTGCTCGAAGGCGCGCTGCGCGAAGACCTCGACAGTGCCGCCGCGCGCCGCATGGCCGTGGTCGACCCGGTCAAGCTGGTGCTGACCAATCTGCCCGAAGGCCACGAAGAAACCCTGACCTTCTCCAACCACCCCAAGGACGAGGCGTTCGGGACCCGCGAAGTGCCGTTCGCACGCGCGCTGTGGATCGAGCGCGAGGATTTCGCTGAAGTCCCGCCGAAGGGCTGGAAGCGCCTGGTGCCGGGCGGCGAAGTGCGCCTGCGCGGCGCCGGCATCATCCGCTGCGATGAGGTGATCAAGGATGCCGAGGGCACCATCACCGAACTGCGCGGCTGGCTGGATCCGGAATCGCGCCCGGGCATGGAAGGCGCCAACCGCAAGGTCAAGGGCACCATCCATTGGGTCAGCGCCGTGCACGCAGTGCCGGCCGAGATCCGCCTGTACGACCGTCTGTTCTCGGTGGCCAACCCCGACGACGAATCCGAGGGCAAGACCTACCGCGATTACCTTAATCCGGACTCGCGCCGCACTGTTACCGGCTATGTCGAACCGGCCGCGGCCACCGCCGCGCCGGAACAGTCGTTCCAGTTCGAGCGGACCGGCTACTTCGTCGCTGATCGCCGCGATCACACCGCGGCCACGCCGGTGTTCAACCGCAGCGTGACCCTGCGCGATACCTGGTCGGCGTAAGCTGCACCCGGCCGGTGCCAGGCACCGGCCGCCCGATGTCACCTACGCAGCCCTGCCATGGCAGGGCCTGCGCTCCAGTTCCCCTGCGACCGGCGCAGCCCTGCGCCGGCGTGCGCGTGGCCGTGTTCAGCGCGGGCACGGCATCCCTGGGCGCGGCCCGATACACTGCCGCTGCGCCATCTTTGAAGAGGTTCATGTCCCGATGCTGTACGCGCAAGTCCATCTCACCCTGCCCGCCTGGATCCACGACCAGATCGATCTGGGCCGTGTCTATCCCGAGGATGCCGACAAGGTCGCGCTGGCGATCGAACTGTCGCGCCTGAATGTCGAGGCGCAGACCGGTGGCCCCTTCGGCGCCGTGGTGTTTGGGCCGGACCACCGCGTGATTGCCGCCGGCGTGAACCGCGTAGTCCCGCATACGACCTCGCTGGCGCATGCCGAAAACATGGCCTACATGCTGGCCCAGCAGCGCCTGCAGACCCCGCGCCTGAACGATGTGCTGTCGCCGATCACCCTGGCGACCTCCTCGCAGCCGTGCTGCCAGTGCTACGGCGCCACCATCTGGGCCGGTATCGATCGGCTGCTGATCGGTGCCAGCGCACAGGACGTGGAAGAATTGACCCCGTTCGACGAGGGTCCGCTGCCGGCGGACTGGATCGGCGAACTCAACACGCGTGGCATCGAGGTCGTGCGCGACATCGAGCGCGACGCTGCACGCGCGGTCCTGCGCCAGTACGGAGAGATCAACGGTGCCCATTACTGATATCCGCGCTTCGGGCGCGATGCGATGAGCGGCCTGCTGTGTCTGTGCCGCCAGGGCTTTGAACCGGAACTGGCTGCCGAGCTGTCCGAGCGCGCGGCGTATGCCAACGTGGCCGGCTATGCGCGCACCCAGCGCAATGACGGCTACGTGGTGTTCGTCACCGAGGAAGGTGCGGCGCTGTCCAAGGCCCTGTCCTGGCGCTCGCTGATCTTCGCCCGGCAGAAGCTGCAGGTGCTGGCCGAACTGCCGCAGCTCGATGCCGCCGACCGCATCACCCCGATCATTGCCGCGCTTCAGGGGCAGCAACGCTTCGGCGACATGTGGGTCGAGCATCCGGACTCGGACGAAGGCAAGCCGCTGGCCGGCCTGGCCCGCGCGTTCGGCAATGCACTGCGCCCGGCGCTGCGCAAGGCCGGCCTGCTGACCGACAAGCCCAACACCGGCCTGCCGCGCCTGCACATCGTGTTCGTCGATGGTCGCCATGCCTTTGTGTGCGTGGCCGATACCCGCGACAGCGCGCCGTGGCCGCTGGGCATCCCGCGCCTGAAGCTGCTGCCCGATGCGCCTTCGCGCTCGGCGCTGAAGCTGGACGAAGCCCTGCTCACCCTGATGACGCCGGAAGAGCGCGAGCTGCTGGTCAAGCCGGGCATGCGCGCGGCCGATCTGGGCGCCGCACCGGGCGGCTGGACGTGGGTATTGACCCGTCAGCACGTGAAGGTGATCAGCGTGGACAACGGCCCGCTGCGCGAACACGTGCTGGAAACCGGCCTGGTGGAACATCTGCGCGCCGACGGCTTCCACTGGCAGCCGGAGACGCCGCTGGACTGGATGGTCTGCGACATGGTGGAACAGCCGCGCCGCGTGGCCGAGCGCATGGCCACCTGGTTCCGTGAGGGCTGGTGCAAGCACGCGATCTTCAACCTCAAGCTGCCGATGAAAAAGCGCTGGGATGAAACCCGCCTGTGTCTGGAGCTGTTCCAGGAACAGGCCGGCAAACCGCTGCACCTGCGCGCCAAACAGCTGTATCACGACCGCGAAGAAATCACGGTGCTGGCCTCGCCGCTGCGCTGACCCAGGCGCAGCACCGGTAGCGCCGGGCCATGCCCGGCTGGCCGCGCAACGCGCGGCAATGATCGACGCACGCGCCGGGCACCCGGCGCCCCCACGTCATGTACGGAGTTTCCATGCGACGCCGATCCCGCCTCACCCTGCTGCTGTCACTGCTGCCCACGCTCGCGCTGGCCCAGGTCCGCACCCCGCCACCGGCGGTCAGCGAACCGCTGCGCGAGGTGCCGGCCAGCGTGCGCGCGCAGCCGCTCTCGCAGGGTGAGGTGACCCATCAGGTGACGCTGGCCGCACCGGCCGGCGAAGCCGCGGTGACGGTGCGTTCGGTGCAGCCGGTGAGCGTGGTCGGCCAGTACCGCATCGCGTTCGCGGCGCTGGATGTCGACGGCGACGGCTTCATCAGCCGCGCCGAGGCGCAGGCCAATCCGACGCTGGCCGAAGAATTCAACGCGCTGGACGTGAAGCGGCGCGGCACGCTGGACCGCGCCGATCTGGCCGGCTGGCTGATCGACTGAGCGCGCGGGTCACAACCCCGCCGCGCGCTTCCAGAACATGGATACCAGCGGCGGCAGCTTGCCGGCGCAGCCCAGCGCGCGACCGCGCGCCAGGGTCAGGTGCATCTCATCATTGGAGAACACCGTGTTGATCGCATCGAAACTGTACGCAGCGACGGTGTTTTCACTGCGGCGTTCGCGTGCCCAGCGCTGCAGGCGGTGCGGTGACATCCAGTCCTGGCGGCGCTGCTGTGCGGCCAGCACCATCGTCCGCAACGCAGCGACATCGCGCAGGCCGAGATTGACGCCCTGCCCGGCCAACGGATGCACCACATGGGCCGCATCACCGAGCGCGAGCACGCGGCCAGCGACGTAGCCGGTCGCCAATTGGCGGCGCAGCGGGAAGGCCGCGCGCTTGGAGGCCAGGGTCATCGCCCCCAGCCGCCCGGCAAAGGCATGGCTGAGCTCACGGCCGAAAGCGGCGTCGTCGAGTGCCAGCACGCGCTCGGCCTCGGCCTCGGGCAGCGTCCACACGATCGAACTGCGCTGTGCGCTGATCGGCAGTACCGCCAACGGGCCGGTGACCAGGAAGCGCTGCCACGCGGTGGCTTCATTGTTCTTTTCGGTATCCACGTAGGCAACCACGCCACGCTGGGCGTAGTCATGCCGGCTGACTTCCAGCCCCGCCAAGCGGCGCAGGGTGGATTCGGCACCGTCGGCGGCGATCGCCAGCGAGGCCTCCAGCCGACGGCCGTCGTCCAGGCGCAGGCGCACCCCGTTGGCGTCCTGCTCCAGCGCTTCCACCCGCGCCGGGCAGCACAGCTGCACGCCGGCCGCGGGCAGCGCCGCCCACAGGCGGTCCACCAGCAGATCGTTCTCGACGATCCAGCCCAGTTGTTCGCGGCCGAGCGTATCGGCATCGAACCGCAGTTCATCGCCGCCGGCCGCATCCCAGACCCGCATCCGGCGGTAGGCACAGGCACGCGCGGCAGTCACCGCCGGCCACACGCCGAGCGCGGCCAGCAGCTGGGCGTTGTCCGGCGCGAAGGCATACACGCGCAGATCCGGCTGCTGCGGCTGCCAGGCGGCCGGCTCGCGGCCTTCAACAAGCGTCACCGACAGCCCGGCATCGGCCAGGGCCAAGGCGCAGGCCGCGCCGACCACGCCGCCGCCAACCACCACGACATCCTGCGGACGCCGGCTCACAGGCCCGCTCCGCGGCACAGCGCCGGCACCTGGCCGCGGAAGCCCATCGCGCCGCCCACCAGCATCGACTGCATCGGCGTGGCCTGCGCGGCCAACAACCCAAGCGACCGCAGCGGCCGCATCAGCGGTGCCGGGTTGCTGGTCAATCGCGCCAGCCCACCGGAGAAGGCGATGGTCTGCTCGCGGTCTTCAAGACGCCGTGCCACGTGTTCACGCAGCAGCGCATCGCTGCCGGCATCGTCGGCGTCGGCCACGAGCTCTGCCAGGGTCAGCGCATCGCGCAGGCCCAGGTTGAAGCCCTGTGCGCCCAGCGGATGGATGGTCTGTGCGGCATTGCCAAGCAGGACGGCACGCTCGCCGACCAATGCCTGCGACAGCACCTGGACCAGCGGGTAGGCGCTGCGCGGCCCGCTCTCCAGCAACCGGCCCGCACGCCAGCCGATCGCGCCCTGCAGGCGGCTCACCCACGCCGCATCGCCCAGCGCCATCACGGCCTCGGCCTGGTCACGGGCGACGCCGTGCACCGCGCCGAAGTGGCGATCGCCACGCGGCAACAACGCGGTCGGGCCGGTGTCGGTGAAGCGCTCGTACGCGGTGCCGTCCGGCGCACGGGCGGCGCGCACCCGCGACACGAACAGGGTCTGCTCGAAATCATGCTCGTCCACCTCGATCCCCAGCGCCTCGCGCACGCCGCTGCGGGTCCCGTCGGCACCGACCACCAGCCGCGCCAGCAGGCAGCGCTCACCGCCGTCATCGGCGATGAAGACCTGGCGATAACCGTCCACCGTCGCGCCCAGGCGCACGAACCGGGCCGGGCGATAGCGGGTCAGGTGGGTCAGCGTGTCCAGCCGCGCTTCCAGCGCCTGGCCGAAATCGCGGGCGACCACCACCTGGCCGAACCAGGGCCGTTGATACTGCGCGGCCTCCATCTGCACCCGGCCGAAATCGCCGGCGCGGCTGACATGGATACGGGTGATCGCACCGGGGGCACCGGCCAGCATCTGCATCACGCCCAGCGCGGTCAGCGCATTGACGGTGGCGGCAGCAAAGCTGAGGTTGCGCTGGTCGAACACCGCCGGCAGCGTGCCCAGCGGCGAGGCCTCGACCAGGCCGACATCGCGGCCGGCACGGTCCAGGGCAATGGCCAGGCTGGCACCGACCAGCCCGCCGCCTACGATCACTACATCTTGTCGTTCACTCATGCCCGCCATGATAAGGGTTCGCCCGTTCCGGCGGCGTGCGGCGGGCTGCCGCAGCAGGCGCTAGAATGAATGCCTGCCCTCACCCGTCACCGCCATGACCTCCACTGCCCAACGCGCCTTTGTCCTGTCCGTGCTCGTGCTGTTGATGGCGGCCACCCGGGTCAACCATTTCGCGGCGATTCCGGATGCCTCTTGGGCGGTGTTCTTCATCGGCGGCTTCTACCTGCGCGCGTGGACCCGCTGGGCGTTCCCGCTGTTGATGGCGCTGGCGGTGCTGGTCGACTGGATCGTGATCCGCCGCAGTGGCCTGGATTTCTGGCAGCACTACTGCGTATCCCCCGGCTACTGGATGCTGCTCCCGGCGTACTTCGCCATGTGGAGCGGCGGCATGCTCCTGCGCGGCGGCTACCACGGTGCCACCTGGGCCGCGCTGGGCAAGGGCGCCCTGCTGCTGGTCGCGGCGGTCGCGGTCTGCCATCTGTTCGCCCAGGGCGGCTTCTACTGGACCAGCGACAGCGTGGCCGCCCCTACCGTCGATGGCTGGGCGAAAAACTACGGCGACTGGTTCCTGCCCTACCTGCGCACCGCAGCGGTCTATGTCGGCCTGGCCGCCGCCCTGCAGCTGGCGACCGAGCAGGTCGGCAAGCTGCTGCAGGCGCGCCGCGACGTGCTGCACTGAGCGCGGCCGGGCTCGCCGATGGGCAACCGCCTTTCCCGCATCTATACGCGCACCGGTGACGATGGCAGCACCGGCCTGGGCGATGGCAGCCGCGTGGCCAAGGACGATGCCCGCGTGGCCGCCTATGGCACGGTCGATGAGGCCAACTCGGCGCTCGGCGTGCTGTTGGCCGTGCCGCTGCCGGAGGATGTCCGCGCGCTGCTGACGGTGATCCAGCACCAGCTGTTCGATCTGGGCGGCGAGCTGTGCATCCCCGGCCATGCCGCCATCCACGCTGCCGACATCCAGGCACTGGAACAGCAGCTGGACCACTACAACGCCGATCTGCCCGTGCTCAAGGAGTTCATCCTGCCGGCCGGCGGTGAAGCGGCCGCGCGCTGCCACCTGGCTCGCACCATCGTGCGCCGGGCCGAGCGCGAGACGGTCACGCTGGCGCGCCGGGAGACGGTCCGCCCGGAAGCGCTGCATTACCTCAACCGCCTGTCGGACCTGCTGTTCGTGCTCGCGCGCGTGCTGGCCCGCGCCGACGGCCACGGCGAGGTGCTCTGGCGCCACGAGCGCCGCCACGCCTGAACGGCCCTGCCGCCCCACCGGATATTCTGCCCGCATGCTGGTTTTCACCCACCCCGCCTGTCTGCAACACGATCCCGGCCGCGGCCACCCCGAATGCCCGGCCCGCCTGCAGGGGGTGCTGGATGCGCTCAAGGCGGCCTATCCGGACCAGCTGGACTGGCGCGAGGCCCCGCCGGCCAAGCTCGGCGAGCTGGCCCGCGTACACGACAGCGAGCTGATCGATCTGGTGCTCACGCCGCAGACCGAGCCGCTGCGCCTGATCGACATGGACACCATGACCTCGCCCGGCTCGGCCAGCGCGGCCCTGCACGCGGCCGGTGCCGGGGTGGCGGCCGTCGATGCGGTGATGCTCGGCAGTGACCCGGTCGCGTTCTGCGCGGTGCGCCCGCCCGGCCACCACGCCAGTGCCAGCACCGCGATGGGCTTCTGTCTGTTCAACAACATCGCCATCGCCGCGGCCTACGCCCGCGATCGGTATGGACTGGAACGGATCGCCATCGTCGATTTCGACGTCCACCACGGCAACGGCACCCAGGACATCTTCATCGCCGATCCCGGCGTGGCCTACTACAGCACCCACCAGGCCGGGCTGTTCCCGAATTCGGGCCTGCGCCGCGACCGCGGGGCCGGCAACCTGATGAACATCCTGCTGCCGCCGGGCAGTGGCGGCTTCCGCTTCCGCAACACCTGGGCCGACGAGATGCTGCCGGCCATCGACGATTTCCGGCCCCAGCTGCTGCTGATCTCGGCCGGCTTCGACGCGCACATGCGCGACCCGCAGGCCGACCTCATGCTGGAAACCGAGGATTTCGCCTGGATCACCGCCGAGCTGCGCGGCCTGGCCCGGCGCCACGGCGCCGGCCGGATCGTCTCCATGCTCGAGGGCGGATACGACCTGCAGGCCTTGGCCGAGTGCAGCGTGGCCCACGTCGGGCAGCTGCGCTGAGGCCACCCGGTACGGGTGGCGAATGAACCCGGCCCCCTGCATCGGCGCGACCTTCATTGCCCCTATGCAAGGGATGGGGCAAGCTACGATCCGTTTTCGCCCGAATCCGATACCGCGTGCGCCGAGCCCTCCGCCTGCTGCCCCTCCCCCTCAGTATCGCCATCTGCCTGCCGGCCCTGGCCGACGACAAGCCGGTGAACTGGGGCCTGTGCCCGGTTACCGACGTGCTGCCCGTGTTCGACGATGCGCCCAAGGCCGACAAAGCCGCGGCCGCGACGCGTGACCAGCAGCCGACCGATATCGAGGGTGACCAACTCACCGGCACCTCTGTGGTGCCCAACTACCAGGGCAACGTCGCGCTCAAGCGCGGTGACCAGTTCCTGGGGACCGACAACCTGAGCTTCGATACCGAGAGCGGCAATTACGTCGCCGAGGGCAACGTCCGCTACCAGGACTCCTCGATCCGGATGAAGGCCCGTCGCGCCGAGGGCAACCAGGAAAGCGACACCCACAAGATCAGCGACATCCAGTACCAGCTGGTGTCCCGCCGCGGCAACGGCGGTGCCGAGTCGATCGACCTGCAGGGTGCGGTCGGCCAGATGCATCGCTCCACGTACACCACCTGCGATCCCTCGCAGCCGGTGTGGAAGCTGTCGGCACCGCAGATCGAGGTCGATAACGACGCCGGCTTCGGTACCGCACGCAATGCGGTGCTGCGCATCGGCAAGGTGCCGGTGCTGTGGGCGCCGTACTTCAAGTTCCCGATCGATGATCGCCGCCAGACCGGCCTGCTGTACCCGGAGCTCGGCCTGTCCGGGCGCAACGGCTTCGACTACGCGCAGCCGATCTACTTCAACCTGGCGCCGAACTACGACGACACGCTGACGCCGCGATATATGAGCAAGCGCGGCCTGATGCTGAACAACGAGTTCCGCTACCTGTACGGCGGCGGTCGCGGCGAACTGGTTACCTCCTATCTGCCCAACGACAAGCTGCGCGACAAGGATCGTGGCCAGGTCCAGTATTTTGGCTACCACAACATCGATGCCAACTGGCAGGCGCGCGCCAATCTGGCCTGGGTCAGCGATGAGCGTTATACCGAGGATTTCGCCAGCAAGCTGCTTGGCGTGACCGCATCAACCGTGCACAGCGAAGTGGGGCTTTACGGCACCGGTGAGAACTGGACCGCGGGCCTGATGGCCGACTACTGGCAGCTCACCGATTACACGCTCACCGAAGGCGCGCTTCCGTATGCCCGCCAGCCGCGCGCGTACTTCAACTGGGACAAGCCGCTGCTGCCGTGGCTGGAAGTAGGTGTATATGCCGAAGCAGTGCGCTTCACCCATGACGACATCAATGAAAAGACGATCGACGCCGATGGCGAATATGTGCGCACTGGCGACGTCTACCCAATGTACAACGGCTCGCGCCTGGACGTGAAGCCATACGTGACGTTGCCGTTCGCCGGCGCGTCCTGGTATGTCACCCCGACGCTGGCCTACCGCTACACCGGGTATGAGCTGGACCGCGGACTGGCCGACCAGACCCGGTTGCGGATGCTCTATGACACGCCGGGTATCGACCCGACCACGGCTACCCCGGATCAGCTGCGCGGCAACACCTCGCCGCACCGCAGCGTGCCCATCGCCAGCCTCGACGCCGGCATGTTCTTCGACCGCGAAACCGAGATCGGCGGCACCTCCTACCTGCATACGCTGGAGCCGCGCCTGTTCTACCTGCGCACGCCGTACCGCGACCAGGACGACCTGCCGATCTTCGACACGCGCGACTTCACCTTCAGCTGGGGCCAGCTGTTCCGCGATTCGCGCTATACCGGTGCGGACCGCCAGAACGACGCCAACCAGCTGACCATGGCGGTGAGCACGCGCTTCATCAACCAGGAAACCGGCCGTGAGCGCTTCTCCGGCAGCATCGGCCAGATCCTGTACTTCGACGATTCGCGGGTGAGGCTGCCCGGTACCACCTCGCAGGTGGAGCAGGGCAAGTCGGCCTGGATCGCTGATGCCAACTACGCCATCAACGACCGCTGGAACCTGGGCGCCACTTACCAGTGGGACCCGAAGTACAAGCGGGAGGATCTGGCCAGCGTGCGTGCGCGCTACCTGATGTCCAACGATGGCATCATCAACCTGACCTACCGCTACCGCATCAATGCGGCCGCCCCGAGCACGGCGACCAAGGCAGAGCGCACCCTGCTGGAACAGGCGGACCTGTCCTTCCTGTACCCGATCAACGAGCGCTGGAGCGTGGTGGGCCGTTACTACTACTCCATCGCCGACAAGGCGCCGCTGGAAATCATCGGTGGCGTGCAGTGGGACAGCTGCTGCCTGGCCGTGCGCGCCCTGGCCCGCCGCTACGTGCGCAACCGCGAAGGTGAGTTGAACAATTCCTTCCAGATCGAGTTCGTGCTCAAGGGCCTGAGCTCCATCGGCCAGAACACGGACCGCACTTTGCGCCGTGCTATTCTCGGGTACTACCGAGACGACCTCTATCTCGTGCCGCCCAGCAACACGGGCGCCCCCACGCGCGACGACTACGATCCGAACCAGATCCCATGACCAAGACCCTTCCCGTCCTACTCGCCTCCCTGCTCGCGGTCTCTACCGTCTCCGCGCCATTGCAGGTGCTGGCCCAGCAGTCCCAGCCGCTGGACCGCATTGCCGCCATCGTTGACGAAGACGTCGTGTTGCAGAGCGAACTGGACCGTGCCGTCCAGAACATCAAAGCGCAGTACGCCGGTCGCGAAAACCAGCTGCCGCCCGATGACGTGCTCAACCGCCAGGTGCTCGAGCGTCTGGTGCTGGTCAAGCTGCAGGTCGCCCGCGCCGAGAGCAGCGGTATCAAGGTCAGCGATCAGGAACTGAACCAGGCCATCAACGCCATCGCCCAGCAGAACGGCTCCACCCTGGATGCCCTGCGCCAGCGGCTGGCCAGCGACGGCCTGGATTTCAACGATTTCCGCAATTCG
This sequence comes from Stenotrophomonas sp. Ker107b, assembly GCF_053847245.1. Taxonomy (NCBI): domain Bacteria; kingdom Pseudomonadati; phylum Pseudomonadota; class Gammaproteobacteria; order Lysobacterales; family Lysobacteraceae; genus Stenotrophomonas; species Stenotrophomonas sp. Ker107b. The sequence continues at coordinate 385,134 of NZ_JBSPHX010000003.1, read as the reverse complement.
GTCCGTGACGAGATCACCGTGCAGCGCCTGCGCCAGAGCTTTGCGCAGAGCCGCATCTCGGTCAGCGAAGGCGAAGTGGATGGCGCGCTCAAGCAGCAGGCCACCGTCGGTACCCAGTACCACCTGGCGCACATCCTGATCGGCCTGCCCGAAGGGGCCACCGCCGAGCAGATCACCACCGGCCAGAAGAAGGCCGATGGCGTGAAGGCGCTGCTGGACAAGGGCGAGATCGACTTCAACGCCGCGGCGGTCCGTTATTCGGACAGCCCCAACGCGTTGGAAGGCGGCGACCTGGGCTGGCGTTCGCTGGATGAAATCCCGAATGCGTTCGCGCAGATGATGAAAGAGATGAAGTCCGGCGACGTGGTCGGCCCGCTGCGTGGCCCGAGCGGCTTCCAGCTGCTGAAGCTGGTCGAGGTGCGTGACGCCAATGCCACCGCCGGCGGTGGTCAGAGCATCACCGAGTATCACGCCCGCCACATCCTGGTCCGCATCACCGACCAGCAGGACAACGCCGCGGCCAAGGCCAAGATCGACACCCTGCGCGCCCGCATTGCCGGCGGCGCCGAGTTCGATGCGGTAGCCAAGGAATCCTCGGAAGACAACAACAGCAAGGGCCAGGGCGGCGATCTGGGCTGGTTCCCGGTCGATGCGTTCGGTCCGGACTTCGGCAAGCAGGTTGAAGGTGTCGCCGACGGTGGTGTGAGCCAGCCGTTCCGCACCGATGCCGGCTGGCACATCGTCCAGCGCGTCGCCACGCGCCAGACCGATGCCACCACCGACAACCAGCGCGCCCAGATCCGTGAAACGATCGGCCGTCGCAAGCTGGAGGAAGAGTACAACCGCTTCCTGCAGGAACTGCGTGGCGAAGCCTACGTGGACATGCGCGGCAACACGCCTGCTGGCGCCGCGGCACCCACCCCGCCGCAGTCCTGATCGATGCTCCCGCAGCTCGCGCTGGTCCCGGGCGAGCCGGCGGGGGTCGGCCCGGAGCTTTGCCTCCGTCTGATCCAGCAGCCGCGCACTGATTGCCGGCTGCTCGCCTTCGCCGACCCGGATACCCTGCACGCCGCCGCCGCGGCGCTGTCGCTGCCCCTGCAGCTCCTGCCTGAAGATGCCATCGCCCGCCAGCCGGGCGATCTGCCGTTGCGCGCGATCCCCAATGCCGTGCCGTCGCGCTTCGGCACGCCGGATGCGGCCAACGCCGGGGCGGTGATCGGCGCGCTGCGTCAGGCCGGTCAGGCCTGCCTGTCCGGTGAACTCGCTGGCGTGGTCACCGGCCCGGTGCACAAGGCGGTCATCAACGAGGGCGGCATCGCCTACAGCGGCACCACCGAACTGCTGGCCGACCAGGCCCGCACCCCGGTGGTGATGATGCTGGCCAACGAGATCGTGCGGGTGGCGCTGGCGACCACCCACCTGCCCCTGCGGGCGGTCGCCGATGCGATTACCGCCGATGGCCTGGCGCTGACCCTGCAGATCGTCCACGACGCGCTTCAGCGTGATTTCGGCCTGGCCTCGCCGCGCATCGCCGTGCTCGGGCTCAACCCGCACGCCGGCGAAGACGGCCACCTGGGCCGCGAAGAACTGGACCTGATCATCCCGCTGCTGGCGCGCCTGCGCGCCCGGGGCATGGACCTGGTCGGCCCATTGCCGGCCGACACCGCCTTCCTGCCGGCCAAGCTGGCCGGGTTCGACACGGTGCTGGCCATGTACCACGACCAGGGCCTGCCGGTGCTCAAGTACAGCGGCTTCGAGCAGGCCGTCAACATCACCCTGGGCCTGCCCTACCCGCGCGTCGCGGTCGACCATGGCACTGCCCTGGATCTGGCCGGCCGCGGCCTGGCCGACCCTTCCAGCCTCCTCGCTGCCACCGCGCTGTGTGCCCGGCTGGCGCGCCAACGTACACTGGTGCCATGACTTCTTCGTATTCCTCCTCCGGCGCCCCCGGTTTCTCCGGCCCCGCCAAGAAGCAGCTCGGCCAGCACTTCCTCGCCGACCGCAGCTACATCGACAAGATCGTCCTGGCGGTCAGCCCGAAAGACGGCGACCGACTGGTCGAGATCGGCCCGGGCCAGGGCGCGATCACCCTGCCGCTGTTGCGCCGCCACCCGAAGCTGACCGTGATCGAGTTCGATCGGGATCTGGTCGGCCCGCTGGCCGCCGCCGCCGAGCCGCTGGGCGAGATGACCATCATCCATCGCGACGTGCTGCAGGTGGATTTCACCGAGCTGGCCGCCGGCAGCCCGATCCGCCTGGTTGGCAACCTGCCCTACAACATCTCCTCGCCGATCCTGTTCCATGCGCTGGACCACGCCGCGGTGATCACCGACATGCACTTCATGCTGCAGAAGGAAGTGGTCGACCGCATGGCCGCCGATCCGGGCAGCAAGGTGTATGGCCGACTGAGCGTGATGTTGCAGGCGTTCTGCAAGGTGACCTCGCTGTTCGTGGTGCCGCCGGGTGCGTTCCGTCCGCCGCCCAAGGTCGATTCGGCGGTGGTGAGACTGGTCCCGCGGGATCCGGCCACGGTCGGCATTCTGGACCGCAAACGCTTTGCCCATGTGGTCAAGGCCGCCTTCGGGCAGCGCCGCAAGACCCTGCGCAACGCGCTTCAGAACGTGTGCACGCCCGAACAGTTCGAGGCGGCCGGCGTGCGCAGCGATGCCCGTGCCGAGCAGCTGGACGTGGCGCAGTTCATCGCGCTGGCCAACGTCCCGTACGAGGCTGACGCGCCGCAAGGTTGAGCGCGCCACCTCGTGGCCCTCACCGGCCGCGCGCATGTGGAACCGCCTGATATCCATGACGGGGGCGCTGCCAGCTTGGGCAGCACTCATCTCATCGTGCACAACATTCACTAAACTGCCTGCATGAACGACGCTGCAAACTACGCGATCTCCGTCGAGGTCGCCCCCCGCTTCCTCGATGACCAGTCCACCCCGGAGGACGGCCGCTACGCGTTCGCCTATACGATCCGCATCCTCAACCGGGGCCGCGTCGCGGCACGGCTGGTGGCCCGCCACTGGCGGATCACCGATGCCAATGGCCGCATCGAGCATGTCGATGGCGATGGGGTGATCGGCGAACAGCCGCGGCTGCGCCCCGGTGAAGACTTCCGTTACACCTCCGGTGTCATGCTGGAGACCGAGCACGGCACGATGCAGGGGCACTACGACATGGTGGCCGACGACGGCACCGAGTTCGCCGCCGACATCGCGCCGTTCGTCCTGACCGTTCCGCGCACACTGCACTGATGGAGGCGCACGCATGAGTGTCTGGGCCATCGGCGACCTGCAGGGCTGCTACGACGTCACCCAGCGGTTGCTGGAAAAAATCAACTTCGACCCCGCGGTCGACAAGCTGTGGTTCTGCGGCGATCTGGTCAACCGCGGTGGGCAGTCGCTGGAAACCCTGCGCCTGGTCCATTCGCTGCGCGAGAGCAGCGTGATCGTGCTGGGCAACCACGACCTGTCCCTGCTCGCGGTCGGTGCACGCACCGAGGAAGAGCAGCGCAAGGTCAACCCGGACCTGCTGCGCATCGTGCAGGCCGAGGACCGCGACGAGCTGCTGGACTGGCTGCGTCTGCAGAAGCTGGCCCATGTGGACCGCGAGCTGGGCTGGATGATGATCCACGCCGGGCTGGCCCCGAAGTGGACCACCCAGCTGGCCGAAAAGCATGCCCGCGAGGTCGAGCAGCAGCTGCACGGCAGCGGCTACCGCAAGCTGTTCCGCAACATGTACGGCGACAAGCCCAGCTGGTCCCCCGGGCTGGCCGGCTACGACCGCTCCCGCGCGATCATCAATCTTTTCACCCGGATGCGTTACTGCACCCCGCGGGGCCGGATCGGGATCGAGGACAAGGGCACGCCGGGCACGCAGGAACAGGGCCTGTACCCCTGGTTCGAAGTGCCGGGCCGCGCCGAGCGCGATCTGAAGATCGTCTGCGGGCATTGGTCCGCCCTCGGCCTGACCATCACCCAGGGCGTGCATGCGATCGATACCGGCGCGGTCTGGGGTGGCAAGCTCACCGCACTGCAGCTGGATACCGAAGAACTGCGCGTGGTGCAGGTACCGGGCCGCGATGTGCCCAAGCCGGTGTCCGCACCGCGTCCACCGGCTCGCCGGCCGGCCGCCGAGGGGGGTGCACAGCCGAACGGGCGTCCGCCGCGCCAGGGGCAAGGCCAAGGGCGCGACCGTGGCCGTGGTGGTCAGGGACGACAAGGCGGGGGTGCGAAGCCCGCGCAGAACGCCCAGCCGCAGCACCAGCCGCAGAACACCGACGTCACCAGCGACGCGGAATGATCCGCAGGCCGGTCAGTACGACCGGCCTGCCTGCACCACCGGCTCAGGCGCGGCGGTAATCCACGAAATCGAACGCGAACGCGTGCCGCTCGTCGGCCGCGTGGTGTTCGCGCGCCACCTCCACCCACAGCGCCGGGTCGACCGGCGGGAAATGGGTATCGGCCGGCACGGTGGTCTGCACCCAGGTCAGGTGCAGATCGGTAGCCTCGGCCATGGCCAGGCGATAGATCTCGCCGCCACCGATGACGCACAGCTCCTCCGCTCCCGCAGCGCCCGCTGCCTGCAGCGCCTGCTCGATCGAGGCCACCGCCTGCATGCCCTCGAAGGGCACCTGGCCACTGCGGGTCAGCACCAGATTCAACCGGCCCGGCAAGGCACGGCCGAGCGACTGCGCGGTCTTGCGACCCATCAGGATCGGCTTGCCGACGGTCAGCGCCTTGAAGCGCTTGAGATCGTCCGGCAGCTTCCATGGCAGGTCGTTGTCACGGCCGATGCCGTGGTCGGTATCCAGCGCGGCAATCAGGGAGAGCGTCATGCGCGTGTCGCTCACACCGCCACCGTGGCCTTGATCGCCGGGTGCGGGTCGTAGCCATCGATGCGGATGTCATCGAACTGGAACCCGAACAGATCGGTCACCTCGGGGTTCAACCACAGTGTCGGCAGCGCGCGCGGCTCACGGGCGAGCTGTTCGCGGGCCTGCTCGACGTGGTTCGAGTACAGGTGCGCATCGCCCAGGGTGTGCACGAAATCGCCGACGCCCAGCCCGGTCGCCTGCGCCACCATGTGGGTCAGCAGCGCATAGCTGGCGATGTTGAACGGCACGCCGAGGAAGATGTCGCCACTGCGCTGATACAGCTGGCAGCTGAGCTTGCCGTCCACCACATAGAACTGGAACAGGTTGTGGCACGGCATCAACGCCATCTGCGACAGCTCGCCCACGTTCCAGGCGCTGACCACCAGGCGGCGCGAATCCGGGTTGCGCTTGATCTCGTCCACCAGCCACTGCATCTGGTCGATCGCCCCGCCATCGGCGGTGGCCCAGCTGCGCCATTGCTTGCCGTAGATCGGGCCCAGATCGCCGTTGGCATCGGCCCATTCGTCCCAGATCCGCACCTGGTGCTCCTTGAGATACCCGATGTTGGTATCCCCCTTCAGGAACCACAGCAGCTCATGGATGATCGAGCGCAGGTGCAGCTTCTTGGTGGTGACCAGCGGGAATCCGTCATTGAGGTTGAAGCGCATCTGCCAGCCGAACACGCTGCGCGTGCCGGTGCCGGTGCGGTCGGATTTCTCCGTGCCGTGCTCCAGCACATGTGCGAGCAGATCGAGATAGGTCTTCATGCCTTGGCGCCTTCAGGGGCGACCGGCAGCACCGGCTGCAGGACCGGTGCGCGACGCGACAGCACCAGCAGGACCAGACCAAAGGCCACCAGCGGCAGGCTGAGCAGCTGGCCACGGGTGAACCAGTCGAAGGCGAGGTAGACGCCATTGTCCGGCATGCGCACGAACTCCACCGCGAAGCGGAAGATGCCGTACATCAGTGCGAACAGGCCGGCGATCACGTAGCGGTGGCGCGGCTTGGCCGACACCGCCCACAGCACGAGGAACATCACCAAGCCTTCCAGCAGCGCTTCATACAGCTGCGAGGGATGGCGGGCGTACGGGTTCAACGCGCCGGTGGCGAACTCGGCCTTGAGCGTGGCCAGATCCAGCCCGTTCAACGGCGCCGGCAGGCCGCTCGGGAACACCACGCCCCAGCTGCCGCCGGTGTACTTGCCCCACAGCTCGGCGCCGATGAAGTTGCCGATGCGCCCGAAGCCCAGGCCCAATGGGACCAACGGGGCGACGAAATCGAGGGTGTCGAACAGATGCAGGCGATGCTTGCGCGACCACCACCACGCGGCGAGCAGCACGCCGAGCAGGCCACCGTGGAAGCTCATGCCGCCGTCCCACACTTTGAACAGCAGCAGCGGGTTGTGCAGGAATTCCGAGGTCGCGTAGAACAGCATGTAGCCCACGCGGCCACCGACGACCACGCCGAGCATCGCGTAGAACAGCAGATCGGAGAAGCCGTTGGCATCGACCCCGGGCAGGCGCCCGGCCGCGATCCGCTTGCGCCCCAGCCACCAGGCAGCGGTGAAGCCGAGCAGGTACATGATGCCGTACCAATGCACCTTGATCGGCCCGAGCGAGATGGCGATGGGGTCGATATCGTGGAAATAGATCATGAAGGGCGCCTTGCAGGGATGCCGATATTCTAGCGCCGCCAGGGAGCGGCCTCGCGGCGGCCCCGATCGCGCGATTGCCGGGCTTCAGCCCAGCATCTGCGGCGTGTCCGGCAGGCCGTCATCGTGTGACCCCGGAACCGGCGGATAGTGCCCGGCCAGCAGGTCCGAGACATCCTCGATGGCCAGCAGCACGGCCTCCTGCAGGGCGCCGTCGCGCAGCCGCTGCTGCATGTGTGCGCAGATCGCCTGCCACTGCGCCTCGCCGATGCGTCCGCGCAGGCCGCGGTCGGCGACCAGCTCGATGGCATGGTCGGCCAGCAGCAGGTAGATGAGTACGCCGTTGTTGTGTTCGGTATCCCAGGTGCGCAACTGGGCGAAGGCCTGCTCAGCGCGCTGCTGTGCGGTGATGCCCTGCCACAACGCGGCCAGCGCCAGATCCGCTTCCACCGCGAACATCACCTGACCACCGTGGCGCCGCTCGCCGGCGGTGATCGCATCGGTGATCGCCTGCAGATGTGCGGGTGGGAAGGCGCGCCGCACCGACGGGGAGAACACGTGCCGGAGCCAGCGCATCACCAGCCTCCCGAGGCGCCACCGCCTCCCGAGCGTCCACCCCCTCCGCCCCAGCCGCCTCCACCGCCGCCGAAGCCACCCCCGCCGCCACCGAACCCGCCGCCGCCCCAGCCACCACCACCCCAGCCGCCACTGCGTGCGAACACGCCGCCGCGACCGGCCGACGTCAGGCCGACCAGCAAACCCACCACGGCGGCCGCGCCACTGGCGACCACCAGCGAGGTGAACAGGAACGCGGCCACCCCGGCCCCGGCACCGCTCGCCAGCGCGCGCAGCGGCCGCGGCAGCCAGCCCAGGATGCCGCGCAGGAACAGACCGGCAAACAGGCCGATGCCCAGCGCCATCGTCCAGTTGCCACCGGCCGGGGTGTCCTGGGCGCGATGCGTGCTGACCGGCGCGGGCAGCGCCTCGCCGTCGATCAGCTTGACCAGCGCGGCGCTGGCGTCGGTGAGGCCACCGGCATAGTCGTTGCTGCGGAAACGCGGGGCCAGGTACTCCTGGATCACCCGGTTGGCGATCGCATCCGGGATCGCGCCTTCCAGGCCGTAGCCCGGCTCGATGCGGACCCGGCGGTCGTCCTTGGCCACCACCAGCAGCACGCCGTCATCCACGCCCTTGCGGCCGATGGACCACTGCTCGAACACGCGCTGGGTGTACTGCTCGATGGTTTCCGGCGCGGTGGTCGGCACCATCAGGATCTGCAGCTGGCTGCCCTTGCGCTGCTGCAAGGCCAACGCCTGCGCCTCCAGCGCCTGGATCTGCGCCGCATCCAGGGTGCCGGTGGTGTCGACCACCGGCGAGGACATCGCCGGGATCGCCGCCTGCGTCTGCGCCCAGGCAGGCAACGCCAGCGCCAGGCAGAGCAGCAACAGGCAGTGCAGCAGGCGCATGGTCACGGGCTCAGTTCGCCGGCTGCGGCTGCGGCTGCGGCGCCTGCGGTACAGGTGCCGGGGCCGGTGGCTGCGAACCGAACTTGACCGCCGGCGGCTGCGAGATCTGCGCTTCGTTCTCCACCGTGAAGTTCGGCTTGGTCGCATAGCCGAACAGCTTGGCGGTGATCACCTGCGGGAACTGCCGGATATAGGTGTTGTAGTCCTGCACCATCTGGATATAGCGACCGCGCGCCACGGTGATGCGGTTCTCGGTGCCTTCCAGCTGGGCCTGCAGATCGCGGAAGCCCTGGTCGGACTTCAGGTTCGGGTAGTTCTCGGTGACCACCAGCAGGCGCGACAGCGCACCGCTCAGCTCGCCCTGGGCCTGCTGGAACTGCTTGAGGGAGTCGGCATCGTCGGCGTTGACGTTGACCTGCCCCACGCGCGCACGGGCGTTGGTGACATCGGTCAGCACCTGGCGTTCCTGGTTGGCATAGCCTTCCACGGTCTGCACCAGGTTGGGGATCAGATCGGCGCGGCGCTTGTACTGGTTGAGCACCTCGGCCCAACCGGCCTTGACCTGCTCATCCTTCTGCTGGATGGCGTTGTAGCCGCAACCGGACAACAGCGAGGCCAGCACGGCCAGGCACAACAAACGGGAGAACGATCGCATGGCCGGCTCCGGAGCTCGATGAACGGGATCCGGAGCATGCCACGTCTGCAGTAAAGCCGGCGTAACCACCCACGCCCCCTGAGTCAGGGGGCTGCCGCTTCCCCCTACCTTCTTACCAGTTGCCGGCACCCGGCACGTGGTGGGCCACGGCGCGGCGGCGCATCAGCAGGTTCAGCCACTCCACCAGCACCGAGAAGCCCATCGCGGCGTAGATGTAGGGCTTGGGCACATGCACATCCAGGCCATCGAGGATCAGCACCGCGCCGATCAGCAGGATGAAGGCCAGGGCCAGCATCTTCACGGTCGGGTTGGCGTCGATGAAGCGGCCCAGCGGGTTGGCGGCCAGCAGCATCACCGCGACCGACAGCAGGATCGCGGCGACCATCACCGGCACATGTTCGGCAATGCCGACGGCGGTGATCACCGAGTCCAGCGAGAACACGATGTCGATGATGGCGATCTGCGCGATGACCATGCCGAACACGGCAGAGGCCTTGGTGGTGGTCGGATCTTCGTCCTCACCGCCGGTGATCAGCTCGCGGATTTCCATGCCGCCCTTGATGATCAGGAACAGGCCACCGACGATCAGCACCAGGTCGCGGATCGAGATGCCCATCCCGGCCACCGTGAACAGGTTGGCCTGCATGTGTGCCAGGTAGGCCAGCGAGACCAGCAGCAGGATGCGGGTGATGCAGGCCACGGCGATGCCGAGCTTGCGCGCGAACGGACGACGCGCCTCGGGCAGCTTGCTCACCGCGATCGAGATGAACACCAGGTTGTCGATGCCCAGCACGATTTCCAGTGCGCTCAGCGTCAGAAGGGTCAACCAGACATTGGGGTCGGACAACAACTCAAGGAACATGGACTTCCATCCTTACAGGGGGGATGACGCGTGTGACGCGTCAGAAGTATTACGTCAGAAGATCTGCGGCAGCAGGATCAGGACCCAGCACACCAGTACGTTCATCATCAGCACGAACACGGCGGCCGAGCCCATGTCCTTGGCACGCCCGGCGAGCTCGTGGAACTCGGCGCCGTAGCGTTCGATCACCGCCTCAATCGCCGAATTGGCCAGTTCCATGGCCAGCACCAGCAGCACCGAGCCGATCATCAGCGCGCGCTCCACCGGGGTCTGGCCGAGCCAGAGCGCCAGCGGGGCGAGCACGATCAGCAGGTAGACCTCCAGCCGGAACGAGGACTCATGCAGCCAGGCCGCACGCAGCCCCTGCCACGACCACACGGCGGCCTTGAAAATGCGCTTGGGGCCGCGCGGCAGGTGCCCGATTTCATCCGCCATGGGCAATCACCCCGGTCGGCAATGCGGGCCGGAACGGCAGGAACAGCACACGGCAGACAGTCATGGGCATCGCTGAATGGGGCAGGCAATCGCGCATTTTGCCATAAGCCGGCCGGGGCATTGTCGAAGGCGGCCAACGCCCGTCCGTGGTAAAGCGCGGCGCGGTGGCAGCTTCTATGATGAATGCCTACCCGTCCGGGCGCCTTCGGGTGCCCCACCACAGGAGTCGTCCATGCTGCACCGCCGTGCCCGTCCCCTTCTGCTCGCCCTTGCCCTGGGCGCCACCCTGCCCGCCCTGGCACGCACCCCGGCCCCCGCCGCGCCGCAGGTACCGACCCAGGTCTCCAACGTGGCCTGGGCCGGCGACATGGCCCAGTTCGCGGCCCAGGACGCGGCCAACCCGCCGCCGCGCGGTGGCATCGAGTTCATCGGCAGCTCCTCGATCCGCATGTGGGAGGGCCTGGCCACCGATTTCCCGGGCCAGCCGGTGTTCAACCGCGGCTTCGGCGGCTCGGAAGTGCGCGACAGCACCTGGTATGCCGACCGCATCGTGATCCCGTATGCGCCCTGCAAGGTGTTCTTCTACGCCGGCGACAACGACCTCAACAGCGGCCGCAGCCCTGCCCAGGTCCGCGATGACGTGGTGGCCTTCGTCAAGCGCGTGCACCGCGACCTGCCCAAGACCACGGTGGAGATCATCTCGATCAAACCCAGCCCGTCGCGCGCGAACCTGCTGCCGGCGGTGGTGGAAGCCAACGGGCTGATCAAGGCCGCGCTGACCACGCTGCCCAACACCGGCTACACCGACGTCTACACGCCGATGCTCGGTGCCGATGGCCAGCCGCGTGCCGCGCTGTTCCGCGAGGACATGCTGCACATGACGCCCGAAGGCTACGCGATCTGGCGCACGGCGCTGGCGCCCAAGGTGCAGTGCAACTGAGCGATCCGGGGAGGCGCAGCGCCTCCCCGACTCAACGGTAGTGGATCGTGGCCTGGGTGCCCTGCCCGGGTTCACTGGTCAGGCCGATCTTCCAGCCGAAGCGGTCACACAGCCGGCGTACGATCGACAGCCCCAGCCCGGTGCCCTGCGGGCGGCTGGGCTCAGCGCGGTAGAACGGCTCGAAGGCGCGGCCCAGTGCTTCGGCGGACATGCCGATGCCGGTATCGCGCACGACCACGCGATCTTCCCCGACCTCCACGTCGATCCGGCCCTCGTCGGTATAGCTGCACGCGTTGCGCAGCAGATTGCTGATCACTACCTGCAACACCCGCGGCGGTGCGTGCAGCATCACCGGTCCGCTGCTGTGCAGATGGATCTCCACGGGCCGCCCGGCGATCAGCTCGCGGGCATTGTCCACCTCGTGGCGGACGATCTCGTTGACGTCGAACAGCTCGATCTGCGGCTCGACATCGGCCTCGCGGGCAAGGATCAGGAAGGCATCGATCACCGCTTCCATGTCGCGCCCGGCGCGCTGGATGCGCTGCAGGCCGCGGCGCAGGCGCGGGGTGATGTCCTGGTCGCCCAGCGCCATGTCGCTGGCCACGCGGATCACGGTCAGCGGGGTGCGCAGCTCGTGGCTGGCATCGCGGGTGAAGTTGCGCTCGCGCGCGACGTGCGCGGTGACCTTGGTGGCCAGCGAGTGCAGCGCGGCGGCCAGCTGACGGGTCTCGCCCTGCATGTCGGCCGGCAGCTTGGCCGGCGCCAGGTCGGCCGCTTCCGGGTGCCCCGGGTCCCAGCGCGAGACGCGGCGGGCCAGCCAGTTGACCGGCGACACCAGACGTTTGGAGGCGCGGTAGGTGATCCACGAGGCGCCATAGACCGCCAGCAGGGTCAGCAGCACCGGCACCACGCCGAACCAGAACGCCAGCATTTCCGCACGCGAACGCAGGAACACCAGGTAAAGGCGACCTTCCGGGCGTGCATCGACCAGCACCAGCTGGTCGTCGTCCTTGAGCTCATGGAAGCCGGGGGGGAGCGTGCGCAGGTTGGCCGGCAGGCTCAGCGGGGACTGCCCGGTCTCAAGCAGATAGCCGCGGATGTTCTGGGTATTGGGCGGTGGCTGCACCGGCGAGGCCTCGTGCAGTTGCCAGTAGTACCCGGCCTCTTCCTGCAGCGCGCTGCTGACCAGGCTGTGCTTGATCACCAACGACACCAGCCACGCACCCAGCAGGATGCCCAGGCTGGCGAGCACGGCTTGGAGGATGAAGACGATGCGGATCTTGCGCGGCAGACCGTGCGGCATTACGGGGTCCAGGGCGGTTCGCGGCGATTATAGGAAAGCTTGCCGTGAGTCCATCGTGCAAACCATGACAACGGCCCGGCAGATGCCGGGCCGTCATGCTCCAGAGGGTACCGGAGGATCGGATCGCTCATGCCGCCCGCAGGCGGCCGAGCGGCGATCGACCGCCCATCAGCTCATCGGCTGGGCGATATCGGCAATGCGGTAACCGGCGCTCTGCACGGTATGCAGCAGCGGGCGATCAAACGGCTTGTCGATGATCTTGCGCAGGTTGTACAGATGGCTGCGCAGGGTGTCCGAGTCGGGCAGGCCATTGCCCCAGATCTCGCGTTCGATTTCCTGGCGGGTCACCACACGCGGCGATTCGCGCATGAGGATCGTCAGCAGGCGCAGGCCGATCGGCGAGAGCTGCAGTTCGGTCCCGGCACGGGTGGCGCGCATGCTGACCGGATCGAGCACGAGGTCGGCGACCTTGAGCACTTCCGAGCCGACCTGGCGACGCTCGCGGCGGATCAGCGCGCGCAGGCGGGCTTCCAGTTCCTGGATCGCGAACGGCTTGGTCAGGTAGTCGTCGGCGCCGAACCCCAGGCCGGTGAGCTTGTCGTCCAGCGTGTCGCGCGCGGTCAGCATCAGCACCGGCGTGGACTTGCGGGCGTCGTTGCGCAGGCGGCGACAGACTTCGATGCCGTCCAGACGCGGCAGCATCAGATCGAGCACGACCACGTCGTAGCTGTTCTCGGCCGCCAGACGATAACCGTCCAGCCCATCCTGGGCGTAGTCGACTTCGAAGCCGCGCCCTTCCAGGTACTCGCCGATCATCTCGGAAATATTACGGTTGTCTTCGACCACCAGCACCAGGCCGGAGGTCTCCTTTGTCTGACGCATGGGATTCCCTCTTTCTTCAGCTTTGTGAAACATGCCGCATCGTCAGTGGACGCGGTGTGAAGTTCCTCACACACCGATCAAAGCAGGGGTTTGAGCAGCGGCCAGACGTTGTCCAGCACCTGCGGCTGCGCAGCTGCGGTGGGGTGCAGCCCGTCGGCCTGCATCAGATTCGGCTTCAAGGCCACCCCCTCAAGCAGGAACGGCAGCAGCGGTACGTCGTACTGTTTGGCCAGCTCGGCATAGGTCTGGCGCAGGCGCTGGCGGTAGGCCGGGCCATAGTTGGGCGGCACGTCGATGCCCAGCAGCAGCACCTTGGCGTCCGCCTTCTGGCTGGCCACGATCATCTTTTCCAGATTGCCGCGCAGTTGCGCCGGGGTCAGCCCGCGCAGCGCATCGTTGCCGCCCAGTTCGATCACCACCACGGACGGCCGGTGCTTTTCCAGCAGGCCCGGCAGGCGGGTCAGCGCGCCGGCGGTGGTTTCGCCGCTGATGCTGGCATTGATGATCGCCGGCGGTGCCTTGATCTGTTGTTTGACCCGCTGCTGAAGCAGGTTTACCCAGCCCGACGCGGCCGGGATATTGTGGGCGGCACTGAGGCTGTCGCCGACCACCAGCACCGCCGCACGGGTGTCCGGACCTTTGGCACAGGCCAGCATCGGCATCAGCAGCAACCCTGCCAGCAGCCAGCCCATCGAGGCCACGCGGCCCTTTCCACTTGCTTGGTTCATTGGAGAATCCTCATCGACAGCCTGTCCCCCCGCAGCGCGCCCGTCGCCATCGCCGCCCACAACGTGGGCAAGTCCGCACGTGGCCCGGAGGGTGAAGTCCACATACTGGACAACATTGACATGACCGTCCATGAAGGCGAGAGCGTGGCCATCGTCGGCGCTTCAGGCTCGGGCAAGACCACGCTGCTCGGCCTGCTCGCCGGGCTGGACCTGCCCAGCCACGGCACCATTGCGCTGGCCGGTGCCGAGCTCAACACGCTCGATGAGGAAGCCCGCGCACAGCTGCGCGCACGCGAGGTCGGCTTCGTTTTCCAGAGCTTCCACCTGCTGCCGGCACTGACCGCCGAAGAGAACATCGCGCTGCCGTTGGAACTGGCCGGCCGCGAAGATCCCGCGCGGGTGCGCGAGGTGCTGGAACAGGTCGGCCTGGGCCATCGTGCACGTCACTACCCGCGCCAGCTTTCCGGTGGCGAGCAGCAGCGTGTCGCACTCGCGCGTGCGTTCGTGGCGCGGCCGCGCATCCTGTTCGCCGATGAGCCGACCGGCAGCCTGGACCAGACCACCGGGCAGCAGATCAGCGACCTGCTGTTCGCGCTCAACGCCACCAGCGATACCACCCTGGTGCTGGTCACCCATGACCTGCGCCTGGCGCAGCGCTGCGAGCGCATCTACCAGCTCGACGGTGGCCGCCTGGCCGACACCGTTGCCGGCGCAGGCGCATGAACGTCGTGCGCCATGCAGCGCGTGCGCTGCGCCGCGAATTCCTGGCCGGCGATCTGCTGACCGTGTTCGCCGCGCTCGTATTGGGCGTGGCGGTGATGACCGCCGTCGGGACATTGGTCAACCGCGTGACCCTGGCACTGACCGGCAGCGCAGCGGAGATGCTCGGCGGCGACCTGGGTCTGAGCGGCCGTGAGGACATCCCGCAGACCTTCGCCGATGCAGCGCGCGAGCGCGGCTTGGCCAACACGCGCATGGTCAGCTTCCCCAGCGTGCTGTTCCATGGCGATGACAGCCAGATGGCCAACATCAAGGCGGTGGCCGATGGCTACCCGCTGCGCGGTGAACTGCGGGTCAGCCGCACGCTGCATGACCGCGCCAGCGACACCGCAGGAACGCCGCCGCCGGGCGAAGCGTATGCCGACCCCCGCCTGATGCAGGCGCTTGGCCTGCAGGTGGGCGATGCACTGGAATTCGGCGCGGGCACGTTGACCGTGACCCGCGTGCTGCAGGCCGAGCCGGACACCTCCGGTGAGCTGATGCAGCTGTCGCCGCCGCTGCTGGTGAACCGCATCGATGTGGATCGCGCCGGCCTGCTCGGGCCGGGCAGCCGCGCCTCCTACCGGATGATGTTCGCCGGTGAGCCGGCGCAGATCGCCGCCTTCCGCGAGTGGCTCACGCCGCAGGCCAAGGGCTATCGCATCGTGGGGATCGACGATACCCAGCGCGGCGTGCGCGGCGCGTTCGATCTGGCCGGGCGTTTCCTCTCGCTGGCCGCGCTGCTGGCAGTGTTGCTGGCCGGTGTCGCCACCGCGCTGGCCGCCAACCGCTTCGCGATGCGCCGCATCGATCAGGTCGCGATCCTGCGCTGCCTGGGCGCGCGCCAGCGCGACATCCTCACCGCGATGGCACTGCAGCTGGTGATGCTGGCGGTGCCGGCCTGCCTGGTCGGTATCGGGCTGGGCATGGCCGCGCAGGCCGGGCTGGTGCAGGCGCTGGGTGGATTGATTCCGAACCGCCTGCCGCTGCCGCAGGCCACACCGGCACTGAGTGGTGCGGGCATCGGCCTGGTGCTGCTGCTGGGCTTTGGCCTGCCGCCGCTGCTGCGCCTGCGCAGCGTGCCGCCGATGCGCGTGCTCAACCGCAGCTTCGCCGCGCTGCCGCCGAGTTCGATGCTGGTCTATGCCGCTGCGCTGGCCGCGACCGTCGCGCTGACCGTGCAGGCCACCGGCGATGTAACGCTGGCCGCGTGGGTGCTGGGCGGGCTGGCCGCGCTGGCGGCGCTGGCCGGCGCGCTCGGTGCCCTGCTGCTGTGGCTTCTGCGTGGACTGCAGCCGCGCCTGCGCGGACGCTGGAAGCTGGGGCTGGCCTCGTTGACGCGACGCCGCGGGCTGGCGGTGATGCAGCTGGTCGGCCTGTCGCTGTCGCTGTGTTCGCTGCTGCTGCTGTCGGTGATCGGTCCGGGGCTGTTGGCGCAGTGGCGCGATCGCTTGCCGACCGATACGCCGAACTACTTCCTGATGAACATCCAGCCCGAGCAGCGCGATGCCGTGCTGGCCACGCTGGGTGGGCTGGGCGTGGCATCACCGGGCATCGAGCCGTTCAGCACCGGTCGCCTGCTGGCGGTCAATGATCGGCCGCCGCAGCGGCAGGGACGCGAGGACAACAGCAACGAGGATGACGATGCCAACCGGCCGGTCAATTTCTCGTGGCGGCATGATTTCCCGCCGGCCAATACGCTGCTCAGCGGGACGTTCTGGAAGGCGGGCAGCGCCGCGGCGGAGGCCTCGATCGAGCAGGGCTGGGCCGAGCGCTACGGAATGACGCTGGGCGACACGGTGACGCTGCAGATGGGCGATCAGGAGCGCAGCTTCACGATCACCAGCATCCGCAAGGCCGACTGGGATTCGTTCCGGGTCAACTTCTTCCTGCTGCTCAACGAGGGCGCGGTTGCCGATGCGCCGTACAACCTGATCACCGCCTTCCATCTGCCACGCGCGCAGGCACCGGCGCTGGCTGGGCTGACGCGGGAGTACCCGAACATTTCACTGTTGGATATCGACGGCATCCTCGAGCGGGTACGCGAGGTGGTGGATCGGGTGAGCCAGGCGGTGCAGCTGGTGATGGGGTTCAGTCTGCTGGCCGGGCTGCTGGTGCTGCTGGCGGCGTTGCAGGCGACGGCCGGTGAGCGGCGCTACGACAGTGCGGTGCTGCGGACGCTGGGGGCGACGCGCCGTCAGCTGCGCGGTGCGGTGCTGGTGGAATTCGGTGCGCTGGGGCTGTTGTCGGCGTTGCTGGCGGTGGGTGCGGCGGCGCTGCTGGGCTCGGTGGTGGCGCGGCAGGTGTTCGAGTTGACGCTGAGTCCGCCGTGGGGGCCGTTGTTGGTGGGCGGTGCGTTGGGTGTGCTGTTGAGCATGCTGGCCGGTTGGTGGGGGACGCGGCGGATTCTGCATACGCCGCCGGCGTTGGCGCTTCGGGAGGCGTGAGTTTGGGGCGCCGTTGCATTGAAAGCGAAAGCGAAAGCGACGGCGTCCATGTGTCCACTGTCTGAAGGCTGGCGGGCAGCCCTGCCCAGGACGCGCCGTAAACCCATCCCTGGGGGCTCGTGGGCGCCATCCTTGGCGCCCTGACGGTCCTGGGCAGGGCTACCCGCCATCCTTCTCGAGGGATGGCCTTGGGCGGAGGGGAGAGCAGCTCATCTGCAGTTGGTACGGCCATCGATGAGGCAATGTGCTGCTTCGAGGTTTGGCGATGGACGCGTGCGCTACCTATGGCGTCGGTGTCAGCGCGCGCTTTCTGGCGGTGCTTTTTCTACCCACTGCTGGAAGACGGCGTCGATCTCGGTGTCCACCACGGTCTTGCCGTCCTGGATGTCCTGGGCCTGGGTGAACAGCGGGATGATCATGGCCATGCCGTCGGGTTTGGTTTTCAGGTGCACGCCCGGTGCCTGCCCGAGGAAGTCGTCCCAGCGCTGGCGCACCTTCCCCCAGTAACCTGCGGTGGCGGTCCAGTAGGCGTAGGCGGGGGTGAAGTCCACCTCGGTGGTTTTGTTGTACTCGTTGAAGCCGAATTCGCGCGCGATCGGTGTCTGCGTGCCGTCGGGGCGCCGCAGAATCTTGGTGTTGAACTGCTCGTGGGTCCAACCGTTGGGCGTGCGCGTGTGCCGGTTGATCACGGCCAGGGCGTTGTAGTCGCTGCGGCGGGTGTATTCGCGGCGCGGCAGGGGGCGCCAGCTCAGGTCGCTGGTCCATTCGGCGATGCCGTTGTCGTAGCGCCAGGCGCCGGTGCCGCAGTAGCGCGGTGCGTCGCTGACTTCGTAGACGCATTGGGTCCAGGCGCCGGTGGTGAGCGCCGTGGGAATCGGACGCACGTGCCAGGTCTGGTCGGCTGTGAATTCGAATCGGGTCGGTGCCTGGTAGACCCAGTCCTGGCGCCAGTGCTTGGTGACGTGGCCACTCTTGGCGTCGACCAGCAGGTGCTGCAAGACCACCCGCTTCGGCGTGTCTTCGACCACGATCACCACTTCGTTGCCACCGGTGCGTACGGCCGGGGCACGTTCGTAGCCGGGGGTGAGCAGGACGGTTTCGTCAAAGGCGAAATCGACGATGTATTCGCCCTGCATGGCCAGGATGCTGGCGCGGTCGCGTGCGGGGTCGGCAGGGGTGGCATGCGCACTGGCGGTGAGCGCGAGCAGCAGCCCTGCCAGGGCGAGCGAGTGCGTCATTACAGCTGGATCACCGGCATACCGTCTGCCGTCCACGGTCCGCTGCGGCGGGCCGCGCTGGCGCAGCAGCAGTCGTCGACCCAGAGCTCGCCTTCGGCACCTTCAACGTTGCCGATCCGGCGCGCGGTGGTGGCGCCCAGGGACGACAACGAGGCCAGGCTGGCGGCCAGTTCGCGGCCTTCGCCGACCTGCAGGCGCAGCGCGCACATGCGCCATGCGTCGTTGCCCAGGCGCACGGCGAGGCGCCGCCACAGGCGTTCGGCGACCCCGGCGTCGGTGACCGGTTCGGGCCGTGCGGGGAACGCGGACACCAGCCGATCCCAGGCGAGGAAGTCGCTGTCGGGCAGCAGGTACAGCCGCCAGCAGCAGCGGCCGCGGGCGTCGACGAAGCACAGGCTTTCGCGGATGCCTTCACTGTCCATGCCCTGGCAGGCATGCGCGGAGACGGCGTGTTTCCAGCCACCGAGTTCGCTGCTGTCCGGACGGTACAGGCACAGCACGGTACCCAGCGAGGCCAGTTGCGCGGCCGATGGCAGGCCGGCGATGGGATGGCGGCCCGGTGGGCGGCCGACGGAAAGGGCACGGCTCATGGCGGTCTACCTGCAATCGGCGGTTGCGGGGGGAGACCCTCGACCCACGCCGTGGACCGGAGCCGACGGCGGAGTGTCGAGGGGGAGAGAGCTGGGGGAGGAAAGGCCGTTACTTGGTCAGGATCAGCTTGTCGTTGCTGGTATGACGCAGGCGATAGAAACGATCGCCGTGCTGGATCAGGATTTCGCGGCGCCCCTTGAGCAGGGCTTCGCTGTCGATCACTTCTTCCGGCGGGACCACGCGGACCGGACGGTCGCGGAGGGTCAGCGTTTCGGGGCGCAGCAGTACAGCAGCTTGAGTGTTCATCGTCTGGACTCGTTGCGAGGGGCGAGTCAAATGATAATGATTCTCAGTTGACAATCAACAACCATTCTCACTTTGATAGATGGGATTAATGATCGATTGCTAAACTTCGATAGCCTCTGTCAATCGCGCCAGTCAAGCGCGCTCTGGGTGTGGTCGCCCGTCGCGTGAGCTGCAGAGCCGGCCAGCGGCCGGCACTACCGTGGAGGGACGGCGCCTGTTCCAGGCGCCCTGCTCCGTTCTGCCAAGCATCCGAGCTCTGCTCGTCCCGTTCCATCTCCCGCCATACCATCGGTAGTGCCGGCCGCTGGCCGGCTCCCCGGATCCCGACACGCGCGATCAGGCAAACACCGCTTCCACCTGCTGCCACACGCTTTCATCAAGCTGCTCGAACAGCGCCAGCGCGCCCAGGTTCTCTTCCAGCTGGCTGACCCGGCTGGCACCGAGGATCACGCTGGAGACATTCGGGTTGCGCAGGCACCAGGCGATCGCCAGCTGTGCCGGGGAGACGCCCAGCTGCGCGGCCAATGCGGTGTAGCGCCGCACCCGCTCGATGCGGTCGCTGCCGTCGTCCAGCACCTGCGACTTCAGCCAGCCCAGCTGGTCCTGGCCCAGCCGGGACTGCGGGTCCACGCCGGCGTTGTACTTGCCGGTCAGCAGGCCCGAGGCCAGCGGCGACCAGATGGTGGTGCCCAGGCCGGCCTCGGCATACAGCGGCGCGTACTCGCGTTCCACCCGCTCGCGGTGTAGCAGGTTGTACTGCGGCTGCTCCATCGAGGGCGCATGCAGGTTGCGCGCGCGGGCGATGTCCACCGCCTCCTGGATCTGCGCGGCCGACCACTCCGAGGTCCCCCAGTACAGCACCTTGCCCTGGCGGATCAGGGTGTCCATGGCCTGCACGGTCTCGGCGATGGGGGTGTCCGGATCCGGGCGATGGCAATAGTAAAGGTCCAGATACTCCACCCGCAGGCGCTTGAGCGCGGCGTGGCAGGCGTCGGTGACATGCTTTCGCGACAGGCCGTGCTGGGTCGGGCGCGGGTCGTCGACGGCGCCGAAGAACACCTTGCTGGAGACGCAGAAGCCATCGCGCGGCAGGCGCAGGTCGGCGATCACATCGCCCATCACCTGCTCGGCGCGGCCACGGGCGTAGCCCTCGGCGTTGTCGAAGAAGTTGACCCCGGCATCCCAGGCGGTGGCGATCAGCTTGCGGGCCTCATCGCGGCCGATCTGGTCGCCGAAGGTCACCCAGGCCCCGAAGGACAGGGCCGAGAGCTTCAGACCGGTGGAGCCGAGACGGCGATAGAGCATGTGGTTCTCCTGCTGCGGGCCCGCGACCGGGCCGGATCGATACGGTAAGTGTAGAGGGTGGCATGCAGCGCGCGCAGGACCGACACCGTGATCTCACGGCCCGTGACACGCCGCACGGAAACCGGGCCATGCCTTGCCGATACAGGCCCGATCACGGCCGATCGGCTCGCAGACGCTGCTTTTCCTTGCCCCGCC
This sequence comes from Stenotrophomonas sp. Ker107b, assembly GCF_053847245.1. Taxonomy (NCBI): domain Bacteria; kingdom Pseudomonadati; phylum Pseudomonadota; class Gammaproteobacteria; order Lysobacterales; family Lysobacteraceae; genus Stenotrophomonas; species Stenotrophomonas sp. Ker107b. Next base: position 364,495 of record NZ_JBSPHX010000003.1, on the reverse strand, counting down.
CTTGCCGCTGCTCTAGGCTTCCCGTTTTTCGCGGCGCCCCAAGGGAAGTCTCATGGTCGAAGGTTTGGGCAGGATTGGCTTCGGCCTGTTCGGGTTGGCAGTGCTGATCGGCATTGCCTGGTTGTTCTCGAACAACAAGCGGGCTGTCGACTGGCGCCTGGTCGTCACCGGTATCGCACTGCAGATCGCCTTCGCGGCGGTGGTGCTGCTGGTCCCGGGTGGCCGCGATGTGTTCGACGCGCTGGGCAAGGGCTTCGTCAAGATCCTGGAGTTCGTCAACGCCGGCTCCGGCTTCATCTTCGGCAGCCTGATGGACACCAGCCAGTTCGGTTTCATCTTCGCCTTCCAGGTGCTGCCGACCATCATCTTCTTCTCGGCGCTGATGGGGGTCATGTACCACCTCAACGTGATGCAGATGATCGTGCGCGGCATGGCATGGGCGATCACCAAGATCATGCGCGTGTCCGGCGCCGAAACCACCAGCGTCTGCGCGAGCGTCTTCATCGGCCAGACCGAAGCCCCGCTGACGGTGCGCCCTTACATCGCCAAGATGACCCAGTCCGAGCTGATCACCATGATGATCGGCGGCATGGCGCACATCGCCGGCGGCGTGCTGGCCGCGTACGTGGGCATGCTCGGTGCCGGTGATCCGGTAGAACAGGCCTTCTACGCCAAGCATCTGCTCGCCGCGAGCATCATGGCCGCCCCGGCGACCCTGGTGGTGGCCAAGCTGCTGGTGCCCGAGACCGGTACCCCGCTGACCCGCGGCACGGTCAAGATGGAAGTGGAGAAGACCTCCAGCAACATCATCGACGCTGCCGCAGCCGGTGCGGGCGATGGCTTGAAGCTGGCGCTGAACATCGGTGCGATGCTGCTGGCCTTCATCGCCCTGATCGCCCTGATCAACGCCCCGCTGACCTGGCTGGGTGACATCACCGGTCTGGCCGCGCTCATCGGCCGCCCGACCGACCTGTCCACCCTGTTCGGCTTCCTGCTGGCCCCGATCGCCTGGGTGATCGGTACCCCGTGGGCCGATGCCACCACCGTGGGCTCGCTGATCGGCCAGAAGGTCGTGATCAACGAGTTCGTGGCGTATTCGGAACTGGCCAAGATCATCCGAGGCGAGGTGCCGGGCACGGTGCTTTCCGCCGAAGGCCGCCTGGTCGCCACCTACGCGCTGTGCGGTTTTGCCAACTTCAGCTCCATCGCGATCCAGATCGGTGGTATTGGTGGTCTGGCGCCGGAGCGTCGCCACGATCTGGCCAAGTTCGGCCTGCGTGCGGTGCTCGGCGGTACCATTGCCACCTTCATGACGGCGACCATCGCCGGCGTGCTGACGCATTTCAGCTGATATCCGTTCTTTGAGAAACAGTCTTTATGAGTAGCAGTGTCGTCGTAATCGGTTCCTTCAATGTGGATCATGTCTGGCGTTGTGAGTCGCTCCCGGCCCCGGGTGCGACCATTGCCGGCCGCTACAGCACCGGTCCCGGCGGCAAGGGCTTCAACCAGGCCGTGGCCGCCCGCCGTGCCGGCGCGCCGACCACGTTCCTGTGCGCGCTGGGCAATGACGCCGGCGGTGCGATGGCGCGCGGCCTGGCCGAGCAGGATGGCTTTGCGCTGACCGCCGAGGCCAGCAGCGAGCCGACCGGCACCGGCGGCATCTATGTCGACAGCCGCGGCCGCAACACCATCGTGATCGGCCCGGGCGCCAACGCCGCGTTGAGCCTGGACTTCGTCGAACAGCAGCGCGCGCTGCTGGCCGGCGCCAAGGTGGTGCTGGCGCAGCTGGAATCGCCGGTGGAAACCATCGAGGCCGCCCTGGCGATCGCCCGCGAGGCCGGTGCCACCACCGTGCTCAACGTGGCGCCTGCCGATGCCCCGTCCAGCATCGGCCTGCTCAAGCTGGCCGATGTGCTGACCCCGAACGAGACCGAGTTCGCTGCCCTGCTCGGCCGTCATGTCGGCGAGCGCGTGGATGCCAACGACGTCGCCGCGCTGGACGGCGCCAGCCTGCATGCGCTGTGCCGCAAGCTGGTCGGCAACGGCACCGTGGTGGTGACGCTGGGTTCGGTCGGTGTGTTCGTATCGCACGCTGAAGAGAACCTGCGTGGCGATACCCAGCCGTACTACCGCGTCGGCGCCGAGCAGGTGCAGGTGCTGGACACGACCGGTGCGGGCGATGCGTTCAACGGTGCGCTGGTTGCCTCGATCGCGCAGGACCCGGAGGCGGCGTTTGCCCGCCACGTGCGTTTTGCCAATCAGTTCGCCGGTCGTTCGACCGAGAAGGAAGGCGCCGCCGCGGCGATGCCGCACTTCACCCCGGGTGATGCCGAGAACAAGTAAGCGTCACCGGTGTGGATACCAAGAGGCCAGCGTTCGCGCTGGCCTTTTTTTTGGTTTTTCTCCTGCTTGCATGGAATGCAGGAAGCGACCTCTGGGCCTTTCAATGCGCGGCGGCCGGGTGGTTGAGCGCTGGGGCGCGATGCCCTTGCCGGCGAATGTCCCCCGGCGTCGGCCTGCGGCCGCCACCTCCTCCTTGATTTCGCCCACAAGGGCATCGCACCCCACGTGTCCAGACCACTGGCGCCGTATGGAAAGCACCGGTTTCCCTTCTGCCTACCGCGAGCCGGAGCCCCGTAGCGGCCGGTAGGCTCCTGGGCAAAATCAAGGAGGAGGCCGTCGCCGCGAGGCGGAGGCCGGGGGACATTTGCCAAGGGGCCTGCCGGTCGCTACGGGGCCCTCACGCTCGCGGTAGATCACGTGGCAACAGCACGCAGTGCGTGATCCACAGCGCCAGCGCACCGACCAACAGCCCGGCAAGCACATCCAGCAGATCGTGCTGCCAGGTAGTGAGCGTCGAGATCAGGATCAGCCCACAGGTGCCATGCCACAGCCAGCGCACCGCTGCCGCATTCGCCTGCAGCGACTGCCGCCATGTCTGCCAGACCACCACCAATACCGCAGCGTGCAGCGACGGCGCCATGTTGAAGGGCGCCTCGAACGCGCGCAGTTGTGCGAACAGCAGGCCGCTCGCGCCCTCCGGCTGCGGCAGCACACGCACGTTGCCGGTCGGCCAGCACACGAAGGCGAGCATGCAGGCGGCCTGCACCAGCGCAATGGCCAGCGCATGGCGGCGCAGGGCGGATCGGGTCGGGCAGAGGAAAAACGTCAGCGGGTACAACAGATTCAGCGCCAGGTACGGCCAGATCGTCCACGCCCAGAACGGGATCGCCTCGTCCCAGCGACCGTGCAGGCTGTAGCTGTGCGCCTGGCTGGCCGCCCAGTGGTTCGTCCAGCTGTAGCCATGGATGAACATCGCACCCAGCAGCAGCATCCACAGCATCGCCTCGCGCCAGGGCGGCTGGGGGACGGACGCGTTGGCAACAGACGGCGTGGGCACGCGCGCACCGTAGCAGAACGTGGCCCGCCTGTTTGCCGCTATCCTTGCGGTTTCGCGGATACACGGACTGTACGCAGTGGCAGCAGCAGGCAGTCAGGAACACACAGGTGCGCACGTGGGCGAACCGCGCTGGACGCGCAATCCGGCATGGGCGCTGTTTTCGCAGACCCATGCGCAGCGCCAGCTGTTGCTGGTGTCCGGTGGCGCCGACGAACTGTATGTGGTCGATGAGGCCGATACCCCGACGATCATCGAACGGATCCTCGGCCACTGGGAAAACGACACGCTGGCGATCCTGCAGGACGATGCCGAGTGCGGCCCGGCGGTCCGCCAGTTGATACGTCTCGGTGTGCTGGTGCCGCTGCGCGCCGCGCGCAGAGTGACGCGCTACGCTTTCGACTGGCTCGGCGAACCGCTGCCCGGGTTGGCCGACGCCTTCGACCAGCATGCCGGCGCGGATCTGCAGCGCGTCGATGCGGTCGCCGATGCCGACCTCCTCGTGCTGGTCCGGCACGGGCTGGGGTGGGAACAGGCCTTGGCCCGCTACCGCACGCAGATGCCGACACAACCGCATCTGCTGCTCGACCTCAGCTATCACCACACGCTTGCGCTGGGCCCCTATGTTGTGCCCGGCCAGAGCGCCTGTGTGTATTGCCTGGGCAACCGGGTGCTACGCCGCTGGGGCGAAGCACCCGTGCCGGCGATGCCGGCGGTCGCAGCGCAACCGGCACGGATCGCGGCGCTGGTCGCGCCGTTGCTGGATCAGCCGCCGCTGTTGCTGGGCTATCTCGAACGCAGCGTCTGGCTCGACCTGCATCGCCTGCACGGCGAGCGCGACCGGGTGCTGCGGCTGCCGTGGTGCCCCGCCTGCCAGGGCGGCGAAGTGTCGCTGCCGCCACCGCTGTCCTTGCCCTGGGACACCGGGCGCCCGTGATAATGTGCGCCACGCGCCGGGCGTTTCCGCCCCGGTCAATGGAGTGACCTCATGTATCGCCTGCCGACCCAGTTCGATGCCAGTGCTTCACGCCAGGACCTTGCCGCGGCAGGCGGCGGCTCGACGTCGACCACCTGCAGTTCCTGCATCGTCACCCTGCTCGGCACCTCGGTGCTGTCGGCGGTGGTGCTTGGCAAGCTGGACTCCGTAACGCCTGCCGCCGTCAGCAGCGACGCACACGCCACGGTCGCCAGCGTCGACACCCGTACGGACCTCCACCCCCAGCCACCTGCGTTGCCGCAGGCGCCGCCTGATGCTGCCAATCCGCACGCTCCGGAGACGACCGTCCCCGTTGTACCGGTGGCCGGATTGAGCCGCAGCAGTCGGGTGTTGCTGGGGCTGTTCGCCTTGCCGCTGGCTGCGCTCGGCGGCGGCATCTTCATGAGCACCGCCAACCCGATATTCGGCCTGTTCGTTGCCGTCGGGCTGTATGTCGGGATTTACGCCCTCGTCTACGAGCGCTCGGGGCGTTCGCTCGGGCGCGGCATCGGCATCGGCATCGCCCTGCTGCTGGGCCTGTTCGCCGTCGGCGCCTTCGAGATGATGCTCTGGCTGAGCGTGATGAAATGAGCCGCGCCGCCGTGCAGGCGGCGCAGCCGGAAACGCCCACGCTGTCCTCGCACCTGCTGCATGGTGCGGCGCGTGCGCGCTGTGGTCTGGTACGCCCGGCGCAGCCGATCGAGGCCAGTCCGTGCGATGCAACCGGGCCGTTGTTCGACGGACGGCGCGTGCACAACGCCGCCACCCCGGCCGATCCGGCCAATCCCTGGCAGGGGGTGTCAGGCGCGGTCGCCCTGGATGCCGAGGCGGCCGCCGATGGCGCGGTCGCCGAGGCACTGGAGCGGCTGGCGGCGGCGCAGGCGAGCGTGGAGGTGCGTCGCCGTGATGCGCTGACACCCGCACACCGCCTGGACGAATCGGCCTTCGCCCTGTTCTCGGCACGCCAACGCGCCACGCCCGGCTTCCCGTGGCCGATGCCCGAACGCGATGACGATCTGTTCGCGGCGGTGCACGCGTTGGATGACAACCGCATGGTCTGGGTGCCGCAGGAACTGGTCGGACTGGGGCCGCGCCGTGGCCTGGCGCGTTTGCCGTCCACGTCCAGTGGGCTGGCGGCGTGGCGCGATGGCCGCGATGGCGCCTGGCTGGCGCTGTTGCGGGCCGCCCAGGAGCTGCTGGAGCGCGATGCACTGGCGGTGACATGGCTCAATGGCGTGGCCGGCCGGCGGATCGCGTTGCCGCCGCAATGGCATGCCCATGTAGACGCGCGCGGCGGTGAACTGCAGGCCTTCGACCTGACCCAGCACTGGAACCCGCACCCGGTGATCGCGGTCGCCGGCAGCATCCCGTTCGAAGGCCGCCCCCGCCACGTGCTGGGCATCGCCTGCCGCGCCGATCCGGGCGAGGCGCTGCACAAGGCGCTGCTGGAATGGCAGCAGGCGCTGACCTTTGCCGCGCATCTGTGTGGCCGCGAAAGCGCCCGGCTGCCGCGCGATCCGGCAGCACTGCGCAGTTTCGATGAACATGCCGCGTTCTACACCCTGCGTCCGGAGCTTTGGCCGCAGCTGCCGTTGCTCGGGGAGGCGGGCCGCAGCACCTTGCAGTTGCCCCTGCCGGTCGCGGCGATCCCGCCCGCCGCACCGCGCGCCATCGCCGAGCTCGATCTGCTGCGGCGCCGGCTGGGCAGTGCCGGCATCGCGCTGTACTACCGCGAGTTGACCACCGCCGATGTCGCCGCAGCCGGGCTGCGGGTGATGCGGGTGCTGTCGCCGCAGCTCAGCGGCCTGCACGCCGACGAGCGTGCACCGTTCCTCGGCGGCCGTTGCCAGGACGTGGCCTGGCGATATCCCGGCGTGCCGCACCGCGGCGCGTTTCCCAATCCCTTCCCGCATCCCTTGGGTTGATCCACGAGGACCACATGCCATCACCGCCTTCCCCCTGGGACGATGCCCCCCTGTTCCATCTGTTCTGGCACAACGGCGAACTCACGCCTGCGCGCGCGGAGGTGATGCGCGCGCGCATCGCCGAGGATGCCGCGCGTGCCTGGTCACCGCCGCGGCCGTTGCATGCAGCCGCCGGCATCGCCCTGCCGGACCCGGTGCTTCCCGGTGACGCTCTGGCACAGCGTCATAGTGGCCGCCGCTTCGGTGACGCGCGCTGGGGCGCCAAGGAGCTGGGCCGTGTGCTGGCCCCGCTGCGGGCACGGCCCGGCGACAGTGACACGCGGCGCCTGCCGTCCGGTGGGGCCAAGTACCCGATCCAGGCCTATGCCGCGCTGTACGGCAGCGACGATGCGATCGCCGCAGAGCCAGGCATCCATTGGTACGACCCGCGTGAACATGCGCTGGTGCCGGTGGCGCCCTGCCCCGCATGGCCGACGCTGGCCAAGCTGCTCGGCGTGGATTGGCCCGAGCGCCCGGCGGCCGTGCTGTTCCTGATCGCCGAACCGGCTGGGACGCTGGCCAAATACGGCGAGCGCGGTGGCCGCTTCGTATTGATCGAGGCCGGGGTCTGGCTGGGGGCGCTGGGGCAGGAAGTGGCAGCGATGAACGTCGCCGGCTGCGCGATCGGCTCGTTCGACGACGCCGCTGTGCTGGCCCTGCTCGGGCTCGACCCGCAGCGGCATCTGGCGGTGCTGGCCTATGCGTGTGGTCCGGCGCCGTGAACGCTCACCGGTGTCGCAACGCCGGCTGCGCAGGGCGTAACTGCCCAGCATCCCCGGCCGTTGGGGACGACGGAAGCAATCGTCAAGCATATGCTCATGACCGGAGCGCATCAGGCCCTTCCAGATCGGCCTGAACGGGTGACGGTACCTGCGTGGTTGCCGGCCAGCGGCCGGCACTACAATGCCTGCATGCAGATTGGCCCCTACAACATCCAGCCCAACGTGGTGCTGGCGCCGATGGCCGGTGTCACCGACAAGCCCTTCCGCCTGCTGTGCAAACAGCTGGGTGCAGGCTTGGCTGCCTCGGAGATGACCATCTCCGATCCGCGCTTCTGGAATACCCGCAAATCGCTCCACCGCATGGACCATGCCGGCGAGCCGGACCCGATCAGCGTGCAGATCGCCGGTACCGAGCCGCAGCAGCTGGCCGAGGCCGCGCGCTACAACGTGGACCACGGCGCGCAGATCATCGACATCAACATGGGCTGCCCGGCCAAGAAGGTGTGCAACGCCTGGGCCGGTTCGGCACTGATGCGCGATGAAGATCTGGTCGCGCGCATCCTGACCGCCGTGGTCAACGCGGTGGACGTACCGGTCACCCTGAAGATCCGCACCGGCTGGGACTGCGACCACCGCAATGGCCCGCGGATCGCCCGCATCGCCGAAGACAGCGGCATCGCCGCGTTGGCCGTGCACGGGCGTACCCGCGACCAGCATTACACCGGCACCGCCGAGTACGAGACCATCGCCGCGATCAAGGCCGCGCTGCGCATTCCGGTGATCGCCAACGGCGACATCGATTCGCCGCAGAAGGCCGCGCAGGTGCTCAAGCAGACCGGCGTGGATGCGGTGATGATCGGTCGCGCGGCCCAGGGCCGCCCGTGGATCTTCCGCGAGGTCGCGCATTACCTCGCCACCGGCGAACTGCTGGCGCCGCCGTCGGTTGCCGAGGTACGCGACCTGCTGCTGGGCCACCTGCATGCGCTGCATGATTTCTATGGCGAGCAGCAGGGTGTGCGCATCGCGCGCAAGCACCTGGGCTGGTACGCCAAGGACCGGCCGGAAAACGCCGCCTTCCGTGCGGTGGTCAACCGCGCCGAGGATGCGGCCAGCCAGGTCGCCCTGACCACCGAATATTTCGACGCCCTCGCCGCCGGCGAGTCGTTGTCGTCCGCTGCCTGAGCCTTCGCCATGACCCCGCCCATCACTGCACCGACCTATCTCCACGGCTTCTCCGATACCGAGCAGCACCGCCTGGTCACCCAGTCGCGTCTGTTCGAATCGAGCATCTTCAGCGGCATCGATTACAGCGGCGCCACGCGCCTGCTGGAAGTCGGCAGCGGCGTGGGCGCACAGACGGACATCCTGCTGCGGCGGTTCCCGGAACTGCATGTCACCGGCGTGGACCTGAGCGAGGCGCAATTGGCCACCGCCGCCACCAACCTGGCCAGGACGCCATGGTGCCGCGAGCGCTACACGCTGCTGCAGGCCGATGCCGGCAACCTGCCGTTCGGCGCGCGCGAGTTCGACTCGGCCTTCCTGTGCTGGGTGCTGGAGCATGTGCCCTCACCGGCGCGGGTGCTCAACGAAGTGCGCCGCGTGCTGGTGCCGGGCTCGCCGGTGTACGTCACCGAAGTGATGAACGCCTCGTTCCTGCTCGACCCGTACTCGCCGCATATCTGGCGCTACTGGATGGCCTTCAACGATTTCCAGTACGACCACGGTGGCGATCCGTTCGTCGGCGCCAAGCTCGGCAACCTGCTGCTGGCCGGTGGCTTCCGCGACGTGCACACCGAGATCAAGACCATCCACCTGGACAACCGCGAACCGGCCCGTCGCAAGACCATGATCGCGTTCTGGGAGCAGCTGCTGTTGTCGGCCGCCGATCCGTTGCTGGAGGCCGGCCTGGTCGACCAGGAAACGGTGGACGGCATGCGCCGCGAGTTCAGCCTGGTCCAGAACGACCCCAACGCGGTGTTCTTCTTCTCCTTCGTGCAGGCCCGCGCAACGGTGTATTGATCGCAGCGCGGCGCTATCGCGTCGCCCAGGCGACCAGGGTCACCACGACCGCTGCCGCCAGCAACACCCAGATACCCAGTCCGCCCCGATCCCCCGGGGCCACCGTGCTGCCACCGGCGGTGTTGCGGGCGCCTTCGCGCGGGCGTGCGGTGGGTGTGTTGCCCACTTCCAGGGTACCGGTGGCCGGCCGCTGGCTGCGCTCGGTGATCTTGTTCTGCATGCGCCGCGCCCGCTCGGGATCGACCTTGCGCAGCTCGTCCAACAGCACCTGCTGCTGGCGCGCGCGGTCCGGCTGCGCCTTGGCCTTGTGCAGGATCTCGCGCAACGGCACCGCCGGCTGCTCGGCGAAGCGGCCCGGGGTCACATCCAGCAACAGCGCGCGGTATTCCGGCGGCACATCGGCCAGCCGCGTGTAGCGCGTGCCATTGATCTCCATTTCAAACCGTTCGGTCACGGTGCCTCCGTCCAACCTGCCTTCGGTGCGATCACGTCCGTGCTCGGCGGCGCATGCCAGATGCGCTGCCACAGGGCCGCGAACCGGCGCTTCAGCATCGTCCTGCCCTGCTCCCCTTCATACGCCGGGCGCAGCTGTCGCGGTGTGATCGCGGCCCAGCCCTCGCCCTCGGCCCGCGCAACCGCGAAGGTGAAGGTGTACTCCGGCTCCAGCCCCATGCGCAGATCGCTGAGCCGCAGTTCGCCATCGACCACCTGGGCACGCATGAAGCCGCGGTTGAACCAGTTCAGCCGCTGCACGGCCGGCAGCTCGGCCGCCTGGCGCAGGGCCTGCACGTTGGAGGGATGGCCCTCGAAGGTCATCGGGCCGTGGTCGGCGATCAGCGAACGCTCGCCGATCACGTAGCCGTTGGGCGTCATCGCCACCACCTGCCAGAGCAGTGTGTTGAATGGCATCGCCACCGAGAAGCGCGGGGCATCGCCCAGCCCCATCGCGGCCAGCGCGCGGTCGGCTTCGCGATCGACGGTGTGCTTGGCCAGCAACGACCAGCCCAGGTAACCACTGCTGAGCACCAGCCCGGCCACCAGCGCTTTCTGCGCCAGCGGGCGCGCCCGCGCGAACCATGCCACTGCGCAGGCGAGCAGCAGCCACACGGTATACAGCGGGTCGATGATGAAGACGCTGGCCCACATCGTCGGGTGCGGGGTGAACGGCCACCACAGCTGGGTGCCGTAAACGGTGAAGGCATCCAGCAGCGGATGGGTGATCAGCGCCAGCAGGATCGCCCAGAACCAGCGCCCCGGCGCCTGCGCCACGCGGCCGTGACCAAACCGTTTGAACAACCACCAGATCAGCGCGGCCACCCACGGCAGCACCAGCAGCGAGTGACTGTAGCTGCGGTGTTCGACCATCAGCGCCACGGGATCGGCAGCAGTGAAGGCCAGTACCAGCGCATCCAGGTCCGGCAGGGTGCCGAGTGCGGCACCGGCCAACAGGGCCGCGCGGCGATGGCCGGCCGGGGCGATGGCGGCGGCGACTGCGCCGCCGAGAACGATCTGGGTAAAGGAGTCCATCGGCCGATGCTAGCAGCCGGGACTGGTCATGCGCCTCTGCCGTTCTGCTCAGGCCGCTCTGGCCAATGCGGCGCTGCCGGGCAGCGCCACCAGGGTCTGCCCGGTGTGATCCAGCAGCCGCAGGCTCCCATCCGGGTCTTCGGCCAACGCGGTCAGGCTTTCCACCCAGTCGCCGTCGTTGGCATAGATCAGCCCGTCGCGTTCGACCAGCGCGGCACGGTGGATATGCCCGCAGACGATGCCGTCCAGTCCACGCCGCCGCACATCCGCAAGCCCGGCCTGGACGAAACGTTCGATGTAACGCTCGGCCGCGCCGCTGCGCTTCTTGAGGAATTCGGAGAGCGACCAGTAGCGCTGGCCGAGCCGTCGTCGCGCGGCATTGAGCAGGTGGTTGCCGGTGAGGATGCGGTAGTACAGCCAGTCCCCGAACTTCTCCTGCAGACCTCCGAAGTGGGTGACACCGTCGTAGTCATCACCGTGCACGACCAGCAGCCGGCGCCCGTCCGCGGTCACATGGATCGCCCGCCGACGCACCTGCATGGCCGGCAGCATCAGCCCGCAGACCTTGCGCAGCGAAGCATCGTGGTTGCCGGGGATGTAGATGATCTCGGTGCCGGTGCGCTGCAGCGCGTGCAGCGCCTGGATCACCTCGCTGTGGGCCGGCCGCCAGGCGGCCCGGCGGTGCGCCATCCACCACAGGTCGATGATGTCGCCCACCAGATACAGGCGTTCGCAACGCAGCTCGGCCAGGAACCGGGCCAGTTCGGCGGCATGGCAATGGCGTGAGCCCAGGTGCACGTCAGACAGGAAGACGGCCCGCCGATGGGGCGCCAGGGTCGTCACGGGCCGCGTGGCGGCCTCCCGCGCGTCGCGCTGCTCGAATCCGTGCATGGCGTGCTCCTCAGGTCCGGCGGCCGGATGCGCCGAAGCCTGCACGGCCCCGGCGACAGCCCGATGGCGGTTTGACGACGGCCGGGTGACACGCTCAGGACTGGAGCGTCTGCCACGCCCGCCGACCGGGAGGGCCCGCGGGCCATTTGTCACGCCCGTGGAACACTGGGCGGCGACGCTGGGACGCAATCCCGTCACACAGGGCCCTGCGACGGGCACGCGAGCTTAACCACCGGCAACCCGTGCTGACGCACAATGCAAGTGCGCGACTTGCCGTGTATCATTCGCGGCCATCTTTCCATCCGAATCAAAGGATATTACGCCTGATGTCCAGCTACCTGTTCACCTCCGAATCGGTCTCCGAAGGCCATCCGGACAAGATTGCCGACCAGATCTCCGATGCGGTGCTGGACGCGATCCTGACCCAGGACAAGCGTGCGCGCGTGGCCTGCGAAACCATGGTCAAGACTGGCGTGGCCATCGTCGCCGGTGAAATCACCACCAGCGCCTGGATCGACCTGGAAGCCTTGACCCGCAAGGTGATCCTGGACATCGGCTACGACAGCTCCGACGTCGGCTTCGACGGCGCGACCTGCGGCGTGCTGAACCTGATCGGCAAGCAGTCGCCGCACATCGCCCAGGGCGTGGACCGCAAGAAGCCCGAAGAAATGGGCGCTGGCGACCAGGGCCTGATGTTCGGCTATGCCACCAACGAGACCGACAGCTACATGCCGGCCGCGATCCACCTGTCGCACCGCCTGGTCGAGCAGCAGGCCAAGATCCGCAAGAAGAAGAACTCGCCGCTGTCCTGGCTGCGCCCGGATGCCAAGAGCCAGGTCACCCTGCGCTATGAAAACGGTGCCGTCTCGGCCATCGACGCGGTGGTGCTGTCGACCCAGCACGCCCCGGGCGTGAAGCAGAAGGACCTCATCGAGGCCGTCCGCGAAGAGATCATCAAGCCGGTGCTGCCGGCCAAGTGGCTGCACAAGGGCACCAAGTTCCACATCAACCCGACCGGCAAATTCGAGATCGGCGGCCCGGTGGGCGACTGTGGCCTGACCGGCCGCAAGATCATCGTCGACACCTACGGCGGCTGGGCCCGTCACGGTGGTGGTGCGTTCTCGGGCAAGGATCCGTCCAAGGTCGACCGTTCGGCGGCTTACGCGGCCCGTTACGTCGCCAAGAACGTCGTTGCCGCCGGCCTGGCCGACCGTTGCGAAGTGCAGGTCTCCTACGCCATCGGCGTGGCCGAGCCGACCTCGATCTCGGTCACCACCTTCGGCACCGGCAAGATCAGCGATGACAAGATCGAGAAGCTGATCCGCAAGCATTTCGACCTGCGTCCGTACGGCATCATCCAGATGCTGGACCTGATCCACCCGATGTACCAGCAGACCGCGGCCTACGGCCACTTCGGCCGCAAAGCCAAGGAGTTCAGCTACACCAACGGTGCTGGCGAACAGGTCAACGCGACCGCCTTCTCCTGGGAGAAGACCGATCGCGCCGCCGCCCTGCGCGCGGATGCGAAGTTGAAGTAAGACCTCGAAAGGGCCGCGAAAGCGGCCCTTTCACTTTGTAGGTAGTGCCGGCCGCTGGCCGGCTGGCCGCGCGCAGCGCGGCAACTATCGAAGAAGCAACGACGGGCCGCGATAGCGGCCCGTCGTCGTTTCAGCCTGCCGGCCAGCGGCCGGCACTACCGGGCCTGCCATCGCCCGCTACAATCGACCCATGCCCGAATTCAAATCCAACCAGCTCTCCATGACGGTGCTGATGTCGCCGGACATGGCGAATTTCTCCGGCAAGGTGCACGGCGGCGCGGTGCTGCGCCTGCTCGACCAGGTCGCCTATGCCTGCGCCAGCCGCTATGCCGGCAGCTACGTGGTCACCCTGTCGGTGGACCAGGTGATGTTCCGCCAGCCGATCGCGGTCGGCGAGCTGGTCACCTTCCTGGCCTCGGTGAACTACACCGGCACCTCCTCGATGGAAATCGGGGTCAAGGTGGTGGCCGAGGACATCCTCAAGCGCAGCGTGCGCCACGCCAACAGCTGCTTTTTCACCATGGTCGCGGTGGACGACGACGGCAAGCCGACCCCGGTGCCGCCGTTGGTGCTGGAGACCGCCGACGAACGCCGCCGGCATGCCGCCGCGTTGATCCGCCGCCAGCTGCGCGAAGAGATGGAGCAGCGTCACCTGGAGCTGCTGGCATCCAATCCGCCCGCACCGGGTGATCTGGTCGAGCGGGTCTGAGCCCTACCGGCCTACCCGCCACTACCCGGCATGGCCTATCCGGTGTTCTGCACGCCCTGCGAAACACCGTTCACGCACGCCACCAGTGCGCGCAGCACATCGTCGTCTTCGCCCCCGCTTTCACGCCAGCGGCGCAGCAGGTCCACCTGCAGCACGCTGATCGGATCGATGTAGGGATTGCGCAGGCGGATCGACAGCGCCAGACGCTGATCGTGCTGCAGCAGTGCGTCCTGCCCGGTCAGTGCCAGTATCCACTGTGAGGTGAGTTCCAGCTCGCCCTGGATCTGCGGGAAGAAGCGGCCATGCAACGCACCGGACAGCTGCGAGAACTGTTCGGCGATGGTCAGGTCGCCCTTGGACAGCACCATCGCGATGTCGTCCAGGAAGGTGCTGAAGAACGGCCAGTCGCGCGCCATCTCTTTCAGGAGGCCTTCGTGACCAGCGTCGATCGCCGCCTGCAGACCACTGCCGACGCCATACCAGCCCGGGATCACGGCCCGCGCCTGGCTCCACGCGAACACCCACGGAATCGCGCGCAGGTTGGTCAGTGCGGCATCCTCGCCCAGACGGCGCGAAGGGCGTGAGCCCAACGTCATCCGCTCGATCACGTCGATGGGCGTGGCCAGGCGGAAGTACTGCATGAAGTCTTTCTGGCCGACAAAGGCGCGGTACGCCTCCGAACTCTTCTGCGCGATCAGGTCCATCACCGGGCGCCACTGTTCCTCGCGCGGTTCCGCTGCGCGCGGGCGCAGGCTGGAGCGCAGCACCGCACCGGTGGACTGTTCCAGCGAACGCAGCGCCAGCGCGCGGATGCCGTACTTGCGATGGATCACTTCGCCCTGCTCGGTCACCCGCAGACGGCCGTCGATGCTGCCACGCGGCGAAGCATCCACGGCGTGCGTGGTCTTGCCGCCGCCGCGGCTGATCGAGCCGCCACGGCCGTGGAAGAAGGTCAGCCGGATGTCGTTGTCGGCAGCGACGTCCAGCAGTTCCACCTGGGCACGTTGCAGGCCCCAGCGCGAGGCCGCGATACCGCCGTCCTTGCCACTGTCCGAATAGCCGAGCATCACCATCTGCACATCGCCGCGCGAGGCCAGATGGGTGCGGTAGACCGGGTCGGCCAGCAGATCGCGCAGGGTGTCGGTACCGCGCTTGAGATCGTCCACCGTTTCGAACAGCGGCGCGATGTCCAGCGGCACCGCGCCGGCGTCATCCACCAGCCCACCGCGACGGGCCAGTGCAAGCACGGCGAGCACATCGCTGCGGTCATGCGCCATCGAAATGATGTAGCTGCCCAACGCGTCGGCGCCGTGCCGGTGACGGGCATCGGCCAGCGCCGCGAATACCGCATCCAGCCGTTCGCCGCCTTCTTCGTTGCTCGCGGGCAACGCCTGCTCGCCACTGGCGAACGGGGCCAGGCGCGCCGCGCGGGTGACCGCATCAGCGGCGTCCCAGGCCTCCTGCCCATCCAGCACGCTGGCCAGCGCCCGGCCGTGCACGCTGGACTCCTGGCGCACATCCAACCGCGCCAGGTGGAAGCCGAAGGTGCGTACCCGCCACAACAAGCGACGCACCGCGAAACCGCCGGCATGGTCGCCCTTGTTGTCGTGCAGGCTGCGCAGGATCAGCTCGATGTCGTCGGTCAGCTCCTGTGGGGACGCATACGCACCGTCCGCATCGTCCATCGTCGCCTGCACGCGTGCGCGCATGCGGTCGTTGAGCAGGCGATAGGGCATATCGGCGTGACGCGGCCGCGAGGTGACCTTGGGCAGCAGCGTTTTGTAATGGTCCACGCGCGCCTGCAGCGCATCGCTGACCGCCACCCGCTCGGTGGACTGGCTGAGCAGGCTGGCCAGCTGCAGCAGGTCTTTCTGGTAGCGGCCGAGTACGGCCTGGCGCTGCGCATCGAGCGTGTTGCGGATGGTGCCGGCATCCACGTTGGGATTGCCGTCCATGTCACCGCCCACCCACGTGCCGAAGCGCAGCAGGCGCGGCAGCGGCAGTTCCTCGCCGTAGGTATCCAGCAGCGCCTGCTGCAGCGATTCGTACAGCACCGGAATCACCCGGTACAGCACCTGCACCAGATAGAAGCCGACATGCTCCCGCTCGTCGTCCACGGTCGGGCGCACGGGCGAGGAATCGGTGGTCTGCCACGACGCCGTCAGGGCCATGCGGAAACGCGCAGCGTCGGCGGCGGCTTCACCGGGCGTGCGCTGGCCGTCGAGGTTGTCGACCAGGCTGGCGACCATCAACTGCTCTTTTTCCAGCAGCGCGCGGCGGACCGCTTCGGTCGGATGGGCGGTGAACACCGGCTCGATGTCGATGCGCGGCAGCCACTGCGCCAACTCGGCCAGGGTCACGCCCTGCGCTTTGAGATTGACCAGTGCATCCTGCAGGCCATCCGGCTGCGGCGTGGCCGTACCGGCACGCTGGTAGTCACGGCGGCGGCGGATGCGGTGCACGCGCTCGGCGATGTTCACCACCTGGAAGTAGGTACTGAAGGCACGCACCATCGCTTCGGCGCGCGCCGGCGGCAGGCCGGTCAGGGCATCGTTGAGATCGGACAGCGGGGCGTCGCTTTCGCGGCGGGCGATGGCGCGCGTACGCACCTGTTCCACATCTTCGAAAAACTGCGTTGAGACCTGCTCGGCGAGCAGGTCGCCGACCAGTGCGCCGAGTCGGCGTACATCGTCACGCAGGGGAATATCGGGAGTGGCAAAAACGATGCTGCTACGGTACTCGTTCATCTGCGACGCACTGGCCTCGGGAACGGAATCCGCTCAAGCCTAACCCACAATGGGGTCATTGCTGCGTCGCGCAAATAGTTACATCTGGTAGTGCCGGCCGCCAACGGCCGGCACTCCCCATCCTTTCCCGTACCGGCCAACGGCCGGTACCTCCCGCCTCAGCGCTGCTTCTTGATCGGCTTGCCCGGACCGACGGTCTGCTCCAGCCAGCGCTCGCTCTCGGCCAGCATGGTCATGATCGATTCGCGTGCACGGTAGGCGTGCGATTCGTTGGGCAGCATCACCAGCCGCGACGTCCCGCCCAGCCCCTTCACCGCGGCGAACATGCGCTCGCTCTGGATCGGGAACGTGCCGGAGTTGTTGTCGTCCACGCCGTGGATGAAGAGGATCGGGTCCTTGATCTTGTCGGCGTAGTTGAACGGCGACATCTTCTGGTAGACGTCCTGCGCCTGCCAGTAGTTGCGCTCTTCGGCCTGGAAGCCGAACGGGGTCAGCGTGCGGTTGTACGCACCGCTGCGCGCGATGCCGGCCTTGAACAGGCGGGTATGCGCGAGCAGGTTGGCGGTCATGAACGCACCGTAGGAGTGGCCGCCGATCGCGATGTGCTCACGGTCGGTCACGCCACGCCGCACCACTTCATTCACGGCCGCCTCGGCATTGGCGATCAGCTGCGGCAGGTAGGTGTCGTTCGGCTCCTTGTCGCCCTCGCCGATGATCGGCATCGAAGGGCTGACCAGCACCGCGTAGCCCTTGGCCAGGAACGCCTGCGGACCCCAGTAGCTGATCGCGTTGAAGCGGTACGGGGAATCGGTGACCTGGCTGGCGGCTTCGGCGGTCTTGAACTCGCCCGGGTAGGCCCACATCAGCAGCGGCAACGGACCGTCCTTCTTCGCGTTGTAGCCCGGCGGCAGCATCAGCGTGGCGGTCAGGTCGACGCCGTCGTTGCGCTTGTAGCGGATCTGCTCTTTGCTCACCCCACGCAGCTGCGGCAACGGGTGCTGGAAGTGCGTCAGCGCCTTCGGCGAAGCAGTGGCATCGGCCAGCGACTGCACGTAGAAGTTGGCCGGCTCATCAGGCGATTCGCGGGTCAACAACAGCGAGGTGCCTTCCTGGTCGAGCAGCGCCACCGGCGCGGCGTAGGACGGCGCCTGTGAGTGGAACAGGCGGGTGGTCTGCTTGCTGTCCAGATCGAAACGGTCCACGAACGGACGGTCGCCTTCCGGCGAGGCCCCCAGTCCGTACAGGAAGATGCTGCGGCCGTCGGCACTGACCTGCAGGCGCGAGCGACCGTTGACGTCGCGCACCAGGCCCGGGCGGCCCGGGTCGTTGTAACGGTCCTGAGAGGAACGCGCCGACAACAGCTCGGCCGCCTTCTCCGGCTGATCCGGCGCGATCCGCCACTGCTTGACCTCGCGGTTCTTCCACCACGACTCGTTGAGCAGCGCCAGATCGCCACGGCCCCACTGGATGCCCGCATAACGGCTGCCCAGCTGCGCCAGCGTCACCGGCGGCTTATCGAAGGGCGCCGCCTGCATCAGCACCGCATCGCGCACCTTGGCCTCGCGGTTCGGGTCACCACCATCCTGCGCTTCGGCCCAGACCAGGGTCGCCGGGGCATCGGCGCGCCAGTCGATCCGGCGCACGCCGGTGGCCACCGCATCGTTGCCGGTCGGCAGGCCTTCCTTCAATGGCAGGTCGGCGACGGTGTGTTCGAGCTTGCCATCCACCGCGGACAGCACTTCGATGCGACGCGCGAACGCGCTGGCTGGCACCAGATAGGAGTAAGGACGCACCACCCGCTCGCTCAGCAGGTAACGGCCATCCGGGGAGAGCGTGACATCCCAGTACACCCCGCCGGTGGACAGCGGCGTGGTCACGCCGTTGAGGGCGACCTTGGCCGGCTGCGCGCTGGCGTAGTAGTCGAAGAGGCGGGCATCGGCCTCGTTCTTGAGCATGTCCTGGTAGGTACGGATCGTGCGCACACCGGCGTCGGCCTCGGTCTGCTGGATCGCCGGGCCGGTCGGAATGCCGCCGGCGGCCGGTGCCGCGCCCTGGCCCTTGAGCTGCTGCATCACCAGCAGCCCCCGGCTGTCGGGCTGCCAGCTGTAGCCATCGCCCATCACCGTGTTCAGATCACCGACCAGGCGGCGCGCCGAACCGGCGTCGACATCAACGATCCACAGTTCATTGGTGTGGGTGGCCGCGTGCACCTGGTTGAAGGCGATGTACTTCTGGTCCGGCGACCAGGCAAAGGTGGCGATCGACAACGGCTGCGGCAGCCCGCTGATCTGGCGCTCCTTGCCATCGGCGACGCTCATCAGCCACAGCTTGTCGGCGAAGCTGAAGCGGCTGGCCGAATGCGTGGCCGGGTTGATGCGCAGGCCGGCCAGCTTCAGTTCCGGCTGGGCGACGTCGTTGATCGACGGCAGCGGCGGCGTCTGCAGCAGCGCGGCCAGATCACGGCGCGGGGACAGGCTCAGCGTCGGGGCACGCGGCGCATCGACCACGGCCTGCAGGACCGGCGACGGCAGCTGGTAGCCGCCCTGATCGCCCTGGGCGGCGGCTGCGGTCGGCGCAGTGGTCTTCGCGGCCGGGGTGGCGGCCAGCGCCAATGGCGGCACCGCCAGCAGGGCCAGGCCGAGGATCAAGGTATGCCGCCACTGTGGAGCGCGTCGACCGGGGGTGCGTGTCATGTTCTGTGCCTGTACTGATACGAACCCCCGACCTTAACAGCCGCGCGCCGATCGCCCCCCTGCCGATGGTTGGGGGCAGGGACCGATTCATGCCAATGCAACCGGCCGCGATATAATGGGTGACCCTCCACCGAGGGGCGCTGCGACCGTGCCGGACTTGTCCGGGGGCGGCCAGGCTCGGTGGCCAGGATTGGTTCCAACGGCGCCCGGCGAACACGAGTATCGACTCGTCATTACACCGGAGCTTTGAATGAACGCTGTTGCCAAGACCTTCTCCACCGAAGGCGATTACAAGATTGCCGACATCTCCCTGGCCGATTGGGGCCGCAAGGAGCTGGACATCGCCGAGCATGAAATGCCGGGCCTGATGTCGATCCGTCGCAAGCACGCCGCCACCCTGCCGCTGAAGGGCGTGCGCGTGACCGGCTCGCTGCATATGACCATCCAGACCGCGGTGCTGATCGAGACCCTGAAGGACATCGGCGCCGACGTGCGCTGGGCCTCGTGCAACATCTTCTCGACCCAGGACCATGCCGCCGCGGCGATCGCCGCATCGGGCACCCCGGTGTTCGCCTGGAAGGGTGAAACCCTGGAAGAGTACTGGGACTGCACCCTGGACGCGCTGACCTTCACCCTGCCCGACGGCACCCTGACCGGCCCGGAGCTGGTGGTGGACGACGGCGGCGATGTGACCCTGCTGATCCACAAGGGCTATGAGCTCGAAAACGGCAGCACCTGGGTCGATGAAAAGGCCGCCTCGCACGAAGAGCAGGTCATCAAGAACCTGCTCAAGCGCGTGGCCAAGGAGCGCCCGGGTTACTGGGCCCGCGTGGTCAAGGACTGGAAGGGCGTCTCCGAAGAGACCACCACCGGCGTGCACCGTCTGTACCAGCTGGCCCAGGCAGGCACCCTGCTGATCCCGGCGATCAACGTCAACGACTCGGTCACCAAGAGCAAGTTCGACAACCTGTACGGCTGCCGTGAGTCGCTGGCCGACGGCCTCAAGCGCGCGATGGACGTGATGCTGGCCGGCAAGGTTGCCGTGGTCTGCGGCTACGGTGACGTGGGCAAGGGCTGCGCCGCTTCGCTGCGTGCCTACGGCGCGCGCGTCGTGGTCACCGAGATCGATCCGATCTGCGCCCTGCAGGCGGCGATGGAAGGCTTCGAGGTCAACACCATCGAATCCACCCTGGGCCGTGGCGACATCTACGTCACCACCACCGGCAACAAGGACATCATCCGCATCGAGCACCTGAGCGCGATGAAGGACCAGGCCATCGTCTGCAACATCGGCCACTTCGACAACGAGATCCAGGTCGATGCGCTGAACGCGCTGGCCGGCGTGCAGAAGATCAACATCAAGCCGCAGGTCGACAAGTACATCTTCGACAACGGCAATGCGATCTTCCTGCTGGCCGACGGCCGTCTGGTCAACCTGGGCTGCGCCACCGGCCACCCGAGCTTCGTGATGTCCAACTCGTTCGCCAACCAGACGCTCGCACAGATCGACCTGTGGGCGAACAAGGACAGCTACGAGAAGAAGGTGTACCTGCTGCCGAAGAAGCTGGACGAAGAAGTGGCGCGCCTGCATCTGGAAAAGATCGGCGTGAAGCTGACCACCCTGAGCCAGGAACAGGCCGATTACATCGGCGTACCGGTGGAAGGTCCGTTCAAGCCGGAGCATTACCGCTACTGATCGGCACGCCGGTCCAGTTGCGTTGAAAACAGACGGGCGCCGGAAGGCGCCCGTTTTTTTTGTGCGATGCCCTTCAGTCCTGGCTGAAACCCCTGCGGTCGTCGTTGAGGACGGCCTGGCACTGCCCGGCGAAGTCCGCTTGCCAGCGCGACAGCATGAACCCTTCGCGCTCCTGAAAAGAGACCGTTTCGCCAGCAAGCACGTAGCAGCGGTTCTGCGACAGGCGCAGCGCCGTCAGGGTGTCACCGGCGGCCCAGCATTCATCGATGCAGGCCTGCATGAGCGCGTAATCCGGATTGGTCTTTGCGCCGCCAAACGCGAAGCCCATCCGCTGCGCCATTGCGATTACCGGGTCAGTGCTGGCCGGGGCAGCGCGCAGGATGCGCAGTACGCCGGCCTCGGGAATGCCAAACGCCCAGTTGGCCAGCACCGCCGAACGTGCCGCATCGATCGCCGCATCGCGCTGCCCCTGCCGCATGTACTGGCTTGCCAGCAGCGCCCAGCCCTGCTGAAGCTCCGGGAACGCGGTGCAGGCTGCGCGCAGCAGTTCAATGGCCTGCTCGACCTCCGCTGCCAGCACCTGCGCGCGCGCCTGCTCCAACCGCTCGGAGGGCGAACCGGGATCTTCGACCTCATGCTCGCCATACTCGCCTTCGTTCAGCTCCAGCCAGCGCGAGAACACCTGCACCGAGGAATGGCGCAGTTCCATGCGCCATTCATCATGGAACATCTCGCAGACGAAGGGCGCGTCTCCCTCGCGCCCCAACGGCCAATACAGCCCGAAACAATCGCCATTGCCGAGCGCGCCTTCCGCGATCGACACAAACCCCTGAGGGGGATACGGTCCGCGCGCCACATCCCCATCGAAGCTGAGCGCGTTGCATTGACCAGAGAGGCGCATGGGAACTTTCCAGACGGGAACGCCGCCATTATCGCAGCGACGGCAGTAGCTTCGGTCAAGGCAGCCGGTCCGCACCGCGCTAGGATGCCGCCATGACCCCCGCCATCAACCTGCTCAAGACGCTCGGCATCGCGCACAGCGTGCTGTCCTACCACCATGACGCCACCGCCACGTCCTATGGTGGCGAGGCGGTAGAGCAGCTCGGGCTGGATCCGGCGCAGGTGTTCAAGACACTGCTGGCAAGCACCGAGAAGCATGAGCTGCTGGTGGCGATCGTGCCGGTGAGCGGCACCCTGGACCTCAAGGCACTCGCCGCAGCGGCCGGCTGCCGGAAGTGCGAGATGGCCAACGCCGAGGCGGTGCAGCGCGCGACCGGTTACCTGGTCGGGGGGATCAGCCCGCTGGGGCAGAAAAAGAAGCACCGCACCTTCCTGGAGGCGAGCGCGCAGATGCTGCCGACCGTGCACGTCAGTGCCGGGCGGCGTGGGCTGGAGGTGGCGCTGGCACCGGCCGATCTGCTGCAGCTCACCGGCGGCAGCTACGCAAGCATCGGCAAAGCCCGTTGACCGGTAGTGCCGGCCGCGGGCCGGTTCCAGCGCCTCAGGGCCGCCAGTTGGCGTTGCTGTCCCAGAACGTCACCGCGCGCTGATACGCCTGGCGATCAAGCGGCACGCCCGAGCCACCCTCTTCCACGCCCAGTGCGTTGCGCATCATGGTGATCGGGGCCATCGGCACTTCCTCCGGCTCGGCAGTGTAGATGCAGCCGACGATCCCCCACTCCGCATCGATGGGGGAGCCCTCTTTGGCCAACTGCTCGGCGCTGTACAGGATCACCACCAGGTAGTTCGCGCGCGGCGATTCCACGCCTTCAAACCAGCGCACCAGCACCGGCAGTTCCTCGCGGTTGCGCGCTTCATAACCACTGCGCAGCTGGTGACGGTTGCCCTCGGTGATCGGTACAGTCAGGCAGCGCGTGGAGGTCCAGTTTTCGTACACATGCAGCTTGCAGAAAGGCGCGTAGCCATCGAGCACCTTGAACGGCGCGTGCGTATTGAGGTGCTGTTCGAACTGCTCGGCGCTGCAGTCCTGAATGGTATTGCCGCGCGGCACGCGCGGGAACAGGCGGGGCCGGGCGAACGCGGTGAGGACGATGGACATGGGCACAGTCAGGTGGCGGAGATCCCGCACAGGGTAACGTGCGCGGCGCGCGCCCTACAGCGCCAGCCGCTCACGCAGCTCGCGGGCCTGTCGCCGCGAGACCTCCACCTGGCTGCCATCATCCAGGGTCAGGTCGTAGCCATCGCCGAGGGATGGTTCGATCGCACGCACACGTCGCAGATTGACCAGGGTATTGCGGTTGGCGCGGAAGAACAGCGCCGGCGACAGCCGTGCCTCCAGCGTGCTGAGGCTGCGCGCCAGCACCGCGTTCTGGTCGCGGAACCACAGCCGCGCGTAGTTGCCGTCGACCACGACCTTGCGGATCTCCCCGAGCGCCACGAACCAGCAGCGTTCGCCATCGCGCAGGAACACCTGATCCTCGGCACCCAGCGCATCGCGCACGCTGTCCGTCGCAGCGGGGGCGGCCGGTGCCGAGAGGCGCTCCCGACCGCGCTCCAGCGCCGCCTGCAGGCGGCCTGCCTCCACCGGCTTGACCAGGTAGTCGAGCGCGTTGGTTTCGAAGGCGCGCACCGCGTACTGGTCGTAAGCGGTGACGAACACCACCATCGGCACCGTCTCCAGTCCGTCGAGCACATCGAAGCCCTCGCCCGAGGGCATCTGCACATCGAGCAACACCAGATCGGGCTGTTCGCGCAGGATCGCCTCGCGTGCCGCGGGCACGTCGTCGGCCTCGCCGACACACGCCACCCACGGGATCGCCGCCAGCAGGGTGCGCAGCTCGCGGCGCGCCAGTCGCGCGTCATCCACGATCAACACGCGCAGTGAAGCACTCATTGCTGCACCTCCAGGCGGGCCAGCATGCGCTCGCCCAGTCGCTCCAGCAGGAACATGCCCCGGCTGGATGAAGAGGGCGCCGCGTCGCTGCCCAGCTGCGCGCGCAGATAGGCCAGCCCGATGCCGTGGCCTTCGCTGCTGGCGTCGTGCGCGGCCGGATTGTCCACCTCCACCCGCAGCCAGCCACCATCGAGGCGCACGCGGATCGTCAGCTCACCGCCGCCGGGGTGCACCGCGATGCCATGCTTGATCGCATTCTCCACCAGCAGCTGCAGCGCCATCGGCGGCAGCCGCGCGGACAGCGCGACCGGCTCGATGTCGGTGAGCACCCGCAGGCGGTCTTCGTAGTGGATCGCTTCCACCGCCAGGTAGTCCTGCACCACGCGCCACTCCTCGGCCAAGGTGACCCAGCCCCCGTCGGTATGCACCAGGGCGTGGCGCAGCGTACTGGATAGATGGGTGACCATGTCGCGTGCACGCGCCGGGTCTTCATTGATCAGCGCACGCAGGTTGTTGAGCGCGTTGAACACGAAGTGGGGATTGAGCCGTGCACGCAGTGCCTGGTGCTCCAGCGTCGCGCGCTGCGCTTCGGCGCGCAGCTGCGCCATTTCGCTCTGGCGCGCACGCTGCAGCGCGCGGCGGCCGGTCCACAGCGCGCACCACACGCTCAGCACGATGGCGGTATTGAACCAGTAGCCGAAGACAGCGGCCGGGCGATAGTTCGCACGCTGTCCCGGCAGCTGCACCCAGTCCCAGGCCAACGCAGGCAACAGCGCGGCAGCGGTGAGCACCTGGGCGGCCGCCGCCACGATCACCACCGCGAGCAGCAGCCGCCACGTCAATCCCAGCAGATCGCGCTGCAACCAATCATGCCGCAGCGCATAGCCGCGGATGAACGCGCTGCCCGCCCACAGGGAAAGCGACACCATCGCAGAGATCAGGACGATGCCGGACCAGTGCCCGCCGTAGGTGAACCCGAGAAGCAGGCTCACGCCAAGGTAGGCCAACCACACCGCGCTGTTGCGCCACCAGAAACCGGAATCGCGTGCTGCCCGCTTCTCGCTCATCGTCTCCACGCCGGTCTCGATCAGGGCGCTGCAGGCAGATCAAGGAAGCCCCGGATCTGCGTCTGCAGCCAGCGCGGATCATCCCACATCAGGAAGTGGTAGCCGGCGCGGCTCATCTCGATCCGCACACCTGGCAGCGCGGCGTACTGCGTGGCGAATACCTGCCGCGTACTGGCCTCGGTCGCACCGAACGGCTGATAGGCCGCCCACGCGCCCAGCACCAGCACAGGGGCCGTGATGCCGGCGATCGGCTGGCGCAGGTCGGTCATGGTCATCGAATACATCGCGTTGGCAGTGGTGGCACGGTCACTGTCGCGTCCCCACTGCTTCAAGGTCGCAACCTGCTCGGGGGCGTGCGCCATGTTGGCAACCGCGGCGTCGGTCTGCGCCGCGTACTGCTCGGCGTCGGCGGCGAGCATGCCGGACCGCATCTGCTCGGCCATCGGCTTGAGCGTGGCCGGTGTCGCGGCCGGATTCTGGACCGCGCCGAAGTACGGCAGGGCATCAACGATCACCAGTGGCCCGATCTTCTGCGGCGCCGCGATCGCCATCTGCAGCGCCAGCACACCACCGAGGCTGTGGCCGATCACGGCCGGATGATCGAGCTTGCGGTCCGCGCTGTAGGCCAGCAGGCGATCGCGCATGGCGCTCAGAAAGTCATCGCTGGCCACCGCAGGCGCACCGGCAAAGCCCGGCAGCTTGATCAGGTGGCATTGCACCTGCGGCTGCAGCGCGGCGCAGGTCTCGCGCCAGACCTCGGCACCGCTGTTGAGGCCCGGGATCATCAGCACCGGCCGGCCGCTGCCGATCACCTCGACCTGCAGATCCTGGAAGCGCTCGGTGGCCGCATGGGCCGGGCTGACCAAGGTGGCCCATGCGGTCAGCGCGAGCGCGGCCAACGGGGCGATGGAGTAGATGCGGCGGGGACGGACGGTCGACATGGCAGGCTCCTGCTGGGTGAGCATGGAGCGTGGCGCGGGGCGAGGCGGGATGGGCAATTACATGAGCAGCGGCTGCAGACCGGCGATGAGCGGTCGGCAGCGGCGGATGAACATCGGCGCCTCAGCGATCCGGCGCGCCCACGAGGGCCTGCAAGGCCGCCGCCAGCGACGGATACTGGAAAACAAACCCCTCCGCCAAGGCATGCGCCGGCTGCACGTTCTGTCCGGTCAGCAGCAGTCCGCTCATTTCGCCGAAACCCAGTTTCAAGGCGAATGCCGGGGTGGTCAGCCGTGCCGGGCGGTGCAGCACCTCGCCCAGCGTGGTGGCGAAGGTCCGGTTGGTGACCGTGCCGGGCGACGTACCGTTGTAGGCGCCGCGTGCCTGATCGCGAGTGAGCAGCCACAGAATCATGTCGACCAGGTCCTCGCGATGGATCCAGCTCATCCACTGGCGACCATCGCCCATCGGCCCGCCGAGCCCCATCCGGAACGGCGGCAGCATCTTCTGCAGTGCGCCGCCCTCACGTTCGAGCACGATGCCGGTCCGCAGCACGCAGGTGCGCACGCCGAGGTCCTCGGCCTTGAGCGCCTCGGCCTCCCATTGCCGGCACAGCATCGCCGCGAAATCGTGGCCGGGCGAGGCCGTCTCATCCAGCGGCGCGCTGTCGCGCGGGCCGTACCAGCCGATCGCCGAGCCGGACACCAGCACCCGGGGGCGTTCGGACAACGCGGCCATCCAGGCCAGCAGCGCCTGCGTCGTGCCGATCCGGGAATCGCGCAACGCCTGCTTGCGTTCATCGGTCCAGCGGCCCTCCATCAGCGGCTCGCCCGCCAGGTTGACCACCGCCTGGACCGGGCCGACCTCGTCCAGCGCTGCAACGCTGCGCACGCCCTTCTGCGGGTTCCGGCCGGGCCGCCGGGTGAGGACGATGGGGTCGTGGCCCTCGGCCAGCAGGCGCGTGCACAGGCGGCTGCCGATGAAGCCGGTGCCACCGGTGACGAGAATCTGCATGGCGGGTGCTCCGTTGATGTCAGCGCCACTGTACGCGGGGCGGTGTGTACACGACATGCCAAATGCTTCACATTCATCGCGATGAAGAGATATGATTGAGCCACACCCGCCGACGCACCTCACCCATGACCGCCATCAGCTTCGAGTTCTATCCGCCCAAGACCGACGAGCAGCGTGCCCAGCTGGACCGGACCGCGGCCAAGCTGAAGGTGTTCGCACCGGAATATGTGTCGTGTACGTTCGGTGCCGGCGGCTCTACGCTCAGCTACACCTCCGAGACCGTCCGTCACCTCAAGCAGCACCATGGCTTCGATGCGGCCCCGCACCTGTCCTGCGTCGGTGGCAGCCGCGAGGAGATCCGCGAACTGCTCAAGCTGTACCGCGCGATCGGCTGCCGCCGCATCGTCGCCCTGCGCGGTGACCTGCCCTCGGGCATGGGCCACCCCGGTGACCTGCGGTATGCCTCCGACCTGATCAGCTTCATCCGTGCCGAGCACGGCGATGCGTTCCGCATCGAAGTGGGCGCGTATCCGGAGACCCACCCGCAGGCCAACGACGCGCTGCTGGACCTGAAGCACTTCAAGACCAAGATCGACGCCGGTGCCGATGCGGCGATCACCCAGTACTTCTTCAACGCCGATGCCTACTTCCACTTCGTCGATGCGGTACGCAAGCTGGGGGTCACCGTGCCGATCGTGCCGGGCATCATGCCGATCTCCAATTTCAGCCAGCTGCGCCGCTTCTCCGAGCAGTGCGGTGCCGAGATTCCGCGCTGGATCGGCAAGCGCATGCAGGCCTACGGTGACGATGCCGACTCGGTCCGCGCGTTCGGTGCCGAGGTGGTGGCCAGCCTGTGCGAACGGCTGGTCGCCGGCGGTGCGCCGGGCCTGCACTTCTACACGCTCAACCTGGCCAGGCCGACCACCCAGGTCCTGAAACTGCTGCGCGGCTGAGGCCGCCACGCATCGCTTGCAGATAACGCCCACGCCGCTACGCTGCTGCGATGAAACCGCTCGTGTGGCTCCTGCTGTGTGCGCTGTGCCTGCCCTCGCCGCCTGCCCTGGCGCAGGCGCCGCAGCGCGTGAACCGCTGCACCACTGCCCAGGGCGAAACCGTCTTCACCGATCGCCGCTGCGATGCACTGGGTGCCACCTCCCGTATGCCCCCGCGCACCGCGAGCGTCGGCAACACCGGCATCTACCGCGCCGGCTGCGCGCGCCGGCTCAGTGAACTGACCGGGCAGATCCGCGACGCGGTCAGCGCACAGGACGTCAACCGGCTGTCCTCGATCTACCTCTGGAGCAACGTCTCCAACGCGACGGCGAACCACATCATCGGTCGGCTGGAATCGGTGGTGCAGCGCCCGCTGATCGACATCGCGCCGGTCTACCCGGAAAGCGCGCCTGTCATGCTGGACCCGGCACTCGCCGCTGCGGGCGCTGTGGAGGCCCCCTCGCGACCCCGCCCGGTCGGCCTGCGCATCGAGCAGACCCTCGGCAGCACCGCCACCCCGGCCAGGACCGTATTCGGCCTGCGCCGTCAGTACGGCTGCTTCTGGATCACGCTGTAGCCGGCCACAGCGACCGGATCGCCGCGATGCCTTGCGCCCCGTGGCGGCGCGCCGCCTCGATATCAGCGGGGGTCATCCCGCCGAGCGCATACAGCGGCAACGACACCTGCTCGCGCAGCGCCTCGAACGCCGCCCATCCCAGCGGTGCCGCTCCGGGATGGCTGGCCGTCGCCTGCACCGGCCCCAGCACGGCGAAATCGCAGCCCAGCCGCTGCGCCGCCTGCAGCTGCGCCAGATCGTGGCAGGACGCCGCCACCAGCTGACCGGCGGCCAGCGGCCGCGCATCCAGCCCCAACAGCTGCTCACTGCCCAGATGCACGCCGACCCCCAACCGAGCGGCCAGCTCGATATCCCGATTCACCAGCCACTGCGTGCGCGGCCTGTGCTGTTGGATCACCCGCTCGGCCAGCGCCACCCGCGCCGGGCTGGACGGCGTGCGCAGCTGCACCCGGCGGACCCCGCTTTCCAGCGCCTGCGCCAAGCGCCCCAGCCAAGCCTGGTGGACGCTGTCCTCCTCACCCTCCGGCTCCGGCGTGATCAGATACCGATCCGGCTGCCGCAGCGCCGCCACCACCGGCAGATCGGCCGGCGGCATCGAATACCGGTGCAGCTTGTCCGGCGCCACCCAGGTGATCGCCTGTCCCTCGCGGCCCCGCGGCGAGCCCTTCCAGCTCTGGATCCGGCGAACCTCCAGCCGCAGCCGCTTGTCCGGGTAGATCTGCGGCACGTCCATGATCCACTCACCGATCTCCGCCTCGATCCCCAGCTCCTCGCGCAGCTCCCGCACCAGCGCCTCCTCGGAGGTCTCGCCGGCTTCCCGCTTGCCGCCCGGGAATTCCCACAGGCCGGCCATATCGCGGTTCTCGGTACGACGGTTGAGCAGAATGCGGCCACGGGCATCGGTGATGACGCCGGCCACGACATGGATCGAACGAAGGGGAGATGACATACCCGGAGGATGCCCAAAGCCGACCCGATGACGCAATGCCCCCGCGGGTGTCGTCGAGGTGCAGTGCGGACCGTCATGTGTCTCCGTTCGCGTCTGCCGCGACCGTAAGGGCCCCGCAGCGACCGGCAGGCCCCTCGGCAAATGTCCCCCGGCCGCCGCCTGGCGGCGACGGCCTCCTCCTTGATTTTGCCCAGGAGCCTGCCGGCCGCTACGGCGCTCGCGTGTGGTGGGAGTGCGCAAAGCGGTCCTTGATCTACCCACCGCTACCGCAGCCTACTGTCACGAGGCGACCGGGCTGCTCCGGGAAGGACCGTCACCCGCATGGATGCGGGTGTCGAGCCTACAAGGAGGTATTTACGGCGTGTCCTGGACGGGGCTGCCCGGTCGCCTCACGCCATGGACATTCGAGGCGCCACGCCGTTGGCAAAGAACCACAAAAAAGCCCCGCACAAGGCGGGGCTTCTTCAGCACTTCCCATCAACCGATCAGCTCAGCTGACCATGGCAGTGCTTGTACTTCTTGCCGCTGCCGCACGGGCACGGATCGTTGCGGCCGACCTTCGGCTCATCGCGGCTGACCTGCGCCACGCCATTCTGCGCCGCTTCCACCTGCGCAGCCTCTTCGTCCGCACCGTAACCGCCCGCATCCTGATGCTGGAACTGCGACTGCAGCAGACGCGCTTCGGCCTGCTGACGCTCGGCCTGCTCCAACGCCGCCACTTCCTCTTCGCTGCGGATACGCACGCGCGCCAGCAACGTCACCACTTCGCGCTTCACGTTCTCCAGCATCTCCGAGAACAGTTCGAAGGCTTCCTTCTTGTATTCCTGCTTCGGCTGCTTCTGCGCATAACCACGCAGGTAGATGCCCTGGCGCAGGTAATCCATGCGCGCCAGATGCTCCTTCCAGCTCTGGTCCAGCACGGTCAGCATCACGTGCTTCTCCAGCGCGCGCATGGTCTCGTCGCCCACGCCGGCTTCCTTCGCCGCGAAGTGCTCGTCGACCTTGGCCTGCACCTTTTCGGCGATGCCCTCGGCGTCCAGCTCCTCGTGCGACTTCACCAGTTCGGTCACCGACATGTCGATGCCGAAGTCCGACGCCAGCGTGGCTTCCAGACCCTGCAGGTCCCACTGCTCGTCGATCGAGTTCGGCGGCACGAAGCGCGCCACCACGTCGAAGATCACATCGCCACGGATGCCATCCACGTTGTCCTTCACCGACTCGGCGTCCAGCAGCTCATCGCGCTGGCTGTAGATCACCTTGCGCTGATCGTTGTTGACGTCGTCGAAGTCCAGCAGGTTCTTGCGGATATCGAAGTTGTGCGCCTCGACCTTGCGCTGCGCCTTTTCGATCTGACGGCTGACCAGACGATCCTCGATGACGTCGTCTTCCTTCATGCCCATCATGCGCATCGCCTTCTGGACCCAGTCCGAGGCGAAGATGCGCATCAGGTTGTCTTCCAGCGACAGGTAGAAACGGGACGAACCCGGATCGCCCTGGCGGCCCGAACGGCCACGCAGCTGGTTATCGATACGGCGCGACTCATGGCGCTCGGTGCCGACGATGTGCAGGCCACCGGCCGCCTTGACCGCATCATGGCGGACCTGCCACTCGGCCTTGACCTGGGCGCGCTGTTCCGGCGTCGCCTCTTCGCCCAGCTCGTGCAGCTGCGCTTCCAGCGAACCGCCCAGCACGATGTCGGTACCACGGCCGGCCATGTTGGTGGCGATGGTCACTGCGCCCGGCATGCCGGCGTTGGCGATGATGGTCGCTTCGCGGTCATGCTGCTTGGCGTTGAGCACTTCGTGGTGCACACCGGCCTTGGTCAGATGCTCGGACAGCATCTCCGAGGTCTCGATCGAGGTGGTGCCCACCAGCACCGGCTGGCCGCGCTCGTTGCAGGCCTGGATATCGGCCAGCACCGCATTGAACTTGCCGTTGCGGTTGAGGAAGACCTGATCCGAACCGTCCTTGCGGATGGTCGGGCGGTTGGTCGGGATCACCACCACTTCCAGGTTGTAGATGCTCTGGAATTCGTAGGCTTCCGTATCGGCCGTACCGGTCATGCCGGACAGCTTCTTGTACATGCGGAACAGGTTCTGGAAGGTGATGCTGGCCAGCGTCTGGTTCTCGCGCTGGACCGGCACGCCTTCCTTCGCTTCCACGGCCTGGTGCAGGCCATCGGACCAGCGCCGGCCGGCCAGGGTACGGCCGGTGAATTCATCGACGATCACCACTTCACCGTCGCGCACGATGTAATCCACGTCGCGCTGGTAGATCGCATGCGCACGCAGGGCGGCATTGAGGTGATGCACCACGGTCAGGTTCTGCGCGGCGTACAGGCCTTCGGTCTCGGCATTGAGGATGCCGGCTTCGACCAGCAGCGCCTCGGCATGCTCCATGCCTGCTTCGGACAGATGGACCTGCTTGCCCTTCTCGTCCACCCAGAAGTCGCCCTCGCCTTCCTCGGCCTCCTGCTTGATCAGGTTCGGGACGACGCGGTTGACGCGGATGTACAGCTCCGGGGAATCATCGGCCGGGCCGGAAATGATCAGCGGGGTACGCGCTTCATCGATCAGGATCGAGTCGACTTCGTCGACGATCGCGTAATGCAGGCCGCGCTGGTAGCGGTCCGCACGGGACAGCGCCATGTTGTCGCGCAGGTAATCGAAGCCGAATTCGTTGTTGGTGCCGTAGGTGATGTCGCTGGCATAGGCCTCGCGCTTGTCACCGTGCGGCATGCCCGGGTAGACCACGCCCACGCTCAGGCCCAGCCAGTTGTAGAGCTTGCCCATCTGCGCCGAGTCACGGCGGGCCAGGTAGTCGTTCACCGTGACCACGTGGACGCCCTTGCCTTCCAGCGCGTTCAGATACACCGGCAGCGTGGCGACCAGGGTCTTGCCTTCACCGGTGCGCATTTCCGCGATCTTGCCCAGGTGCAGGACCATGCCGCCGATCAGCTGCACGTCGTAATGACGCATGCCCAGAACGCGGCGGCTGGCTTCACGGCAGACCGCGAACGCTTCGGGAAGCACCTTGTCCAGGGCTTCACCGTCAGCGATGCGCTGCTTGAATTCCGGGGTCTTGGCCTTGAGCTGCTCGTCGGAGAGCTTTTCGATTTCCGGCTCCAACGCATTGACCTTGGCGACGATGCGGTTGAGCTGGCGCAGCTGTCGTTCATTACGACTGCCGAAGACGCGGGTAAGCAGGCTGTTGATCATTGAAGGAACCGGTTGGAATGAGACGCCCCAACGGCGGCGCTTTCCCCGGGGGATGCGCGCACCGCAAACGAAACAGGGCGCACCGCGCCCTGTCTATGGCAACACCCATTGTAGCTTGGGACGGGGGTCCGGCGTTTCAAGCACCCCCGTTCAAGTTCGTTACCGTGATCAGCCCCGCGAAACGCGGCCGACCGGGGTGTTGCCGCCATCACCGAGGAACTTGCGCGGATTGACCACCTGGCCGCGTTCCCAGACCTCGAAGTGCACGTGGGCACCGGTGGAACGCCCCGTGGAACCGGCCTTGGCCACTTCCTGCCCGGCCCGGACCAGATCGCCCGGCTTCACCACCAGGCGCGAATTATGCGCATAGCGGGTCACATAGCCGTTGCCATGGTCCACATCCACCACATTGCCGTAGCCGCCCTTCACACCGGCGAAGCTGACCACGCCGTCGGCCACCGACATCACCGGGTCACCGACCTTGGCGTGGAAATCCATGCCCTTGTGGGTGGCCGCACCACGACCGAACGGATCGCTGCGGGTCCCGAAGTTGGAGGTGATGTAGGTGTTGCGGATCGGCATGCGCGAGGGCACGGCGTTCTGTTCGAGCTGGTGATCGAACATCAGCGATTCCATCACCGACAGCTGCCGGCCTGAAGCAGCAAAGCGCTGCTCCAGCACCTGTAAGTCGGCGTTGACCGCGCTGACCGGGATGTCCTGGGTCGGGCCGGGCTCGCCTTCACCGAGGCCGGGGGTCTCGTTGAAGTCGAATTCGCCGTCTTCCAGTTTGCCCATCTGGGTGAGGCGTTCGCCCAGCGCATTGAGACGGGTGGCCTGCGCCTGCAGCTCGCCCATCCGCGCAGCCAGCGCGTTGACCTGGGTCTGAGCGTCCTTCTGGGCCTGCGCCAGCTCGCGTTCCTGCTGTGCGACCTTGGCGTGGAGCCGGGAATCGTTGAACATGCTGCCACCGATACCGGCACCGAAGCCGATCAGGCAGCCCACCCCCAGCACACTGCCCAGCAGGGCCCGGGGGGAATCTTCGAAGTAGAAACGCAAACGCGCCAGCGGCGTCTTGGCCTGTCCTTCACGCGTTTTGATTACGATCTTTTTGAATGCCATCAGTGAGTTTTCATGTCTGAGCCGAAATCCAGTGCCCGTTCCCCATCCACGCCGAAGCCGGCGCTGGATGCGGTCATGGCGGACAAAGCCGGTAACCCGCTGCGTCGTGCCTTGTGGCTCGACGCGCTGGACCGTCAATTGCGCCCCCATTTGCCGCCTGCACTGGCCACCCGTTGCCGGCTGGCGAATGTAAACGGCGAGCACCTCGTTTTTCTCGTCGAATCTCCCGTGTGGCACGCCAAGGTCCGGCTTGCCGAAGCACAGTTGATCGACGCGGCCCGGTCCATCGGGCTGAAGGTCACCAAGGTGACCGTCAAAACAGCGTCTGCCCCTCCCCCACGCTCCCCAGCGATCGATAACAGGAATGGTCCCCACGCTGTTTCAGCCGCCACGCACAAAGGGCTACGCGACGCGTTGGCCTGTCTCCGCGATGTGGATTCGTCCAAATCGTGAAGCCATCGGGGCATCCCGCCCCTTCCCGGCCGCGTCACGATCACGTGAACTTTGGCTGGGAGCCGGTCTGCACTGTAGCGGCGGAACCGCCGCCAGTCGTTAGTGTTTTATTAAATTAACGTTAAATTCGGCAGAAACCTTGATGAGGTTCACAAATCTGTGTGCTTCGCACCCCCACGGTTCATTGACGTCAAGATCACGCCGCGCTCCGCGCCTGCGCAGCCCTGAACGCAGAAACGGCGCCGTGGGCGCCGTCTCGTTTCCTTTTAAATCAATGGTTTGCGCCAACACCTGACTCAGGCGTACGCCGGCAGACCGTAGACGACCGGTGCGGCGGCCGCGGGCGAGTCATAGCTGACCCACTCCCAGGCACTGGCATCGGCCAGCAGCGCACGCACCAGCTTGTTGTTGAGCGCGTGGCCCGACTTGAAGCCTTCGTACGCGCCCAGCACCTGGCCGCCGGCCAGATACAGATCGCCGATCGCATCGAGGATCTTGTGGCGCACGAACTCATCGGCGTAGCGCAGGCCGTCGTCGTTGAGCACGCGGAACTCGTCAAGCACGATGGCGTTGTCCATCGAACCGCCCAGGCCCAGGTTGCGCTCGCGCATGTACTCCAGATCCCGCATGAAGCCGAAGGTCCGGGCGCGCGAGATTTCCTTGGTGTAGGCCAGGGTCGAGAACTCGATTTCCGCCCGCGACTGCTTGGCCGGGATCATCGGGTGGTTGAACTGGATGGTGAAACCGAGCTTGTAGCCTTCGTACGGCTCGAAGCGGGCGACCTTGTCGCCATCGGTGACTTCCACCGTCTTGAGAATGCGCATGAAGCGTTTCGGCGCGTCCTGTTCGGCGATGCCCGCCGACTGCAGCAGGAAGACGAACGGGCCGGAGGAACCGTCCATGATCGGCAGCTCGGCCGAGGACAGTTCCACGATGATGTTGTCCACACCCAGGCCGGCCAGGGCCGACATCAGGTGTTCGACGGTCTGGATCTTGGCCTCGTGATAGGTCAGGCCGGTGCACAGGGTGACTTCGGTGACCAGATCCGCACGCGCGGGCACTTCCACCACCGGGTCCAGATCGACGCGACGGAAGACGATGCCGTGGTTGACCGGGGCCGGGCGCAGGGTCATGTAGACCTTGTCACCGCTGTGAAGGCCAACGCCGGTGGCGCGGATCGTGTTCTTGAGGGTGCGTTGCGGAATCATCGTGGGGCAGGACCAGAAAGCGCGCGGTCAGCGCGGCTGTGACAAACAAGAATAACACGCACTACCGCTGTCCCTTCCGTGAACCGTGGTGCGTGGACAGCACTGCCCGGACGTGCGCAATGCACGACGGCGGTCAGACTGCCGGGCCGATCCTGGCCCGGCAGCATGGGACATGGAGATGCTTACCGGGGAGGACAAGGCCCCGGCACGCAGTACTCAGTCCGCCTGGCGGCGCAGGAACGCCGGGATGTCCAGGTAATCGTTCGGCAGTTCAGCGGCAGCCGGACCCGACGCGCTCGGGGCCGAAGGTGCCACGGTGTCGGCGCTCGGACGACGCAGGCCCATGCCCATGCCCATCCCGCCCACGGCCTTGGAGACCGCATCGCCGCCGTTGTCGAACTCGCCGAACTCCGGCTGACCGGTGGTGGCATTGCGGACCAGCTTGATCGGTGCGCGCTCGCCCGGACGCTGGGTCTTGGCGGTGACGGCACGGTTCAGGCCGGTGGCGACCACGGTCACGCGGACTTCGTCCTGCATGTCCGGATCCAGCACGGTACCCACGACCACGGTGGCATCTTCGGAGGCGAAGCCGTCGATGGTGCGGCCGATCTCGTCGAACTCGGCCATCGTGAAGTCGGCGCCGGCGGTGATGTTGACCAGGATGCCGTTGGCACCGGCCAGGTTCACATCGTCCAGCAGCGGGTTCTGGATGGCGGCTTCGGCAGCGGCCTGGGCGCGGTCATCGCCACGCGCGGTGCCGGTGCCCATCATCGCCAGGCCCATTTCGGACATGACGGTACGCACGTCGGCGAAGTCGACGTTGATCAGGCCCGGACGCACGATCAGGTCGGCGATGCCCTGCACGGCGCCCTGGAGGACGTCGTTGGCGGCACGGAAGGCCTGGATCATGGTGGCGTTGCGGCCCAGCACGGTGATCAGCTTTTCGTTCGGGATGGTGATCAGCGAATCGCAATGCTGGCTCAGCTCTTCGATGCCCTTCAGCGCGACCTGCATGCGGCGACGGCCTTCGAACGGGAACGGCTTGGTGACCACGGCCACGGTCAGGATGCCCATCTCCTTGGCCAGCTGGGCCACGACCGGGGCTGCACCGGTGCCGGTGCCACCGCCCATGCCGGCGGTGATGAACACCATATCCGCACCCTGCAGGGCGTCCATGATGCGCTCACGGTCTTCCAGCGCGGCCTGGCGGCCGACTTCCGGATTCGCGCCTGCGCCCAGGCCCTTGGTGACGTTGGTACCCAGCTGCAGCTGCAGCTTGGCACCACAATTCTTGATGGCCTGCGAGTCGGTGTTGGCGGTGATGAATTCCACGCCGTCCACACTGGTGCTGACCATGTGCGCCACGGCGTTGCCGCCGCCGCCGCCCACGCCGATCACCTTGATCACCGCATTGGGTGCCATCTTTTCAATCAGTTCGAAATGCGCCATGTCCGTGTCCTCGTGTTGCCGTTTACGCGGGACGGGGGCTTCGGAGAATCCTTCTCCTGTCCTCCCCACCCATCGTGCCGGCGAGTTGTAGTTGGTATGCCGGGCCGGATAGAGCCAACCGCGGCGGTGTTGCCTGCTTCAATGGTCGGCCAGGTGGCCGGGTGATGCGCTTGCTGTGTACGTCGTGATGCGATCTGTTGCGGTGTTGCGTGGACGGTGTGTGGATTTTTCGGGAACTGCTTATCGCTTATTGCATGTGTACTGCGTGTTGCGGTCCGCGATCAGAATTCGCCGCGGAACCAGGTTTTGAGTTTCTTGAACATGCTGCCGGCGCGGCCGGTGGGCAGCGACGGGCGACGCGGGTGTTCGATCTGGCTGCCCATCAGCAGCAGGCCCACGCCGGTGGCATGCACCGGGTTGCCCACCACTTCGCCCAGCCCGGTGACGTGCTGCGGAATACCCACGCGCACCGGCATCTGCAGCATTTCCTCGGCCAGTTCGACCACGCCTTCCATCTTCGACGCGCCGCCGGTGAGCACCATGCCGGCGCGCACCAGTTCTTCGAAACCCGAGCGGCGCAGTTCGGCCTGCACCATCTCGAAGATCTCTTCGTAGCGGCCCTGCACCGCCTGGGCGAGTGCGTGGCGCGGCATCCGGCGCGGCGGACGATCGCCGACGCTGGGCACCTGGATGCTTTCCTCGGCAGTGGCCAGCTGGGCCAGCGCGCAGGCATAGCGCACCTTGATCTGCTCGGCTTCCGGGGTCGGCGTGCGCAGCATGTGCGCGATGTCGTTGGTGACGTGGTCGCCGGCGATCGGCAGCGAGGCGGTGTGGCAGATCGCACCCTGCACGAACACCGCCAGGTCGGTGGTGCCGGCGCCCATGTCGACCAGCACCACGCCCAGCTCGCGCTCGTCGGCGGTCAGCACAGCCACGCTGGAGGCCAGCGAAGAGAGCACCAGGTCATCGACCTGCAGACCGCAGCGCTGCACGCACTTGGAGATGTTGGCCGCCGCCGACTGTGCGCATACCACCAGGTGGGCGTGCACTTCCAGGCGCACGCCGGTCATGCCGACCGGGTTGCGGATGCCTTCCTGCGAATCGTCCAGCACGTACTCGCGCGGGATCGCATGCAGGATCTTCTGGTCGGCCGGGATCGCCACCGCCTTGGCCGCATCCAGCACGCGATCCAGGTCACCCCAGGTCACTTCGCCGTCGCGGATCGGCACGATGCCGGGCGAGTTCTTGCACTGCACATGGTTGCCGGAGATCGAGGCGTACACCGAGCGGATTTCGCAGCCGGCCATCAGCTCGGCTTCTTCGACCGCACGCTGGATGGACTGCACGGTCGATTCGATATCCACCACCACGCCGCGCTTGAGACCGCGCGATTCGTGCGAGCCGATCCCGATGACCTCGATCGGATTGCCCGGCGAGTACTCGCCGACCAGCGCCACCACTTTGGAGGTGCCGATATCCAGACCGACGATCAGTGATTTGTCACCCTTGCGATTCATGTCCTGTCCTGCGTCCTGTGCGCCACATTGGCCGGCGTGGCCGGTGCGGCCGGAGCCGGGGTACCCCAGCTCAGCGTGAAACCATTGGTGTATCGGAGGTCGGCGCGCTCGATCGGCGCCGCTTGATTGGCCAGCTGCGGCAGTACGCGTACGAACCGCTGCAGGCGCGAGCGGGCATCATCGCGGCCAACGACCACTTCGGTGCCGTTGCTCAGCACCAGCGACCAGCTGCCGCGTGCATCCATGGTGACCCGCTTGACGTCCACCCCGGCCGGCGCGAACAGCGCGCGCGCATCGTTGTAGAGCGCCACCACTTCTTCGGTCTGGCTGTCCGGCCCATCCAGGTCGGGCAGCTCCAGGTCCTGCAGCTTCTTCGGGGTGGCGAACAGCTTGCCCTGCTCGGAGAGCAGGCGGTCATGGCCCCAGCGCGCGAACGGTTTGTGCTCGACCAGGGTGATTTCCAGCACGTCCGGCCACTGCTTGCGGACCTGCGCGCTCTCCACCCACGGCAGCGTTTCGATGGCGTCCTGCGCATCCTGCAGCTTGACCGCGAAGAAGCCGGACTTCGCATACGGCAGCACCACCTGCTGCAGCTGCTCGGCCGGCACCCGCTTGAACTCACCGTGCACGCGCAGCTTGGCCAATGGCCACCGCTCGGCACCGACCCAGCCGTTGAGCACCGCCACCACGGGCAGTGCCACGACCGACAGGGCCAGCAACCAGACGAAGATGCGCAGCACCGCGTTCATGCGTGGCTGTGCTCCTGTGCGGCGTGACCCGGCAGGGTCTGTTCCAGCACCCGCCAGACCAGCTCTTCAAAGCCGATTCCGGCCTGGCTGGCCGACTTGGGCACCAGCGAATGGCTGGTCATGCCCGGCGCGGTGTTCACTTCCAGCAGGTAGAAGCGGCCGCTGCTGCGGTCGCGCATCACGTCCACCCGGCCCCAGCCACGGCAACCGGCGGCGCGGAACGCGGCCAGTGCGAGGCGGCGGATCTCGATTTCATCCTCGCCCTCCAGGCCCGGGCACAGGTACTGGGTGTCCTCGGCGATGTATTTGGCGTTGTAGTCGTACCACTGGCCCTTGGGCACGATGCGGATCGACGGCAGCGCCTGGTCGCCCAGGATCGCCACGGTCAACTCGTCGCCGACCACCATCTGCTCCATCAGCAGCTGACCGTCGTAACGCACCGCCAGCGCGACCGCCTCGTCCAGCCCGGCCCCTTCCACCACGCGGCTGATGCCGACGCTGGAGCCTTCATTGGCCGGCTTGACCACCACCGGCAGGCCGAGTTCGGCCGCAGCGGCGTGGACATCGGAGGCCTGGTCCAGCGCGATGAAGCGCGGGGTCGGCAGGCCGTGCGACAGCCATACCTGCTTGGTGCGGATCTTGTCCATGCTCAGCGCCGAGCCGAGCACGTCCGAGCCGGTGTAGGGCACGCCGAAGGCTTCCATCAGGCCCTGCACGATGCCATCTTCGCCACCGCCGTTATGGCCGTGGAGGATGTTGAAGACGCGGTCGAAGCGCTTCTCGACCAGTGCCAGCGCCAGCGCCGGGATGCCATCGACCGCGATCGCATCGACGCCGCGCGCGCGCAGGGCTTCGA
The DNA here is from genome assembly GCF_053847245.1 of Stenotrophomonas sp. Ker107b. Taxonomy (NCBI): domain Bacteria; kingdom Pseudomonadati; phylum Pseudomonadota; class Gammaproteobacteria; order Lysobacterales; family Lysobacteraceae; genus Stenotrophomonas; species Stenotrophomonas sp. Ker107b. The sequence continues at coordinate 324,654 of NZ_JBSPHX010000003.1, read as the reverse complement.
TCACATTGCGGCCGGAATCCAGCGAGACGTTGCGCTCGCTGGAGGTGCCACCCAGCAGCACGCCGACGCGGCCGAACATGGCCGGGTCGGTGAGGCGCAGCGGCGGGAAGGTCAGCGCGTTCATGCGGCCGGGGTCTCCTGGAAGCCTTCGCCGGCGATCTGCTGGGCGATGTAGCCGATGTCGCCGGCCCCCATCATCAGCAGCAGATCCCCGTCCTGCAGGACATCGGGCAGCACGTGCGCCAGTTCGGCAGCGTTGCCGACCACAACCGGCTCGCTGCGGCCGCGCGCACGGATGGCGCGGGCCAGCGAACGCGAATCGGCGCCCGGGATCGGCGCTTCGCCGGCCGGGTACACCTCGCTCAGCACCAGCGCATCCACTTCGGACAGCACCGCGGCGAAGGCATCGAACTGATCGCGGGTACGGCTGTAACGGTGCGGCTGGAACGCCACGACCAGGCGCTGGCTCGGCCAGCCGCCCCGGGCGGCGGCGAACACGGCGGCCAGCTCACGCGGGTGGTGGCCGTAGTCGTCGATCACGCGGACCTTGGCACCGGTGTGCGTGGTGACGATGCCCAGATCATTGAAGCGGCGGCCGATGCCGGCAAAGCTCTCCAGCGCACGCGCGATCGCCTCCGGGGCCACGCCCAGCTGCCAGCCCACGGCGGCGGCGGCCAGCGCGTTGAGTACGTTGTGCTCGCCCGGCAGGGCCAGCGTCACCGGGTGGCTGCTGCCTTCCGGAAGGCGCAGGGTGAAATGCATGCGCGGGCCGTCCTGGACCACGTCCTCGGCACGCACGTCAGCGTTGCTGCTCATGCCATAGCTCATGACATGGCGCGGCGTCTGCGCGGCCAATGCGGCCACTTCCGGATCGTCGATGCACAGCACCGCCAGCCCGTAGAACGGCAGGCGCTGCAGGAACTCGGCGAACGCGGCCTGGACGCGGGCGAAATCGTTGCCGTAGTTTTCCAGGTGGTCCGAATCGATGTTGGTGATCACCGAGACCAGCGGGTTAAGGCGCAGGAAGCTGCCATCGCTCTCGTCGGCTTCGGCCACCAGCCACTGGCCACCGCCGAGCTTGGCGTTGGCACCGGCGGCGAGCAGCTGGCCGCCGATCACGAAGGTCGGGTCCAGCCCGCCTTCGCTCAGCACGGCAGCGGTCAGGCTGGTGGTGGTGGTCTTGCCGTGCGTGCCGGCCACCGCGATGCCGCGGCGGAAGCGCATCAGTTCGGCCAGCATCGCCGCGCGCGGCATGATCGGAATGCGCTGGCTGCGCGCTTCCATCAGTTCCGGGTTGTCATCGCGGATCGCGCTGGAGACGACCACGCAATCGGTGCCGAGCACGTTGGCCGCCGAGTGGCCGCGCATCACGCGCGCACCCAGGCCGGCCAGGCGACGGGTCGCGGCGTTGTCGGCATTGTCCGAACCGGACACTTCATAGCCCAGCGTCAGCATCACTTCGGCGATGCCGCTCATACCGGTGCCGCCGATGCCGACGAAGTGCACGCGCGGGAACGCGCGTACCAGGTCGTTGGTGTCGTGGAGGCGGCGGATCATGCGCGGCCTCGCGCCAGGCTGGCGCGCGTAGCGGTGTTCATTTGGATTCCTCGAGAATGATGTCGGCGATGCGCTCAGCGGCATCGACCTTGGCCAGGGCACGCGCGGCATGGGCCATCTGCATGCGTCGGGCGGAATGTTCGGACAATTCGCGCAACACGCCTTCCAGTTGCGTCGCCAGCGTTTCATCCTGCTTCAGCAACATCGCGGCGCCGCGCTCGACCAGATACTCCGCATTGCGGGTCTGGTGATCGTCGACGGCCGCGGCGAACGGCACCAGCACGCTGCCCACGCCGACCGCGCACAGCTCGGCCAGGGTGGAGGCGCCAGAGCGGCACACCACCAGATCGGCCCAGGCGAACGCCTCGGCCATATCGGCAATGAACGGTTCCACGCTTGCCTGCACACCGGCATCGGCGTACGCCTGCAGCGCCTCGGCATGCAGCTTCTCGCCGCTCTGGTGGCGCACCTGCACCGGGATGCCAGCGCCCAGCGCAGCCAGTGCCTTGGGCACCGCGTTGTTGAGCACGCGTGCCCCTTGGCTGCCGCCGAGGACCAGCAGACGCAGCGGCCCCTGCCGGTTGGCCAGGCGCAGCTCGGGCTGGGTGATCGCGGCGATCTCGGCACGCACCGGGTTGCCGACCGCTTCCTCACGCTGGGCGAAGCTGCCCGGGAAACCGGTCAGCACGCGGCGCGCGAAGCGGGACAGCACGCGGTTGGTCATGCCCGGTGCGCGGTTCTGTTCGTGCACCAGCAGCGGCAGGCCATGCAGGCGCGCGGCGATACCACCGGGGCCGGAGGCGAAGCCACCGAAGGCGATCACCGCCCGCGGCTGGCGATCGCGGATCAGGAAACCGGCCGCGCGGATCGCGCGCAGCAGCCGCAGCGGTGCGCCGATCAGGGCCAGCTTGCCCTTGCCGCGCAGGCCACCGATGGCCAGCGTGTCGATGTGGATATCGTGCTGCGGCACCAGGCGCGTTTCCATCGCGCCATCGGCACCGAGCCAGGTGACCGGCACACCGCGTTCGCGCAGCACCTTGGCCACGGCCAGGCCGGGGAAGATGTGCCCACCGGTGCCGCCGGCCATGATCATGACCGGGCGCTGGGACGGATCGAGGCGAGGCGTGCTCATCCCATCCTCCCCAGGGTCGGTTCAATGCGCTGCTGCATGCGGCTGGTGCCACGAGTGGCGCTGTCACGCGGTGCGGTATCGCGTGCGCTGTCCTGCATCGCCGCAGCGATGGCGCTGGCGCTGTCGGCCTTGGGCACGTCGCCCGGCAGCGGACCCTCCTGGTCGGCGCCCATGCGCACGGCCTGGCGGCGCTCGGCGCGGTCCAGTTCATAGGAGACGCGCAGCAGCAGGCCCATCGCCACGCAGGTCATCAGCACGCTCGAGCCGCCCGAGGAAATCAGCGGCAGGGTCAGGCCCTTGGTCGGCAGGATGCCGAGGTTGACCCCGATCGAGACGAAGCTCTGCATGCTGATCCACAGGCCGATGCCGAAGGCGATGTAGCCGGAGAAGTGGCGCTTCATTTCCACGCAGCGCATGCCCAGCCAGAAGGTGCGGCCGACCAGCAGCGCATACAGCGAGATGATCAGGCAGGTGCCGAGGAAGCCCAGCTCCTCGGCGGTGACCGAGAAGATGAAATCGGTATGCGCTTCGGGCAGGTAATAGAGCTTCTGCACCGAGTTGCCCAGGCCCACGCCGGTCCACTCGCCACGGCCCACGGCCATCAGCGCGTTGGACAGCTGGTAGCCATCGCCCTGCTGATCGGCCCACGGGTCCAGGAAGGAGGTGATGCGGCGCATGCGGTACGGCTCGAAGATCGCCAGCGCGGTCATGCCGATCATGCCGAACACGATCGGCATCGACATGCGTGGCAGGTTGACCCCGCCCAGCACCAGCATGCCGGCGGTGATCGCCAGCAGCAGGGTGGACGAGCCGAAGTCCGGCTGCAGCAGCAGCAGCACCACCAGCGCGCCGGCCACGCCGAGCGGCTTGAGCATCGCCGGCCAGGTGGCGTTGACCTCATCGCGGAAGCGGACCAGATAGCTGGACAGCCACACGATGTAGAGCACCTTGACCGCTTCGACGGTCTGGAACTTGGAGATGCCCAGGTTGATCCAGCGGCGGGCACCGTTGACGCTGCTGCCCAGGCCCGGGATGAACACCACCACCAGCAGGGCGAAGCAGCCCAGCAGCAGGATCTGGTTGTACTGCTCGATGCTCTTGAGCTCGGTGCGCATGGCGATGATCGCCAGGCCGATACCCACCGCCAGGAAGATCAGGTGGCGGTTGAGGTAATAGAACGGGCTGCTCATCAGCGCGATCGAGCTCGACGCGACCATCACCACGCCCAGCCCGGTGAGCGCGATGATCGCGCCCAGCAGCCACTTGTCGAAGTGGCCTCCGATGGCTTCAAGGCGGGTGGCTTGGCGCGACAGGTCGTTCATCAGCGGACCTTCAACGTGGCCAGGCCGATCAGGACCAGCACCACCGAGATGATCCAGAAGCGCACGATCACGCGCGGCTCCGGCCAGCCCTTCAGTTCGAAGTGGTGGTGGATCGGCGCCATGCGGAACACGCGCTTGCCGGTCAGCTTGAACGAGGCGACCTGGATCATCACCGACAGCGTCTCGATCACGAACACGCCGCCCATCACCACCAGCACCAGTTCCTGGCGGGTGATCACCGCGATCGTGCCCAGCACCGCACCCAGCGCCAGCGCGCCGATGTCGCCCATGAAGACCATGGCCGGATAGGTGTTGAACCAGAGGAAGCCCAAGCCTGCACCGGCGATCGCCGCGCAGATGATGACCAGCTCACCGGCCCCCGGGATCTGCGGGATCTGCAGGTAGCTGGAGAACACCACGTTGCCCGAGGCATAGGCGAACACGCCCAGCGCGCAGGCGACCAGCACCGTCGGCATGATCGCCAGGCCGTCCAGGCCGTCGGTCAGGTTGACCGCGTTGGAGAAGCCGACGATCCAGAAATACGCGATGGCCACGAAACTGACGCCGGCCAGCGGCAGCGCGATCGACTTGAACATCGGGATGTAGAACGTCATCGCCGCCGGGACATCGGCGGTGTAGAACAGGAACAGACCGGCCGCCAGACCAAAGATCGACTGCAGCAGGTACTTCCAGCGCGACTTCAGGCCGTTCGGGTCGCGGCGGACGATCTTGATCCAGTCGTCGTACCAGCCGATCGCGCCGAAGCACAGCATCACGGCCAGCACCAGCCAGACGTAACGGTTGCGCAGGTCAGCCCACAGCAGCACCGACAGCGTGATCGTCAGCAGGATCAGCGAGCCGCCCATGGTCGGCGTGCCGGCCTTGGCGAAATGGGTCTGCGGACCATCGGTACGGATCGGCTGCCCGCCCTTGAACTGGGCCAGCTTGCGGATCATCGCCGGGCCGAGCCACAGCGACAGGAACAGGGCGGTCAGCGCCGCGAGGATGCCGCGCAGGGTCAGGTAGCCGAACAGCCCGAACAGGCTCTCCAACTGCTGCAGCCATCGGGCCAGTTCAAGCAACATTGGGGGTTTCCTCTCCTTGCGCGAGCAGCGCTTTGACGATCGTGTCCATGGCGCTGCCACGCGAGCCCTTGACCAGGCAGCGCACGCCGGCATGCAGTTCGGTGGCGAGCGCGGCGGCCAGGGCCTGGTGACTCTGGAACGGCTGGCCGCCTTCACCGAAGGCGGTCGAAGCGGCGGCGCTCAGCGGGCCGAGCGTGTACAGCCGCTTCAGGCCGGCGTCGCGGGCGCGGCGGCCAGCCTGGGCGTGCAGCGCCTCGCCGTCCGGGCCGAGTTCGCGCATATCGCCCAGTACCAGCCAGCCCTCGTCCTTCGAGGCGGCCAGGGCATCGATGGCGGCGGCCAGGGAACCGGGGTTGGCGTTGTAACTGTCATCGATCAGCACCGCGCCGCTGGGCAGCTGGTGCGCGATCTGGCGGCCCGGCACCGGCTCGGCGCGGGCCAGGCCGGCGGCGATCTGCGCCACCGCAATGCCCGCGGCCAGCGCCAGCGAGGCGGCGGCCAGCGCGTTGCTGATGTTGTGCCGGCCCGGCAGGCCCAGCGTGATCTCGGCATCGCCCGCCGGCGTGGACAGCACGAACTGGCTGCCCTGCGCGGCCGGGCGGATCGCACGCGCGGTGACATCGGCGGTGTGCTCCAGGCCGTAACGCAGCACGCGGCAGCGCGGTGGCTGGCCGACGATGTGCTGTTCGAACCAGATCCCGAAGGCGTCATCGGCATTGATCACGGCCACGCCATCGGAAGGCAGCGCCGCGTAGATCGCGCCCTTGGTGGTGGCCACGCCCTGCAGGCTGCCCATGCGTTCCAGATGCGCCGGGGCGATGTTGTTCACCAGCGCGTAGTGCGGGCGCACGATCTCGGTGAGGTAGGCAATGTCGCCCGGCTTGCCGGCGCCCATCTCGTAGACGGCGTAGTCGGCATCTTCCGGGGCATCGAGCACCGCCAGCGGCAGGCCGATCTCGTTGTTGCGGTTGCCGGGGTTGGCGTAGACCACCTTGCGGTCGTCACGTGCCACCTGTTCCAGGATCGCCAGCAGCAGGCTCTTGACGCTGGTCTTGCCATTGCTGCCGGTGATCGCGAAGACCGCGGTGTCGCGGTCACGCTGCATGCCGGCGGCGATGCGTCCCAGAGCATGCTCGCTGTCGGCCACCACGATCTGCGGCAGGGCGACATCGAGCAGTCGCTCGACCAGCATCGCCGAGGCACCGCGTGCCAGCGCGTCGGCCGCGAAGTCATGGCCATCGAAGCGCTCGCCACGCAGCGCCACATACAGGCTGCCCGGCGCGAGCGTACGGGTGTCATTGCTGATGGCATCGATGGCGGTGTCTTCGCCATGGATCTCGCCACCGGCCCAGTGGGCGATCAGCGACAGCGGGGTGCGCTTCATGGTGCCTCCATGCGCGGCGTACCCGCTTTATCTACGCGCGCGGCCAGTACACGGCCAGCTACTTCAGTGTCGTCGAAGGCGTGCTTGACCCCGTCGATCTCCTGATAGGGCTCATGGCCCTTGCCGGCGATCAGCACGATATCGCCCGCGCCGGCCTGGCCGATCGCGGTGGCGATCGCGGCGGCGCGATCACGCTGCACGGTGACGGCAGCGGGCGCATCAAATCCCTTCAGGATGTCGGCCACGATCACGTCGCCGTCTTCGCCACGCGGATTGTCGTCGGTGACGATCACCACGTCGGCGTGTTGTTCTGCGATGGCGGCCATCTGCGGGCGCTTGCCGGTGTCGCGCTCGCCGCCGCAACCGAACACGCAGATCAGGCGCCCGGCCAGATGGCCCTGCACACTGGTCAGTGCCTGTTCCAGCGCATCCGGGGTGTGGGCGTAATCGACCACGACGGTGGGCAGGCCGCCCTCGCCGCCCAGGCGGTTCATGCGCCCGGCGATCGGCTGCAACTGCGAGAGCAGCGCGGCGATCGCGGCCGGGGCATGGTCCAGCGCATACAGCGCACCGGCCACGGCCAGCAGGTTGTCCACGTTGAAGCGGCCGAGCAGCGGCGACAGCACCGGATGGCGCTGACCGTCCACGACCAGATCGAAGGCGATGCCCCGACCGTCCAGGGTGAGCGAGTCGGCGCGCAGGGTGGCCTGCGCGGCACCGCGCGAACTCACACCGATCGGGCGCACGGTCTGGCCGACAGTGCGCAGCAGTTCACTGCCGAAGCTGTCATCGAGATTGACCACGGCGGCCTTGAGTCCGTCGCGGTGGAACAGCTTGGCCTTGGCCGCACCGTACTGCGCCATATCGCCGTGATAGTCGAGATGGTCGCGGGTGAGATTGGTGAACACCGCCACGTCGTAGTGGACGGCATCCACGCGGCCCTGGTCGAGCGCGTGCGAGCTGACTTCCATCGCCACGGCCTGGGCACCCCCGTCGCGCAGCTGCGCCAGCACCTCATGCATCTGCAGCACCAGCGGGGTGGTGAAGCCGGTCGGCACCACGTCGCCATAAAGTCCGACGCCCAACGTGCCGATACTTCCACTGCGGGTGCCGAGCAGGTGCCAGGCCTGGGCCAGCAACTGCACGGTGGAGGTTTTTCCGTTGGTGCCGGTCACGCCGACCATCGTCATCGCGCGCGAGGGGTGGCGGTGGAACTGATCGGCCATCGCGCCCATGCGGTGGCGCAGGCCCGGCACGGCAATCGCATCGGCCGGTGCCGGCAGCTCGACCGGGGCCGGCGGGTCGAACAGGATCGCCCCGGCGCCATTGGCGCGGGCCTGATCGACAAAACCCAGCCCATGCGCGCCGAAGCCGGCGATCGCCACGAAAGCATTGCCCGGGCGCACCGCGCGGCTGTCCAGCACCAGGCCGGTGATGGTCGGGTCGTGGCTCAGCACCACATCGGGAAGCAACTGCGACAGCAACATCATCTGGCTCATTGCGTGCCTCCCTGCGCGGGCGGCACTGTGGCGTGCGCGCTGGGCAGCGCGGCATCGAATTCTGCGGCGGCATCGGGCGCGATCACCGTTTCCGGCGGCGGCATCGGCAGCACCGAGGCCGAGTGGCCCATCTTTCCGGACTGCTGGGCGGCCAGCCACGACTCGATGTCATCCGGCGGCACGTCCATCAGGCGCAGCGCGCCTTCCATGACGTTGTGGAACACCGGTGCGGAGACCAGGCCGCCGTAATACTTGCCGCCCTGCGGGTCGTTGATGACGATGACCGTGGCGAAGCGCGGGTTGGTGGCCGGCACTACGCCGGCGAACAGCGCGTTGTAATGGCCGCGCTCGTAACCGCCGGGGCCGGCCTTGCGGGCGGTGCCGGTCTTGCCGGCCACGTGGTAACCCAGCACCGCCGCCTGCTTGGCGCCGCCCTGGGTGACCACGGTTTCCATCATCGCCACGACTTCCTTGGCGATGTTCTCGTCGACGATCTGCTTGCCTTCGTTGCGCTGGCCTTTGACGAAGGTCGGCGCGATCAGCTTGCCGCCGTTGCCCAGCGCCGAGTAGGCGGTCGCGATCTGCAGCGGGCTGACATTCAGGCCGTAGCCATAGGACATGGTGGTCTTGGACGGACCACTCCAGCGCGCCGGGCGCGGCAGCACGCCGGCCGATTCGCCCGGGAAGCCGCTGTGCGGGGCGACGCCATAACCGAAGCTGTGAATGTGGTCGTAGAAGACCTGGTCCGGCATCTTGGCGGCGATCTTGGCCGCGCCGATGTTCGAACTGCGGGTGATCACGCCGGTGACGGTGAGCACGCCATTGTTCCGCGGCACGTCCTTGATCGTGTAGCGGCCCAGCGCCATGTAGCCCGGGTTGGTGTCCACCGTGGTGTCTTTGGTGACCACGCCGGACTGCAGCGCCGAGGCGATGGTCAGCGGCTTCATGGTCGAACCCGGCTCGACCAGATCGGTCACCGCGCGGTTGCGGCGGGTGTCCGGCGCAGCGCCACCCACGGCATTGGGGTTGTAGGTGGGCAGGTTGACCATGGCCAGGATCTCGCCGGTGGCCACATCCATGATCACGATCGAGCCGCCTGCGGCCTTGTTCTCGATCAGCGCGTTGCGCAGCTCCTTGAAGGCCAGGAACTGGATGCGGCGGTCGATGCTGAGGGTGAGGTCCTTGCCCGGCTCGGCGGCGCGCAGCAGATCGCTCTCCACCGTGTCGCCCTTGCGGTTGCGGATCACGCGCTTGGCGCCGGCCTTGCCGCGCAGCCATTCGTCGAAGGCCAGCTCCAGCCCTTCCTGGCCGCGGTCGTCGATGTTGGTGAAGCCGAGCACGTGCGCCATCGCCTCACCCTGCGGGTAGAAGCGGCGGAACTCGCGCTGCGAGGCCACGCCCGGAATCTTCATCGCGACCACTTTCTCCGCGTCGTCCGGATTGATCCGGCGGCGCAGGTACATGAATTCCTTATCGGCCTTCTGCGAGAGCTTGGAGGTCAGCTCATCCAGCGGCATGCCCAGCGCGGTCGCCAGCTCGGGGATACGGTCCGGCGAACGCAGCAGTTCCTGCGGGTTGACCCAGATCGAGGCGACCGGGGTGGACACCGCCACCGGCTCGCCATTGCGGTCGGTGATCATGCCGCGCGAGGTGTTGATCGGCAGTTCGCGCAGGTAACGGGCTTCGCCCTGGCGCTGGTAGAACTCGCTGTTGATGATCTGCACGTAGGCGGCGCGGCCGACCAGCGAGACCGAGCACAGGCCGAGCGCCAGCCCCACCCACTTCAAGCGCTGGCGGAGGTTGAAGCTGTTGCGCGCACGGTTGCGGCCGGACTTGTTCATGGCCGGATCACCACGACGTCGGCCGCTTCGGGGAACTTCATGCCCAGGCGCTCGCGGGCGACGCGGTCGACCCGGGTCGCCTCGGCCAGGGTGGCCTGCTCAAGCTGCAGGCGACCGAACTCGATGTTGATCTCATCGCGCGCACGCTCGACCCGGGACAGCTCCACGAAGGTCTGGCGGTGGCGATGGCGCATGAACACCACACCGATCGCCGAGGCGACGGTGCAGGCCAGCAGTACGATCAACAGCAGGCGGCTCATCCAGCCACCTCGCGCTTTTCGGCGACACGCAGCACGGCGCTGCGCGAGCGCGGGTTGACCGCCAGCTCGTCGTCTTCGGCCTTGATGGCGCCACCGTGCAGGTCCAGTGTCGGCACGAAGGCGGCCAGCTCGGGCAACCGGCGGTTGCTCGGCGGTGCCTTGGCATAGCGGTTCATGAACTGCTTGACGATGCGGTCTTCCAACGAGTGGAAGCTGATCACCGCCAGCCGGCCACCGGGCTTGAGGCGTGCCAGTGCCGCGTCCAGGCCGGCTTCGAGATCGGCCAGTTCGCGGTTGATATGGATGCGGATCGCCTGGAAGCTGCGCGTGGCCGGGTGGATCTTGTCCTTGCCACGCGGCATCACCGAGGCGATCAACTCCGCCAGCTCGGCGGTGCGGGTGAAGGGCTGCTTGTCGCGGCGGGCGACGATGGCCTTGGCGATGCGGCGGCCCTGGCGCTCTTCGCCGTAGGTCCACAGCACGTCCATCAGCTCGCGCTCTTCAACGCGGTTGAGCCACTGCGCCGCACTTTCACCGCTGTCCGGGTCCATGCGCATGTCCAGCGGGCCGTCCTTGCCGAAGCTGAAACCACGCTCGGCGACATCCAGCTGGGGTGAGGACACGCCCAGGTCGAACAGCACACCATCCAGACCCTCGGCGGCGGCCTCCCAGTGCAGCAGGTCGGCGAAGCTGCCACGGAAGATCGAGACGCGCGGGTCCGGCGCGAAATCACGCTCGGCTACCGCAATCGCCTCCGGATCCTTGTCCATGACCAGCAGCCGGCCTCCAGGACCGAGTTGCTCGAGCACGCCGCGGGCGTGACCGCCACGACCAAACGTGCCATCGAGATACACTCCGTTTTCGATCACCTTCAGGCCATCCAGGACCTGCGTGTACAGGACCGGCAGGTGGCCTGCCGGCGGCTGCGACACCGGAAGGTGACCGGTCTGCGCTGCTCCGCGCATCCGGGCACCCCGGCTCACAACTTCAGGTCGAGCAACCCATCGCCGAGATCCTCGTCAGACAACGTCTGCTGGATCAACGCACGATGAGCCTGCTCGCTCCACAATTCGAATTTGTCGCCCATACCGAGCAGCACCGCCTTCTTTTCAATGCCAACGGCACCACGGTGGCTGGCGGGAATACTGATGCGGCCGTTGCCGTCCAGCTCCAGATGCGCGGCCGAACCGACCAGCTTCTGTTGCAGGAGGCGCACGACGCGCTGTGTGTTGGGCTTGGACATGACGTCATCACGGACGCGTTCCCATTCCTGTTCGGCGTACAGCCAGAGGCAGCCGGACTCGAACGGGTTGTAGGTCAGGACCAGACGGTTGTTGCTCACACGCGCGACAAGGTCGCGATGCGCGGTCGGAACCGCCATGCGCCCTTTGTCGTCAACAGTGATGGCCGTCTCGCCTTGAAACACGACGTTTTCACCTTTCCTTCGCCCGGTGAAACATTGAACCACGAAAAACCACAAAAAACCCGGTTTCCCCTCTGATGCCCACCTTAGCAGTGCCGATTGGGTTGTCAACAACTTTGCGAAGGGGAAATCACTTTGAACATCAAGGGCTTGCAGCAATGTTTAGAGACTTGTTCAAGGCTTATCCACAAGTTGCTGTTTCGTCTCATTTTTTGAGATTTCGCCGAAGTTCAGGCCTGTGGAGACCGCGTGAAACATCTGCCCGTATTCAGTCCTGACCCGGTCGCCATCGCCTCCGCCCTGCGCAGAACCGGCACACTGTGAGGCATGTGTCTGCTCGCCCTTGCCTGGAAAACCCACCCCCGCTGGCAACTGGTGATGGCCGGTAACCGCGATGAGTTCCACGCGCGGCCGACCGCCGCCCTGGGCCGGTGGCCCGCACCCGATGACGGGGTGGCCGCCGGCCGGGACCTGCGCTCGGGCGGAACCTGGGCCGGAATCGGGCCGGAGGGGCGGATGGCGGTGGTGACCAATGTCCGTGACCCGCAAGCCCGGCAGACCGGCCCCTCACGCGGGGCGCTGGTGGCCGACTATCTGCGTGATGCCGCGCCGGCCGCACTGTTCGCGGACGAGCTCGCCCGGCACGCGGCCGAGTTCGCCCCCTTCAACCTGTTACTGGCCGATCGCGACAGCTGCCAGTTCCTGGGCAACCACCCCCTGTACCGCCAGTCACTGGCGCCGGGCATCCATGGCATGTCCAACGGCCCACTGGACGCGCCCTGGCCGAAAACCGTCACATTGAACGCAGCGCTGCGCGCGTGGGCGGACCACGGCGACGACGATCTGGCCCCGCTGTGGAGGGCCCTGCGTGATGAGACCCGCGCTGAGGAGAGCACCCTGCCGGATACCGGCATCGGCCTGGAGCGCGAGCGCTGGCTGTCGTCCGCCTTCATCCGCAGCCCCGAGTACGGCACCCGCGCCAGCACGATCATCGCGCTGGACGCCAACGGCCACGGCTTCATCACCGAACGGCGGTTCGATGCGGAGGGTGTCTGCGTGGGTGAAACGACGCTGGCAACGCAAGGCTGAGCTGGATCGGGACAGCGCCGTGATCAGCGGGCACCCGAAGCACAGGACAATCAAGCCGAGTAACAGCCCCCTTTAGTAAAGGGGGCGCGCCGTCAGGCGCGGGGAATTGGAGGCTGGTAGCCCGGGGCCCAAGGTTTGCGCTGCAAACCTTGGGGCTTTTTTCGCGAGTCCGCGAAAAAAGCGGCGGAGCCGGCCGATAAGCCGGGTTTTGTCGTGGACAGTCATTCTTCTAGGCGCTGCGTCACCGCAGCGCTCAAGCAACCTACCCGGACCCGACGCGGGCCACGCCATTAGGTCCCTATTTGGTCTTGCTCCAGGTGGGGTTTGCCGTGCCGGTCTGTTGCCAGACTCGCGGTGCGCTCTTACCGCACCATTTCACCCTTACCGGCTTCCCGAAGGAAACGTAGGCGGTATCTTTCTGTTGCACTTTCCGTCGGCTCGCGCCGCCCAGGCGTTACCTGGCACCTTGCCCTGTGGAGCCCGGACTTTCCTCGGCACCCGCAAGGGATGACGCGACTGTCTGGCCGACTCCGCCGCGCGCATTGTCCCACAAAACAAGGACCGTCGCGGTTACCCGCCGTACAACGCCTTGCGCGGGGCACCGGTGATTTCGGCCGCCAGCTTGGCCGCGGTCGAGGGTGGCAGGTGCTCACTGAGCTTGGCGTAGAGGCGACGGCCCTGGACCAGCTGAGCCTCCTCATCGTCGGCCGCGCCCTGCACCATCACCACGAACTCGCCCTTGCGCTGGTTGTCGTCCGCCTCGACCTGCTGCAGCAGCGAGGCCAGATCACCATCCAGCACGGTTTCGAACAGCTTGGTCAGCTCGCGCGCCAGCACCGCCGGGCGCTCGGGCCCGAACGCGGCGACCATGTCCGCCAGCGATTCGGTGATCCGGTGCGAGGATTCGTAGAACACCAGCGTGCGGGTTTCACCGGCGAGCGCATGCAGGCGCTCGCGGCGGCCGGAGGCCTTGGCCGGCAGGAAGCCTTCAAAGGTGAAGCGATCGCTGGGCAGGCCGGCCACGCTGAGCGCGGCGATCGCCGCACAGGCACCGGGAATCGGGCTGACCTTGATCCCGGCTTCGCGCGCGGCGCGGACCAGGCGGTAGCCCGGATCGCTGACCAGCGGGGTACCGGCATCACTGACCAGCGCCAGCGACTCGCCCGCCAGCAGGCGCGCCACGATCCGCTGCGACAACGCTTCTTCATTGTGGTCATGCAGCGCCACCAGCGGCTGCTGGATGCCGAAGTGGGCCAGCAGCTGGCCGCTGCGGCGGGTGTCCTCGGCGCAGATCGCGGCCACCGAACGCAGCACGTCCTGCGCGCGCGGGGTCAGATCGGCGAGGTTGCCGATCGGGGTGGCAACGACATACAGCGTGGGGACAGCACTCATCAGCGGCTCTTCCGTGGTCAAGGGTAGAATCGTACCGTTCCCCGGCCACGGCCGCTGCCCCCATCGAATGGACCTGATCATGAACAAGCCCGTCGTACGGATCTCCGCCCTTTCGTTGTCGCTGATGCTGCTTGCCGGCTGCGCCACGACCAGCTTCACCAGTGCGCCGGATTCGCCGGCCCAGAGCCAGGCCCTGGCGCTGATCGAGCAGGGCAAGCCGCGCGATGCGGCCCTCCAGCTGGAAGCACTGGCCAACACCCTGCGCGGCGGTGCCCGCAGCGCAGCCCTGGCCGATGCCGCCTTCGCCTGGCATGAAGCCGGCGATGCGACCCGCGCCCGCACGCTGCTGGCCCAGGTCACCGCGCGCCAGCTCAGCGGCGCCAGCCTGCAGCGCTACCAGCTGACCACGGCCGAACTCGCGCTGGCCGACAAGCAGCCGGCGCAGGCGCTGGCTGCGCTGAAAGAATCGGCCGACGCGGTCACCCCCTCGCTGCGCACCCGCTGGCACCTGGCCCGCGCCAACGCATTGCAGGCCACCGGCGACAACCTCGGTGCCGCGCTGGAACGCGCCCGTGCGCACGCTGCACTGACCGGCAAGGCACGCAGCGACAACCAGCAGGCCATCGCCGGCCTGCTCGGCACGCTGGACGATGCCACCCTGCGCGCCCGCGCGGCGGCGCTGCCGGCCAATGAGCCGCTGTACAACTTCGCCGGCCGTGCGCTGATCGCCCGCGGCCTGCCGCTGCCGCGTCCGTTCGATCGCGAAGGCGCCTCGCAGTTCGATACCAGCAAGCGTCCGCCGGCGATGAGCGATGGCTACCGCCCGCCCGTGAAAATGGCCGTGCTGCTGCCGCTCAGTGGCCGCCTGGCCACCGCTGCGCAGCCGGTCCGCGATGGCCTGCTCAGCGGTTACTACGGTGAAACCCGCCGCCGCCCGGACATCCAGTTCATCGATACCGCCGGCACCGCCGCCGGTGCCGTGGCCGCCTACGACAAGGCGGTGACCGCCGGTGCCGATTTCATCGTCGGCCCGCTCGGCCGCGATGAAGTGGATGCCGTGTTCGGCCGCCGCGACCTGCCGGTGCCGGTGCTGGCCCTCAACCGCGGCAAGGACACCCCGCCGGCCGGCAGCGCCGGTTTCTCGCTGGCCCCGGAAGACGACGGCATCATCGCCGCCGAGTACCTGCGCGGCCGCGAGCGCAGCAAGGTCCTGGTGATCCACAGCAACGACGACAACGGCCGCCGCGCCGCCGCCGCCTTCCGCGAGCGCTTCGCGCAGCGCGGTGGCCAGGTGGTGGCGACGATCGGCGTGAGCGACACGGTCGGCGACATCGGCGCGCAGGTGCGTGCGGCCGGCGCCATCGACGGTGTGTTGCTGGCAGTGAAGGCGCCGCAGGCGCGTGCACTGACCCCGCAGCTGGCGCTGGCCGGTGCCGGTGGTGCCAGCCGCGTCGGCACCTCGCAGCTGACCGTCGGTGCCGGCAAGCCGGAAGAAGACATGGCGCTGGACGGCATCGTCTATCCGAACGAAGCCTGGAACGTGCGCGGCGTGCCCGGCCTGCCGGCCGCCTCCACCGCCGGGCAGATCCTGCCCTCGGCGCGCGGCGCCTCCGGTCGCCTGTTCGCGTTCGGTTTCGATGCGTGGAAGATCAGCGCCTACCTGGACAAGGTCGCGACTGAAGGCGGCCTGGCCGGCGCCACCGGCACCCTGTTCCTGGACAGCAACGGCAACGTACTGCGGGTGCCGGCGTGGTCGACCTTCAGCGGCGGCCGGCCGATGCCGATCGCCAGCAGCAACTGAGCCACGTGCCCACCGGGCGCGCGGTACGTGGCGCGGCGGTGGAAGCTGCCGCGCAGCACCATCTCCGTGAGGCCGGGCTGCGCCCGGTCACCACCAATGCGCGGTATCGCCGCGGTGAGATCGACCTGATCATGCGCGACGGCGATGTCGTCGTGTTCGTGGAAGTCCGCTACCGCGCGGACGCCCGCTTCGGCGGCGGCGCGGCCTCGGTGGACCGGCGCAAGCGACGCAAGCTGGTGATCGCCGCGCAGTTGTTTCTGCAGTCGCATCCCTGGCTGGCCGAGCAGCCGTGCCGCTTCGATGTCGTCGAAGCCGCCGGCGAGCCCCCGCAGCTGAACTGGCTGCGCGACGCGTTCCGGCTGGAAGACTGCTGATGCCCTCGATCTTTACCCACGCCGCCATTCCGCTGGCGCTGTGGTGCGCCGCGGATCGCGGCCGCATCTCCACGCCATTGCTGGCCGCCGGCGTGGTCGCGGCCATGCTGCCGGATGCGGACGTGCTCGCCTTCGCGCTGCACATTCCCTACGCCGACAGCTTCGGCCATCGGGGCGCCAGCCATTCGATCCTATTCGCCGCGCTGATGGCCGTGCTCGCCGCGCTGCTGCACCGGCGCCTGCGCGCCACGGCGGTGCAGGCGGCTGCGTTCGCCGGCCTGTGCGCACTGTCGCACCCGCTGCTGGATGCACTGACCTCCGGCGGGCTTGGCGTCGCGCTGTGGTGGCCGTGGAGCGGCGAACGCTTCTTCGCCCCGTGGCGCCCGATCCGCGTCTCGCCCTTCGCGCCGCAGTTCTTCAGCGCGCGCGGGATGGCGACCGTCCTTTCCGAACTGCGTTGGGTGTGGCTGCCACTGGCGCTGGCTGTGATCGGCTGGCGCGCGATCCAACGTGCCCCTGTTGATTCCCGGACCTGATGATGACCCCTGCCCTGCCCACGGCGTTCGTTGCCACCCTGCATGCCCTGCTCGGTGAGGACGGCTGGCGCACCGATGACCGCGCGCTCGAGGCACATGCGCAGGACAACTCGTGGCGGCACACGCTGCCGGCCGGTGTCGCCTTCCCGCGCGATCGCGAGCAGGTGGTCGCGCTGGTCCGCGCCTGCCGCGAACATCGCATCGCCCTGGTCGCGCGTGGCGCAGGCACCGGCACCACCGGCGCTGCCGTGCCGATGGAAGGCAGCATCGTGCTCTCGTTCGCGCGGATGAACCGTATCCTCGCCATCCAGCCCGGCGACCGCTGCGCGGTGGTCGAACCCGGCGTGCTCAACGGCGACCTGCAGCAGGCGCTGATGCCGCACGGCCTGTTCTGGCCGCCGGACCCCTCCAGTGCGGAGATATGCAGCATCGGCGGCAACCTGGCCTGCAATGCCGGCGGCCCGCGCGCGGTGAAGTACGGCACCAGCCGCGACAACGTGCTCGGCCTCGTGGCGGTCACCGGCGCCGGTGAACTGATCACCTGCGGCGGCCCGTACACCAAGGACGCCACCGGCTACGACCTGACCCATCTGCTGGTGGGCAGCGAAGGCACGCTGGCGCTGATCGTGGAAGCGACCTTGAAGCTGACCCCGCTGCCGGTGACGCAGGCGGGGCTGCGCGTGCTGTACCGCGATGCGGATGCCGCCGCGCAGGCGGTGTCGCGCCTGATGGCGCAACCGGTGGTGCCCACGCGCCTGGAATTCATGGATGCGCGCAGCCTCGAGCTGCTGCGTCGCAATGGTGCTGACGTGCCAGAGGCCGGCGCGATGCTGCTGGTGGAGGCCGACGGCGACCACGACACCCTGCCCTACCTGCTGCAGGCCCTCGCGGCGGCGGCCGAAGGCGACGGTCTGATCGCGCTGGATGTGGCGATGGAAGGCAGCGCGCGCGAAACCCTGTGGGCCGCGCGCAAGGCGCTGTCACCGGCGCTGCGCAGCATCGCACCGGGCAAGATCAACGAAGACGTGGTGGTACCGGTCTCGCGCATTCCCGCGCTGGTCGCCGGGGTGCAGGCACTATCGGCGGAGTTCGATCTGCCGATCGTCACCTTCGGCCATGCCGGCAACGGCAACCTGCACGTCAACATCCTCTACCACCCGGACGATGCCGGCGAGAACGCACGCGCCCATGCGGCGCTGCCGCGCGTGTTCGCGCTGACCCTGGCACTGGGCGGCACGCTCTCCGGCGAACACGGGATCGGCCTGGCCAAGCGCGATTTCATGGCGCAGGCATTCACGCCGGCCACGCTGGCGGCGATGCGCGCGATCAAGGGTGCGCTGGATCCGGAGGGAATTCTCAACCCGGGCAAGGTGCTGCCGCCGGTGTGATGGGCGTCAGCGACGTTCGGAGAAGTGCTCGTAGCCACCGTCGGTGGCGTCCGCATCGGCGCAGTGCACGCCCTCCCCTTCGACGGTCCGGCCGATCCGGGTCAGCGGCAAACCCAGTGACGCCGACAAGGCATGGATCGCCTCGCGCTGCGACGGCGCGACGGTGAAGCACAGCTCGTAATCGTCGCCGCCACGCAGCGCGCAGTCGCGGGCACCCTCGCGCCCGAGCTGCTCGCGCAGCGCCGACGAGATCGGCAATGCATCGGCCTCCACTTCCGCGCGCACACCGCTGCGTGCCGCGATGTGGCCCAGATCGGACAGCAGGCCATCGGAGATATCCACGGCCGCATGCGCGTAGGCACGCAGGCGCAGGCCTAGCGTGACCCGCGGGATCGGACGCAGCAGGCGCTCGCGCAGCGTTTCGTCATCGCTGAGCAGCGTGGCCACCGCCACTTTCAAGCGGTTCTGCTGCCACAGGCGCAGTGCACCGGCGGCATCGCCCAGCGTGCCACTGACCCAGATGTCATCCCCCAACTGGGCACGGTCGCGACGCAGCGCCTGGCCGCGCGCGACCTGGCCCAGCGCGGTCACCGAGAGCGACAGCGGCCCGCGCGTGGTGTCACCACCGACCAGCACGATGTCGTGCTCGTCAGCCAGTGCGAAGAAGCCATCGGCGAAGGCTTCGATCCAGTCCGCGTCGGCGTCCGGCAAGGACAGCGCCAAGGTGCACCACGCCGGGCGGGCGCCCATCGCGGCGAGATCGGACAGGTTCACCGCGAGGGTTTTCCAGCCGATGTCGTAGGCCGGGGTTTCGACCGGGAAATGCACGCCGCTGTTGAGCGTATCGGTGGTGATCACCAGCTGTTCGCCCGCACGCGGCTGCAGCAGCGCGGCGTCATCGCCGATGCCGAGCACGACATCGGCGCGCGCGGTGGTGCGCGCACGGATGCGGTCGATCAGAGCGAATTCGGCAAGGGACACGGGGCGGATCAGTGACCCGATTCGACCTTGCGCCATTCCACCGCGGCCCGGTCGAGCACACCATTGACGTAGGTGTGGCCGTGCTCGGAGCCAAAGCGCTTGGCCGATTCGATCGCTTCGTTGATCACGACGCGGTACGGCACGTCCAAGCGGAAGCGCATCTCATAGGCGGCCACGCGCAGCGCGGCGCGTTCGATCGCGTCCACTTCCTCGATCCCACGATCCAGGTACGGGTCCAGCGCCGCATCCAGATCCTTGCGGTTGTCGAGCACGCCATGCACCAGCGCTTCGAAGTAGGCCAGATCCGCGATTTCGCGGGCCTGTTCATGGGCAAACTGGGCGATCACGCTCTGCGCGTTGCCACCGGAGATCTGCCACGCGTAGATTGCCTGCAGGGCACGACGACGCGCGCGCGAACGCAGCACGGGGTCGACGCCATCACGGCGGACGGGTTTACCGGAGGGCTTGCCCTGGTTTGACTTGTTCATGGCAGCTGCTCCAGAAGATTGACCATTTCCAACGCCGTCAGTGCGGCTTCCTCACCCTTGTTGCCGTGGCTGCCACCCGCGCGGGCTTCGGCATCCTCGACACGTTCCACCGCCAGCACGCCATTGAGCACCGGCACGCCGAAGTCCAGCTGCACGCGCATCAGGCCTTCGGCGCAGCGGTCGGCCACATGTTCGTAATGACGGGTATCGCCGCGGATCACGCAGCCCAGGGTGATGATCGCGGCATGCTGATGGGCGGCCGCCAGACGCGCGGCGACCAGCGGCAGTTCCCACGCGCCAGGCACGCGGATCACATCGATGGCGGACTCGTCGATCCCGTTGCCGGCCAGGCTCTGCCGCGCACCGGCCACCAGCACGTCGGTGATGCGGGCATTCCAGCGGCTGGCGAGGATGGCGAAACGGGCCTTTTCCGGAGTACGGAGGTCGCCTTCGTAATGGCTCATGTTCGGCGTGGGGTCCATTTAATAGGTGAATATTCTAGCGCATGGCCGCGTGTAGCCGGGTCGCCGCGCGTCAGGGGACGGGTCGGGTGCAAAAGCCCCCTGAGTCAGGGGGCTGCCGCGAAGCGGCGCGACGTCAGCGCGCCTGCGATGACGTGTTCTCCACCGTCTCGACCACTTCCAGGCCATACCCGGCCAGGCCCACCTGGCGGCGGGGGGTGCCCAGCACGCGCAGCTTGCCCAGGCCCAGGTCGGACAGGATCTGCGCACCGGCCCCGTTGCGGCGCCACTGGCTCACGTCCTTGTCCTTGCCCGGTACCACCGGCACCGGCTGCTGGCGCAGGCGGGCCAGCAGGCTGTTGGTATCGCGTGGCGCCGACAGCACCACCATCACGCCACGCTCGGCGGCGGCAATGGCGCGCAGGGCATCGGTGGAGGCCACGCCGAAATCATCGCGGCGCCAGTGCAGCAGATCGGCCAACGGGTTTTCCACCTGCACGCGGACCAGGGTCGGCTCGGCATCCGGGGTGCCGCGGACCAGCGCGAAGTGCAGGTCGTGGGCGATCCGGTCGCGGTAGGTGACCAGCGTGAACGGACCGAACTCGGTCTCGATCTCGCGTTCGTCCACACGCTCGACCGTCTTTTCAGTGGCCAGGCGGTAGGCGATCAGGTCGGCGATCGAGCCCATCTTCAGGCCGTGCTCGCGGGCGAACACCTCCAGCTCCGGGCGGCGCGCCATGCTGCCGTCCGGGTTGAGGATCTCCACCAGCACGCCCGCCGGCTCCAGGCCTGCCAGCATGGCCAGATCGACGCCGGCCTCGGTATGCCCGGCGCGGGTCAGCACGCCGCCCGGCTGGGCGATCAATGGAAAAATGTGGCCCGGCTGGTGCAGGTCGGCCGGCTTGGCATCCGGCTTCACTGCGGTGCGGATGGTGTGCGCGCGGTCGTAGGCCGAGATGCCGGTGGTGACGCCTTCGGCAGCCTCGATGCTGACCGTGAAGTTGGTCTGGAACTGCGCGGTATTGGCCTGCACCATCGGTGCCAGGCCGAGGTCGGCCGCACGCTCGCGGGTCAGCGGCAGGCACACCAGGCCACGGCCATGGGTGACCATGAAGTTGATGTCCGAGGGCTTGACCAGCTCGGCGGCCATGATCAGGTCGCCTTCGTTCTCACGGTCTTCGTCATCGACGATGACGACCATGCGGCCGAGGCGGATGTCCTCGAGGATCTCGGGAATGGGGGCGAAATTCATGCGCGTGCTCCTGCACCCAACAAACGTTCGACGTAACGGGCGACCAGATCGATTTCAAGATTGACGGCACTGCCCACGGCAGTAGCGGCGAAGGCGGTGTTGGCGACGGTGTGCGGGATGAGGGCGACCTCGAAGCCCTGCTCGTCCACGTCGTTGACGGTCAGGCTGACCCCGTCCACGCAGATCGAGCCTTTCTTGGCGATGTAGCGCAGCAGCGCGGCCGGCGCGGCGAAGCGCCAGCGCTGGGCACGTGCATCGTCATGCACCGACAACACCTGGCCCAGGCCATCGACATGGCCGCTGACCAGATGGCCACCCAGGCGATCGGTCGGGCGCATCGCGCGTTCGAGATTGATGACGGCGCCGTCGGCCAGCTGCCCCAGCGTGGTCAGGCCCAGCGTCTCGGTGGAGGCGTCGGCCTGGAAGCGGGTGGCGTCATACGCGATGACGGTGAGGCAGACCCCGTTGATGGCGATGCTCTCGCCCATCTGCACGTTCTCGAACGGCAGGGTGCCCACGTCAAAGGTGAAGCGGACATCGCCGCCAAGGGTGTCGCGTGCGGCCAGACGGCCGACGCCTTCGATGATTCCAGTAAACAAGGAACGTTCTCCGCGGAAAGTGAGCGAAAAACGCCGCAAGGCATATAGGTGCACGCCGAGCGCAAGGCCCGGCCGCACCGTCTTCTTTCATCCGGACTATACCGTCGGCTCCGGCATCGGACCGGATCTGCTGACCTTCCCGGGGACCGGGAAGCGCTCGCGGGCTCGTGCTTGCGCACCTACCGCCGGTGGGGAATCGCACCCCGCCCTGAAGACGTTTGTGTACCGGCGGACCGGCGCGGCTAGTGTAACAGGGCACCCTGACTGGGGGCTTTAAGTTAAATAAGTGTTAAGCTAGCCCGCTGAGTGCTGCGCCCCGTGGATATGAGGGCACACACGTCGGTTACTGATCGGGCTGCGGCGTCCGCGCCGCGCCATGATCGAACGGGTCCCGCAAGGGGCCCGTTTTTTATGGGCGCAGCAACAGGCGGAGGTCCTCACCCACTTGGCGCCTGTCCAGCACCCGCAGCCGGCGCTGCTGGTCCATCGCATGGATACCCAGGCCGGACAGCAGCGGCAGTCCATGCTCGCCGAGCAGCGTGGGCGCCTGGTACAGCAGCAGTTCGTCGACCCAGCCACCGGCCAGCAACGCACCGGCCAAGGTGGCGCCGGCTTCGGTATGCACTTCATTGATGCCGCGCTCAGCGAGCAGCGCCAACACCGCGCCCAGATCCAGACGACCGTCATGGCTGGGCACGCTGGCGAACTCCGCATCGGCGGCATCCGGCGGGCTGACCGCGGCGTCGTGCACATACAGCGTCGGCGCCCCACCCTCGCGCACACGTGCGCATTCCAAAGAGCGCAGCCGCGTATCGAGCACCACCCGCAACGGCGGCACTACCTCGGTATCGGCCAGCCGCACGGTCAACATCGGGTCATCGGCCAACACGGTCGCCGCGCCGGTGAGAATCGCACCGGCCCGTGCACGCCAGTGCTGCACGTCCTCGCGGGCGGCTTCACCGGTGATCCATTTGGAGCTGCCATCGGCCATCGCGGTACGGCCGTCCAGACTGGCCGCGAGCTTCACCCGCACCCAGGGGCGCCCGCGCTCGATGCGTGAGAGGAACCCGTGGTTGAGTTCGCGCGCCTGGGCGGCCATCAGGCCTTCGGCCACCTCGATACCCGCCTCGCGCAGCAGCACGAAGCCACCGCCATCGACCTTCGGGAAGGGATCGCGCATCGCCGCCACCACGCGTGTCACCCCTGCCTCGATCAAGGCCAGTGCACACGGGGGCGTGCGACCGTGGTGCGCGCACGGCTCCAGGGTCACGTAGGCAGTGGCGCCGCGGGCCTGTTCGCCGGCCTGGCGCAGCGCGAACACTTCCGCGTGCGGGCCGCCGGTGCGCTGGTGCCAACCCTCGCCGACCACCACCTCATCGCGTGCGATCACGCAGCCGACCATCGGATTGGGTCGCGCGGTGTACGCGGCGCGCTCGGCCAGGCGCAGCGCATACGCCATGTGCTGGTGGTCGAGAGCGGTAAATTCAGTCATGGCGGTGAGCGTCCGGCGGCAGGCAGCCGCGATGGTAGCTCAGCCGTGGTGGCCGCGATGCGGCGCAGGCTCAGCCTTTCTTTTTCTTGGTCAGCGCGATCACATCGCCAAGCAGCTGCAGCTGTTCGGTGCTGGAGGGCAGCTCGCGCTCGAGCTTCTCGATTTCTTCGCGGAAATCGGCGACGTCTTCGAAGCTGCGGTACACCGACGCGAAACGCACGTAGCCGACATGGTCGAGCTTGCGCAGCTCGTTCATCACGAACTCGCCGACCTTGATCGACGGAATTTCGCGCTCACCGCAGATACGCGCCTGCTGCATCACCGCGCGCACCGCCAATTCGATCTTGTCTTCGGGCACTGGGCGCTTCTGCAGCGCGCGATCAAAGCCGCTGCGGACCTTGCGGGCATCGAAGGCCTCGCGGCTGCCGTCGCTTTTCACGATCGCCGGCAGTTTCAGTTCGATGGTTTCCAGGGTGCTGAAGCGCTCGTTGCAGGCCTCGCACTCGCGGCGACGCCGGATCGTCGCGCCGTCTTCAGAGACGCGCGAGTCGATCACACGGGTGTCGGCATGCTGGCAGAACGGACAGTACATGGAACGCCTTACATCGGGAAAACGTCATGCCGTGGTCACGGCAGCGTCGCAACGGTACCTGAGAGGGACCGGCTACAGCAAATGGACGGGGGGAGAGTCCAGCCCTGTCTAGGTGACGCGCCGACGCAACCACAGCAGGTGCGCCGTACAGGAGAACAGCGGCAGGCCTGCCATCAGGAGGACGACCGCCGCGGGCAAGGCGCCGTCGAACAGATGAACGTGGAAGATCGACCGCAGCAGACCGGCCCAGACAATGCCCGTTGCGACGAGGGCGGCGATCAGACCCGCCCACCATGCCGTCGAGGCGGCCCGAAGGGCGACCGGGCCGCCCTGCCACCAGCACCGGGCAAGGATGAGCCAGATCAGGACGATGAGACTGGCCGTGCCGAACCATGCCGCTGCCCAGCCCGGCGCGTCGCCCGGCCCACCGTACTGGTGGAGCACGTCACGCAGGCAGAGCCCCACCACGACAAACGCCGCCAGGGCATGCGGGAGTCCAAACACACCCGCGTGCAGCAGCATTCCGCGCCGCTGTGTGCGATGGGCCTCCATCCGGTCAGGTGCCCTGGGTTCGCCGCAGCCGCACCAGCATGACCGCCGGCAGCAGCAGTGGCGGCCCCGCCAGCAGCAGGACCAGCGCCGTTGGACTGGCGGCGGCCTGCCAGAACGCCATGCCGACGACCGCCACGGCGGCCAGTGCTCCAAGACCCAAGGCCGCCCACGGCCAGGGCCCGCTGTCACGCAGGCCGGTGCGTCCCGCTCGAAGATAGCGGCTGCTCAACCACAGCCAGCCGAGTACCCCGATCAGGCCCGCACTGCCCCAGCCCCCGATCAACAGGCGCGAGGCGCGATCGAGATAGGCCGGTTCGACGAACGCGACCCAGACCCCGATGGCGGCGAAGGTGCCGCCGCCGGCCATCCCCACGATGCCGCAGATCAGGGCCAGCACGGCGTAGGTACGCCGTTGCCGGCCCTCATCCATATCAGCCGTAGACCGGGTACTTGCGGCACTGCGCGCTGACCGCGTCGCGGACGCGGGCGATCACGGCCTCGTCGGCCGGGGCATCGAGCACGTCGGCGATCCAGTTGGCCAGGTCCACACAGTCCTGTTCCAGGTAACCACGCGTGGTCACCGCCGGGGTGCCCAGGCGCAGGCCCGAGGTCACGAACGGCGAACGCGGGTCGTTCGGCACCGAGTTCTTGTTGACGGTGATGTGGGCCAGGCCGAGCGCGGCTTCCGCATCCTTGCCCGAGACATCCTTGCCGATCATGTCGACCAGCATCAGGTGGTTCTGGGTACCGCCGGAAACGATCTTGTAGCCGCGCGCGATCAGCGTGTTGGCCATCGCCTGGGCGTTCTTGACCACCTGCTGCTGGTAGGCCTTGAAGCCCGGCTCCAGCGCTTCCTTGAAGGCCACGGCCTTGCCGGCGATGACGTGCATCAGCGGACCGCCCTGGATGCCCGGGAACACGATGGACTGCAGCTTCTTCTGCAGTTCTTCGCTGGCCCCCTTGGCGATGATGATGCCGCCGCGCGGGCCGCGCAGGGTCTTGTGGGTGGTCGAGGTGACCACGTGGGCGTGCGGCAGCGGGCTCGGGTAGACGCCGGCCGCGACCAGACCGGCCACGTGCGCCATGTCCACGAACAGGTAGGCACCGACCTTGTCGGCGATCGCGCGGAAGCGCGCCCAGTCGATGACCTGCGAGTAGGCCGAGAAACCGGCGACGACCATCTTCGGCTTGTGCTCCACCGCCAGACGCTCGACCTCGTCATAGTCGATCAGGCCGGCTTCGTCGACGCCGTACTGGATGGCGTTGAACAGCTTGCCCGAGGCATTGACCTTGGCGCCGTGGGTCAGGTGACCGCCATGGGCCAGGCTCATGCCCAGGATGGTGTCGCCCGGCTGCAGCAGCGCGAAGTAGACGGCCTGGTTGGCCTGCGAGCCGCTGTGCGGCTGCACGTTGGCGTAGTCGGCATCGAACAGCTGCTTGAGGCGGTCGATGGCCAGCTGCTCGGCGATGTCCACGTAGTCGCAGCCACCGTAGTAACGCTTGCCCGGGTAGCCCTCGGCGTACTTGTTGGTCAGCTGGCTGCCCTGGGCTTCCATCACCGCCGGGCTGGTGTAGTTCTCGCTGGCAATCAGCTCGACATGGTCTTCCTGGCGCTGGGTTTCAGCGGCAATGGCCTTGGCCAGTTCGGGATCGTAGGTTTCGATGCGGACGTCACGCGGGAACATCGCTTACTCCAGGACAGGGGATGAGGGAACGGCAGCCCTTCATTGTAAGGCCGAGATCGGCGGCTGGCCCCTGCCGAAGGCGGGGTCGATCCATTCTCCAATGACGACTAACAACCTGAACTGCGACAGAGTTCCTTGAATTGTTCATTTTTTGTGATTTCAGACCCTAAAGGCGTTCAACCAGCGGCCGTTATTCCCAATTCAGGGAATCGTCTCATTCAAACAGGGGTTGGCTGTGAATCATGTGTATCGCGTGGTCTTCAATCACGCGCTGAAGTGCGTGCAGGTTGTTTCAGAAATCGCCCGCGGCGGCCGCGCGGCCTCGTCCACCGCCGCGCGTCGCGCGCCGCAGCTGGCCGCGCTGTCCACCGCCATCGCACTGGGCTGCATCGCGCCTGTCGCGTTCGCGGCGGAGCCTATGTGGAATGAATGGCGCGGGACGATCGACAGTGACTGGGCAACCCCCGGCAACTGGCAGCTGGGCGAACCCAGTGCCGCCGACCTGCTGGCCCGCGCGACGTACATCGACAGCAACCGCACCGCCATCGTGGGCACCACGGGCGAAGCCACCAATCACATCCACGTGGGTGACACCGGCATCGGCACGCTGGTGATCCAGGGCGGCGGTCAGCTGACCTCGGCCACCATCTTCATGGGCACCGGCGAAGTCCTCGGCACCCGCGGCACGGCCGACGGCCGCGCCACCATCAGCGGTGCCGGTTCGACCTGGACCTCGTTGGGGACCATTGGCGTCGGGCATTGGGGCAAGGGCCTGGTCGACGTCGACAACGGCGGCACGCTGGCGATCGGCAGCGACGCCTACATCGCCTCCGGGCTCGGGGCAGTGGGCGTGGTCAACGTTTCCGGCGCAACCTCCTCCTTCACGACCGGCGCCACCCTGCTGCTGGGTGCGGGCGGCAACGGCACCGTGAACGTGACCGATGGGGCGAAGGTGACTGCACAGTTCTCCCGGGTCGGCGTCAACGCGGGCAGCGTGGGCCTGATGGTCGTGAGCGACGGTGCCAGCTGGACCACCACCCGCGACCTCCGCATTGGCGACGGCGGCACCGGCACGGCCCGTCTGTCCGGCGGCGCCACCGCCACGGCGGGCAGCGGCCTTTACGTCGGCTCGGCCGCCACCGGCGTGGGTACGCTGGAAATCAGCGACACCGGCTCCCGCCTGGATGCAGGGGTCGCGCAGATGGTGTTCGGCGACCTGGGCAGCGCCACGGTCACCGTGTTCGACGGCGGACGCTTGAGCGGCGGCGAAGCGTGGCTGGGCAACCGTGTCGGCGGCAACGGCGCGGTCGAGGTCACCGGCACCAACAGCCAGTGGCAGAGCACGATCCTCAAAGTGGGCAC
Source organism: Stenotrophomonas sp. Ker107b (assembly GCF_053847245.1). NCBI lineage: Bacteria > Pseudomonadati > Pseudomonadota > Gammaproteobacteria > Lysobacterales > Lysobacteraceae > Stenotrophomonas > Stenotrophomonas sp. Ker107b. The sequence goes on along the minus strand of NZ_JBSPHX010000003.1, from coordinate 297,107 downwards.
CAACGGTACCGGCAGCTTCCTGGTCGACGACGGTGCCAACGCCCTGGTCACCGGCTCGATCGACCTGGCCATGACCAGCACCAGCCGCGGCACGATCACGGTCGGCCAGAACGCCACCCTCACGGTGGGCGACAGCGGCAGCAGTCAGGTCGCCATCACCGCTGGCACCGGCCAGGGCCTGTTCGAACTGGCGGGCGGCACCCTGCGTGCCAACACGTGGCTCAACCTGGACAGTGCCGTGCTGATCTCGGCGGACTCCACCGTGGAGGTGACCAGCAACCTGATGACCTCCCGCGCCTTCAGCGGCAGCGGCGCCCTGCGCAAAACCGGTGCCGACATGCTGATGCTCGGTGCCGACAGCACCTGGAGCGGCGGCCTGTACGTCGACCAGGGCACTCTCTCGGTAGGCACCAGCAAGGCGTTGGGCACCGGCACGCTGCGCATGGCCGACGGCACCTCGCTGGGCCTGGGCAGCCCGATCACGCTGGACAACATCATCGCGCTCAACGGCGAGGTCGGCGTCTGGGTCGCCCCTGGCAACAGCGTGACCTTGGCCGGCGGCGTGCGTGATACCAGCGGCAACAGCCTGCTGGTGAAGAACGACAGCGGCACGCTGGTCCTGGGCGGCAGCGCCTACACCGGCGACACCCGCATCGAAGGCGGCACGCTGCTTGCCACCGGCAATGCACTGCCGACCGGCAACATCGAGATCGGGAACGCCGGCACCTTCGCCGTCGACACCACCCGCGTGCTGCAGTACGCCGGCCAGTTCAGCGGCAGCGGCACCCTGCGCCAGGGGCGCCATTTCCTGACCCTGACCGGCGACAGCAGCGCGTTTACCGGCACCACCGTCGTCAACGGCGGCATGCTGGAGGTGACCGGTGCGCTGGGCGGCGACATCCAGATGACCAACAACGCCCTGCTGGCCGGCACCGGCAGCGTGGGCAGCGCGCACCTGCTCAGCGGCAGCGTGCTGTCGCCTGGCAGCCGCCAGCTTGGCAGCGTCGGGCGTTTGGCGATGAGCGGCGACCTGGTGTTCGACCCGAGCGCGACCTACCAGGTGGACGTTGCCGCCGATGGCCGCAGTGACCTCGTCTCGGTGGCCGGACAGGCCACTCTGGGCACTGCGGGTACCGTGGCCGTTGCGGCAGCCGGCAACTGGGCGGTCTCCACCCGCTACACCGTGCTGACGGCAGGTGATGGTGTGGCGGGCACGTTCGCCGGGGTGAGCAGCAACTTCGCGTTCCTCGATCCGACCTTGAGCTATGACGCCAACAACGTCTATCTGACCATGGCGCGCAATGACGTCTCCATGCCGGAGGTCGAACTGGCCTTCCCCGACGTGGTCGTCAACGCCAACCAGAAGGCCGTGGCCGGCGCGGTGGAAGCGCTGGGCGCGGGCAATGCGGTGTATGACGCCGTCGTCCGCCTGGAAGTGCCACAGGTAGTGCCGGCCTTCGACAGTCTGGGCGGTGAAATCCACGCCGCCGCACGCACCGCACTGCTGCAGGATCGCTTCCTGCGCGATGGCATCCATCAGCGCCTGGACGGTGCCGCGGTGAGTGGCGTCCTCGCCGGCAACACCGGCGTGTGGGTGGCCGGCAGCGGCAACTCGCTGCGCCTGGATGCCGATGGCGTGGGCGCGCGTTCGCGCGTGCAGCAGCAGGGCCTGATGGCCGGTGCCGACTGGCGCATCAGCGAGCGCGTGCTGCTGGGCGTGGCGGTGGGCGAGCAGACCTTGACCAATCGACTGGACGACCGCCAGGCCAAGGCCGACGCGGATGCCACCGAATACGGCGTGTACGGCCAGTTCCAGGGCGAACACTTCGGGTTGCGCGGTGGCGTCAGCCGCACCGACTACCGCATCGACACCACCCGCGCGGTGACCGTCGGCAGCACCTTGTCGCAGTCGTTGGCGGCACGGTCGGATGCCACCGCCACCCGCGTGTTCGCGCGCGCGGGCTGGGACTTCACGGCCCGCACCCTGACGCTGACCCCGGAGATCGAACTGGCACACGTGCGTCTGCGCAGTGACCGGATCGCCGAAACCGGCGGCAGCAGTGCGCTGCAGGTGCAGGCCAACCGCGATGAACTGAGCACCGGCGTGGCAGCGCTGCGCGCGGTGTGGGACATCAGCGGCGGGCAGCGTGACCGTGCGGCGCTCACTGCACGGGTCGGCTGGCAGTATGCCGATGGTGACCTGGGGGCAACGACGCGTGCGCGCTTCGAGAACGGTGATACGACCTTTGCGATGCAGTCCGTGCCGCTGGCGCGCAGCATGGGTCTTGCCGAGCTGGGCGTGGCGGTCAACCCGACCACGGCAAGCCGCCTGTCGCTGCAGGCGCAGACCAGCGCCGGCGACGGCCAGCGCGATGTGGGCGTACAGCTGAACTGGTCCGTCCAGTTCTGATACAGCGCGTTGCTTCAAACAAAGGGCCCGCTTGCGCGGGCCCTTTGTCATGGTGCCGTTCGAACGCTAACGGTCAGCGTGTCAGTGCGATGCCAGGCCTGCTTACCGGTTGATCACGTAATCCGCAATGATCCCGGTGGCGATGGCGACCAGCAGCAGGTTGCCGCGATCATCGCGGATCCAGTGGTGGTCGCGCGGCGGGCGGCGCACCGAATAGCGGCTGTAGTCGTTGACCACGTAGACCGGGCCACCGTAGTACTCACGGTAACGGTGGCCACGCGCCCAGCCGTAGGAGCCATACCCCGGCGCCGGGCGATAGACCACACGCGGCGGCGGCGGGCCCGGACGGTAGTAGCCACGGTTGTCGTAGCGAGGGTCGTAACGGCGGTCGTAACGGCGGTCGTGGCGGACCTCGCGACGGTCATGACGATCGTGCCGGTCATGGCGGTTGTCGCGGCGGTCATCACGCCACTCCCGGCGGTCGTGACCGCGGCCACGGTGGTCATCGGCGAAGGCCGGGGCCACGGTGCCCAAGGCCAGCAGCGAGGCAACGGCCCCGACCACAAATCGATTCATGCGCATGACTGGCCTCGCTTGGTGGGTTGATGGCTCCATCATGCGCACCGCGTCTGAACGGTCTCCGGCTGGAAACGGTTTCCAATTCAATGGGTTTGACCCCGCATTCAGGCGGCGGCAAGCCCCGGGCACCTTGGCTCCCGGCGGCCCTGATCGCTTCCGGCTATAATTGGCCCATCCTTTTCTTCTTCTGTTCCTGTTCCGTCCGGAACGGGCGCAGGGTTGCGCCTTCGGAGAGCTCATGTCCTCGCAATACATCTACACCATGAACCGCGTCAGCAAGGTGGTCCCGCCCAAGCGGCAGATCATCAAGGACATCTCGCTGTCGTTCTTCCCCGGTGCCAAGATCGGCCTGCTGGGCCTGAACGGCTCCGGCAAGTCGACGGTGCTCAAGATCATGGCCGGCGTGGATACCGATTTCGAGGGCGAAGCCCGCCCGCAGGCCGGCATCAAGGTCGGCTACCTGGCCCAGGAACCGGAGCTGGACCCGACCAAGACGGTGCGTGAATCCGTCGAGGAAGGCGTGGGCGAAGTGCTGCAGGCCCAGGCCCAGCTGGACGCCGTCTACCTGGCCTATGCCGAGGAAGGCGCCGACTTCGACAAGCTGGCCAAGGAACAGGAGCGCCTGGAGGCGATCCTCGCCGCCGGCGATGCGCACACCCTGGAAAACCAGCTGGACGTGGCCGCCGACGCGCTGCGCCTGCCGCCGTGGGAAGCCATCGTGGGCACCCTGTCCGGTGGTGAAAAGCGTCGTGTGGCGCTGTGCCGCCTGCTGCTGCAGAAGCCGGACATGCTGCTGCTCGATGAACCGACCAACCATCTGGACGCCGAGTCGGTGGAATGGCTGGAGCAGTTCCTGGCCCGCTACACCGGTACCGTCGTGGCCGTCACCCATGATCGCTACTTCCTGGACAACGCCGCCGAGTGGATCCTGGAACTGGATCGCGGCCGCGGCATTCCGTGGAAGGGCAACTACACCGACTGGCTGACCCAGAAGGACGACCGCCTGCGTCAGGAAGACAACCAGGAGAAGTCCCGCCAGAAGGCGATCCAGAAGGAACTGGAGTGGTCGCGCCAGAACGCCAAGGGCGGCCGCACCAAGGGCAAGGCCCGTCTGGCCCGCCTGGAAGAGCTGCAGTCGGTGGATTACCAGAAGCGCAACGAGACCAATGAAATCTTCATCCCGCCGGGCGAGCGCCTGGGCAATGCGGTGATGGAATTCAAGAACGTCTCCAAGAAGTTCGGCGATCGCCTGCTGTTCGACAACCTCAACTTCCTGGTCCCGGGTGGCGCGATCGTCGGCATCATCGGCCCCAACGGTGCCGGTAAGTCGACCCTGTTCAAGATGATCACCGGCCAGGAAAAGCCGGATACCGGCGAGATCGTGGTCGGCCCGACCGTCAAGCTGTCCTACGTGGATCAGAGCCGCGACGCGCTGGAAGGCAACCACAACGTCTTCCAGGAAATCGCTGGCGGCCTGGACATCCTCAACATCAACGGGGTGGAGATCCAGTCGCGCGCTTACATCGGCCGCTTCAACTTCAAGGGCCAGGATCAGCAGAAGCTGGTCGGCTCGCTCTCCGGTGGTGAGCGTGGCCGCCTGCACATGGCCAAGACCCTGCTGCAGGGTGGCAACGTGCTGCTGCTCGATGAACCGTCCAACGATCTGGACATCGAAACCCTGCGTGCGCTGGAAGATGCGCTGCTGGAGTTCCCGGGCAACACCTTCGTGATTTCGCATGACCGCTGGTTCCTGGATCGCATCGCGACCCACATCCTGGCGTTCGAAGGCGATTCGCACGTGGAGTTCTTCCAGGGCAACTACCGCGAGTACGAAGAAGACAAGCGCCGCCGCATGGGCGACGACGCCGCGCCGAAGCGCCTGCGCTTCAAGGCGCTGAAATAAGAAAGGAAAAACGGCCGCGCACTGCGCGGCCGTTTGCATTCCGGTAGGTCACGACCGTTGGTCGTGACGCCTTATCGTCGCGAGATAACCACCATGTCCCTCCCCGAGCGCCTGTTCCAGCTGCAGCAGCACGGCACCTCCGTGCGCACCGAACTGCTGGCCGGCCTGACCACCTTCCTGACGATGTCCTACATCGTGTTCGTCAACCCGGACATCCTGGGCACCACCGGCATGGACCCGGGTGCGGTATTCGTCGCCACCTGCCTGGCCGCTGCACTGGGCTCGATGGTGATGGCGTTCGCCGCCAACTTCCCGGTCGGCATGGCCCCGGGCATGGGCTTGAATGCGTTTTTCGCCTTCACCGTGGTCGGTGCCGCCGGCCTGCCCTGGCAGCAGGCGTTGGCCGCCGTCTTCATATCCGGTCTGGTGTTCCTGGTGTTGTCGCTCACTGGCGTACGCGCGTGGCTGGTGGCGGGCATCCCGCCCTCGCTGCGTGCGGCGATCGTGGCCGGCATCGGGCTGTTCCTGGCGATCATCGCGCTGCAGAAATCCGGCGTGATCATCGCCAACACCGACACGCTGGTCGCACTCGGTCCGCTCAACACCGCGCCACCGCTGCTGGCGCTGGCCGGCTTCCTGCTGATCGCGATCCTGGAGGCGCGCAAGGTGCGCGGTGCGATCCTGATCGGAATCCTGGCCGTGACCGGTGCCGCCTGGCTGCTGGGTGATGTGCAGTTCCACGGCCTGATCTCGCTGCCGCCGAGTCTGGCCCCGACCTTCCTGCAGCTGGACCTGCCCGGCCTGCTGCACCACGACGGCGGCGCGCCGATCGCGGTGTTGCTGCAGGTGGTGCTGGTGTTCGTGCTGGTGGAAGTGTTCGATGCCACCGGCACGCTGTACGGCGTGGTCGGTCGCGCGGGGCTGCTGAAACTACCGGGCGCACAGAAGCGCTTCGGCCGTGCGTTGCTGGCCGACAGCACGGCGATCGTGGCCGGCTCGCTGCTCGGGACCAGCAGCACCACCGCCTTCGCTGAAAGCGCGTCGGGCGTGCAGGCCGGTGGCCGCACCGGGTTGACCGCGTTGGTGGTGGCCGCGCTGTTCCTGGCCGCCCTGTTGTTCTCGCCGCTGGCGGCGATGGTGCCCGGCTACGCCACCGCGCCTGCCCTGCTGTTCGTGGCCGGGCTGATGCTGCGTGAGCTGGTCGATGTGGACTGGGGCGACCTGACCGAATCGGTGCCGGCCGCGCTGTGCGCGTTGGCGATGCCGTTCACCTACTCCATCGCCAATGGTCTGGCCTTCGGCTTCATCGCCTACGCGGTGCTCAAGGCCGGCACCGGGCGCTGGCGCGAGGTGCACCCGGCGGTGTGGCTGGTGGCCGGGCTGTTCGTGCTGCGTTACGCGCTGGAATGAGGGTGTGCCTACCGACCCGCGGTCGGTAGGCGGCGGATCAGGCCCAGGCCGGCCGCAATTGGCCGTCGGCGGCGAAGCGATAGCGACCTTCGTACCAGCCCAGCGCAAACAGGCTGAGCACCTGCTCGTAATAGCGCGGCGGCGCGGCACGCTGCTGCTCCGGTGTGGGCAGGCCAGCCACCATCGCCTTTGCCCGGTCCACTTCACCCTGCGCCTGCAGGTACGGGACCAACGCCGCCTCGAAACCGTAGTTGCCGGTGCCCTCGCGCGCGCCGGTGAGTGTGTTGACCTTCTCGGGTATCAGCTGGCCGTCGCGCAACACCGTCAGCGGGCCGTGCAGCGCCTCCAGCACCGGGCGGAAGCTGTGATCGTTGACCGCGGTCATGCCCGCCCACAGGTAACAGCGGATCGCGTCATAACTGCCGAGCGGGCCCTTGTCGGGGTCGGCGATGAAGCTGCCGTCGCGCCATGCGGTCCAGTCCGGCGCAAAGCCGTGCGGTGCGGTGTCGCGCAACAGACGCATGCTGTTGCCGATCACGGTGGTCCACGGCCCGGTCGGGTCCAGTGCGGCGAACCGGCGCAGCAGCGGCAGTGGGACGTAGCTGGGATTGAAGCGCCAGGTGTCTTCGGTCGCAAACCCGTTCGGCCCCGGCATCAGCATCGTGCCCAGGCCCGGCACATTCACCACTTCCTGGGCCAGGATCGCGGCCAGCATCGCCTCGGCGGTCTGCCGCAGTGCGGGCCGTTTCCACAACCGGGCCGCTTCGTGCAGGGTGTAGGCCAGCCACACGTCCGAGTCGCTGGCCGGGTTGTCGTCCAGCACCTTCCAGGCGCTGGCGGCGGCATCGCGCCCCCACAGCCAGGCCGGCAGGCGCTGGGCCATGCTGCCGCCGGCGAGGTTGTCCTCGGTCCAGCGCAGGATGCGGTCGAACAGCGTCTGATCGTTGTCCACCAGCGCGAAGAACAGCGCGTAGGACTGGCCTTCGGAGGTCGAGCGCTGGTCGGCGTTGTTGTGGTCGACCATGCGGCCGTCCGGGGTCACGCTGGAGGCGCGCATCACCTGCCACGCCGTCCACGGGCCGGGGCCACGCGCTGGACCGTTGGCAGAACACGCCAACAATGGGGTCACGGCCAGCGCCTGCAGCAGGCGGCGGCGCATCGGGTGGAACGATGGGGAATCAGTCACGGGACATCAGCCTCTTCGCAGCAGGAACGGGCCAAGCCTGCGGGACACCCGCGGCCAGGTAAAGCCTGGCAGCGGGCCGGTCATCAGCGCATGACGGCGATCATTCACCCGACGCGTACGGCGAACGCAGCGGCTGCGGCTGCTTGCCCAGCCCGGCGCCGAGGCGGTCGAGCAGGAAGCGCAGGTACAGGCTGGTGCCGAACTGCCGGTAGTCACGCGCGTTGTTGAACTCCATGCGCCCACCCAGGAACAGCTGCGAGGACAGCTGCCATTCGGCGGCGGCGCTGAGGTTGTAGGACACGCCGGTCTTGGTCTGGCCGGTGTAGACCGGATCGACGTACTCGGTGGTCAGGCCCAGCAGCGCGGCCATCGAGGCGGCATCGTAGGCGGCCTGCTGCATCGCCGGATCGGTCGGGAAGTACGGCGCGGCCTCTTCCTTGAAGTGCTGCACGCCGACGCTGGTATCCAGCTGCCAGGCCACGCGGCCGCTGGCGGTGCGGCCATTCCAGTGCACCGGGAAGCCGACATCCACATAACGCTGCGGGCTGAAGTAGCCGCCATGCCCGTAGGTGAAGCCGCTGAGGTTGCGGTCGTACTGCATCGCGGTCAGGTTCAGGCCGGCGGTCAGCGACTGGTTGGTGGTTTCCAGCGCGTGTACGTACACCCCCACGCCGACTTCCTGGCGATCGTTGTCGGCCACGTTCTCGCCTTCCAGGCGGTGCCACGACGCACTGGCGTAGCCGCCCAACTGACCGTTGTCGACGGTCGCGGCGAGCTTGGCGCCGCTGGCGGTCACCCCGCCCCAGCGCAGCCCGTTGCGTCCGTCTTCCACACCGGCGAACGACAGCAGGCTGTCGGTCACGGCGCGGCGCGAGGCTTCGCCGGACCAGGTCAGCGCATCGCCGATCTGGCCGCGGTAGCCGATGCCGCCGACGATCTGGGTGTCATCGAAGCCGAGCGGCGTGCTGCCGACATCCGCGTGGAAGCCACCACGTTCGTAACCCACCGAGACGCCGGCACCGCTGGCATCCTGCGAGCTCATCCGTTGCGAGCCGGCCGCATTGGCCACCATCGCGTACAGGGTGTCCTGGAAGGCCTGTGGGGTCTGCGATCCACCACCGCCCTGGGACAGGGTCTTGAGCTGCGCCTGCTCGGCCGCGCTCAGCCCGCGCACCAGGCCTGCGTTGCCCAACACCTGCGTGGCGATATCGCTGATCGGCGTATTGGCCAGATCGCGGCTGAGGATGTAGCTGGGCAGCGGATCGGCGAACAGCAGCGCACGCGCGGCCGCCGCACGTTCGGCCTGCGTCAGCGAGCCATCGGTCTGGTTGAACAGTTCCTGGTAACGGCCGTTGTCCAGTGCGCGGTCGTAGATCAGATTGCGGGTCGCGTTGCTCTCGCCTCGGGTCAGCAGCGTCTGGTAGAGCGACGAGCCGACCAGGTCATCGACCGGCGTGCGATCAGCCGCCAGTGCGCCGGCCAAGGCGGCCTGCGGGCCACCGCCGAAGCGGCTGGCGCTGGTGTATTCGGGATCCGGGCGACCGGCATCGAGCACGGTCGGCGTGACCGTGACCTTGAGCTTGCCGTCGCCGACCGCGAACTGCCCCTCCAGCGGCACCTGCAGGTCATCGAGTTGGCCCATGCCGGCTTCGCCGGCGCGGGTGCGATACGCCGCGCCCACGGCCAGGCTGCTGCTGTTCTCGGCCTTGAGCGCGCGCAGTTCATCCAGCACGCCGTTGCCGGTGGTGGCCGGCGGCAGTGGGCCAAGCGCGGTATTGCGCGAGGCGCGCGGCGCGCTCGCCTGGCTGGGCACCTGACGCGAGCCGGGCACCGGCAACGGCAGGGCGACACCGCCGCTGGCCGCGGCCGTGGCCATGACCGGTTCCGGCAGACCATCGGCATCGATCACCGGGGTGACGCTTGCCGGGCCCAGGCTCATGCCCATCGACGGGCCGGCGTCCATCGGCAGGGGTTCGGCAGCCAGACGGGCCGTCGCCGCCGGCAGCGGCAGACCGCCGTCACGCAGCGCCGCGGTACGGGTGCCACCGCCACGGTTGAGACCGGCGAACGGATTGAAGCTGCCACCGCCTGCCAGCATCGCGGTGCTGGCCTGCGGGTAGCCGTTGTCGAGCTGGCCGCTGCCCTTCGCAGCAGCCGCCAGCGACGCGCGGAAGTAGCTTTCAGCGCGGCGGTTCTTGCCGGCCGCGCGATACACGCGCCCTGCAGCCGCCAACACATCCGGCGATTCCGGCGCCTGCTTCAGCGCGCGCTCCAGATACTGTTCGGCCAGGTCCATGTCGCGCATCGCCGCGGCACTGCCGGCAGCGGCGACCATCGCATCCAGATCGCCCGGCGCCAACTGCAGCTGCTGCTGATACAGCGCCAGCGCCTGGCCGTTGTCGCCCGCGGCGGCGTACAGCCGTGCCAGCGCAGCGATGTTGCGCGGATCCTGCGGGCGCTCGGCCAAGGCCGGGGCCAGCACCGCATATGCACCTTCCAGATTGCCCAGCTCACGCAGCGCATCGACCTGGCGCAGCACGTAACCGCTGCGCAGATCGTTCAAGCGGGTCTGCTGGCTCGCCGAGAGCGGCACGTCGGCGAGCTGGCGCAGGATCGCGGCGACTTCGCCATCGCGACCGGCGCGCAACAGCACCGAGGCATATTCCAGGCGATTGTCGACGCTGGGCGAACCGCCTTCGATCAGGCGCTGCGCGAGCACGAGGGCGCGCTGCTGGCTGCCGATGTCGGCGTAGGCACCGGCCAACGCGGCCACGATGGACGGATTCTTGACCCGGTCGCCGAGTGCGGCTTCGGCGCGGGCCAGCAACAGCTGCGCTTCGCCACTGCGCTGGCGCTGCATGAGCGAGCGCGCCTGGGCGGCCTGCACCTGCACCCACGCGGTGTCATGCAGCGCAGTCATTTCAGAATCCCGCGAGGCGGTGGGAATGCGTTCGAGCAGCGCATAGGCCCGCGGCCAATCACTGCTTTCCTGGGCGAACAGGGCCTGCGCATACAGCGACGTTGGCGAGCTGTCGTCCAGCGCGCGCAGCCCTTCGATCACACCGTTGGCCTGGTCCGGACGGCCCGCGCGCGTGTACAGCCGCGCCAGTTCAAGCCGCAGCCACGGATCGCGCGGCTGCACCAGCAGCGCGTCTTCCAATTCGATCTGCGCCATCTCGATGCTGCCCTCGGCCAGCGCCTGCTGCGCGCGCGCGCGGGCGAGGTTGGCACGCAGCACGGACTGGCCACCGGCGCTTTCCTGCTGGGCCGGGGTCAGCCGGTCGAACAACGCGGCCGCTTCATCGGCGCGGCCGAGACGGCCGAGCAGGCCGACCAGGCCCTGCAGCGCACCGGCGTTGCCGGCATCCAGTTCCAGTGCCTTGCGGTAGCTGCGCTCGGCCGCGGCCGGATCGCTGCCGCTCTGCAGGTCGGCCAGCGCGACATAGCCGGCGGGCTCCTTGGGCTGCAGCGCGATGACCTGCTGCACACGGGCGATGGCATCGCCGCTGGGCTGGCGACGCACCTCCTGCAGGGTCAGCCAGTAGCGCGCGGCATCGGCCGCGCTGCGCCACTTGCCGTTGATCGCAGCCGCCGGGCGCAGCAGTTCATTGGCTTCGCCGAAACGTTCCTGGCGCAGACGTACCGAACCCAGCCCACCGAGTGCCTCGGCATCGCGCGGCCGCGCGCGCAGTACCTGCGCAAAGCGCGCTTCGGCCTGCGCCAGATTGTTACCGTCCAGCGCGCGGAAGCCCTCGCCGAGCAGGCGCTGGTTCGGATCCTGCGGCACGGGACGGTTGGCCACGGCCTGCTCGCGCAGCTGCGCCTGCTTGGCCGCCACTTCACGATCATTCGGCACCACGTCCAGGAAGGCCTGGTACAGCCCGGCATCGGCGGTGGTGGCGTTGAGCCACAGCAGCGCCTGGCGCCAGGCCGCACGCGCGGGGCCGGCGGTGTCGGTGGCCTGGCTGAGCGTACGCAGCTGGGCGATGCCCTCGCGGCGGGTCGGCTCGCGGTAGGTCAGCACCTGGGCCAGTGCAAGCTTGGCCGGGTTGTTGTTGCCGGTGGCGATACGGCGCAGGCCATCGCGCGCGCGCGTCCAGCCTTCCGGCGTACCGGCCAGCACCTGGTAGTACTCCAGCGCCAGATCGTTGGGCGGGCCGCCCGCACCGAAGGCCTCGTCATAGGCGCGTACCGCCTCGACGTATCGACCGGCCGCCGCCGCACGGCGCGCGGTCTGCAGCTGGTTGCCACCGCCGCCGCCACCAAGCGCCATGCGCAGGCGCGTGGTCTGCGCCGAGGACGGGTGGCGTGCCTGCAGCTGCTGCAGCCGCTTCTGTGCCTCGGCACGGCGGCCCTGGTTGAGGTCGATCAGGCCCAGGCCGAGCAGTGCGTCGGCCTGGTTGGGATCGGTCGCCAGCAGCTTGCGCCAGGCATCGGCCGCCAGATCCTCACGGCCCTGGTCCTGCCAGTAATTGCCCTGGCTGACCAGCTGCTGCGTGGACGATGCGTTCTGCGCGAAGGCCGGCACGGTCAACACGCACAGGCCAACCAGGCAAAGGGGGGTCAGGGTCTTGCGGAACATGGCGAACTCCACGCGGGCAGCAGTCGCCCATCGGCAGAAAAACGGTAGCGGCGATCCATCCAGCCCTTGCCGAACAGCACCAGGGCACGATCGTAATAGTTGAGGGTGCCGGTCGGGATCCGCGCCAGCTGTGCCTTGGCCAGTGCAGGCTGGCCAAGCGCACTGAGATACGGCAGCAGTGCGGCGGCAAAGCCCGGCGAGGGTGCGCCGGTGCCGACCCCCAGACGCGTGTCGATCTTCTCGGCGAAGCCGGTCTGCGCGCGCAGCATCGACAGCGGGCCGGACAGGCCATCAAGCAAGCTGCGCCGCAGCGGATCGGCCGGGTCGGTCATCCCGGCCCAGAGGTAGCAGCGGATGGCATCGTAGCTGCCGAGCGCGCCCTTGCCGGCGTCGACCACGAAGGCCTTGCCGTTCCAGGCGATCCAGTCCGGCGCGAACCCGACCGGGGCGCTGGCGCGGGTCATCGCCACGCTGCGCTCGGCCAGCCGCGCCCACGGACCGCGTGCATCGACGGCGGCGAAGCGGCGCAGCACGAACAGCGGCAGGTAACTGGGGTTGAGCGTCCAGCGGTCGGCCTGCACGAAGCCGCGGTTGCCGGGCAGCAGCATCGGCCCGAATCCGGGCAGCTCGACGATTTCGGCCGTGCGCATCAGCGCGAGCGTCTGCCGCCCGGCCTCGACCAGGCCCGGGCGCTTCCACAGGCGGCCGGCTTCAAGCAGCGCATAAGCGATCCACAACTCACCATCGGAGGCGGTGTTGGGGTCGAGCACGCGGAACTGGCCGTCGGCGGCCCGGCCCCACAGCCACGCCGGCAGATTGAGATCGGCGCGGCCGCGGCAGAGGTGGCGGCGGGTCCAGGCCAGGATGCGGTCGAACAGCACCGGATCGTTGTCGACCAGCGCGAAGAACAACCCGTAGGACTGCGATTCGGAGGTGCTGCGCAGGTCCGTGTTGAGGTGATCGACCACGCGCCCGTCCGGCTCGATGTGCCGATCCACGAACGTGCGCCACTCACGCCACGGCGTGCCACAGGCCTGCGCCCATGCGTCCAGCGGCAACGCGGCGGCAGCACCGGCTGCCGCGAGTGCCTGCAGAAAGCGGCGGCGCGCGAGCGCCGGCGCGGGGACGGACGTGTCGCGCATGCTCAGCCTGACAGCCCGATGCGGGACTTGGCGTTGCGCTTGAGCAGCCAGCGCGCGATCAGGGCCAACAGCAGGCAGGCCAGACCGACGAAGCCAGCCAACAGCAGCGGACTCTGCGAGAAGTACCAGCGCAGCCAGGTCAGCGGCGGCAGGTGGCCGACGTAATACGTCTGGTTGCCGGCCAGGCTGCGCACCTTGTCCTTCTGCAGCAGCACCACGCTGCCCTGGAAATCACGCAGGCGGTCCGGGTCGAACCACGCCTCGAACAGGCGGTTGACCTGCGCCGGATCATCGGCCATCACCGCGATCACGCTGCGCCCCTTGCGCAGGGGCGACTCGAAGCCCATCAGCACGACATCGCCAGCATCCGGACGCACCGACACTTCGGCGGTGGTCGGCAGATCGGTACGGCGCGCATCCGGCGACAGGAACGAGGGCATCCGCTCGAACACCCAGTCCGACAGCTGGAAACGGCGCGACTGCCCCGCCTCGCCGATCGGCAGGTGCGCGGCCCACTCGCCGAACAGCGGCTGGCTGCGACGCGACCCCAGCACGACCAGATCCTGGTCGGCGTGCTCGCCTACCTGGCCGGCAGCGATGATGCGGTTGCGCAGCGCCGGGTAACCGGTCGAGGCACCCATGCGGCCGAGCAGGGTCAGCACGTTGCCGACGTCATCGGCGTTGGGGTTGTTGGGCAGCACCAGCACGGTCTCGGACAGATCGGCCAGACGCGTGAACGGATAACCGGCGTTGCCGAAGGCGGCCAGGTTGGGCATCGCCATGTAATGGTCGAAACCGCTCAGATCGATGCTGGTGTCGCCGTCGATCGCCGCGGACACATCCGGGAAGGTGTTCTTGCATTCGGCCGCCTGCGGGCGATCAAAGAAGAAATGGAAGCGCAGCTGGCTGTTGGACGAGAACGGCCCGGTCGGCAGCATCACCTTCTGCTGGATCGGCATCACGCCCGGCGCCTTCATCTTGTTCCACAGCATCTCCGACACCGAGCGCGGTGCCGGGCGGCCGTTCAAGGGCAGCGTGGTGACGAAGGCATCGTTGATGCTGATGTTCAGCGCCGACTTGTTCGCGCCTTCCGGCAGCGTGTAGCGGTAGCGCAGATCCAGCGGGATGCCATCACGGCGCCACGTGAACAGATCCGGCGGCAGCTGCAGGCCGATCCGGATCAGGTCCGGGTGGTAACCGACCACATTCAACTCGCTGGTCTGCTGGACCAGTTCGGAGACTCGCACCGGGCGATCGCTGGGCACCCACTTTGGCGCGTCGTACGGCTTGCGCGGCGCGATCTCCTTGAAATCGCCGATGCTGGCGGTCGGCCCGGACAACGGCGTGCCCAGGGTCAGCGCGGTGGCCGCGATGCGCAGCTCACCGTCATCGCGGCCGAGCACCAGCAACAACTTGCCGTTGGCATCGTTCGGATTGGCGATCACGGCCAGGGTCGGCCCGCTGATGTCGGGCAGCACCAGGCCGGCCGGCGGGTTGCGCGGGGTGGCCACGACCACCGCGTTGCCTTCCAGCGGCACGGTATCGATCGAGGCCGGGAACAGCGCACCGCGATAGCCCGCCAGCGCGCCGAACCACGAAGAGACGATACCGGCCGACTGCAGCAGCGCCTGCCCCGGCTGACCGGTGAACACGAACGGCAGTTCGAGCCGGTTGGTATCACGGGCATCGAAGAACGGCACCGGCAGCAGCGACAGATCATTGGTCAGCTGCAGCGGCGCCCAGCCCAGTTCCAGATAGCTGCCGGCGTCGATGTTGGCCCACAGGCTGGTGTGGTCCGGATCCTCGCATTCGCGGGTGTAGTGGCCGATCAACTGCAGGTTGATGCGGTTGTAATCGATGATCATGCGCGGATCGATATCGATGTCGCGCTCGATCATCCGCCCGGCCTGCTCGACCGGCGTGGGCAACGTCGCCACGGTGACGTCGTTGACGGTGACCTTCAGGTGCGACAGATCCGGCAACAGCGCCGGTGAATAGCTGTATTTCAGATGCAGCGAGGCGCGATCGACCACCTGGTCGTTGCGCACCGAGAACGGCACGCCCGCGGTGCCCTGGATGCCGCGCAGGGTGATCTCGTAATCGATGCCCAGCTGCTTGAGCGTGGAGCGGCTCTGCCGCGAACCAGCCGCTGGCGCGGCAGGCGGCACGGGCACTGCCGGGGCGGCATCGGCGGGTGCGGCGACGGGCGTGGCCGTTGCGGGTACCGCAGGATCCTGCGCGTAGACCGCGCCACACAGCAGGGTCAGGGTGAACGCCACCGCTGCGGCGGACGGGCGCGGCACGCGCACCGGGCGGAACAGGGAACGGTCACGACGGGTCATGCGGAATCTCCGGTGCGCGGCGGGGTGGGGCCATCCTTGCGGCCTCCCGCAAGAACGAAACTGCCCAGGCGGTGGAAGCCGCGCATGCTGGCCTTGAGGACGTCGGTGGTGGAACGCAGGAACGTATCGCGGTCATGGCGACCCCACAGCTTTACCCAGATATCGGCACGGGCGAAGGTGGAGGTGACCAGCCAGCGTTCCTGCTCCAAGGTCAGCTCGCCGAACTGGATGCTGATGCCCTGGTCGTCGCGATCGTGCCGCACTTCGGCCGGCAGGCGCTCGCTGCGCTGGCGATGGGCCAGTTCAACCTCCACGTACGTACCCGGCTGCACGGGCTGGGACTGGTCCAGCCGCAGCGCCATGCCACCGGTGGAGAAGTTCAGCGTGCGGCACGGCAACGCCTGGCCATCGGGCAGGTGCAGGACTGCCCGCATGTTCAGCGGCACGCGGTGCGAGCGGCGGATCTGGCGCTGTTCGCTGGAGGTAGCGATGACCGCGCCCAGCATGATCATGTTGTAGACGGTCCAGCCCAGGTTCAACCAGATCGTATTGACCTCGCCGCTGGTATCGGCCATCACCATCCGCACGATGCCGGCCACCACGCCCAGCAGGTTCAACAACAGCAGCAGCAGGTACGGGCGGGCGATCTGCGCATCGAAGTAGCTGCGCTGGACCAGGCCCCCCTTGGCCGTCACGTTGAACTTGCCCAGCTTCGGATTGATCACCGCCATCAGGGTCGGGCGCAGGATGTACCAGGCCAGCGTGGTCTCGTAGACCTCGTTCCACAGCAGATGGCGATGCTTGCCCTGCACGCGCAGGTTGGTCAGGTTGGCCATCACGATGTGCGGCAGCGCGTAGGCCAGGATCATCAGCGCCGAGGCGTGGATGACGTGGGCGCCGAAGAACAGGAAGGCCAGCGGCGCGGTCAGGAAGATGATCCGTGGCAGGCCGTAGAAGAAGTGCAGCATCGCGTTGGTGTAGCAGATGCGCTGCATCAGGCTCAGCCCCTTGGCGAACATGGGGTTGTCCACCCGCAGGATCTGCGCCATGCCACGGGCCCAGCGGATGCGCTGGCCGACGTGTGCCGACAGGCTCTCGGTGGCCAGGCCGGCCGCCTGCGGCACCGGGATGTAGGCACTGCGGTAGCCGGCACGGTGCAGACGGATCGCGGTGTGCGCATCCTCGGTGACGGTTTCGACGGCCACGCCACCCACTTCCTCCAGCGGTCCGCGCTTGATCACCGCGCAGGAGCCACAGAAGAAGGTCGCGTTCCACTGGTCGTTGCCATCCTGCAGCAGGCCGTAGAACAGCTCGCCTTCGTTGGGCACGCGCCCGAAGTTGCCCAGGTTGCGCTCGAACGGATCGGCCGAGAAGAAGTAGTGGGGCGTCTGCACCACGGCCATCTTCTCGTCGAACAGGAACCAGCCCATCGACATCTGCAGGAACGAGCGGGTCGGCATGTGGTCGCAGTCGAAGATCGCCACGTACTCGCCGCTGGTCTTCTTCAACGCCGCATTGATATTGCCGGCCTTGGCGTGATTGTTGTTGGTGCGGGTGATGTACTTCACCCCGACCTCGTCGCAGAATTCGCGGAATTCCTCGCGGCGGCCGTCATCGAGCAGGTAGATGTTGAGCTTGTCCGCCGGCCAGTCCAGCACGGTGGCCGCCAGCACGGTGGTGCGTACCACCGACAGCGGCTCGTTGTAGGTCGGGATGAGCACATCCACGGTGGGCCACAGCGACTGGTCTTCGGGCAACGGCATCGGCTTGCGATGCAGCGGCCAGGCCACCTGGAAGTAGCCCAGCACCAGCACGATGAACGAGTACACCTCGGCGGCCACCAGGCCCAGGCCCAGAGTGAGATCGACGAAGCTGCTCATGCCCATCGTGTCGGTCAGGCGCCAGTACATGTAGCGCGTGGACATCACCAGCGACAGGCCCATCAACACCAGCGGGATCAACCGGCTTTCGCGGTTGCGCAGGCACAGGGCGATCAGGAACACCACCGCGGAGAACAGGAACTGCTGACCGATCTCCATGGGCACGGTGATCACGAAGGCCAGCAGCATGGCGCCGCCGACCACCAGCGCAAGCAGCGCCAAGCGGGCCAGAACGGCATCCCCTCTCGGGGTGGAAGTTTTGCTCATGATGTTCCCCAACACGGCCGCACGCAGCGGCATCCCCTTGCATCAGCCGGCACTCCCGCCCCACCCCGAAGGGCGCGGCGAGCGATCACCGGCTACGTTTCACGCCCCGCGCAGCCGGCTCAGCGGGCTGTGCCCCGGCGTCGCGCTACGCGCCCCGGCCAGTCGCTGGAACAGCTGTTCCAGCGGTGTGCTCTGCGCCGGTGCAGCCGCTGCCGGCACGTCGATGGGCGCCGCCTCGGCCGCGGCGATCACGGGCGTGATCACCGGCGCGGCACTGGGTACCGCGGTCAGGCTCGCGGCCGGAATCGGCGGCGGGGCCTCCTCGCGCAGGCGGGCCGTGGTGCTGACCTGCGGCTGGCTGTGGGTGAAATCCTGGTAGGTGCGCGTGTCATCGCGGCCGCCCAAGCGGTTGAAGAGGCCGGCCACGTCATCGTCGTGGCTCTCTGTATCGGCATGTTGCAGAAGCTTGCTCATGGCACCATCAAAGGGGGGGAGAGAGATTCAGAACACACGCGACAGCGTGTATGTCGCTACATCCGGGTTGTCGCTCTGCAGGTGCCGGACATCCAATACCGACACCATCCCGGCGGCGCGGAACCATTGCCGGTACACACCTTCCAGAAAACCAGTATCCCACCCGACGCGGCCGCCGAGTACCGCCGACAACGGCGAGGCGGCATGGTGAATGTGAACCTGTTCCGGCAATTCCTCGAACGCCACCTGGCCCCACTCGGCAGAGGACCAGACCGCATTGGCGGCGTCCTGCAGTTCCTCCAGGGTCGCTGCCGCCGGCAGTGCATGGGCACGGCCGAAGCGTTCACCGATCCGCGCCATCAACCGCGCCAGTTCGGCATCGGGCAACGCACTGTCGAACTCTTCGCAGAGCGCCAGCAGGAAGCCGCGCCACTGGCGAGAGCAGGCGTGGGTACGGTAGTAATCGAGTGGTGATGATGCATTCATCCGGGAAGCCTAGACGAACCACGATGCGGAGGCGGCATACGGGCAATTACCGGCATCGATGTCGGTCAAAAGTGTGAACTGCGCCTCATATTATTGTGGCACATCTGGCTTTCCTGCATAGCGAGCGCGCTGCGTCGCTTCCTGACGCGCAGCGTCACCTGCCCCGGATGGGCTGAACGGAATCGGGGTTGAAGGGTGTCCGGCGGCAGCGGATCGCCGCGCCGGTGCACTGCTCAGCCCTCGGCGGGCAGCTCGAAGACCTGGCGCAGATACGCCAGATAGCCCGGGTCGTCGCACATGCTCTTGCCGGGTGAATCACTCAGCTTGGCGACCGGCTGGCCGTTGCAGCGGACCATCTTGATGACGATGTTGAGCGGGGTCGGGCCCAGGTCATTGGTCAGGTGCGTGCCGACCCCGAAGGCCACCTGGCAGCGGCCGCGGAAATAATCGAACAGCTGCATCACCTTTTCGATGTTCAGCCCGTCGCTGAAGACCAGCACCTTGCTGCGTGGATCCACCCGGCGGCTGTCAAAGTGGGCCAGCATGCGGTCGCCCCAGGTGAAGGGGTCGCCGGAATCGTGGCGGACGCCGTCGAACAGCTTGCAGAAGTACATGTCGAAGTCGCGCAGGAAGGCCTCCAGCCCGACCACATCCGACAGCGCGATACCGAGGTCGCCGCGGTACTCGCGCGCCCAGGATTCCAGCGCGGCCACCTGCGAGTCACGCAGGCGCGGGCCGAGTGCCTGGAACGCCTGCAGGTACTCATGGGCCATCGTGCCGTGCGGGGTCATGCCGTACAGCCGGGCGAAATGCACGTTGCTGGTGCCCACGAACTGCGCACCAAGCGCGTCGCGCAGCATCGGCAGCATCCGCCCATGCCACTGGCGCGAGTAACGGCGGCGGCTGCCGTAATCGGCGATCCGGCACAGCTCGAAGCCGGGGGTATCGCGCAGCAGCGCGGTCTTGGCCTGCAGGCGGCGCTCGCCTTCGCTGAAATCCGAGTCGGTGGTGTTGCGGAACCAGACCTCGTTGATGATCGCCAGCAGCGGGACTTCGAACAGAATGGTGTGCAGCCACGGCCCGGTGATGTCCAGATCGATCTCACCGGGCACGGTGGTCGAGGGGCGCAGCGCGATGTACTTGCGGTCCAGGTGGAACAGGCCGAGGAAATCGGCGAAATCCGGTTTGACGAAGCGCAGGCCGCGCACGTAGTCCAGCTCTTCGGCGCTGAAGCGCAGGCTGCACAGATGGTCGATCTCGGCGTTGATCTGGTCGATGAACTGCGCCAGGTCGATGCCCGGGGTCCGGCACTTGAACCGGTACTGCACCTGCGCGCCGGGGTACTGATGCAGCACTGCCTGCATCATGGTGAATTTGTACAGGTCGGTGTCGAGCAGGGACTGGATGATCATGCTGAAGAGTATGCGCCTGCCACCGTGTACGACCAACGGCCGGTGCCCTCAGCGTGGACAGCGTTCACGGCACGTATCGACCCGGTGCCGAAGCGGATGCGCGGCCCTCTACCGGCGGCGGAGCAGCCGCGGGACCTGCACCAGCGCATGCGCCCAGATCGCGCCCCACACGGCGCAGCGCACCGGCCAGGCACGTTGCGGCGCCTCGAACTTCCGGAAGTACCGCCACAGCCCGCGGTGCTTGTGCCACTCCACGAAGAACGGCCGCGAGCGGCTGGAGACGCCGCGTACGTGGGTCACCTGCAGGTCGTTGGCGATGGCGATCACCGCGCCGGCCTCGCGTGCGCGCCTGCACAGATCCAGATCCTCGGCGTGCAGGCGGTAGCCCGCATCCCACCCACCGATCCGGTCGAACAGGGCCCGCGGCATCAGCAGCAGCGCGCCCGACAGGGCCGGCACCACCTGCAGCGGCTGGCGGTGGTCGACCGGGAGGGCCAGTTTCCCGCCCTGCCCGGGGTTGCGCAGCATCGCGGCGAAATCCGGGTCACGGCGACGCACGGCATCGTCCGGGCGACCGCTTTCATCCACCTGCTCGACGCCCAGCAGGCAGTCACCCAGCGGCAGCGCACGTTCGCGCAGTTGGGCCAGGGTCTCCGGGCCGACCATCAGGTCGGGGTTGATGAAGGCCAGCCACGGTGCCTGGCTGTCGGCCACGCCCTGGTTGTTGGCGGCGGCAAAGCCGGGGTTGTCCGGATTGGCGATGAAGCGCACCCGCGGATCGGCGCTGGCATGGCGCTGCACGATCTCCAGGGTGCCGTCGGTGGAATCGTTGTCGACCACGCGGATCTCGGCGATGTCGCGCGCCTCGCGCAGGCGCAGCAGGCAGGCATCCAGCGTGCTGGCGCTCTGGTAGCTGACGATGATGGCGGCGATGGCAGGGCTCAAACGGGGGACTCCGGGGCGGCAATGACAGGCGGCGCGAACAGATCGCCCTGCGCCTTGGGCATTATCGCCTGCCGGTGGTGTTGCTGCAGGTCGTGGCGTGCCTGCTGCAGTGGATCGATCATCAGAAAGCCGGCCAGCCGCGGCGGCCAGGCCGGCCAGCGCGACGCCAACGCCTCCATGTCGCCCTCGCCGGTTACACCTTCGGCCACGCGGGCGACGAAGGCGGTCTCGCACAGGGCGTTGCGCCAGCCGAGGCCGGCCATGCGCAGGCTGAGGTCGATCAGGGCCGCATTCCATGAGGCGTAACTGTGCATGTCCAGCCCACCGGCCTTGCGTCGGGCATTGCCACGCAACAGCACCGCGTGGGTCACCGCAGACGGCAGTTCGGGATGCAATGGCGGCATCGCCGCGCAGGCCTGGGCCAGCGGGGCCAGATCAAGGTCGTCCGGCAGTGGATTGATCTCACCCAGACGCGGCCAGGCGGCCGTCTCACCGGCGTTGCACCACGGCGTGGCCGAGCCGATCGAGGCATCGCGGGCCAGGCAGGCGTCCAGCTGCTGCAACCAACCCGGTGCCGGGATCGCATCCGGGGCGAGCACCACCACATCAGCGCCCGCACAGGCGGTGAGCATTTCGTCCAGATGGGCCACCTCGCCGATCGCGCGGGCGCGGCGGGTGTACTCGGCCTGCAGCGGCGTGTGTGCAAGCCAATGTTCGATCACGGCCTGGGCGCGCGGCCCGGCCTGGCCATCGTCGGCCAGCCAGATCGCGGTGCCCGCTGCGGTGCCGGCATCGAGCGCGGCCAGGCAGCGGTCCAGCGCGGCATCGTCGACCCCGATCGGCAGCAGGATGACCGTGCTCATGCCGACCTCTGCGTGCTGCCGTCTTCGCCGTGTCGCTGTGTCATCGCAGGCTCCCTTGGGCGCGGCCAGCGTAACAAGATCGGCCCCTGCGATGACAGCAGGGGCCTGGCATCGCTCAGCGCTTGCCCTTGCGCTCGGGGAATGGCTCCATCGCACGGAAGCGGCTGCTGTATTCGTCGGTCAGGTTCCGCGACTCCTGCGCGTTGCGCACGATGGTCGGAGTCAGCAGCACGATCACTTCGGAGCGTTCTGACTTCAACGTCTTCCGGCCAAACAGCGCACCGATCACCGGCAGCTTGCTCAGGCCCGGTACGCCACTGGAGCCGTCTTCGCCGGAATCGGTGATCAGGCCGGCGAGCATGATGGTGTCACCGCTCTGCACCGCCGCTTCGGTGGAGATCTTGCGGGTATTGATCGGCGGGTTGCAGGTGGTGCGGGTCGGGTCGCAGCCGCTCGGGATCGCGCCGGCCGAGCTGACCTCCTGCACGATGTCCAGGAACACCACGCCATCGCGGGTGATGCGCGGGCGCACTTTGAGGATCACGCCGGTATCCAGGTACTGGACCTGGCTGTAAGTGTTGTCGCCGCCCACGCCGGTATTGACCGACACCGAGTTGATCGGAATCTGGGTGCCCACGTTGAGGGTGGCTTCGGCGTTGTTGCGCACGAACAGCGAGGGGGTCTGCAGCAGGCGCAGGTTGCTGACCTTGTCCAGCGCACTGACCACTGCGGCGGCGTTCTTGCCGAGGAAGGTCCAGCCGACCCCATCACTGCCAACCGAGCCGGAGATGCTGCCCCAGATCGAACGGCCAAGCGCGCTGGGCAGGTCGATGCCGCTCTCGGTCTTGCCGGTGGCCACGGCCTGCTCGAAGAACCAGTTCACGCCATAGCTGAGATCGCCGGTCAGCGCGACCTCGACGACCTGCGCTTCGATGTGGACCTGCATCGGCATCACGTCGAGCTTTTCGATCACCTCGCGGATCGAGCGCCAGGCCTGCGGGGTCGAGCGCACCAGCAACGTGTTGGTTTCTTCCACCGCCGATACACCGACGGTATCGCCCTGCACTTCCAGGCTGAAGCTGGCGTTGCCGGACTGGCGTTGCGGCAGACTCATCGTGCCTTCGCCCAGCCCACCGCGGCTGCTGCCGTTGCTGCTGCCGGTGTTGGAGAAATTACTGTTGTTGCTGTTGCCATCGCGGCTGCCGATGTCCATCGGCGACGCGCCCGGCGCCAGCGAACTGCTGCCACGACCGCTGCGGCCGTTCTCGTTGGCGAAGGCTTCGGCCAGGCGCTCGGCCAGGTCCTTGGCCTTGACGTAGCGCAGCTCGTAGGAGAACAGCCGCGCGTTGCCACCGGCGGTATCGATGCGGTCCAGCCACTGCTGGATCTGGTCGAGATAGCGCGCCTGCGGGGTAATCACCAGCACCGCGTTGGCATTCTCCAGCGGCAGGAAGCGGAACATGCCGGCACTGGGGGTTTTGCTTTCCTCGCCGAACACCTTCTCCAGATCGGCGGCCACCTGCTCGGCCTTGCCGGACTGGATCGGGAAGACGCCCACGGACATGCCCGAGAGCCAGTCCACATCGAAGATCTCCACCGTGCGCAGGTAGTTCTCCAGTTCGCTGCGGGTACCGCCGAGGGTGATCACGTTGCGGCCGTTGTCGACATTGACGATCGCGTTCGGGCGCGCGTACGGCTCCAGCACTTTCTTCATCTCGGTGGCGGAGATGTACTGCAGCGGCACCACGCGCACTTCAAAGCCGCGCGCATTGGCCGGCGGGGCGGTGCTGGGCGACACGGTGCCCGCCAGCGCCTGATCGGCGGCCACGATGTTGTAGCGGCCTGCGCTGTAGACCATGCGCGCGTTGTTCCAGCCCAGCACCATTTCCAGCAGGTTCAAGGCCTGCGCCGAGGACACCGGCTTGGGCGTGGCCAGGGTCACGGTGCCCTGCACGCCCGGTGCGATCACGTAGTTCTGGCCGAGGAAGTCGCCGAGGATCGCCTTGACCACCGCGTGCACCGATTCGCCTTCGAAGTTGAAGGTCGCATTGCCGGTGGAGGCATTGCCCAGCGACGGCTGCGGCGCGGCGGCAGCGCTGCGGTTGATCATCGTGCCGGTGCCGCGGCGGATCACCGCCTGCGGTGCACCGCTGGTTCCCAGTGGCTCGGCATCGACGCCTGCGTGGGAGCCATCACCGGCGACCACCTGGTGGCTGTCGAGGACCGCATCGCGGCGCACCTCCGGCGCGGGCACGGTGGTGCAGCCCACCAGCAGGGCGACAAGGAAAGACACGGGGAAAAGGCGCAGGGTCATGCTGTCACTCTAAGGGTTGTGGCCGGAGCCGCCCGCGGGCGGTTGCTGCGACTGCTGTTGCTGTTGTTGCTGCAATTGCTGGCGGCGCGCCTGGATGCGCTCGCGGATCGCCTTCATCTGGTCTTCGCTGGGGCCCTGCACGTTCTGCGCGGGAGCCGCCGCAGCCGAGGGCGTAACTGTCTGCGGCGCAGGCGGGGCGGCCGGCGGTGATGGGGGCATGGGTGCCGATGCGCCATTGATCGGGCGCGCACCGGCACCGGCCGGCGGAACGCTCGTGAGCGCTGTGCTGCCCAGCACCGTCGGCGGCTCGCCACCCTGCCCGTTGAACACCGGCAGTTCCAGCGTCTGGGTGCCACCCGGCCCACTGACAGTGGCCCGGCGGGGTTCCAGCGCCAGCAGCTGCCAGCCGTTCACCGCCTCACCGTTCAAGCGCAACCGCAGCGACTGGCGCTGATCGGTGGTCAGGATGGCCATCGCGAAGTCAGGCGTGAGCAGTACGCCGGTCAGCGAGACGCTGCTGGCGGTGCCCTGCTCGGTGCCGCCGAGCAGATACGGGCGCGGCTGACGGTCTTCGGCGAACAGCGGCCGCGTACCGATCTGTGCGTAGGTGCTGGCCGAGGCCATGCGCTCCGGCGCGGCCGGTGCCAGCTGCGGCAACGGCCCGGGCCCGACATCGCCCTCGGTTGCCGGCGCGATACGGCTGCCCAGCCCGGACAGCGTGGCGATCCAGATCGCCAGCGCCCACAGCGCGATGCCCCCCAGCCACCAGGTGCGCAGGCCGGCTGCTTCAAGCTTCATGCTCGACCTCCTCGGCAACATCCGGCGCTGGCGGGGGTTCGGCCGCATCGCTGGGCGGGGCCGCACCTGGTTCAACGTTCTGCCCAGCGTCCTGTCCCGCCGGCAGCAGAACGGGGGATGGCACCGTCGCACCGGGCTCCAGCGCGGCGCCCGGGCGCAGATAGCCGACCAGTTCGAACGACACGTCCAGGCCGGTGCCGGTTTCACTTGGCGATTGCTGGAAGCGCTGCGCCAGCAGATTCAGGTTGTCCACGAACAAGCGCGGCGTACCGGTCTCCAGCGTGTGCAGCACCGCGGCCATTTCCGGCACGCCGCACCGCAGCCGCACCTGCAGGGCCACGCGCGGGAACGCCGGTTCGCGGCTGGCATCAGGCAGCGGCGTGCGGTTGCTGATCGTGCAGCTGCGATTGCCCGGACTGGCCGAGGCCACCGCATCCTGCAGCCGGCTGGACAGCGCGGCGGCGGCCGATTCGGCCGTGGCCTCGCGCAGGAAGCCGGGGCGGCCCTCGAGCGCCGTCTGCACCTCGCTCAGTTGGGTAGCGATCTGGCCGCGCTGCGCCAACTGCGCCTGCACACGCTGCTGGCGCTCCTGCACCGCAGCGATGTCGGCATTGATCGCCAGCAACGGACGGGTCAACCACGGATGCACCAGCAGCAGGTAGGCCACGGCGATCACCGCCAACAGCAGCCCCAGCGCCAGCCAGCGATCACGGCGCGTCGGTTGTGCTGCCATCGGCAACCTCCTTGGCAGGCGGTGTCGCGCCGGGCAGCGGCTGCAGCTCGGCCGTCAGCGTGAAACGGTCGCGGCCGCTGGTCGCCCCATCGGCCTGCAGCACACCGGTCAGGTTGACCTTGCGCCATAGCGGCGAGTCCTGCAGCAGCGGCACCAGTTGCGAGGCTTCGCGGCTGAGCCCGATCAACTGCAGCGTGGTGCCTTCAATCGACATTTTTTCCAGATAGGTGCCATCGGGCAGCAGGCGGGTAAGTTCATTCCAGATCTCCACGGTGCTCGCATGCTCGGCACGCTTGCCCTCCAGGAACGCGGCGCCTTCGACCAGGCTCTGAAGCTGTTGCCGCTCGGCGGCGACCTGGCGTGCGTCACGCGCGGCGGCATCGACCTGCTCACGCAACTGGTCCGCCGCGGCCTGGCGATTGTCGATCAACTGATGGCCGGCCAGCGCAAGCAGCACGATCGCGCCCACGGCCAGGAGCCCGTTCCAGCGCGCCATCGGGTCGCGATACGGCTGCCGTTGCGCGACCGGAAGCAGATTGACGTCCAGCGGCTGGCCATCGGCGTCGACGGCATCCACGCCGGCCACGGCCTGGGCCCATGGCCCGGCCTGCTGTGCCCAGTGCTCCAGTTGCTGGCGCGGGATCACCACCAGTTCCACCTGCAGCTGGCCATCCGGCAACGCGCCGAGATCGCGCACGTCATAGCTGACCTGGCTGGCATCGAAGGGGGTTTGCCGATCGATCTCAAAACCGACCACATCGCGCAGCCGCTCCGCGGCCGCCGCGGGCAGCCGCAGCGGTCGCCGCAACACGCTTCCGGCAGCCAGCAACCAATGCCTCGGCAGGCTGCGCAGACGCGCATCCAACAGGTTGTCCAGCGCGGCCGGCGACACCGGCCAGGGCAGTTCGGCAATCGCCTCGAGCTGTTCACCGGTCTGGCGCTGAACGTGCAGCACCTCACCGTCCCGCTTGAGCAGCAGCCGTGAGCGCGACCAGCCCATCGCCCATTGCCAACGCACCGGCAGCCAGGCCAGCAACGATTGCCGCCACCAGCGCAGGCTGCTGCCCACGCCAGGCGACAAGCGCCCGCGGGCCCGCACCAGACTGTCACGCCATGCCGTCATCTTGCTGCCATTCCCTGTTCCCAGCGAAGTACTGTGTATGCCGTTCCCGGCGTGCCTGCCGCCCCCATCCTCACCACGGCGCGCAGTACCGATATCCGGCCGCGTTCGTCCGTGGCGCGACTCTCGATACTATAGGTGCCACTGCCACCTGCAAGCGCTGCGGCCGGTAATCCCGCGTCATCCGCGGCCGCCGCACGCTCGCGCTCGGCCAGCAGGCGTTCGGCATCCAGCCCCAGCGCGGTCAACACCGGGCCAGCCGCGAAGCGTGGATCGGGCCGCGCCTGGCGGCTGTACAGGGTCAGCATCGGCTCGATCCGCGCATACAGGTCCGCCTCCATGCCCAGCACGCGCTGCAGCTCGCCCATCGTCTCGAAGCGCGCGTTGCGTGCGCCATAGGGCAGGCCGGCCGCGACGTAATCCGGCGTCTCCGCGCCGCCACCGGGCTGTTTGAGGCTGTCGGCGTCGCGCCAATCGACGATGGCACCGGCCAGCTGCTGGGCGTGGTCAGGCGCCTCCCCCATCGCGCGCAGGAATGCGCTGAGCAGGCTAACGTCGGCCAGATTCAGATTGATCTTGCCGTTCTCGTCGAGAATCGTCAGATCGATCCGACGCGTATCAAAGGTCCACCGGTAGCGGCGGCCATCGGCCACCCACGCCGGCTGGCTGGCGCGCGGCTGCAGACGGTGCAGGGCATATTCCAGCCCCGCGCGCGCGTATTCCTGGCCGATGGCATCGTCGCCAATCACCCGCTGCTGCATGTGCTCCACGCGTGCACTCAGCGCAAATGCGCCGATCACCGCGGTGAGCAGCGCGATCAACCACAGCACCAGCACCAGCGCGGCACCGCGCGCGGGCTTCATCGGAGATCTCCGCGCGGCGGCGGCAATGCCGCGATCATCGGCGGCCACGCCGGCCCCTGCAGCGGGATGATCTCGATCGAGACCAGCAGCGGCAGGCGGCGGGTGTCCTCCCAGCGGTCCAGCCATTCGCTCAGCTGGCCGGTGCGCGGATCGGTGCCGCGGTAGCGGAAGCGCACCTCGCGCAGTTGGTCGGCCAGCATCTCCGGCGGTCGTGGCGGATCTTCTTCAATCGCTTCACCGTTCTGCAGCAGGGTCAGTCCGACCTCCAACTGTTCCTGCCCACCCGCACGACGGACCTGCAGCTCATGCGCATACGGCCCGCCGCGGCCGAGGTAGCCGGGCAGATCGGAGACAAACAGCATCCGCTGCGGCTCGCCAATGAAGTACACCGGGTCTCGGGTGGGATCCGGGGGCGAGGTCGCAATGACCAGCGCGGTCGACAGGCGACGGCGCAGAAATCCGTCGACCGCGCGCATGCGTTCGTTCTGGGCGGCCATGCGCTCGCCGCGCTGGCTGATCGCCATGGCCGAGCGCACGGTGGCGAAGGCCAGTGCCAGCCCGCCCACCAGCAGCGCGGTCGCCAGCAGGATCTCGATCAGCGTGAAGCCGCCGGCGCGGCGTGGGCGCAGCGTCATCGCGGTGCGCCCGGTACCGGCGGCAACAAGCGCAGGCTGCGCCACTGCAGCTGCTCGCCGTTGCTTTCGCCCCAGCGCACCTGCAGCGTGATCTGCGCCAGGGTCGGGCCACCAACGTCGGTGGTCACCGGCGCTGTGGTGATACGCGGCTCCGCGTAAGGCTCCACCTGCAGTTGCCAGCGGTACCTGCCCTGCTCCCACTCGCCCTGCGTGCTGCCTTCCTGCAGCGGCGTTTCCACCCCGGTACTGGCCAGCAGCGACTGCGCATACAGCGTGGCCCGGCTGCGCACGTCGGCCTGGCCGACCTGACGGGCCGCACCGGACAGACTGCCCAGCAGCAGGGTCAACGCCAACGCCAGCAGCGCGAACGCGATGATCACCTCCAGCAGCGAATAGCCGCGCTGACGCTTCATCCACCCTCCCGGCGCGGACCGGCACGGACTTCACCGGTGATCCAGCCGACGTGGATCTCCCACACCGCACCGCGGGTGCTCAGCTCGATGCTGCCGCCACTGGCCGCGCCGTCGGCGAAGAAGGCGATGCTGCCCTGCCCCGGCGCGGTGCTGAGCTGGCCCGCACCGCGGAACTGAACGTCCAGCGCGGCCGGAATCTGCCCGTGACGACCATTGGCGGCCTGCCAGGTTCGCGCACGCGGGTCGATGACGAAGCGCTGGGTCTGGCCGGTGGCGATGGCCTGGGTACGTGTGTAGCGCAGCTGGGTAGCGATTTCCTTGCCGGCGTTGCGCAGGCGCATGCCATCGATGCCACCGTTCATCGCGGTGGCGGTCACCACGCCGATGATGGCGATCAGGGCCACCACCAGCAGCATCTCCAGCAGCGACAGACCGCGTGCATGGGTGCCCGTGGGCACGCGATGCGGCGGTCTGCTCGGCACGGGCCACAGCGCTCCCAATGCCGATTACTCGTACCGGATGTCCGCATCGTAACTGCTGCCACCGACCTTGCCATCCTTGCCCAGGCTGATCAGCTCGTACGGCTGGCTTTCGCCCGGCACGCGGTACTCCAACGCATGGCCCCACGGATCATTGAGGTCGGCCGGCTTGGCGTACGGGCCGAGCCAGCCCGCGCTGCCGCTGGGCTGGGTGACCAGATCATCCAGCTTGGCCGGCAGCTTGCCGGTATCGAGCTGGTAGTTGTCGATCTTGCCGGCCATGGTCTGCACCTGCGCCTTGGCGATGTTGGCCTTGCCACGATCGGCACCGCCGAGCACGCGGCTGCCGACCAGGGTCAGCACCGCACCGATCAGCACGATCACGATGATGATCTCCAGCAGGCTCATGCCGGACTGGTGGCGCGCGGAAGAAAAGCGGGTCAGGCGACGGCGTTGCATATGGCAGGCTCCTTGCATCGAATCGTTGGGATAGTCACCAGCGGCCGGTCAGCCGATGGCATTGGTCAGGTCGTACAACGGCACCAGCACGGCCACGATCACCAGGCCGACCACCGAGGCCAGCACCAGGGTGATCACCGGCACCAGCGCCGACAGCAGCCGGTCGATCGCGCGCGCGCTTTCCTGTTCGAACGTATCGGCGGTCTTGAGCAGCATCGTATCCAGCGCGCCGGATTCCTCGCCGACCTGGATCATCTGCAGCGCCAGGCGCGGGAAACGCTTGCCACGCGCCAACGACGCCGACAGGCCGTTGCC
This sequence comes from Stenotrophomonas sp. Ker107b, assembly GCF_053847245.1. Lineage (NCBI taxonomy): Bacteria > Pseudomonadati > Pseudomonadota > Gammaproteobacteria > Lysobacterales > Lysobacteraceae > Stenotrophomonas > Stenotrophomonas sp. Ker107b. The sequence continues at coordinate 267,097 of NZ_JBSPHX010000003.1, read as the reverse complement.
GTTCTTGACCTCGTCACTGGCTGCGTCCACATCGGCGGCCAGCGCGCGGTTGCTCAGCACGTTGCGCGCGATGCCCAGGCCGGACAGCAGCGGCACGCCATTGCGCAACAACGTACCCAGGGTGCGGGCCAGACGCGCGGTTTCCAGCTTGGCCAGCAGCGGGCCGATGCCCTTGCGCTGCAGCAGCCAGCCATCCATGGCCAGGCGCGTGGCCGGTTGCCGCAGCCGCCGCTCTACCACCAGCGCGATCACGGCCGGTACCACGATCATGATGATCCAGCCTTCGCGCACGATCAGGCCAGCGGTGAGCACCCACTGGGTGAACCACGGCAGCGCGACATCCAGACTTTCGTACATCAGCGCGAACTGCGGCACCACGTAGCCGAGCAGGAACAGCAGCGCGCCGCCGACCACCGCCAGCAGGATCGCCGGGTAGATCAGCGCATTGATGACGCGCCCTTTCAGCTCAGCGCTGCGCTCCAGGTAATCCGACAGCCGCTGCAGGGTGTCGTGCAGGCTGCCACCGGCTTCACCGGCGCGCACCATGTTGATGTACAGCCGCGAGAACAGCCCGTGCTGGCGCTCCAGCGCGGTGGAGAGCGGCGCGCCGCCGCGCACGATGTCGCGGATGTCGGTGACCACCCGGCGTGTGCGTTCGTCTTCGGGCAGCTCGAGCAGGATGCTCAGCGCGCGGTCCAGCGGCTGCCCCGCGCCGAGCAGCGTAGCTAGTTGCTGGGTGAACTGCACCAGCCCTCCGCCGTCGAACGGCTTCCGGCGCAGCAGCGCCGCCCAGGACGAGGCACCGGCCACGCCCTCGCTGGCCAGTCGCGCTTCCATCGGCATGTGGCCCTGGTCCTGCAGGCGCGCGACCACCTCGGCTTCGCTGGCTGCATCCATCTGGCCATCGAACAGTTCGCCATGGGCGTTGAGCGCCTTGTAGCGGTACTGGGCCATGCTCAGCCGCTCACCGGGTGCCGGCCGCAGGCACGCATCAGGATTCCTCCGTCACGCGCAGCACTTCTTCCAGCGTGGTGTGGCCCTGCAGCGCTTTGGACAGGCCATCCTCATACATGGTGCGCATGCCGGCCGCGCGCGCGATCTGCTCGATCTCGCCCATCCCGGCACGACGCATCACCGCGCTGCGCAGCGCATCGTTCATCACCAGAAACTCGACGATGGTGGTCCGGCCGAGATAGCCGGTCGGCGCGATCGCCGAGGGTTGCGCGCGGTACAGGAAGATCTCGCCCTCCGGCTGCAGCCGGCGCAGGCCGAACTTCTCGATCTCCTCCGGCGAGGCGGGATAGCGCTGTGCATGCTGCGGCTCCAGGCGGCGTACCAGGCGCTGGGCAAGGATGCCGTTGATGGTGGAGGTCAGCAGATAATCCTCCACGCCCATGTCCAGCAGGCGGGTGATGCCACCGGCGGCGTTGTTGGTATGCAGCGTGGAGAGCACCAGGTGGCCGGTGAGTGCGGACTGGATCGCGATGCGCGCGGTTTCCAGATCGCGCATTTCGCCGATCATGATGATGTCCGGATCCTGGCGCACGATGCTGCGCAGCGCATTGGCGAAATCCAGCCCGATCTGCGGCTTGGCCTGGATCTGGTTGATGCCTTCGATCTGGTACTCGACCGGGTCTTCGACGGTGATGATCTTGACGTCGGCGGTGTTGAGCTGGCTCAGTGCGGTGTACAGCGTAGTGGTCTTGCCCGAGCCGGTCGGGCCGGTCACCAGCAGAATGCCGTGCGGCTGCTCGAGCACCTTGCGGAACTGCGGCAGGAACGCATCGGTAAAGCCCAGCCGGTGGAAATCGAACACCACGGTGTCGCGATCAAGCAGACGCATCACTACGCTTTCGCCATGCGCGGTGGGCACCGTGCTCACGCGCAGATCCAGCTCCTTGCCCTGCACGCGCAGCATGATGCGGCCGTCCTGTGGCAGGCGGCGTTCGGCGATGTTGAGCCGCGCCATGATCTTGATGCGGCTGATCACCGCGGCGGTGAGATTGACCGGCGGGCTTTCGCCTTCGATCAGCACACCATCCACGCGGTAACGCACCTTCAGGCGATTCTCGAACGGCTCGATATGGATGTCCGACGCACGCAGTTCCACCGCTCGCTGGATGATGAGATTGACCAGCCGGATGACCGGCGCTTCGGAGGCCAGATCCCGCAGGTGCTCGATGTCGTCAACGGCGGCACCTTCCCCATCGGCAGTTTCGATGATCGCGCCCATCGCGCTGCGGCCCTGGCCGAACCAGCGCTCGATCAGATCATCGATCTCCGAGCGCAGACCCACGTGCAGGCGCACCGGCAGGCCCATCGCCAGCCGCACCGCGTCGGCCGCATACGGATCCTGCGGATCGGACAGCCACAGATCCAGCAGGCCGTCCTGCAGCGCCAGCGGACAGACATGGAATTGTTTGAGGAAACGCAGCGTCAGCGGCAACCCATCAAGCAGCGCTTCGGCCGGCGCTTCCGGCACGGCCTTGGCATCGAGCAACGGCAGGCCGAGCACCTCGGCACAGGTCTGTGCATGGTCACGCTCGGAGACCAGCCCCAGCCGCACCAGCAGACCGAGCAGGCTGCCGCCGGATTCGCGGTGCAGCGGTCGTGCGCGTGCCAGGTCGCTGTCCTTCAGCCGACCTTTCTCCAGCAATACCGCAACAATGCGCGATTCAGCTGTAGATGCTGCAGTGGGATCCTGGGCAACCGCGTTCAAGAATGTTCTCCTGGCAACCCCTGCGACTTTAGCAGTTCGTTGCGATGCTACGCGGTATTGCCCGCGGTCCAGACGTAAAAACGGGAGCCCGTCACATGACGGACTCCCGTTCGCGGTAGTGCTCAGTTACTGGTTGGCAAGAATGCTCACACCGCTGAACGCGGACTCGCCGACCACCTTGATGTAATACGTGCCGGCCACCGGCGCGGTGAAGCGCACGGTTTCACTGTTGCCCGGACGCGAGGACTTGGCATCGAACGCGGTCGCGGTCGGCTCCTTGCCCTGGCTCACGTACACCGACACATTGCCGCTGCCACCGTAGGTGAGCAGGCTCAGCACCTTGCCGGCCTGCGCCTCGAAGCTGTACAGCACTTCGCTGCCACCGGCGCCGCTCAGGCCACCGACGGCGACCTTGTTGGTCAGCGGCGTGGCCACCGGGCCGCAGTTCTCGGTGCACTCTTCTTCCAGCGCCTTGTCGAGGGCGGCCTTGGCATCCACGATGCCGGTGCCGATCGGCGTGGCGGTCGGAATGGTGACCGGGAAGGCCCGTGCCGTCTGCTTGAGCAGGGCTTCCAGCGCACCCGGGGTGAGTGGATCCTTGCCGGCCGCCGCGACCGCGCCCTGCACCAGGGCCGCCACCGCCGCCACATGTGGGGACGCCATCGAGGTACCGGCCATGCCCATGTAGCTGTAGGCACCGGAGGTCGGTGTGGTCAGGCCGTTGTAGCCGGACTGCCACACGTAGCCGCCCGGATTGCCGTCCACGCTGCCACCGCCGCCCGGACCGGACAGGTCCACCGCCGTGCCGAAGTTGGAGTAATAGGCGATGCCACCGGTGATGCGGGTCGCACCGACGGACACCACGTTGGCGCAGCTGGCCGGACGGAAGTTGGCCGCGTTGGAGGCCGAGTTGCCGGCCGCGACCACCACGGTGGTACCGCGCGACACGGCGCCGTTGATGGCGTCCTGGTACAGCGCATCACACGCGCCGCCGCCACCCAGGCTCATGTTGATGACCTCGGCCGGATTGGCGTTGGCCGGGATGCCGGCCACCGTGCCACCGGAGGCCCAGGTGATCGCGTCGGCGATGTCGGACAGATAGCCACCGCACTTGCCGAGGACGCGGACCGGCAGGACGCGCGCCTTGTATGCCACACCGGCCATGCCGACACCGTTGTTGGTCGACTCGGCGATCGTGCCGGCGACGTGGGTACCGTGCCAGGAGCTGTCATCGGCCAGCGAGCCGGCATAGCACTCGTTGTCGTTCTCGACCCAATCGCCGTAATCCAGCGCACCCGGGACCCGCTCATCGGTCGGGCGGCGCGACGTTTCCGCATCGCTGATGAAGTCGTAACCGGCCAGCAGATTGCCGGAGAAATCCGGATGCTGCGGCAGGATGCCGGTATCGAGCACCGCCACCACCACGCCCTCGCCCTGGGCGATATCCCACGCGGCGGGCGCGTTGATGCCGCCGGTGGCGCTGTTCAGATGCCACTGGTACTGCGCGTAGTACGGATCGTTCGGCACCAGCTGCGGGGTCGCGTCGCGCGGGCGCACGTCGGTGCGCTGCAGCTTCACGTCCACTTCGGCGTACTGCACGGAAGGATCGGCCTTGATTTCGGCCAGCACCTTCTGCAGTTCGGCCGGGCTCAACCGGCCCTGCAGGCGGATCAGATCAGCACCGACACCGAGCTTGCGCACGATCTGCGGGTTCACCGCACTGGCACGGCCGGCGGCGGAGCCACCGACACTGGCGCGGGCAACCGCCGACTGCACGGTGGTCAGCTTGGCCGAACGGTCCGTGGCCGCTGCGGTGCCGGCACGGTATTTGACGATGATCCGCTCTGCGCCCTGGGCGGAGGCTGGTTGGCGCACCGGTTCCTTGGCCGGCAGACCGGCTGCATAGGCGCTGGCGCCTGCGGACAACGACAGCACGGCGGCTGCCAGCACATTGATGCGAAGGTTCTGCTTACTGGTCACGTTGACGTCCTCTTCAAGGTCATGGATCAAACGACTGTTCAGGCCAACACTCCATGCGAGCTCCCTGGCCGGCCCTGGCCAGGGTTCCCGTGACCCGCCCCCTCAGGCCTTGCATTGCGTTGCAGCGGGGCCGCGCACGGCCCCGCGTTGGAACGGCTTACCAGCCAAAGCCGGCGCCCACGCCGACCGAGCTGTCATCACTGCTGAAGGCACCGCCCAGGGTCACCGTGGCGCGCTCGCTGAGGGCGCGCTGGTAGCCCAGCGAGAGCGCCGATTCGCCGCCCTGGAAGCCGACGCCGACACCGACGCGGTTCTGGGTACGCACGCCGGCGGCACTGGTGGCCATGTTGAGCATGGCCGCGCTCATCGCGCCCTGGCGATCAATGCGACGGTCCTGGTGACGCAGGCGCTGATCGATCTCGCCCTTGTAGATGTCGAAGCTGTCGGCCATCGAGGTGAAGCGCTGGTCGGTGTAGCTGTTGGCGGTCGCGATGCCGCCATCCAGCTGGCCCTTGTTGACCGCATCGGTGGCCTGCGTACCGGCGGCGACGTTGGCGACCTGCCGCTCGTTGCCGGCACTGCCGACCGAGACCGTGTCGGCGCGGTCGGCGACCGAGCCCTGGCCCAGCGCGACCGAGTTGGCGGCTGACGCGGTGGCGCCCTGGCCGATCGCTGTGGCCGATGCGCCGCTGGCTACCGCACCGTCCCCCATCACCACCGCATTGACGGCGGCAGGTGCGGCAGTCGGCACGTTGATCGGCTGACTGCTGCCGACACTCGCAGCGGTCGGCGCCCCTTGCACGCTGGCGACGGCGGTGTCGCTGGCGGCAGTGACGACGCTGGCCTCCGGCGCAGCACCGGTGTCCGATGCTGCGCTGGTGTCCGCTGCCACCCTGGCGGTCGACAGCGACGCCGTGCGTGCACGCGCACTGCTGCTGCCGCCAGCAACCCGCTGATCGAGATCGCTGACCTTGCGGTCCAGTGCGCCAAGTGCATCGCCGACATTGCTGTACGTCGCGCCCTGGATTACATAGTTCGGCGCCACGAACACACCCTGCATGCCCACGCTGGCGCCGCCGCCGAGGAAGGTGGCGACATCGGTCAGCGATTGGAACAGCTGGCCACCGTTGATCGCCTGGCGGCTGCCGGAGGCGATGGAACCGCTGCCGACATTGTCCAGTGTGGTGCCCTGCAGCCCGGACAGGGTCAGCGTGTCGCGGCTGCTGTCGTCGTAGGTCAGCGCATTGGCGGTGACGTTCTCGACCGAGCCGATACGGGAATCGAACTCACCGACCTGGGTTTCCACTGCCCCCACACGCTGGTTGGTGGTGTTGAGCTGGCCGCCGGTCACCGCGTCGGTGCTGCCCGCGGCAACACGGCCGGCCCCGACGTTGACGATGCGGCGCGTGGCCGGACCGTCGGTGCCATTGCCACCGCCGACCGACACCACATTGGCTTCGACCGCGCGCGAGCCGGCACCCAGCGCCACCGCGTTGGCACCGGAGACACCCGCCGCCGAACCGATCGCGATGCTGTTGGCCCCGTTGCTGGCGAATGCACCGTTGCCGATCGCCACACCGTTGGTAGCGTTGGTCGAGGCCTGGCGCCCCAGCACGGTGCTGTTGGCACCGCGTGCCGAGGCATCGGCGCCGACGGCCGTGGCCCCGGTCGCCGAGGCGACGGCTGCGGTACCCAGCGCACTGCTGCGGGTGGCACTGGCGGTGGCACCGGAACCGGCGGCGAGGGCATCGCTGCCGCTTGCCGTGGCCACGCCGCTGCCGCTGGCCTGGAAGTGCTTGCCCACTGCATCGGCGGTGGCCGCGACCGAATCGAGCTGCGACTTGGTCACCGCGTCACTGGCATTGACCGCATCGCCCACATTGGTGATCCGGCGCGTCGCCGGGCCGGTGGTGCCGTTGCCGCCACCGACCGAGACCACATTGGCCTCGCTGGTGCGGGCACCGGCGCCGAGCGCGACGCTGCCTGCGCCACTGGCGGACGAGCTGGTGCCCAAGGCCGTGGCATTGATGCCGCTGTAGGCGTAGCTGTCCTGGCCGATGGCCGTCGCACCCTGCGAGGTCGCCCATGCCAGCTGCCCTACCGCAGTGGTGCGTGCAGCGGTGGCCCAGGCATTGGAACCGGCCGCCACGCTGTTGTCGCCACTGGCCTGCGATGCGTAGCCGATCGCATTGGCGTAGCTGCCCGACGCGGCACTGCCCCAGCCCAGTGCGGAGGCGTAATCACCACTGGCTTCGGCCCCGTAGCCCAGCGCCGTGGTGCGTACCCCACTGGCCGCGCTGAAGGTACCGACGGCGGTGCTGTAGTCACTGCCGGCCTCGGCGCTGTAGCCGAAGGCCGAGGACTGCAGTCCTGCCGAAGTGGCACCGGCGCCGGTGGCGGTGCTGAAGCTGCCCTCGGCCTGTGCGCCGGCGCCCAGTGCAGTGGCGCCCACGCCATTGGCGCTGGTGGCCTGGTCGAGCAGGACGTTGCCGTTGTCGTCTTCGTAGTACAGCGCACCGCCGATCGCAGTCGCCGAATCGGCCGTTGCCGACGCATTGAAGCCCGACGCAGACGCATTGCGGCCGGAGGCCAGCGCGCCGCTGCCATAGGCCGATGCGCCGGTACCGAACGCGTTGGCGGCCTCACCCGCGGCGGTGGCATACGGACCGTCGACGTAGCTGCCGACGTCATCGCCAGTACCGCTGCCCGACGCCTGGAAGAAGCGACTGGTGGTTTCAGCCACATCGGCGACCGCATTGAGCTGATCGACATTCACCGCATCCGTGCCTTCGGTACCGGCGGCGACGTTGGTGATCTGGCGTTGGGCGGTGGCCGTGCCGACCGAGACGGAATTGTCACGGTCGGCGACCGACCCGGCACCCAGTGCGACGCTGTTCACGCCTTCTGCGCTGGCACTGGCGCCCAGTGCGGTGGCATTGCCTGCATCGGCCCACGAGTTCCAGCCGATCGCGGTGGCGTAGTCATCGGTCGCCCAGGCGCCTGCACCGAAGGCCGATGCCCCCGTACCCGAGGCGCGCGACGGCAGCAGACCGAAGAAGGTCGTGCCACCGATCGCCACGCTCTCATCGCCGGTGGCTTCGGAGTATTCACCGACCGCCACCGCCCCCGAGCCGGACGCGGTGGATGCTGCACCCACCGCGACGGCGTAGGCGTTGGAGGCAACCGCGCCGTAGCCCAGCGCGGAGGACAGCTGGCCCGTCGCCTCGCTGTAGCTGCCGAAGGCCGATGCACCGGCTTCGGACGCACTGGCGCGGAAGCCATTGGCGGTCGTCTGCTGGCCCGCTGCGGTGGCCTGGCTGCCGGTGGCCGTGGCGTAGGCCCCTGCGGCCTGCGCGCCGGCACCCGTGGCGCTGGCACCGATCTCGCTGGCGCTGGCGCCGTTGCCGACGGCCACGCTGTCTTCGCCGGTCGCCTGCGCATCGCTGCCCAGTGCTGCGGCCCCCTCAGCGCTTGCCAGCGCATTGAAGCCCACGGCTGTCGCGTTGTCGGCAACGGCAGTGGCGCCGCTGCCCAGCGCACTGGCGCCGTTGCCGATGGCATTGGAAGCCTCACCAGCAGCCAGCGCATTGTCGCCCTCCACGTAGGCACCGGCGTCGCTGTCATCGCTGCCGCTGGCCTGGAAGTACTTGCTGGTCGTCGCGGCCGCATCGGCTACTGCATTCAACTGATTCACGTTCACCGCATCGGTGCCGTCGGTGCCGGCCGCGACGTTGGTGATCTGGCGCTGCGCATCGGCACTGCCCACCGACACGCTGTCATCGCGATCGGCGATCGAGTCCGCACCGAGCGCCACGCTGTTCGCACCGCTGGACGTGGCCGCATTGCCGAGCGCGGTGCTGTTCACGCCCGGTGACCATGCACCGCCGCCAACGGCCGTGGAGTAATTGCCCGATGCTTCAGTAGGCAGCAGGCCGAACAGCGCACCACCGACGGCCACGCTGTTGGTACCGCTGGCCAGGCTGCCCTGGCCGGTGGCGGTGCTGTACGCACCGGACGCTTCGGCATCACCGCCGAGCGCCACGCTGTTGGAGCCGGTCGCCTGCGCGAAGCTGCCCAACGCGGTCGCGTTGAAGGCCGAGGCCACCGCATAACCGCCGATCGCGGTGGTGTAGCTGGCCGTCGCTTCGGAGGCGAAGCCGTAACCAGCCGAGAGGGTGCCGCTGACCACGCTTTCGGCACCGACGGCCGTCGCACCATCACCGCTGGCGCTGCTGAAGTAACCCAAGGCCACCGACTCCTCACCGGCCGCATCGGACAGCGCGCCACCGGCCAGGCTGCCGGCACCGGAGGCAACGCTGGCCGCACCGGTCGCGGTGCTCTGCTCGCCGGAAGCCAGGCTTTCCGCACCGCTTGCCGTCGCGTACTCGGCGGTCGCCTGTGCGTTGGCGCCCGTAGCGCTTGCGTTGGCACCGCTGGCGACGGCATTGAAGCCGACGGCACTGGCGTTGTCGGCCAAGGCAAAGGCGCCGCTGCCGATCGCCGATGCACCGGTGCCGGCTGCGAAGCTGCTCGAACCGACCGCAGTGGCGTAATCGCCGTCGGTCGCCGCGTTTGCACCGGCGGCCACACTCTCCTCGCCACCTGCGACGGCAACACCGTCACCGCTGGCCTGGAACTGGTCCGTCGCGGCGGTCAGCTGGTCCAGATTGACGGCATCGCTGCCCTCGGTCCCGGCGGCAACCTGGGTGATCTGGCGCTGCCGGCCATCGTTGCCGACCGAGACGGTGTAGGCACGGTCGGCGACCGAACCCGCGCCGAGCGCCACGGTATTGGACGCACTGGCATTGCTGCCCGCACCGATACCGATCGCGCTTTCACCGCCGGCCACCACGTTGGTGCCGATGGCGATGCTGTTGATGCTGTTGCCGAGCGCCTGGAAGCCGACGGCGACGCTGTTGTCGCCGTAGCCGAAGGCACCGCGGCCAAGCGCGGTGGAACTGCTGCCGCGTGCCCAGCTGTTGTAGCCGATCGAGGTGGACCCGGTACCGCTGGCCCACGCTGACTGACCCACCGCCGTGGCGTTGGCCTCGGTGGCCCACGCACTGGAACCGAAGGCGGTGGCGCCATCCGCGGTGGCCCACGCATATGCGCCGGTTGCGGTGGTTTCTTCACCGCTGGCGAAGGCGTTGTCGCCCTGCGCCACACTGTAATCGCCGGTGGCGCGTGCCTTGTAGCCACTGGCCAGGCTGTTGCTGCCGGTGGCCTGCGCGCCACTGCCGAACGCATTGCTGGTCGTGCCGGTGGCCTGTGCACCGGCACCGACCGCCACGCTGTCCGGCGCCGCGGTGGCACCGATCAGGATCGCATTGCCCTGGTCATCGATCAGCGGCTGGTTGTATTCGTCATACGCCTGGCCGAGGCCACCAATGGCGACACTGCCGTTGCCGGTGGCGCTGCTGTTGCGGCCCAAGGCCACCGTGTCGTCGCCGACCGCGGTTGCACCACCGCCCACAGCGGTGGCACCGGCGCCCAGTGCATTGCTGGCTTCACCCGCTGCCAATGCATCCTCGCCCTCGGCGAAGGCACCGACCGCACCGCTGGCCGCACCGTTCGCCTTGAACTGCGCCGAGGTCGCCGAGGCCGAGGTCGCAACCGCATCAAGCTGCGCCTTGTTGACCGCGTCCGTGGCTTCGGTACCGGCCGCGACGCTGGTGATCTGGCGCTCGTTGCCGACGTCACCCACCGAGACCGTGTTGGCACGGGTAGCGGTGGAATTGGCGCCCAGGGCGACACTGTTGGCGCCGCGTGCGGTGCTGTAGAAACCGACCGCCGTGCTCAGCTCACCGCTGGCCCAGGTTTCCGCACCGAGTGCGGTAGCACCTTCGCCCGGGGCGTAGGCGAAGTAGCCCACGGCCGTGGCTTCCGTGCCGGAAGCTTCGCTCAACGTGCCGTTGGCCACGGCGTAATCGCCACTGGCGATCGCGCCGGCACCGACCGCCGTGGCTGCTTCGCCACTGGCCTGGGTCTGCACGAAGAAGCCCAGCCCCGGCAGCAGATCCGCCGGACCGCCGATGGCGGTACTGCTGTTACCGGTCGCCACGCTCTGCGTACCGACCGCCGTGGCGTAGTCGCCGGTGGCATTGGAGACCGCGCCGAATGCCGACGCCTGTGCACCTGAGGCATACGCACCCACACCGTACGACGACGACGCGAAGCCTGCGGCTTCCGCACTCGCGCCCACTGCCGTGCCACCGACGCCGGCGCTGGTTGCACCGGTATCGACCGGCACACCGCCGTTGGTGATCAGCGGGTTGCCATCGGCATCCACCGCGGCCCCGCCCACGGCCACGCTGCCCGGGCCGTTGGCCTGCGCGTTGGTGCCGAAGGCGGCGCTGTTCTGACCGGTAGCGCTGGCGTTGTAGCCGACGGCCGTCGCGTTCTGCGCAGTGACCGTGGCGCCGCTGCCGAGCGCGGTCGCGCCGTCGGCCAGCGCGTTGGACGCCTCGCCGATCGCGGTCGCGTTATCGCCTGCCGCAAGCGCACCGGCATCGCTGTCGCTGCTGCCGGTGGCCTGGAAATACGTGTCCGTGTTGGCGGCAACCGCGCCAACCGCGTCGAGCTGGGCCTTGTTCACCGCATCGCTGTCTTCGGTGCCATCGGCAAGATTGGTGATCTGGCGACGCAGGCCGTTCTCGGCATTGCCGACCGACACGGTATCGACCCGGTCGGCGTAGGAGCCGGCGCCGAGCGCCACGCTGCCCACCGCGACGGCCGCAGAATTCGCGCCGAGCGTTGCGCTGAAATCCGCCACCGCAACGCTGAAGGCGCCGACTGCCACGGAGGCCTCACCGGCACTGGCCGCACCACGGCCCAGCGAGGTGCTGCCCGGCCCGATGGCCAGTGCGCCACCGCCGATCGCGGTCGCGCCATCGGCGCTGGCTTCGGCCAGACCACCGATCGCCGTTGCCGCACCGTTCTCACTGGCCGCTACCGCTGATGCACCCAGGGCGACATCGCCCAGACCAAATGCCGCCGCGCTCTGGCCGAGCGCGATGCTGGCATCACCGAAGGCCATGCTGCCCTGGCCGAACGAACTTGCACCGAGGCCAACCGCGAGTGCCTGGTTGCCAACGGCAGTGGTGGCATTGCCGATCGCCTGGCTGCTGTTGCCCAGGGCCGTTGCGCCGTCGCCATCGGCGTTGGCGCTGGAACCTGCGGCCAGTGCACCCTCGCCATCGATCGTCGCCGCATCGGCGCCGGTGCCGTCACCATCGGCCTTGAAATAGCGGGTCGCGCCTTCGGCGGCGACCGCCACCTTGTCCAGCTGCGCCTTGTTCACCGCATCCGTAGCGGCGGTGCCGGCGGCGACGTTGGTGACCTGGCGCTCCTTGCCGGCATCACCCACCGACACGGTGTTGGCGCGGTTGGCTTTGGAGCCGGCGCCGAGCGCCACGCTGTTGGTGCCGGAGGCGGTGCTGTTGCTGCCGATCGCGACCGCGTTGGTGCCCGAGGCCGTGGCGTTGCCATCGACCACGCAGCTGTCGATGACCTTGCTGTTCAGGACCACGCAGTTCGCATTCCCACCCACTTCCACCGACTGCGCGTGCGCTGTCTGCGTGGCGCCTGCCACGCCCAATCCCAGCGTCAACGCGATGGCGGCCGAGAGCAGTGCGGTGTTGCGTCCGCCAGCGGTTCGGCGTTGATCGATGACGACACCCGAGGACTGGCTGCTGGCCAATTCCGAGGCGACGACCATCTGCCCCAGTGCTTTGTTCCAGACCTTGCGATAAATCCGATTCATCGATGCGGCTCCTGATTAGGCTGGTTTTAGGCAAAGCGACGCCAACGCCGGACCGCGTGGTCCAACGTCCCCTGGGGGCGTTTTTTCGCTTGATTTACTGCGTTGTGCGCAATGGCTGGCAGATACCTACAGCGTGCTCGCCATCCATGCGGTTACTGTGGAACTGAACGCTGTCGAAATGAGGATGCAGTGTTAACGTACAGGTTCAATGACGTCAAGACTTTGACGTTGATTTTCATATGACCGTGTCACTCGTCACAAAACCGCCGCGTTATTGCGCCTTTTTGTTAGCTGCATGTGAGCAAACGATATAGCGGATTTTCACGTTGTAACGCCGTGTAACTCATTGCTCCCGATCAGTTTGTGCACCGCATAAAAGAAAACCGCCGGACAGGCCGGCGGTTTCTTCACGCGATTTTCACCGCGCCGATTTCGATGCGGTGCGCAGTATCAGCCGCACCATACTCTTGCGTTGCGGAACATCCGCAGCCACGGCGAATCGCCGTTCCAATCGTCCGGATGCCAGCTGTGGTTGATCGCACGCGGGGTACGTTCCGGGTGCGGCATCATGATCGTGGTGCGGCCATCGGTGGTGGTCAGGCCGGTGATGCCATCGGGCGAGCCGTTGGGATTCAGCGGGTACTGGCTGGCCACGTTGCCATCGCCATCGATGTAACGCAGCGACACGCGCGCCGCAGCCTGATCGACCGCCGTGGCGAACACCGCCTGGCCTTCGCCATGCGCCACCGCGACCGGCAGGCGCGAGCCGGCCATGCCACGCAGCAGGATCGACGGCGATTCCACGACTTCCAGCAGCGCGGTGCGCGCTTCGAACTGCTCGCTGCGGTTGCGACGGAACTGCGGCCAGTGCTCGGCACCGGGGATGATGTCCTTGAGCTGGCTCATCATCTGGCAGCCGTTGCACACGCCCAAGGCGAAGCTGTCTTCGCGGGCAAAGAACGCGGCGAAGGCATCCCGCAGCGCGCTGCGCTCCAGCACCGAGGTGGCCCAGCCGCGGCCGGCACCGAGCACGTCGCCGTAGCTGAAGCCGCCACAGGCCACCAGACCGGTGAAATCGGTCAGTGCGACACGGCCTTCGATCAGATCACTCATGTGCACGTCGAACGAACTGAAGCCGGCACGTTCGAAGATGTTCGCCATTTCGATCTGGCCGTTGACGCCCTGCTCGCGCAGCACCGCCACGCGCGGACGCGCGCCGGTGTTGATGAAAGGCATCGCCACGTCTTCGTTGATATCGAAGGTCAGCTTGGGCTTCAGGCCCGGCGCGTTGAAGTTGCGCGCGATCGCACGCTCCTGGTCGGCGTTGTCCGGGTTGTCGCGCAGCTTCTGCATGGCATGGGTGACCGACCACCAGGCATCGAACAGCGCTTCCCAGCGCCACTCGACCAGGCTTTCGCCCTGCAGCGAGACACGCACCACCGGGGCGGTGGTCGGACGCGCGATGCGCTGCGCGCATTCGGTCAGTGCATGACGTTCGACCAGATCGGCGAACGCGGCGCGGTCTTCCTTGGCGATCTGCACCACCGCACCCAGCTCTTCATTGAACAGGCTGCGGAACGGATCATCGCCCCAGGCATCCAGCGTGATGTCCAGGCCCAGGCGCGAGGCGAAGGCCATTTCGCACAGCGCGGCGAACGCACCGCCATCGCTGCGGTCGTGGTAGGCCAACAGCAGGCCAGACTGCCGCGCATCGCGGATCAGTTCGAAGAAAGCGCGCAGGCGCTGGGCATCGTCCAGATCCGGCACGGCACCGGCGAAGGCCGGCAGCGCGGAATGGTCGGCGTGCACCTGGGCCAGGATCGAGCCGCCCAGGCGCTGCTTGCCGGCGCCCAGGCCGATCAGCCACAACTCGCTGTCCGCGTCACGGTCCAGCAGCGGGGTCAGCTGGCCGCTCGCATCGGCCACCGGCGCGAACGCCGAGATCACCAGCGACACCGGCGACACCGACTTGTGCGCCTGGCCGTTGTCCTGCCACTGCGCCTGCATGGAGAGCGAGTCCTTGCCGACCGGAATGCTCAGGTCCAGTTGCGGGCACAGCTCCATGCCGACCGCACGCACCGCGTCATACAGCAGCGCGTCTTCGCCGTGATGGCCAGCCGCGGCCATCCAGTTGGCAGACAGCTTCACCGTTTCCAGTGCATCCACCGGCGCCGCACAGAGGTTGGTGATCGCTTCACCGACCGCCATGCGCGCCGACGCGGCGGCATCCAGCAGCGCCAGCGGGGTGCGCTCGCCGATCGACATCGCTTCACCGGCGACGGTGTCGAACCCGGCCAGGGTGATGGCGACGTTGGCCAGCGGCAGCTGCCACGGTCCGATCATCTGTTCGCGTGCGGTCAGGCCACCGACGCTGCGGTCACCGATGGTGACCAGGAAGTTCTTCGAGGCCACCGAGGGATGGGCCAGCACGCGCAGACCGGCTTCATGCAGGTCCAGCCCGGCGGTCTTCAGCGCCGGCCAGCGCGGTGCCGCCGGGTGCACGGTGTCGCGGTGCATCTTCGGCGCCTTGCCGAACAGCACGTCCATCGGCAGATCGATCGGGGCATCCACCGGGGTATTGCCCACGGTGGCGCCGTACGCCACGACGAGCCGCTCTTCAGCGGTGGCGACACCAACGGCGGCGAACGGGCAACGTTCGCGCGCGCACAGCGCGGCGAACTCGGCCAGGCGTGCCTGCGGCACACCGAGCACGTAGCGTTCCTGCGATTCGTTGCACCACAGCTGCATCGGCGACAGCGACGGGTCATCGGCGGGCACCTTGCCCAGATCGATCACACCGCCGACGCCGGAGTCATGCAGCAACTCGGGAATCGCGTTGGACAGGCCACCGGCGCCCACGTCATGGAACCAGCGGATCGGGTTGTCCAGACCGAGCGCGACGCAGCGGTCGATCACTTCCTGGCAGCGACGCTCCATTTCCGGGTTGTCGCGCTGCACGCTGGCGAAATCGAGGTCTTCGGCGCTCTCACCGGAGGCCACCGAACTGGCAGCACCGCCGCCGAGACCGATCAGCATCGCCGGGCCACCCAGCACGATCACCGCATCGCCGGGCTGCAGGCGCAGCTTCTCGACCTGGTTCTGGTCGATCGCGCCGAGGCCACCGGCCAGCATGATCGGCTTGTCGTAGGCGCGGGTCAGGCCCTCGCCTTCGGGCAGTTCGAAGCTGCGGAAGTAGCCGAGCAGGTTCGGGCGGCCGAACTCGTTGTTGAACGCGGCGCCGCCGAGCGGACCGTCCAGCATGATGTCCAGCGCCGGGGCCATGCGCGGGTTCAGCGCGCGCGGCGCTTCCCACGGCTGCGGCAGGGTCGGGATGCGCAGGTGCGAGACCGAGAAACCGGTCAGGCCGGCCTTGGGCTTGCCGCCGCGGCCGGTCGCGCCTTCATCGCGGATCTCACCGCCCGCACCGGTGGCCGCACCCGGGAACGGGGCGATCGCGGTCGGGTGGTTGTGCGTTTCCACCTTGATGCAGAACGCCGAATCGACCACGGCCTCGCTGCGGTACTGGCCGGTGGCCGGATCCGGGCGATAGCGCGCGGCCGGGAAGCCGGCCACCACCGCGGCGTTGTCGCTGTAGGCGCTCAACGTGTGCTGCGGGGTCTGCTGGTGGGTGTTCTTGATCATCCGGAACAGCGAGTGCGACTGGTCGGCACCGTCGATGGTCCAGCTGGCATTGAAGATCTTGTGGCGGCAGTGCTCGGAGTTGGCCTGCGCGAACATCATCAGTTCCACGTCCGACGGCTTGCGGCCCAGTTCGCCGAAGCGCTGGCGCAGGTAGTCGATCTCATCCTGGGCCATGGCCAGGCCGAGGCGGCTGTTGGCTGCTTCCAGATCCTCCAGGGCGATCCGTTCCAGCTCACCGCGCGCCGGGGCGCTGAACAGCGCCTGCGCCTGGGCGGTCTCGGCCAGCACGGACTGGGTCATCGGGTCGTGCAGCGCGCGGATCACCGCTTCCTGCGCGGCGGCGTCGGCCGGCCAGCCAGCCAGATCGATGCGCAGGCCACGTTCGACCCGGCGGATCGGTTGCCCGGCACCCCGGACCAGCTCGGTGGCCTTGCTCGACCACGGCGACAGCGTGCCCAACCGCGGCACCACGAAGCGCGAGACCGCCCCGTCCTCACGCCCGGCCAGGGTCGGCTGGGCTTCCAGGATCCGGCTCAGGATCACCGGGTCCGGGGCCGCATCGCCCTCGGTCTGGATGAAGTAGACATGCCAGGCACCGGTGATGCGCAGATCGGCGGCCAGGGACTGCAGGCGGGATTCAAGACGTTCGCGGCGGAACGGCGAAAGGGCGGATGCGCCCTCGAGGACCATCATGTCCGGGGAACCGTGGTTGGGAACGGGGCCCACTATTGTACCCAAGTCGGCCGCCGCGGCCCGGCCCAGGGGATCGGCCTGCCTGGAAGGCGGCAAGGCGTGTTCACACCCGAACCATGCGCTGGTTCACGGATTGCGTGCGGATTACATGACAACGTTATCACCACCTGGCCCAGCGCCCGGTGCTGTCCGTCCCCCATGTCGTTGCCGGCCTCTCTCACCGGCGCCCGGACCTGCTGCACGCATGCCGCCATCCCGGCGGCATGCGCCCACCTGATCGGAGACCGACCATGCCAGACCCGATTGCGCGCCGTGCAGTGACATCGTTTTCCTCCCCCGCCCCGCTTCCGCGCCGACGGCGCTGGTTGCTGGCGCTGGCCTTGGCCGCTGCTGCCGGCACGCCCACGCTGGTACAGGCCGCGAACTGTACCGGGGTGCCCGAATGGAACGGGGCCGCCATCTACCTCGCTGGCCAGACCCTGCAGAAAGGCGGCGTGCTGTACCGCGCCAACCAGGACATCTGGAATGCCCCGCCCGACCACCCGGCCGGTGCGCCCTACTACACCAACCTCGGTGCCTGCGATGGCAGCGGCAGCAACCAGCCGCCCAGCGTCGCGCTGACCTCGCCCGCCGCCGGGGCCAGCTTCACCGCCGGCAGCAGCATCACGGTGAGCGCCACTGCCAGTGACACCGATGGCAGCATCAGCAAGGTCGAGTTCTTCCGCGGCGGCACCTCGTTGGGCATCGACACCAGCGCGCCCTACAGCGCGGTCTGGAGCAATGCCTCGGCCGGCAGCCACACCTTCAAGGCGGTGGCCACCGACAACAACAACGCCGTGACCTCCTCGGCCACGGTCAATGTGACCGTCACCGCGGCCAGCAACGACATCACGCCACCCAGCGTCCCGGGCGGGCTGGCGTCCCCGTCCAGGACCGCGACGACGGTGAACCTGGCCTGGAACGCCGCCACCGACAACAGCGGTGGCAGCGGTGTGGCCGGCTACGACGTGTACCGCAACGGCAGCCTGGTCGGCTCGCCCAGCGCCACCCAGTACACCGATGGCGGTCTTGCCGCGAGCACGGCCTATACCTACACGGTGCGGGCACGCGACAACGCCGGCAATGCCTCGGCGCAGAGCGGCTCGATCAGCGTGACCACAGCCGCCGGTGGCGGCGGAGGGGGCACCAAAAGGGTGATCGGCTACTTCACCCAATGGGGCATCTACGGCCGCAACTACCAGGTCAAGAACATCGACACCAGCGGTTCGGCGGCGAAGCTGACCCACATCAATTACGCCTTCGGCAACGTGCGCAACAACCGCTGCGAAGTCGGCGTGACCCAGGCCTCCGACCCGAACACCGGCGTGGGCGGCGATGCCTACGCCGATTACGGCAAGTCCTTCGCTGCCGGTGCCAGCGTGAGCGGCGTCGCCGACACCTGGGACCAGCCGCTGCGGGGCAACTGGAACCAGCTCAAGCAGCTCAAAGCCAAGCACCCGAACGTGAAAGTGCTGATCTCGCTGGGCGGCTGGACCTGGTCGCGCGGCTTCTCCAGCGCGGCGCAGCCGGCCAACCGGCAGGCGTTCGTGGCCTCGTGCATTGATGCGTACATCAAGGGCAACCTGCCGGTGGCCGACGGCGCGGGTGGCACGGGCGCAGCGCTCGGCGTGTTCGACGGCATCGACATCGACTGGGAGTACCCGGTGGCGTGCGGGCTGAGCTGCGGCACGCCGGCCGACAATGCCAACTTCACCGCGCTGCTGGCCGAATTCCGCCGCCAGTTGGATGCGGTGCGACCCGGCCTGCTGCTGACGGTGGCGGTCGGTGCCGGCGTGGACAAGATCCGTGTGACCGATCCGGCCAGCTACCACCCGTACCTGGATTTCATCAACGTGATGACCTACGACTTCCACGGCGCGTGGGATCCGCAGACCAACCATCACTCTGCACTGTTCGATTCACCGGCTGATCCCTCCACCGGCGACCAGAAGCTCTACAACAGCAACGATGCGATGGAAGCCTTCCTCAGCCGCGGGGTGCCGGCCAACAAGTTGAACCTGGGCATCGGCTACTACGGGCGTGGCTGGACCGGCGTGGCCAGCGGCAACAACGGGCTCTACAAGGGCGCCAGCGGCGCGGCACCGGGCACGTACGAAGCCGGTATCGAAGACTGGAAGGTGCTCAAGAACCTCAACTGGCCGGTGTACACCGACAACGTTGCCAAGGCCACGTGGATCTCCAACGGCACCACGTTCTGGAGTCTGGATACGCCCGCGATGGTCACCGAGAAGATGGGCTATGTGAAAGCACAGGGCCTGGGCGGCGCATTCTTCTGGGAGTTCAGCGGCGATGATGCGCAGGGCACCCTGACCAAGGCGATCAGTGACGGCTTGAAGTGACCCCGTCGCGCGGGACGCGGCCTCGCTGATCGAGCAGGCCGCTCCTCCGCTGACAGAAAAACGCCCCGGCCTGGCCGGGGCGTTCTGTTTTCAGCGGCTGCCGCCTGCCGAGACGCGCTCCAGCGCAGCCTTGAGCTGCGCCGGCGGCAGGTAGCCACCGAGCTGGGTGCCGTCGGCGGCGAAGATCGCCGGGGTGCCGTTGACGCCCATCTGCTGGCCGAGCTTGTACTGCATGGCCACCGGATTGGTGCAGTTCTTCGGGGGGACGGCCTTGCCGGTCTTGGCGGCGGTCAGGGCCTGCTTGCGGTCGGCCGCGCACCAGACCGAGATCATGTCGGTGTAGTCCTGGCTGCCCAGCCCCATGCGCGGAAATGCCAGGTATTCCACGGTGATGCCGTTGCGGTTGAGCTCGGCGATGTCCTGGTGCAGCTTGCGGCAGTAGCCGCACTCGATGTCGGTGAAGACGCTGACGGTGTACTTGGCATTCGGCGCAGCGAACACGATGCGCTCGTTGTGCGGCACGCCGTCAAGCAGCTTGCGGCGGTAGCTGAGCAGGCCCTGGCTGCTGACCGGCGCCTTGTTCTGGATGTCATACGGCTGGGACTGCATCAGGTAGCGGCCGTCATCGGAGACGTACAGCACCTGACCACCCACCAACACCTCGCGGAAACCGGGGAACGGCGCCGCGCCGATGAAGTCGGGCTTGAAGTTGGGGTCCAGCTGCTGGAGCGCGGCGCGCACGCGCTGGTCGGCATCGCCGGCAGCGGCCGGGGCCGCGGCAGTGGATTTGGCCGCCGGGGCGGACGGTTGCTGCGCGCAGGCAGTCAGGCTGAGCGCGCCGAAGAGCGCCGCAATGGCAACACGGAGCATCGAGCATTCCGGTGTAAGGAGTCAGGCTGGATTCTCGCACAGCTGCCTGCTCACACAGCTGGACCGCAGTGGAACGGTGACGCGCGGCCGGGTTGGACACCCTCTCAGCCGCGCGGGTGGTGCTTGGCGTGCAGCTTCTGCAGGTGTTCGCGGGCGACCAGCGTGTAGATCTGGGTGGTGGACAGCGAACTGTGGCCGAGCAGCATCTGCAGGGCGCGCAGATCGGCGCCCCGGTTGAGCAGGTGGGTGGCGAAGCTGTGGCGCAGGCCGTGGGGGCTGATCCGGGCGGGGTCGATCCCGGCCAGCACTGCGTACTTCTTCACCAGCCCCCAGAACTGCTGGCGGCTCAAGGGATGCAGGGAAGGCTCCAGGAACATCGGCACGGCGCCGTCCTGTGGCGTCGGCACGTTGCGCTTGCCGGTGAGCTGCGGGCGCGATTCAGCCAGATAACGTTCGAGCCAGTGCTGGGATTCTTCCCCCAGCGGAACCAGCCGTTCCTTGCTGCCCTTGCCGGTCACGCGTAGCACACCTTGGCGCAGGTTCACGGCATTGGCCGGCAGGTTGACCAGTTCGCTGACGCGCAGACCCGCGGCATACATCAACTCCAGCATGGCGCGGTCGCGCAGCCCGAGCGGCGTCTCGATGTCGGGACTGGCCAAGAGCGCATCGATCTGGCTTTCGGCCAGCGCCTTGGGCAGCAGGCGGGGCAGCTTCGGCGGATCGAGCAAGGCGCTAGGGTCATCGCTGCGCTCGCCGCGGCGGACCGCATCGGCAAAGAAGGCCCGCAGCGCGGACAGCAAGCGGGCGTTGCTGCGCGGCGACCAACCATGGCGCGAGCGCCAGGCCAGGTAATCGAACAGCCCGGCGCGATCCAGACCGGGCAGCCCCCCGGCAGCGCCATCACGCCAGCGCGCGAGGCCTTCGAGATCGCGCCGGTAACTGTCCAGACTGGCCCGCGCCAGGCCGTGCTCGGCCCAGGCCGTGTCAAGGAAGCGCTGGATCCGCACGTTGTCGTCATCGCGCAGCTCGGGCAGGTGCTGGATGAGCTGGCGGCGTAGTGCGGGGGTGGTGGCATCGGACATTCGCACAGCATACGGAGCAGACCGTGCGTGGGCCATCGAACGCGGGCAGCGGGCCGGGTATGCTCCGGGTCATGACCGATACCGCGCTGTCGTCCCCCGCTGCTGACCGCCCTGCCTCGTTGCTGCTGTGGCGGCTGTTGTCCCTGTTATACGACGTCTTCCCCGCGCTGGCGCTGTGGATGTTGCTGGGGGCGGTGTTCGTGGCGGTCTATACGGTGAGCGGTCACGCAGAGCGGGAGAACATCGCCCCGTTCAGTGCGTGGCAGTGGGCATTGTGGGCGAGCTGCTGGGTGGTGACAGGCCTGTACGCGACGATGAGTTGGCGCCGCGGTGGACAGACGCTGGGGATGCGGCCCTGGCGGTTGCAGGTGGTCTCGCTGGACGGCACGCTGCCGACGCGCGGGCAGTTGTGGCGGCGCTATGCGGTGGGGTCGCTGTCGGTGTTGGCGGCTGGCCTGGGGTTCTGGTGGGCGCTGCTGGATCGGCAGCGGTTGACCTGGCATGACCGCGCCAGCAGGACGCGGGTTGTGCGGCTGCCGAAGTACTGACGCGCTCACGCACTGACGCTCTAACGCCTTCCAGAACAGCGCTGAAAGCAGCGCCTCTGTTTTCTGTGCGTTTGCGGAGAGGCGCAACCCATTTCTGGGCCCGCTGCAAGTACGTCCATGTAAGCTCGTAGTGCGCCATCCATGGCGCACTACGGCCCTGAAATGGGCTGCGCCTCTCCGCATTGACAGATTGCGAAGTGCGGCTGGTAAAAGCGGATTTGTTGCGCAGCGGATGTTTCGCTTGGAGCACCAGCTCTCGCGCACTAGACGCCCAAAGAGCGCAACTTTCATAGCGAAGTCGTGCCTTCGCTCAATCGATCAATCGACCAATCGCTTCGTCGATCAATTGCTCAGTCGCTCAGTCGCTCAGTCGCCAAGATTGAACACAAACCCCGACACTTCGCCAATCCATCAGAACGGTAGAGCCGGGCCATGCCCGGCTGCTCTCCCTCCCCCACCAGCACACTGTCGGAGGCGCGGCGGGATTGCCAGGCCGGGACCGTGTGCTGCCATGGATGGCAGCACACGAGCCTACATGGACGTACTTGCGGCGGGTCCCGGAATGGCGAGCCCGTCGCGCCTAGCTCGAGAGCACATGGAGGCCGCTTCGGCTTCGGCTTCGGCTTCGGCTTCGGCTTCGGCTTCGGCGTTTGGCGTCTGGCGTTTGGCGTCTGGCGTCTGGCGTCTGGCGTCTGGCGTTCGAGCAGAGGAATCAGCCCGACTTACGTCGGAACAACAACCCGGACACCACCATCATCACAATCGGCGGCAACGCATACGCAATCCGGTAATCGAACTTCAACGCACCCGCCATGCGCCCGAAGAACAACTGCAACAACCAGAACCCCAACGCAAACAGAATGCCCAGGAACAACCGCTTGCCCATGCCACCGCTGCGCAACGAACCGAACGCGAACGGCACCGCCGCCAGACACAGCGCCAGCACATTGAGCGGATAGAACCATCGGCTCCAGTACACATCCTCGTAATCGCGCGAATCCAGACCATTGCGCTTGCGGTACTCGATACTGGTCCGCAGATCCGACGCCGTCAGATTGCGCGGCTTGGAAATACCACTGGCCAACGCCGCCGCATCCAGACGCGACGCCCACGGCTCCGACTCGACACTCTCGCGCGTCGCCGACCGCTCACCGAAGGTGTCACGGCGAACCTTGTTCAACACCCAACCATTCTTGCCATGCTCGGCCGTGGTGGCATAGGTCAGCGAGGCCAGACGCCCATCATCGGCGATCTTGTACAGACGCACATCGTGCAGCACCAGCCGCGTGCCGCCACCGGACTCCAGCTGCTCGTCGCCGCTCTGTGCATTGAGGAAGGTGTCGCCTTCGCGTGCCCACACCCCCGAGTAGCGGGCTGCACTCAGGCTGTTGCCCCACTTGGCACTGGCCTTGATCTCATCGGCCTTGCTCTGTCCCCACGGGCCGATCGTCTCGCCACTGAACACCATCACCGCGGTCATCAGCGACAGCGCGATCGCCACCGAAGCACTCAGCCGCTTACGCGACAGGCCCAGCGCCCGCAGCGCGGTCAGTTCGGAGGTGGCGGCCAACTGGCCCAGGCCCATCAGCGCACCGATCACGGCGGCGGTCGGGAAGAAGGTATAGGCGCGGCGGGGCACGGTGTAGAGCACCCAGGCCGCGGCATGGCCGAGGGTGTAACTGCCTTTGCCGACATCCTTGAACTCGCCGGAGAAGGCCATCACCACGTCCAGGCCGACCAGAACGGCCCAGGTCAGCAGGACAGTGCCGAACACGGCACGGCCCAGATACAGATCAAACCGCATGGGGCGGAACAGGGTCATGCGGTCCTCCGGGGACGCGACAGTTTGCCGTCGCGGAAATACATCCACAGCGCGAGCGCCAGCAGCGGCAGGGTCAGCCACCACAGGCCCGCCGCGCCGGGCAGCTTGCCATCGGCGATCCAGCGGGTGCCGATGAACATCAGGTTCATGCCCACCATGTAGGCCAGGAAGGCCAGCATCATCCGGCCGTAGCGCTGCTGGCGCGGTGAGCTGCGGGCCAGCGGCAGGGTCATCAGGGCGAAGGCCAGCGCGATCAGCGGCGGGGCGATGCGCGAGTGCAGCTGCGCCTGGGCCTCCGGGCGCTCATCGCCGAACAGCTGCGTGGTCGGCAGCAGCTCGGGATCGTCGTCCTTGCGGGTCTCGGCACCGTCGGGCATCGCCACGTCGTTGCGGGCGAAGGTCATCAGCTTGTAGTCCAGCGCGCCGTTCGCCGGGCCCTGCACCTGATGACCCTCGTCGAGCTCCAGGTACCGCTGCTTGGCCCCTTCGAAGTACATCCGGCCACGATCGGCGGAGATCACCTCGATGGTGTCGTCCTTCTGGCGCTGCATGAAGACCTTGCCCAGCTGGGTACCGTCGGGCGAGACCGAGGACAGGTAGACCACGCCGCCATTGGGCAGGGAGGTGAACTTGCCTGCCTCCAGGCCGGCCATGACCACGCTGCGGTTGGCCTCGTCGATCATCTTCTCACCGGTACGGTCGGCCCAAGGGCCCAGCCACAGCGAGCACAGCCCGATCAGGCCGACCACCGGAACCACCAGCATCAGCAGGGGGCGCAGCAGGCGCTTGGGGCCGACGCCGATGGCGGTGATGACCGCCATTTCCGAATCCCGGTAGAGCCGGGCCGTGGCCAGCAGCAGGCCCAGCATCAGCGCCAGCGGCAGGATCAGCGGCATATAGACGATGAACTGCAGGCCCAGCTGTGAGAACAGCAGGCGGGCAGGCAGGCGGCCGTCGGCGATGTTGCCGAGGATGTCCACCAGGACACCGCCGACGCTCACCACCAGCAACACGATCAGGGTGGCCAGGAAACTCTGGACGAAATCACGCAGGAGATAGCGATCGAGCTTCGACATGGGGCGGTGGTTTAAACTCTCGGATTCGTTCGCGGTGCTGCCCAGTCTACTGACGGGACGTAAACAGCTCGCGATTGTACGGATTTGCCAACGGAATCTGATCAATGGCCCTGGAATTCACCCTGAACCACGCATCGCCGGCCTCGGCCGAGTGCGATTGCGTCATCGTCGGCGCCTACGCCGACCAGACCCTGAGCCCGGCGGCACAGGCCCTGGACACTGCGTCCGGCGGCCGCCTGTCGGCCCTGATCGCCCGCGGCGACGTGGGCGGCAAGACCGGCAACACGACCCTGCTGCACGATCTGCCCGGCGTCACCGCCGCACGCGTGCTGGTGGTCGGGCTGGGCGAGCCGGCCAAGTTCGGCGTCCCGCAGTACCTCAAGGCGGTCGGCGATGCCAGCCGCGCCCTGAAGAGCGGGGTCAACCACCATGCGCTGTTCACCCTGACCGAGATCGAGGTCAAGGGCCGCGATGCCGCCTGGAACATCCGCCAGGCCATCATCACCGCCGACCACGCCGCCTACCGCTACAGCGCCACGCTGGGCAAGAAGAAGGCCGACGAGCCGGGCCTGACCACGCTGGCCATCGCCGGCACCGACACCCAGGCGCTGGCCCAGGGCCAGGCCATCGCCGCCGGCGTGCAGTACGCCCGCGAGCTGGGCAACCTCCCGCCGAACGTCTGCACCCCGGCCTACCTGGCCGAGTCCTCGGTTGCGTTCGCGCAGGCGCATGAAGGCGCCGAAGCGGAGGTGCTGGACGAGCAGCAGATGGAAGCGCTGGGCATGGGTTCGCTGCTGGCCGTGGCCCGTGGTTCGGCCAATCGCCCGCATCTGGTCGTGCTGAAGTGGAACAACGGCGGCGACGCCAAGCCCTACGTGCTGGTCGGCAAGGGCATCACCTTCGATACCGGTGGCGTCAACCTGAAGACCCAGGGCGGCATCGAAGAGATGAAGTACGACATGTGCGGTGGCGCCAACGTCATCGGCACCTTCGTCGCGGCCGTCACGGCCAAGCTGCCGCTGAACCTGGTGGTGGTGGTGCCGGCGGTCGAAAACGCCATCGACGGCAACGCGTACCGTCCCTCGGACGTGATCACCTCGATGTCGGGCAAGACCATCGAAGTGGGCAACACCGACGCCGAAGGCCGCCTGATCCTGTGCGACGCCCTGACCTACGCGCAGCGCTTCGAGCCGGCCGCGCTGATCGACGTGGCCACCCTGACCGGTGCCTGCCTGGTCGCCCTGGGCCACCAGACCGCCGGCCTGATGACCAAGCACGACGACCTGGCCAACGAGCTGCTGGCCGCCGGTGAGCACGTGTTCGACCGCGCCTGGCGCCTGCCGCTGTGGGACGAGTACCAGCCGATGCTGGATTCCAGCTTCGCCGATATCTACAACATCGGCGGCCGCTGGGCCGGTGCGATCACCGCCGGCTGCTTCCTGTCGCGGTTCGCCGAAGGCCAGCGCTGGGCGCATCTGGACATCGCCGGCGTGGCCAGCGACGAAGGCAAGCGCGGCATGGCCACCGGCCGCCCGGTCGGCCTGCTGAGCCAGTGGCTGCTGGACCAGGTCGCCCGCGCCTGATGCCCTGCCCGATCGCGGCCGCCTGCGGGTGGCCGCGATCCCGCCCGGCCTGGCGCCGGGTTCTCCCTCCGCTCCAGGCCCTGCCATGTCCCGTGCTGATTTTTACCTGATCGCCAAGCCCCGCTTCCTGACCGAGCCATTGCGCCTGGTCTGCGAACTGGCCCGCAAGGCCAATGACGCCGGGTTGTTCACCTTGGTGCTGGCACGCGACCAGGCCCAGGCCGAAGAGCTGGACGAGCTGCTGTGGGCGTTCGACAACGATGCCTACATCCCGCACCAGATCGCCGGCGAAGACATGGATGAGGAAGAGGCGCTGGTGCTGATCGCCGTTCCCGGCACCGAGGCCCCGGCCCGGCCGCTGGTGATCAACCTGCGCGACGATCCCTACCTGGCGGCCTGCGACCGCGTGCTGGAAGTGGTCCCGGCCGACCCGGAAGCGCGCGAACCACTGCGCGAGCGCTGGCGCCAGTACAAGGCGCTGGGCTTTGACCTGAACAAGTACGACATGTAACCCGCGCGGCGCCCGTCCGGTCGCCGCCGCCCCCGGAGACCCTTGATGCGCCTGTTGATCGCCCTGATCTTTCCCTGGTTCGCCTTCTTCACCATCGGCCGCCCGATCGCAGGCATCCTCTGCCTGATCCTGCAGATCACGCTGATCGGCTGGCTGCCCGCCGCGATCTGGGCCGCCTACGCGGTCTCACAGTTCCATACCGACCAGAAGATCCGCCGCGCCCTAGGGCGCTGAGCTTCCGGCACCCCCACCTTCCGTATTCGATCCTGGTTCCCGCATGACCCAACTCGCCTCCAGCTACGACCCGAAAACCTTTGAAACCGCGCTGTACGACGCGTGGGAGAAGGCCGGCCATTTCAAGCCGTCCGGCAAGGGCGAGCCGTACACCATCCTGCTGCCGCCGCCGAACGTGACCGGCACGCTGCACATGGGCCATGCCTTCCAGCAGACCCTGATGGATGCACTGGTGCGCTACCACCGGATGCGCGGCTACGACACGTTGTGGCAGGTCGGCACCGACCACGCCGGCATCGCCACCGAGATGGTGGTGTCGCGCAACCTGGCCCTGGCCAACACCGGTGAGACCCGCGATTCGCTGGGCCGCGACGGCTTCATCGAGAAGGTGTGGGAGTGGAAGGCGCAGTCCGGTGACACCATCGAGCGCCAGATGCGCCGCCTGGGCACCTCCAGCGACTGGTCGCGCAGCACCTTCACCATGGACCCGCAGCCGTCCGAAGCGGTGGTCGAGGCGTTCGTGCGCTGGCACGAGCAGGGCCTGATCTACCGTGGCCAGCGCCTGGTCAACTGGGATCCGGTGCTGAAGACCGCTATCTCCGATCTGGAAGTGGAGAGCGTGGAGGAAGACGGCTTCCTGTGGTCGATCAGCTATCCGCTGGCCGACGGCAGCGGCACGCTGACCGTGGCCACCACCCGCCCGGAAACCATGCTCGGCGACACCGCCGTGATGGTGCACCCGGAAGACGAGCGCTATGCGCACCTGATCGGCAAAATGGTGAAGCTGCCGCTGACCGATCGCGAGATCCCGGTGATCGCCGATGATTACGTCGACCGCGAGTTCGGTACCGGCGTGGTCAAGGTCACCCCCGCGCACGATTTCAACGATTACCAGGTCGGCCTGCGCCACAACCTGCCGATGATCAACCTGTTCACCCCGGTGGCGGCGATCAACGACAACGCCCCGGAGAAGTACCGCGGGCTGGACCGTTACGAAGCGCGCAAGGTGATCCTGGCCGAGCTGGAAGACCTGGGCATCCTGGTGGAGACCAAGGCGCACAAGCTGCAGGTGCCGCGTGGCGATCGCACCCAGCAGGTGATCGAGCCGTACCTGACCGACCAGTGGTTCGTGAAGATGGACGTGCTGGCCAAGCGCGGCCTGGAGCTGGTCGAGAACGGCAGCATCCAGTTCGTCCCGGCCAACTGGATCAACACCTACCGCCACTGGATGGAGAACATCCAGGATTGGTGCATCAGCCGCCAGCTGTGGTGGGGCCACCGCATTCCGGCGTGGTTCGACGACGCGGGCAACTGCTATGTCGGCCGTGATGAAGCCGAGGCGCGCGCGAAGAACACCCTCGCCGCCGACCTCGCCCTGCACCAGGACAGCGACGTGCTGGAGACCTGGTTCTCCTCGCAGCTGTGGCCGTTCTCCACGCTGGGCTGGCCGAACGAGCAGGCAATGGACGCGCGCGGTTTCGAGCGCTACCTGCCGTCGTCGGTGCTGATCACCGGGTTCGACATCATCTTCTTCTGGGTGGCCCGCATGATCATGGCCACCGACAGCTTCACCGGGAAGATTCCGTTCAAGGACGTCTACATCACCGGCCTGATCCGCGATGCGCAGGGCCAGAAGATGTCCAAGTCCAAAGGCAACGTGCTGGATCCGCTGGACATCATCGACGGCATCTCCATCGAGGACCTGGTGGCCAAGCGCACCACCGGCCTGATGAAGCCCAAGGACGCGCCGAAGATCGAGAAGGCGACGCGCCGCGAATTCCCCGAGGGCATCATCGCCCACGGTGCCGATGCGCTGCGCTTCACCATCGCCGCGCTGGCCACCCACGGCCGCGATATCAAGTTCGACATGAACCGTGCCGAGGGCTACAAGAACTTCTGCAACAAGCTGTGGAACGCCAGCCGCTTCACCCTGATGAACACTGAGGGCAGCAGCTTCACCGGCGTGCCGCAGCCGCGCACCGATGCCGAGCGCTGGATTCTCGCGCGCCTGGCCGCGGTCTCGGCCGAAGCGCAGACGCATTACGCCAACTACCGCTTCGATCTGCTGGCGCAGTGCCTGTACGAATTTGCCTGGAACGAGTTCTGCGACTGGTTCCTGGAACTGACCAAGCCGGCCCTCAACGGTGCCGACGCCGACGATGCCAACAGCACCCGCCACACCCTGCTGTACGTGCTCGAAGCGCTGCTGCGCCTGCTGCACCCGCTGACCCCGTTCGTGACCGAGCAGCTGTGGCGCCAGGTCGCCCCGCGCCTGGGCATCACCGACGACACCGTCTCGCTGCGTCCGTACCCGACTGCCGAGGAATTCGCGGGTGATTTCACCCGCGCCGAAGCCGACGTGGAATGGCTGAAGTCGATGGTCAACGCGCTGCGCCGCGTGCGCAGCGAGTTGAACGTGCCGCCGTCCAAGCTGGTGCCGCTGCTGCTGCAGGGTGGCAACGACGATGATCGTGCGCGCATGACCCGCTTCACTTCCTCGCTGTCGTTCCTGCTCAAGCTGGAGCGCATCGAGTGGCTGGCCAACGGCAGTGACACGCCGCCGGCGGCGGCTGCGATCGTGGGCGATCTCACCTTGCTGGTGCCGCTGGAGGGCCTGGTCGATCTGGGTGCCGAACGCGCGCGCTTGGACAAGGAAATCGCCCGGGTCGAATCGGAGAAGGAAAAGAGCGGGACCAAGCTGGCCAAGTTCACCGACAAGGTGCCGGCGGCCGTGGTCGAGCAGGAGCGCGTGCGGCTGGTCGAATGGACCGCCCAGTTGGACGGTCTGCGGTCGCAGCGCGCGAAGCTGTAAGCGCACGGGTAGAGCCACGCCATGGGTGGCTGCCTTCCGGGGCGGGATGGCGTGTAGCCACCCATGGGGTGGCTCTACCCTGGGCCGATAACGTAGGCAGGGCCCGCCCGCGCGGTTACGGGCCCGATGCCTGCCCATCTGCGGCATGATGCGGGTTCGTCCACGGATTGAATGACCGCCGACACGATGTCGCTGTCC
Organism: Stenotrophomonas sp. Ker107b; assembly: GCF_053847245.1. Lineage (NCBI taxonomy): Bacteria > Pseudomonadati > Pseudomonadota > Gammaproteobacteria > Lysobacterales > Lysobacteraceae > Stenotrophomonas > Stenotrophomonas sp. Ker107b. The sequence goes on along the minus strand of NZ_JBSPHX010000003.1, from coordinate 237,166 downwards.
CTCTTCTGCATCGTGCTGTTCGCCGCCCTGCTGCATGCCAGCTGGAACGCGATCGTCAAACGCGGCACCGACACGCTGTTGACCACGATCCTGGTCACCGGCTCGGCGGCGGTGATCGCCGCGATCGCGCTGCCGTTCGTGCCCACACCCGCCGCGCAGAGCTGGCCATGGCTGGCTGCCTCGACCCTGCTCCAAACCGGGTATTACGTGCTTGTCGCGCGTACTTACCAATTGACCGACATGAGCGCGTCCTACCCGCTGATGCGCGGCTGCGCGCCGATCCTGGTCGCGCTGATCAGCACGCTGTTTCTGGGTGAGCGCCTGGCATGGATCGCGTGGGCCGGCATCGGGCTGATCTGCCTGGGCATCCTGTGCATGACCCGCGGCACCTCGCGCCAGCATCTGTGGCTGCCGCTGCTCAATGCCGGTGTCATCGCCACCTACACCTTGGTCGATGGTTGGGGCGCTCGTCACTCCGGCGCCGCGGTGAGCTACACGTTGTGGCTGTTCCTGCTTTCCGGCCTGCCTTTGCCACTGTGGGCGTTGTGCACACGCGCCAGCGCGCTGCGTGACTATGCGCGCCGCAACTGGGGCTACGGCATCACCGGCGGCATCGGCACGCTGGTCTCCTACGGGCTGGCGCTGTGGGCCATGACGGTCGCGCCGATCGCGATGATCGCCGCACTGCGCGAAACCTCGATCCTGTTCGGCATCCTGATCTCGGCCTGGCTCCTGCGCGAACGCGTTACCCGCCAACGCTGGATCGCCGCCGGCCTGATCGTGCTCGGGGCGATAGTGCTGCGGATGGCGTAGAGCCCCCCCATGGGTGGCTCTACACCACGCTGTCAGAGCGGCGGCATCACCTGGATGTCGTCGTCGACCAGCTCGATGGCCATCACCAGCGCATCCTCGCGCCCGTCGCGGGCAGGGTAATAGCGCGGCCGGCGGCCGATCTCGTTGAACCCTTCGCTGTGGTACAGCGCCACCGCCGAGGTATTGGACGGGCGCACTTCCAGGAACACCCGGTGCGCACCGTGGTCACGCGCCAGCTTCACCAGCGCGCGCAGCAGGTAGCGGCCGTGGCCGCGCGATTGGCACAGCGGGTCCACGCAGATGTTGAGGATATGCGCTTCATCGGCGGCGATGCTGAGCAGGCCATAGCCCATCAGCAGGCCATCCTCTTCCATCGCCAGGCCGGGATAACCGGCACGCAGGCAGTCCTGGAAGATGCCGCGGGTCCACGGGTACGGGTAACCGCGCACCTCGATGGCCATCACCGCATTGAGGTCGCTTTCGCGCAGCGCGCGCAACGACAACGGCCGCGGCGAGCTCACCGCGCTCACGGGCGGCCCCGCTTGCGCAGGGCGCGCAGCTGCGGCCACAACGCGCGCTTGGCGGCGGCACTGCTGCGCAGGTCATCCAGGTTCCAGCTGGCCATCAAGGCCTGGGTGTCCGGCTCGGCCGGGTTGCAGCCGGAGGCGCGCAACAGGGCGATCTGCAGGCGATCGGGCATCCGCACTGCGGCGCGGCGGCCTCCGCCTGCGCGTGCCGGCGTGGCCGCCGGGACGGGCGCCGGCGCGCCTTCTTCGACCGTGCGCGGCGCGCTTCGGCGCACCGGTGCGGGCGCATCCATCGCCGGTGCCGGCCGCGACTGGCGCACGGGCGCGGCCGACTCGGCGAGCGGCGCCGCGCTGAGCTGGACGTCAGGTACCGCAGCGGCCTCCGGCTCGACACTGCCGTCGACGAACACCGTATACCCCATCGCCTGCAGCCAGGACTGCTGCGCCGGCGACCACAATGGCGGCAGCGCCTGCCCGCTCACGCGTTCGGCTCGACCGTCTTGCGGGTGCGCTGCCACACCCAGTAACACGGGCCGGACAAGGCATACACCACGCCCACCGCGAACAGCACGCGCGGCAGATCAATGACCATGATCGCGATGGCGATCGGTACCAGGGCCAGCGCCAGGAACGGCACGCGGTCGGCGCGCGGCCCCCGCTCGCCACTGCCCTTGAAGCTCCAGAAGCGGATCCGGCTGACCATCAGCAGCGCCGACACCAGGGTCACGCCCAGGGCGACATAGCGCAGCTGGTTGCCGTCCCAGCCGAGGTTGCCATCGGCGAAGGCCCAGACGAAGGACATCATCAGGCCGGCCGCGGCCGGGCTCGCCAGGCCGATGAACCAGCGCTTGTCGACCACGGTGACCTGGGTATTGAAGCGGGCCAGGCGCAGCGCGGCGCAGGCGGCGTAGAGGAAGGCGACCGCCCAGCCCACCCGGCCAAGCACCGGATCGTCGAATTTCAGCCACGACAGCGACCAGTGGTACATCACCAGGGCCGGGGCCATGCCGAAGCTGACCAGGTCGGCCAGCGAGTCGTACTGCACTCCGAATTCGCTGCTGGTGCCGGTCAGGCGGGCCACGCGGCCGTCCAGGCCATCCATGACCGCCGCGACGAACACCGCGATGGCGGCATTGACGAAGTCGCCGTTGGCCGCGGCGATGATCGCGTAGAAGCCGGCGAACAGGCCTGCGGTGGTGAACAGGTTGGGCAGCAGGTAAATGCTGCGCGAGCGCGGCGGGGGTTTCATCTGATCCATGCGGGGAGTTTAGCTTGCCAGCACCTGCCCCGGGGTGCTGCAATCGCGGTTCTGCCCCGTTCCCGGAGTTGCCATGCGTGCCCTGTCCCGTCTGACCGCCCTGCTGCTGCTCGCCAGTGCCACGGCCAGCGCCGGCACCGTCTACAAGTGGAAAGACGCCAACGGCGTGACCCAGTACTCGGAGAAACCGCCGGCCGGGCAGAAGTACGAGGCCCGCGAGGTCCAGGCCCGCGACCCGGTCCCGCGCGAGACCGCCGCCGCCCCGGCGGAGAACAAGGCCTGCACCGACGCCCGCGGCAACCTCACCCTGCTCAACGGGTCGGGCAAGGTCATGCAGGACACCGATGGTGACGGCAAGGCCGATACCGCGCTGACCGAGGCGCAGCGCAGCGCCCAGAAAACCCTGGCCGAGGCCGCCATCCAGGCCTACTGCACGCCCAAGGCCTGAGCCGCTGAACCGGGTGAAGGGGCCAAAACTGCCCGCAACACCCATCGCGGCGGCCGGACTGGCAGAATATCGGCTTCTGCCGTTCAGCGAAGCCGACGATGCGCCTCTCCCAGTTCCACCTGCACACCACCAAGGAAACCCCCAGCGACGCGGAGCTGACCAGCCACCGCTTGATGCTGCGCGCGGGCATGATCCGCAAGCTGGCCTCGGGGCTGTACACCTGGTCGCCGCTGGGACTGCGCGTGCTGCGCAAGGTCGAGCGCATCGTGCGTGAGGAAATGGAGCGTGCCGGTGCGGTGGAATTCCAGATCCCGACGATCCAGCCCAAGGAACTGTGGGACGCCACCGGCCGTTGGGAAAAGTTCGGCCCGCAGCTGCTGAAGATCAAGGATCGCAAGGAGCAGGTGTTCTGCTACAGCCCGACCGCGGAAGAAGCCGCCGCCGACTTTGCACGCCAGGAGCTGTCCAGCTACAAGCAGCTGCCGGTCAATTTCTTCCAGATCCAGACCAAGTTCCGCGATGAGATCCGGCCGCGCTTCGGCGTGATGCGCTCGCGCGAATTCCTGATGAAGGATGCCTATTCCTTCCACCTGCACGATGAGTGCCTGGTGCGCGAATACGAGAACATGAAGTCGGCCTACAGCCGCATCTTCAGCCGCCTGGGTCTGGATTTCCGCATGGTGCAGGCCGACTCCGGTGCCATCGGTGGCGATGCATCGCAGGAATTCCACGTGATCGCCGATTCGGGCGAAGACGCGCTGGTGTTTTCCACCGGCTCGGATTACGCGGCCAATATGGAAGCGGCCATCGCCGCGGCTCCGGGCGAGCGCCCGGCCGCCAGCGAAGCGCTGCGCAAATTCGATACACCCACGCAGAAAACCTGCGAGGCCGTGGCCGCCCTGCTCGGCCTGGGGCTGGAGCGCACGGTCAAGTCGATCGCGATCATGAGCGAGGCCGGTTTCGTGCTGGCGCTGGTGCGCGGCGATCACGACGTCAATGAAATCAAACTCGGCAAGGTCGAGGGCCTGCAGGGCTACCGCATGGCCAGCGAGGCGGAGATCGCCACCCATCTGGGCAGCGAGCCGGGCTTCCTCGGCCCGCTCAACCCGGCACAGCCGATCCGCATCGTGGCCGACCGTGACGTCGCCGCGCTGGCCGATTTCGTCATCGGTGCCAATGAAGCCGGTTTCCACATCGCCGGCGTCAACTGGGGCCGTGACCTGCCCGAGCCGGAGGTAGCGGATATCCGCAACGCCAAGGCCGGTGACCGCGCCGCCGATGGCGGTGAACTGAAAGTCGCGCGCGGCATCGAAGTCGGCCACGTATTCCAGCTCGGCCGCCAATATGCACAAGCCTTGAATGCGACCGTGCTTGATGAAAACGGCAAGGCCGCAGTGCTGGCGATGGGCTGCTACGGCATCGGCATTTCGCGCATCGTCGCCGCGGCGATCGAACAGAATCACGACGACGCCGGCATTATCTGGCCGGATGCGATGGCGCCGTGGCAGGTCGTGGTCTGCATGATCAACCCCAAGCAGGACGAAACGGTGTCGTCCACCGCCTCTGACCTGCTGGCGCAGCTGCAGGCGGCCGGCCTGGATGTGGCGCTGGATGATCGCGGCCTGCGCCCGGGCGCGATGTTCGCCGACATGGAACTGATCGGCGTGCCGCACCGGATCGTGGTGTCCGAGCGCGGCGTCGCCGCCGGCACATTCGAATACCGCGCGCGCAGCGCGGCCGAAGCGGAGGTCCTCGACCGGGACGCACTGCTGGCAAAATTGACGAAGTGATGACAGGGCCGGGCGCAATATCCCGGCCTTTTCAATGGTGCCGCCGGTTTCAATATGTCCGGCGTGTTTGTGTATTTCGCAAAAGAGAATGTATGCTGTTTCCGATGCCAAGGACCGGCTCACCCTGTCCTTAATACATTGCGGAGTAGTAGATGAGTATCGACCTGAGCGGCCTGTCCGCCAAAGAGCTGGGCGCGCTGATCAAGAACGCCAAGAAGCAGCAGACCATCGTCGCCAAGCGTCCGGCGATCACCAAGGTCCGCGCGCAGCTGACCAAGCTGGCCAAGGCCCAGGGCTATTCGGTGGAAGAGCTGTTCGGCGGCGCCGCCCCGGCCGCACGTGGCCGTGCCGCGAGCAAGGCGACCAAGGCCCCGGCCAAGGCCGTACGCAAGCTCGGCAAGGTCGCCCCGAAGTACCGCAACCCGGCCAACCCGAAGGAAACCTGGACCGGCCGTGGCAAGCAGCCGCGCTGGCTGGCCGCGCATACCGCCAAGGGCAAGAAGGTCGAAGAGTTCCTGATCAAGAAGTAAGCCGGTCAGTCACTGCTGCACATGAAAACGCCGGCCTCGCGCCGGCGTTTTCGTACCCGTTGATCGAGCGCGCGGTGATCGGGGCGTCAGAGATTCTTGCGCGCCGGGATCAGCAGATTGCCGAACAGCAGGCCGGCCACCAGCGCCATCACCACGTTGAGCACCGTCATCAGCACGGTCTGGCCAGCGCTCATGTCCTGCTGCTGGACCAGGGTCAGCACGCCGCGCAGGCTGGTACTGCCGGGCACCAGCATGATGATGCCGGGCAAGCGGATGATCGCGCCCGGACGCTGCGCCAGCCGACCAAACAGATTGCCTGCGGCGGTGAGCAGCATCGCGGACATGAAAATGCCGGCCGGGATGCCCCACGCCTGTCCGGCGAATTTGGAGATCGCATAGCCGGCGACGGCCGCCGCCATCACCCACGGAAAATCGCGACGGTTGGCCTTGAACAACATCGCGAACGCGAACGCGGCCAGCAGCAACGCGCCCCATTCGACCCAATCGGCCTGCGGCCGCGAGGCGCGCACCAGCGGCTCCAGCCCGACGATGCCCGACAGCGTCACTGCGATCACCGCGCCCACTGTCAGTTTCAGAATCGTGGTCACCGCACCGGCAAACCGTGCCGTGCCGGAGACCCAGTGCTGGCTGGCCAGCTCGTTGACCGCATTGGTCAGCGACATCCCGGGCAGCAGCACCACCAGCGAGGCGATGATCACCGTGTTGAGGTTGAGCGCCCCGATGAAGGAAGCCACCAGGGTCGCCACCGAGCCGGCCAGCAGCGCCGCCAATGCTTCATTGGCCTCGCGCGTGGCCGGGCGGCGGTCGGTATACATGCCCATGACGCCGATCAGCAGGCCGATCACGCCGGCGGTGGCGATGTCCAGCCACGGCAGCTTCCACAGGCCGGCCACGCCTGCCGCGCCCAGGCTGTAGGAAAGAATGGTGCGGATCTTGCCCCAGCGGCCCGGATCCTTGTCCAGCTGGCGCAGCGCGGTGTGGCCCTGCGCGATGCTCATGGTGCCATTGGCCACCGCATCAGTGATCTGATCGGCGATGCTGAGTTTATGCAGGTCGTTCTCGCCCGGGGCCAGCCGGATCACGCGGGTGATGTCCGATGAACCGATCGCCTTGGTAGGGTCGCTGAAACTCAGGATCAGGCCGGTCGGGTTCGACCACGGCTCACAATCCAGGTCCAGACGCTGCGCCAGCGCGACCACGGCCGCTTCCAGCCGCTGCGCGGTGGTGCCATAGCTGTGCAGGCGCCCGGCCATTTCCGAAACGAAGGCCACGCGCTGTGCGTAGGTGGCCGGTGGTGCAACGATGGTGGGGGCGTCGGCAGACATGCGGCGTAGTATTACCCGAACACGCCCCGGCCTGAAGAATCCCGGTGTCATCGCATCGCGGCATGGCGCCCCCGGTGTGGCCGAGCGACGCGTTCAGCCCCGTCCGGCGCATACGCGAGCCATGCACCCGGACAGGTTATGCTGCGTGCAGGACGCCTACATGACCTCAGACCAAGCCCCCCATCTCGAGCAGGATGCCCAAGACCCCGGTCTGATCCGGTTGTCTGGTCATTGGACTTTACGCACCGCGCTGGACGCGGCCGAAGTGCTGCGTGGCCTTCCGGAGAAGGTGACCGGTCTGGATGCCAGCGGGATCACCGCGCTCGACTCGGCCGGCGTGCTGCAGTTGCTGCGCGTGGCCCACCGCGCCGATCTCGGCGAAGACGCGGTGACGTTCCGCGAGGAGCATCGTGCGCTGGTCTCGACCATCGAGGAAGTCGCCGACGACCGGCCCAAGGCCAAGCGCGACTTCGGTGTGCTGGCCGCACTGGAACGGCTGGGTGTCAGCGTGCATGGCATGGGCCACAACATCGTGGCCCTGGCCAGTTTCCTGGGCGAGAACCTGGTCAAGGGTGCGCGCCTGATCAAGGAGCCGCGCCGCTTCCGTCTCACCGCCACCGTGGCCCAGATGGAACAGGTCGGCCTGGATGCGGTGCCGCTGGTGGCCCTGCTGTCCTATCTGGTGGGCGCGGTGATCGCCTTCCTCGGCTCGACGATCCTGCGCGACTTCGGCGCCGAGATCTATGTGGTCGAACTGGTCAGCATCGCCTTCCTGCGCGAGTTCGCCGTGCTGTTGACCGCCATCGTGCTGGCCGGCCGCACCGCCAGTGCGTTCACCGCGCAGATCGGTGCGATGAAGGCGCGCGAAGAAATCGACGCGATGAAGACGCTGGGCCTGGACCCGGTCGATCTGCTGGTGCTGCCGCGGTTGATCGCCCTGCTGATCACCCTGCCGCTGCTGACCTTCATTGCCATGGTCGCCGGCCTGGCCGGTGGCATCACCGTGGGCGCGTTCGATCTGGATATCCCGCCGCAGATGTACATCGCGCGGATGCACGACACCATGGAAGTACGCAACATGCTGGTGGGCCTGTCCAAGGCGCCGGTGTTCGCGCTGGTGATCGGCCTGATCGGCTGCCTGGAAGGCCTGAAGGTCGAAGGCACCGCGCAGTCGGTCGGCGAGCGCACCACCTCCAGCGTGGTGCAGGCCATTTCGCTGGTGATCATCCTCGACGCGTTCGCCGCGCTGTGGTTCATGAAGATGGGCTGGTAACCGATGATCAACGACACCGCCCCGGCCCCTGACCGCGATGACGCCGCCACCGATGACGGTGAGCTGCTGATCCGCGTGCGTGGGCTGACCAACCGTTTCGGCGCCCAGGTGGTGCACGACGGGCTGGACCTGGATGTGCGCCGCGGTGAGATTCTCGGCGTGGTCGGCGGCTCGGGGACCGGCAAATCGGTGTTGATGCGCAGCATCCTCGGCCTGCGCACGCCGGACGATGGCCAGATCGAGGTGCTGGGCGTCGATGCCCGCTCCAGCGATCCGGCCAACCGCCTGCATATCGAACGCAACACCGGCGTGTTGTTCCAGGATGGTGCGCTGTTCTCCTCGCTGACCGTGGGCGAGAACGTGCAGGTGCCGCTGAAGGAACATCACGGCGAGCTGCCCGAGCGCTGGCATTACGAACTGGCCCTGCTCAAGGTCAAGCTGGCCGGCCTGCCGGCCGATGCGATCAACAAGCTGCCCTCGCAGTTGTCCGGCGGCATGCGCAAACGCGCTGGCCTGGCCCGGGCGCTGGCGCTGGACCCGCCGCTGCTGTTCCTGGATGAGCCCACCGCCGGGCTGGACCCGATCGGCGCGGCCGCCTTCGACCGCCTGATCAAGACCCTGCAGGAAGCGCTGGGCCTGACTGTCTTCCTGATCACACATGATCTGGACACGCTGTATGCGATCTGTGACCGGGTGGCGGTGCTGGCCGACAGGAAAGTCATCGCCAATGCCCCGCTGCACGAGATCGAACAACTGGACCACCCGTGGATCCAGGAGTACTTCCACGGACCGCGCGCGCGTGCTGCGCGCGATGCAAAGCACGAGAGCGAGTAAGCCATGGAAACCAAAGCCAATTACGTCCTGATCGGCGCCTTCACCCTGATAGTGGGCCTGGCGCTGCTGGCCTTCGGCCTGTGGGCCGCCAAGTACTCTTCAGACCGCACCTGGACCGAGTACCGCGTGGTCTTCCGCGAGGCCGTCACCGGCCTGTCGGTGGGCAGCCCGGTGCAGTACAACGGCATCGCGGTCGGCTCGATCACCGAGTTGAACCTGGTACCGGACGATCCGCGCCAGGTCGTCGCGCGGATCCGCCTGAACTCCAATACCCCGGTCAAGACCGACACCCGCGCCAAGCTGGCGATCACCAGCCTGACCGGCCCGTCGATCATCCAGCTCAGCGGTGGTACGCCCCAGTCCCCCGCGCTGACCGCCGTCAACAAGGACCCGGCCCCGATCATCCCGACCACCCCGTCGGCGCTGCAGAACATCACCGATGTAGCCAACCGCATCGTCGAGCGCATGGACCAGGTGCTCAGCGACCGCAACGTGGCCAGCATCAACGCGACCCTGGCCAATCTGGAAACCATCAGCGGCGGCCTGGCCGACCGTGACCAGGGCACCCAGGCGCTGCTGCTCAGCGCGCGCGATGCCGCGCGCAGCCTGGATGTCACCCTGAAGAGCACCAACGGCACCATCCAGCGCCTGGACAAGAACCTGGTGCAGCAGCTGCCGCCGATCCTGGACAAGCTGGAGACCACGCTGAGCAAGCTGGACTCGGCCGCCGGCAACGCCGACTCGATCCTTGGCGAGAACCGCGCCGCGATCAACAGCTTCGCCAACGATGGCCTGGCCCAGCTCGGCCCGACCCTGACCGAGCTGCGCGGCCTGATCCGCGACCTGCGCCGGGTCAGCGACCGCCTGGACAACAACCCGGCACGCTACCTGCTCGGCCGTGACGCACCCAAGGAGTTCGAACCCAAATGAGCCGCCCGACCTTCTTCCGGCCCCTGCTGCCGATCGCCCTGATCGCCGCGCTCGGCGGCTGCTCGCTGCTGGGCAGCAACGAACGCAGTGCGGTGACCATCTATTCGCCCGTGGTCCGCATCCAGGCTGACCCGAGCTGGCCGACCGTTGACTGGCAGCTGGTACTGGTCAAGCCCAGCGCCGCGCGCGTGGTCGACAGCCCGCGCATCAACGTGCGCCCGACCCCCTCCGAACTGGAGGTCTACAAGGGCGTGAGCTGGGCCCAGCCGGCCACCGACATGCTCGATGACGCGCTGGTGCGCGGCTTCGAGGACTCGGGCCGTATCAACGGCGTCGCCCGCGTCACCACCGGCATCCGCGCCGACTACAAACTGGCGATGGACGTGCGTCGCTTCGAAGCCGACTACCGCGGCCAGGCCACGCCGACCGCGCTGATCGAGGTCAACGCCAAGCTGATTCACGTGATCGACCAGCGCGTGGTCGCCGACCGCACCTTCCGCCAGGAAAACCCGGTCGGCAGCACCGACGTCGCCCAGGTCACCACCGCGCTGGAACAGGGGCTGCAGACGCTGACCACGAACGTGGTGGGCTGGACGCTGGTCACCGGTGAGCAGGATCACGCCCGCAGTGCGGTCACCCCTACCCGGGTGCGTTGATCCAGCGGAACGTGATATTGAGGCGCTCGGCCAGCGGCCGGGCGCTCTTGGGCAGGGAATGCTGGTAAAGGCGCTGGGTCTGCCCGCCCATCACCAGCAGATCGCCATGGTCGAGCAACACCTCGGCCTTCTTCGCATGGTCGTCCCGACGCCGCAGCAGGAACCGCCGCGCCGCGCCCAGAGTCAGTGACGCGATCACCGGGGCCGGCCCCAGTTCGGGTTCGTTGTCGCTGTGCCAGCCCATCCCATCATCGCCATCGCGGTAGCGGTTGAGCAGCACGCTGTTGAACGCGTGGCCACAGAAGGTCGCCAGCTGATCGCGCAGCGGCAGCAGCGCCGGATGCCAGGGCTGCGGCACGAATTCGGTACCGGAATAGCGGTAGCGCGCAGCCGGGTCGCCCATCCAGCAGCTCAGCCGCGGGGAATCGACCTGGCGGCCGAACATGCGGATCTTGTGCACCTCCCACGGGACGTCGTCGCGGAGGGCGCGCTGGAGGGTGTCGGCGGCGGCGTGGGGCAGCCAGTGGCGGTGCCAACTCACTTCAGCGTCGCGCAGATGCAGGTCCATGGCCTTCCCTAAGGAGCCAGCATGGTGCCCGTTGAACGGATACCACGCTGGCGACAGCGATCAGGCCTGGCCGAACGCCACGCCGGTCTTTTCCTTCAACTCATCAATGCCCACACCCGGAGCAGACTCGACCAGCACCAAGCCCTTGTCGGTGACATCGAACACGGCCAGGTCGGTGATGATGCGATCGACCACGCCCACGCCGGTAAGCGGCAGATTGCACTCGGGCAGAATCTTGTGCTCGCCGCTCTTTGCGGTGTGCTCCATCAGCACCACCACGCGCTGCACGCCGGCGACCAGATCCATCGCCCCGCCCATGCCCTTGACCATCTTGCCCGGCACCATCCAGTTGGCCAGGTCGCCCTTGTCGGTGACCTGCATCGCGCCGAGGATGGCCAGATTGATGTGGCCGCCTCGGATCATCGCGAAGCTGTCGTGGCTGCCGAAGTAGCTGGCGCCCGCGCGTGCGGTCACCGTCTGCTTGCCGGCATTGATCAGGTCTGCGTCGACCTCGGCCTCGGTCGGGAACGGACCGATGCCCAGCAGACCATTCTCGGACTGAAGCCACACATCCACGCCGTCGGGAATGTGGTTGGCCACCAGGGTCGGCAGGCCGATGCCCAGGTTCACGTAGGCGCCGTCGGTCAGTTCGCGCGCGGCGCGTTGTGCCATTTCATCGCGGGTCCAGGCCATCTCAGTTCGCCTCCTGGCGCACGGTTCGCTGTTCGATACGCTTCTCGGGATGCGGGTTGTGCACGATGCGGTGCACGTAGATGCCCGGCAGATGCACCTGATCCGGATCGATGCTGCCCACCGGCACCAGCTCCTCCACTTCCACGATGCACAGCTTGCCGGCCATCGCGCAGGCCGGGTTGAAGTTGCGCGCAGTCTTGCGGAACACCAGGTTGCCGGCCTCGTCGGCCTTCCACGCCTTGACCAGTGCGATGTCCGCGCGCAGCGCGGTCTCCATCACATAGTGCTTGCCGTCGAACTGGCGGGTTTCCTTGCCCTCGGCCACCACCGTGCCGTAGCCGGTGGCAGTGAAGAACGCCGGGATGCCGGCGCCACCGGCGCGCAACCGCTCGGCCAGGGTGCCCTGCGGGTTGAACTCCAGTTCGAGCTCACCGGCCAGGTACTGGCGTTCGAATTCCTTGTTCTCACCCACATAGGACGAGATCATTTTCCGGATCTGGCGGGTGGTCAGCAGCTGGCCGAGGCCAAAGCCATCGACGCCCGCATTGTTGGAGATCACGGTCAGATCCTTGGCACCGGTATCGCGCAGCGCGGCGATCAGTGCTTCGGGGATACCGCATAGGCCGAACCCGCCGACCGCCAGGGTCTGACCATCGGCGACAGCGCCCTGCAGCGCCGCGGCTGCGCTGGCGTAACGCTTGCCGCCCGAACTGGACTTGTCCATTGCTCTGCTACCCAAACGATAAAGGTACCCGCATTCTAGCGGCACGTTGGACATCCGCTGGGATGCGGCGCAGCATCAAGCTTGAGCAGTGCAGTGACGACCTGCAGCACCAGGCCGTCATCGCGCCCGGTCAGGCCACCGACCCCGACCTGTTCTGGGCCGTGCGTCGGTCCATCAGCACGACCAAGGCATACACCAGCAACAGCATCACCGGCATCAGGGTACGGCTGACACTGGTGCGCAGGTGCCAGTTCAGGTCATGCGGCGTGCCCAGATACACCAAGTACAGAACGACGCCATAGACCAGCGCCGCCAGGATCGCAACGACCACGGTCGGCTGCCGCACGCTGCGCCGCCACATCACGGCCATCACGAGCAACGGCAGCAGCACCCACTCAGGTACCAGCAGCCGCTTGAGAATCAGCGCGCTTCCCCCCTGCTCGCTCAGCCGGGCCCAGGCCTGCGCCTTCATGTCGGTCGTGGCCAGATCGTTGCCGACCCCGGCGCTGCTGACAGCAAACATCCATGCCAGCAGCGGCAGCACCGCGACGACGAAAGCAAGTGCCACCTTCCAGTACAGACGCCGCTCCCGCACCAATGCTTCAAACAACACAAAGCCGACCACAACGCCTGCGACGACCACGCCCTCGTTCTTCAGGAGCGACAGCACTGCGATCACCAGCGCGAAAGCAAGCAGGTCGACCCCACGCGGTGCGCCTCGCGCCTCCCGCAACCGCATGGCCGTGGCCAGCGCGGCAACCGCATACACTGCGACCGCGACGTCCAGGTAACCGTTGACAAGCATCTCCCCGCCCACCAACAGCAGACCCAGCACAAACAGCGCGAGCCACTGCCGCGAACGCAGGCTCGACCCGATCAGCAGCAGTGCCGGCAACAGCAACAGGGGAGCAATGGCCTTGGGGAACAACTCATTCCACTGTCCGACCAGTTTCGCCGCTGATGCCATGAGAAGCGGAACCAGCACAGGATAGTCATTGTGGCTCCACGGCGCATAGTCATCCAGCTGGGCATACAGTGTGCCCTCCAGATAGATGCGCTTGGCATGGAACAGCCAGATCGAGCGCGGGTCCCAGTCATCCCCGGGGCTGCCCAATGAGATCACCACCAACACGGCAACGATCGACATGACAATGGCGACGCGTCCGTCGCGCAGCGCAGCAAGGGAAAGCAGTCCACAGCCGAGGAAGGCCGCGAACAGGACCACCAGCGGCCAGCCCATCAAGCCCAGCGCTGCGGCGCCATAGCACAGCAGCGCGCTGGCAAGCATGCCAAGTGCCGCACGGCCAGAAAGATCAGGCGCAGTCGACAAGGATGACATCCCCACTCCTTTCGATGAGCGCGCAGGTCGCTGCCACAGGATCGGCTGCCCTCAGAATCCGCATACGGGCGTCGGCATCGCTGAACCGTTGGGGGAACAGCGCTTCCCACATGCGCTGCTGCAGCAACGTATCGTCCCTCAGCCCCTGTCCCAGTGAAAGCACACTTCCCTCGTCCAGCGGATGCCTCTGCAACAGTGCACGGGCGTCAACCACCTCCTGCGGCAGCGACGCATTGATGCCGGCATCGGCGACGAAGGCATCGCGCAGCAACGCGACATCGAAATCAGACTTTCGCGCGGCATTGGCCAGCGTTCCGGCGATGAGCAGTGCGATGAGCAGTGCACCTATCAGGCGACCGCGGGAAAACCGGGTGACGGGAGGTGAGGGAGTCATGTCCATGAGGGGCAGCGGGCAGAGGGGGCGGAGCGACGGGAGCCGCGCGCTGCGCGCATCTGCCCTCCGTGGCGGATCAGTAGAATACCGGACACCGGACGAATCTGCGCTGCCGCCGACGGCACCAGCCAGATACCTATCACAGCAGCACAGTCTCCCTCCAACCCCATACACGGTCTTCATGAGGCACAGGGTTTGCCGCCCGCGGTCTACTACTGCTCATCGCCTATCCCGACGTGTCACTGGCAGCGATAGTCGTAAGGCATCTGGCTACCGCGGAACGGATCAGTCAACGCATCGGTGTACTGCCCCATCAACAGCCGGTGGGTCGGCAGCAGGTTCTGTCGGTAAAAACGGCTGAACGAAGCAAGCCGCTCTCCCCGGGCCGTCAGCTTTACGCAGCCATCTTTGATCTCAATGGTGCCCGACTGCAGCTGCTCGGTCAGGCGAACCTCAACCAGATGGTGCTCGCGCACATACTCGTCAGTAAAAACTTGGCGAAACGCATCATCGCGGATACCCCCTCCACGTTGCTGGAGCTTCTCCAGGATGTAGAACGACAGCGAACGATCAATCACGGTCGGCACCGAGATCGCGAACACATACCCTCCCAGCAACCAGATCAGCGCCAGTTGAATCAACTCGAGCCTGCTGAAGTCGCGGAACCATCCCAGTACATAGACGCCACCCAGGACGACCACCAAAGCGACACCTGCATCAAAGATGCTGGCATAAAGCACCACGTCCACGCGGAAGTAGCGCATGTGCAGGTAGTAGATCAGCAGAAGTCCGGCGATGAACGCCAACGTGGCAAGGAAGGCTCGCAGGTATTTGTTCACTTGAACACCAGGAATTTGTTGGCGAGGAAACTGAAGGCCATCTGCAGTGCCGTGGCCAGCAGAAAACCAACGCGGTAGTCGTGGCCAAGACGGTCGGTCCAGGCATACATGACCAAGGCGTGCAGCATGGCGATGCCGACATACACCATCAAAAACAAGGCACCCTGCCTGGTGACACTGCCTTCGCTGCCCCGGAACACGAAGTAACGGCTGCCCAAGAACGAAACGGCGATACCGAAGACCGCAGCGATCGCGTTCGCCACGCCCGCCAACGGCAAATGCAACACCTCGATGTTGAACCACAGAACGCCATAGTGGATGGCCGTGGCGACCAGGCCGTTGATCAGGTAGCGGAGCAGCTGACCGCCGAGCGCATCACGCGCTGCGGAGGGCGGCATGCTGGACCTCTTCAACGTACTCACGATAACTACCCAAGCCAAGTACGCCGCCACCGCGCATCATGCCCGATAGCATCAGGATGATCAGCGTGAGCGCAGCGGTCTGAAGGAACACCAGCACCAGGATGCCGAATGCCAGCGAAAACCAACCTGGCGTGGCAAATCCGAGCATCTTCAATGCGATGGCAATAAAGCCACCCGTCACCGAAAGTGCCGCAACGATCGTGCAGGCGATGCCGACACGTACCAGGACGTCTTCAGCGAAAACCATAAGGGCACGGAAACCATGAAGTGCCAGACCGACGAAGTTCATCTTGCTGCGACCGGCGTACCGCGGCCCGCGATCAAGCGCGCAGCTCTGCACACGCAGCTTGGACGCCAGCACACTGGCAGCCACGTGAATCCACATTTCAGGCATCGCGGCCATCCGCCGCACCCCCGACATCTTGGCTGCCATGAAGTTTCCGAAACTGATCCTGCGACCGCTCAGCACCGAAAAAAGGAGCTTGTAAACGATGTAGAAGCTCTTGAAACGCAGCGACTCGACACGGCTACGACGCGCTGCAACGACCACGTCGACATCGTCAGCGTCCAGACCAGCCACGAGCTCGGCAATGGTCTGCGGCATGTCTTCACCGTCGGAGTCCATTACGACCACGATGACGTCGTTACCGAAGTGCTCGGCGGCGTAACTCAAGCCGATGGCAATGGCCCGCTGATGGCCCACATTACGGCGCAGCTTAATCACAACGCCTTCCAAACCGGAGGCCTCGATGGCTGAGGCGGTCAGCGGTTGCCGAACGGAGCCATCATCGACGGCGATGACATAGGTATCCGCCGCCTGGGTACGCGCGAGTTCCATGAAAAGCCGCGAGGAGGCTTCCAGATCCTCATAAACCGGCATGACCACTACCGTTCGCATCATCCCCACCTCACGCCCTTAACCGATGACGGAAATAGGCAATGGTCTCCTGCAGGCCATCGTCCAGGGAAACCGTGGGTTCCCAGTCCAGGTGGGTCTTGGCCAAGCTGATGTCTGGTTGGCGTTGACGTGGATCGTCAGATGGCAGCGGCTGGAAGATGATCTTCGAGTTCCCACCTACCAGTCGCAATACGGTCTCGGCCAACTGCAACATGGTGTACTCGGCCGGATTGCCGATATTGATCGGGCCGGTGAACTCCGCCGGCGTCTCCATCAGCCTCAGCATGCCCTCAATGAGATCGTCCACGTAGCAGAAGCTACGGGTCTGGCTGCCATCACCATAGATGGTCAGCGGGTCGCCCTGGAGCGCCTGTACGATGAAATTGCTGACCACACGCCCATCGTTGGGGTGCATGCGCGGGCCATAGGTATTGAAGATGCGCATGACCTTGATCTCCAGCTGATGCTGGCGCCAATAGTCGAAGAAGAGCGTCTCCGCACAGCGCTTGCCCTCGTCATAGCAGCTGCGGATACCGATCGGGTTGACGCGCCCCCAGTAGCCTTCGACCTGCGGATGGATCTCCGGATCACCATAGACCTCGCTGGTGCTGGCCTGGAGGATACGCGCTCGCACCCGCTTGGCCAGACCCAACATATTGATTGCGCCATGCACGCTGGTCTTGGTGGTCTGTACGGGATCTTGCTGGTAATGGATGGGCGAAGCCGGACATGCCAGATTGAAGATTCGGTCCACTTCCACATAAAGCGGGAAGGTCACGTCATGGCGCATCAACTCAAAACGTGGGTGCCCCAGCAGACCTTCGACGTTCGCTTTGCTACCGGTATAGAAATTATCAAGGCAAAGCACATCATGGCCCGCCTCGACAAGGCGATCGCACAGATGCGAACCCAGAAATCCGGCACCGCCGGTCACCAGTACGCGTTGCTGGTCGTGAGCGAATTTCAATGCAGTTCTCGCCATTCGGGACAGTAACGGGCTGGGCATTCACCCTTGGCAAGACGCGGCCCCGTACCGGCGTCCTCCTCCAATAGAGCGCGATTGTATGCGAAGAACTCCATCCACAGCAGACGGACGATCACGTGATGGGGATCTGCGCCATGACGCTGGACAGCCCTTCCTGCCAGGCAGGCAGCGCAATACCGAAATCGTGTTGTAGTTTGACGTTGTCCAGCACCGACCATGCCGGGCGGCGGGCAGGGGTCGGATATTCGGCACTCGATACCGGAATGACGGCCTGATTGCCGCCGACAGCATCGAGGAGCGGATTGCCGAGCTGCAGCAACGCAAGGCGGCGCTGGCCGACGCCATCCTGGAGGGTGGCGGAAGCAGCGGACCACGCTTCAACGACGCGGATCTGGACGCGCTGCTGGCACCGTTGCCGGGCGTGGCGCCCAAGCGGGCCAGGACGAGGCGTACTGCCGGAAACGGCTGATTGCCGCCGGTCACGGGGCGTTGCGGCATGAAAACGAATCCCATACATGGCAGCCGCTAGACTAGGCCGCTGACTTCCTGAAGGACTGACGATGACCCTCCCCGCATTCAAGGCATACGACATCCGCGGCCGGGTGCCGGACGAGCTGAACGAAGACCTGGCGCGCCGGATCGGCGTGGCGCTGGCCGCGCAGCTGGAACCGGGCACCGTGGTCGTTGGCCATGACGTGCGCCTGACCAGCCCCGCCCTGCAGGACGCACTGGCCGCCGGGCTGCGCGGTGCCGGCCGCGAGGTGCTGGACATCGGGCTGTGCGGCACGGAAGAGGTCTACTTCCAGGTGGACCACCTCAACGCCGCCGGAGGCGTGATGGTCACGGCCAGTCACAACCCGATGGACTACAACGGCATGAAGCTGGTCAAGCAGCAGGCCCGTCCGATCAGTTCGGACACCGGCCTGTTCGCCATCTCCGACGCCGTGGAGGCCGATACCGCGCCTGCCGCGGAGCCGCGCGCCGGCATCCAGTCGCATCCGGACAAGAGCGCCTACATCGAGCACCTGCTGGGCTATGTCGACCGCGCCGCATTGAAGCCGCTGAAGCTGGTGGTCAACGCCGGCAACGGCGGCGCCGGCACCATCGTGGACCTGCTGGCGCCACACCTGCCGTTCGAGTTCGTACGCATCGCGCATGAGCCGGATGGAAGCTTCCCGAACGGCATTCCCAACCCGCTGCTGCAGGAAAACCGCGAACTCACCGCACAGGCCGTGCGCGAGCATGGCGCGGACTTCGGCATCGCCTGGGACGGCGACTTCGACCGCTGCTTCTTCTTCGACCACAATGGCCGCTTCATCGAAGGCTATTACCTGGTCGGCCTGCTGGCGCAGGCAGCCTTGGCGCGCAACCCGGGCGGCAAGATCGTGCACGATCCGCGCCTGACTTGGAATACCGTGGAGATGGTCGAGCAGGCCGGCGGCCAGCCGGTGCTGTGCAAGAGCGGCCATGCCTTCATCAAGGAGAAGATGCGCAGCGAAAACGCCGTGTATGGCGGCGAGATGAGCGCGCACCATTACTTCCGCGAGTTCGCCTACGCCGACTCGGGCATGATTCCCTGGTTGTTGATCGCCGCGCTGGTCTCCGAATCCGGCCGCTCGTTGGCCGATCTGGTCGAGGCACGCATGCAGAAATTCCCGTGCAGCGGCGAGATCAACTTCAAGGTGATCGATGCCAAGGCAGCGGTGGCACGCGTGATGGACCACTACGCCGCGCAATCGCCGGCATTGGATCACACCGATGGCATCAGTGCCGACTTCGGCCAGTGGCGCTTCAACCTGCGCAGCTCCAACACCGAGCCGCTGTTGCGCCTGAACGTCGAAACGCGTGGCGACCAGGAACTGCTGCAGGCACGCACCGCCGAACTGTCTCGCCTGCTGCAGGGCGAATGAGGCCCAGCCAGCCTGCGTGTGTTTCCCCTTGCAAATAGCCCCGGCAATGCCGGGGTTATTTGCATCGGCGACGGCCCGCCTAGCCGCGCACGCGGCGGGACAGGCGGCGGGGCAGTACTTCAACCAGATAGAGGGCAATCATCATCAGGGTCGCCAGCACGAGCCAGTAACGATAGACCCCCATGGTCATCCACGGACCGACGCGCCCCATGTAGCTGTTCCAGAGCGGATGCTGCAGGCCTACATTGGTTACCACCGCCTGCGTGACCTCGTCGTTGAGTGTCCAGACGCCCCAGAACATGCAGACCGAGAACAGCATCAATGCAAGGCGGGTACGCATGGACAGCGGAAGGAAACACAGCGCAAGCATCACCACGGGCAGCACAGCGATCCACTGTCGCGTTTCCGACCCCAATGCGAGCAGCGGCATGAAGCCAACCAGGCACAACAACACAGGCGCCGGCAGCACGGTCCTGCGGAACGCGACAAAGTAGTACGTCACCAGCACCGCCGGACCGAAATACGCTGCGTGCGCTGCCCATGTCTTGAGCGGCGCTGACAGCGCCTGCTTGGTCATGTTGTTGAACAGCTGGCCCGCGGAGAAGCCCTTGTCGAAATCGATGAGCAGGCGCATGACGGCGAATGATGCCAGTGCGACCAGCAAACCGACCACGACGCGCTTGGCATCCACGTGCCTGATGTGGCTTGTCAGGAACAGCACCGCTGAACGCACGCAGAGAAACACCATGGCAATCACCACGATGATGCTTACCGGCAGCAATCGCAGGCTGCCGGTCAACTCCCCGTCCGGGTTTCTCGGAAAATCGAATACATGGGTATCCACACCTTCCAGCAACGCGGGCCCCTTCCACATATAGACCGCAGCACAAATGGCGAGGGATGCAAGAAGGCAGGCCACGTTGATGCGCACCGGCACCGGCGGCCACCGCGTATCGCCTGGCTCGTCCTTCATGGCCAGCAATGCCAACGGAATCAGTGCCGCAGACGGCATGACCCAGACGCAGGCCAGCACGATCACGTAGAGCCCGCGCTTGCGGTCGGCAGCCCACAGCAGCAACGAGAGACTGGAGGTGAAGATCGCCAGATGGTCGGTCAGTACCGGCGTAAACACCGGAACAACGAGCACACACCACGCGGCAAAGAACGTGGCAACCGTCACCACCGCAGTGCTGCGTGCAACGCTTTTCAGGCGCGCCGAGGTATAAAGCATGCAGATTGAAGCAACCATCGACAGAATATTGACGTTGCGCTGCGCGTTGACAATGTTCGCTTCCGGGCGGAAGTATTCGATGTAATAGATGGCCGGAAACGCGACCGTACGAATCGCACGATACGGGTCGGAATTGCTGTAGGCGCCGGTCACAATCTCGTGGATGACGCGAACGAATACCGACCCATCCCATCCCTGCCCACCGGCAACGGCGATGACCCCTACCGTGTTCTGGACCCAGCCGAGCAGCAGGCATGTCACCAGTGCGATGCCAGCAACCATGGCGAAATCACGATCCAAACGCCTTTCCATCAACGGCTTCCCCTGTACTGGCTGCGGTGCACTCCCTAGCAGCGGTCCCTCCAGGTCGGCATATCCGTCTGGATTCAGGGACTTGAGTGACACGACGCTATAGGCCTAGTGTATCGGGGCTGAAAGCCAATTGCGACAAAGGGGACTGCCGGCATGCGCCTGATTGCCGTTACCGCAGCGCGGTCATCTTTGGATGGCCAGGCGCCGCAGCTCTGCCAAGACATGGCGCATGCCTTCTTTCCAGTCAGGCAGTTGCACATTGAAATCGCGCTGGAGCTTTTCCGTATCCAATACAGACCAGGCAGGGCGCCGGGCTGCGGTGGCGAAGGCCGAACTGGTCACCGGGGTGACAACCGGCAGTTCGGCGAGGAGGCCGATGGCCTTTGCCTCGGCGAAAATCGCCTCGGCAAAGCCATACCACGATGTCTGCCCCGCCGAAGCAAGATGCCATGTACCGGCATGCCGGCCTGGATGCTGCAGGGCGCGGGCAGTGATGTCAGCCACCAGCGCGGCAGGGGTCGGCGCACCGACCTGGTCGCAAACAACCGTCAGGACCTCCTGGCGTGCCGCAAGCCGAAGCATGGTAAGCAGGAAATTGTTTCCGTGGGCCGAATGTACCCACGCGGTGCGGAAGATGAGATGGCGGCCGCCTGCCGCGCGAACGGCGTTCTCGCCATCACGCTTGCTGGCTCCATAGACGCCCAGAGGCGCGGTCGGCGCATCTTCACGGTACGGCGTCGTGGCCTGCCCGCCGAAAACATAGTCGGTGGAGTAGTGAACGAACGGTACGTCCCGCACCCCGCACCAACGGGCCATGACGCCAGGCGCCTCCGCGTTGACCCGGAAGGCCGCCTCGGGCTCTTCCTCGGCACGATCGACGGCCGTATACGCAGCCGCGTTGACCACGATGCCAGGTTGGCACCGGTCAAGCAAGGCACTCACTACCGCTGGCGCATCGAGATCAACGGCCTCGCAGCTGCGTCCGTCGTACAGCGTGCCGGTACGGGTGGCGGCAACCACGTCGCCCATGGCAGAAAGCGAGCGCAGCAGTTCGCGTCCAAGCTGGCCATTGGCCCCCAGCAGCAGGATTGTCACGGTGTATAGACCGGCAGACGGGCCTCGGGAACATCGGCAAGGAAAGGCGCTCGCTCGTCCTTCGCCGACAGGATCGGAGCGCCCACCGGCCAGTCAACCGCCACGTCGGCATCATCCCAGCGAATCCCGGCATCGCCTTCCTGGACATAGACGTCCGTGCACAGGTAGTTGAACAGCGCACTGTCGGACAGCACGGCGAAACCGTGCGCGAAGCCAGGCGGCAACCAGAGTTGACGACGATTGGCACTGCTGAGAATGAATGCCTCCCAGCGACCGAAGGTCGGCGAGCCGCGCCGTATGTCGACCGCCACGTCATATACTTCGCCTTCGAGCACGCTGACGAGCTTGCCCTGCGGCCGCGGCCACTGGTAGTGAAGCCCTCTCAGCACGCCTCGACTGGACCGCGATAGGTTGTTCTGCACGAACCGGCCCGGCAGCCCCATCCGCTCGAAGCGCTCGGCGTTCCAGGTTTCATAGAAAAAGCCGCGCCCGTCCTCGAAGACAGTTGGTTCGATGACCACGCATCCGGGGAGGCCTGTCTCCGTTACCTTCACTGCACCACGCCTCGCTCCAGCAGCTTCTGTAGATACTGCCCATAGCCATTCTTCAGCAACGGCGCAGCCAACGCTTCGAACTGGTCGGCACGGATCCAACCTTTGGCGAACGCGATTTCCTCAGGGCAGCAGACCTGGAGGCCCTGGCGTGTCTGGATCGTTTCGATGAAGTTGGACGCTTCGAGCAGGGACTGGTGCGTGCCGGTATCGAGCCAGGCATAGCCGCGGCCCAGCGCCTCAAGGTGCAGACTCCCTTCATCGAGGTAGCGCTGGTTGAGATCGGTGATCTCAAGCTCGCCTCGCGGCGAGGGCTTGAGCTCGGCAGCGTAGTCACTGGCGTTGCCGTCATAGAAGTAGAGACCCGTCACGGCGTAATTCGAACGCGGCTGCGCAGGCTTCTCCACCAGGCCGACAACCCGCCCGTCCTTGTCGAATTCGGCCACGCCGTATCGCTCGGGGTCATTGACCCAGTAACCGAAGACAGTGGCGCCGGCGTCCCGTGAATCGGCGCGCTTCAATACATCCTGGAATCCGGTGCCATGGAAAATGTTGTCACCCAGCACCAGACAGCTCGGCTTGCCACCCACGAAGTCGCGACCGATCAGATAGGCCTGCGCCAGGCCATCGGGACTGGGCTGCACGGCATACTGGATGTCCATGCCCCACTGAGAGCCGTCGCCAAGCAATTGCTGGAACAGCGCCTGTTCGTGCGGGGTATTGATGATCAGGACTTCGCGGATCCCGGCCAGCATCAGCACGCTGAGCGGGTAATAGATCATCGGCTTGTCGTACACGGGCAGCAGCTGCTTGCTGACGCCCTTGGTGATCGGATACAGGCGCGTACCCGAACCACCCGCGAGGATGATGCCCTTGCGTTGAGTCATGTCGTATTCCTCAGTCTGGTTGTGCCCCGCCCTCAGGCGGAGGTACCGATTCGCTGCAGGCGGTAGCTGCCGTCGAGCACGCCGTTGACCCATTCCTGGTTGTCCAGATACCAGTCAACCGTGAAACCGATTCCCTGCTCGAAGGTGTACTTCGGCTCCCAGCCCAGCTGGTCCTTGAGCTTGCTTGCGTCGATGGCATATCGCCGATCATGGCCGGGACGGTCGGCGACGTAGGTGATCTGGCTGCTGCGCGGCTGGCCATCCTCACGCGGGCGGCGAGCGTCGAGCAACGCGCAGACGGCGTGCACCACTTCGATGTTCTCTTTTTCGGAATTGCCACCGACGTTGTAGGTCTCGCCCACCTTTCCCTTGGCCAGCACGGTGCGGATTGCTTCACAGTGGTCCGACACGAACAGCCAGTCCCGCACCTGCTTGCCGTCGCCATAGACCGGCAGCAGTTCGCCGGCCAGGGCCTTGGCGATCACCAGCGGAATGAGCTTCTCCGGGAAGTGGTACGGACCATAGTTGTTGGAGCAGTTCGTGGTCAGCACCGGCAGCCCATAGGTGTGGTGGAACGCGCGCACCAGATGGTCCGATGCGGCCTTGGACGCCGAGTACGGCGAGTTGGGCGCATACGGGGTGGTTTCGCTGAACTTGCCGGTCTCGCCCAGGGTGCCGTACACCTCGTCGGTGGACACATGCAGGAAACGGAACGCAGGGCCCTTGTCGGCCGGCAGCGCCTTCCAGTAATCGCGCACGGCTTCCAGCAGTGCCAGGGTGCCGACCACGTTGGTCTGGATGAACGCGCCGGGGCCATCGATGGAGCGGTCCACGTGGCTTTCGGCGGCGAAGTTCAGCACGGCGTCCGGCTGATGCTCGGCAAGCAGACGGGAAACAAGCGCCTGGTCACCGATGTCGCCCTCGACGAACACATGGTCCGGATTGCTGGCCAGCGTGGCCAGGGTCTTCAGATTGCCCGCGTAGGTCAGCGCATCCAGGTTGATGACGCGCACGCCTTTGGCGACTGCTTCGAGGACAAAGTTACCGCCAATGAATCCGGCTCCGCCGGTGACAAGCCATGTGGGCACTACCCGTTCTCCTGTTCGATATGCGTGCAGGGGGCCTGCTGGCGCCCTCGCTCAGCGCAACAGGATACATGCCGGCCGTCGTCACGACTGCCCGTCCAGTGTGAACAGCAGACGTCTTCCGTCGATTTCATGACGCACTGCAGCACAACCATACGCATTCGCATGGTGCCCTTGCGCCAGTTAGAATCGCTGTCCCACCCCCGAACCGGTTGCTGAGTACAGAGCCGGACGTTCCCCCGTTATTGAAGGATCCAGCTCCAGATGAAAATCCTCGTCGCGTATAAGCGCGTGGTGGACTACAACGTCCGCATTCAGGTCAAGCCGGACGGTTCCGGCGTGGTTACCGATGGCGTCAAGCTGTCCCCAAATCCGTTCGATGAAATCGCGCTGGAAGAAGCGCTGCGCCTGCGTGACAAGGGCATCGCCACCGAGGTCGTGGTTGCCACCATCGCTCCCGCCGATGCCCAGGCCCACCTGCGTAACGGCCTGGCCATGGGCGCCAACCGCGCCATCCATGTCGTGACCGACCAGGCCATCCAGCCGCTCACCGCCGCGCGCACGCTGCTCAAGCTGGTCGAGAAGGAACAGCCGGACCTGGTGATCCTGGGCAAGCAGGCCATCGACGACGATGCCAACCAGACCGGCCAGATGCTGGCCACGCTGTGGGGCCGCCCGCAGGCGACCTTCGCCAGCAAGCTGGACATCGCCGATGGCAAGGCCACGGTCACCCGTGAAGTCGATGCCGGCCTGGAAACGCTGGAGGTAGATCTGCCGGCCGTGGTCACCACCGACCTGCGCCTGAACGAGCCGCGCTTCATCAAGCTGCCGGACATCATGAAAGCCAAGGCCAAGCCGCTGGAGACCCTGCAGCTGGCCGACCTCGGCGTGGACGCCGCCGATACCTTCAAGACCACCCAGTACGCCGCGCCGGTCAAGCGCAGCAAGGGCGTGATGGTCAAGGACGCGGCCGAACTGGTCGCCGCACTCAAGCAGAAGGGGTTGCTGTAATGACCAAGATCCTCGTTGTCGCTGAACACCACGATGGCAAGCTCAACGCCGCCACCGCCAAGACCGTGAGTGCGGCCGCTGCGATCAGCGGCGCCAGCATCGATGTGCTGGTGCTGGCCGCCGATCCGGCCGCCGTGGCTGCCGAGGCCGCCCAGCTGGCCGGCGTGGCCAAGGTGCTGACCGTGACCAACGCCGCCAATGCCCAGGCGCTGGCCCAGGTGCTGGCCCCGCAGATCGCGCAGCTGGCCACCGGCTACACCCACGTATTCGGCCCCTCGACCACCTTCGGCAAGGACCTGATGCCGTGCGTGGCCGCCCTGCTGGGCGTCAACCAGGTCTCCGATCTGATGACCGTCGAAGGCAGCCACAGCTTCAAGCGCCCGATCTACGCCGGCAACGCCATCATCACCGTGGAGGTGCCGGCCGACCAGATCGTGGTGGCGACCGTGCGTGCGGCCTCCTGGCCTGAAGCGGCCAAGGGCGGCAGCGCTGCTGTGGAAGCGGCCAGCGTGGATGCGGCTCTGCCGACCCACACCCGCTTCGTCGGCCTGGCCGCTGGCGCGACCGACCGCCCGGACCTGCAGAGCGCCAAGCGCGTGGTCTCCGGCGGCCGTGGCGTGGGCTCGGAAGAGAACTTCAAGGTGATCTTCCAGCTGGCCGACAAGCTCGGTGCCGCCGTGGGCGCCTCGCGCGCCGCGGTCGACGCCGGCTACGTGCCCAGCGACCTGCAGGTCGGTCAGACCGGCAAGATCATCTCGCCCGAGCTGTACGTGGCCGTGGGCATCAGCGGCGCGATCCAGCACCTGACCGGTATCAAGGACGCCGGCACCATCGTGGCGATCAACAAGGACCCGGATTCGCCGATCTTCGAGATCGCCGATATCGGGCTGGTGGGGGATCTGTTTACGTTGCTTCCCGCGCTGGAAGCGGCGCTATAACGACGGACGCCCTGCTGCGCGCCCACCGGCGCGCAGCGGTGCAGACATTGTCGGCGGGGTTCAGGATCCCGCATTCATACGTCATCGCCTGGGGGTACTGTCGCTATAATCCAACGTCGTCCCAACACGGAATGCATTGATGACGCTTCCCTGCTTCAAGGCTTATGACATCCGCGGCCGGGTGCCGGAAGAACTGAATCCGGCCCTTGCCACGCGCATTGGTGCGGGTACCGCAGCCCTGTTGGGCGCTGGTCCCGTTGTGCTGGGATACGACATTCGCCTGAGCAGCCCCGAACTTCACACCGCACTGACGGCAGGTTTCCATGCTGCCGGCCGCGACGTCATCGACATTGGGTTGTGCGGTACTGAGGAGGTCTACTTCCAGACCTTCCACCGGAACGCCGCTGGCGGGGTGATGGTGACCGCCAGCCACAACCCGATGGATTACAACGGGATGAAACTTGTCCGTGCACAGTCGCGTCCGATCAGTGGAGACACGGGTCTGTTCGACGTGCGGGAGTTTGCAGCCGGCGATGCGCCCCTGCCCCATGGGCACGGCCAGGTGCAGCACTCTGCCGACAAGAGCGCCTATATCAATCACCTCCTGGGCTACGTTGAACACAGCGTACTCAAGCCGCTCAGGATAGTCGTCAACGCGGGAAACGGGGGCGCCGGCATGGTCATCGATCAGCTGGCTCCGCACCTGCCGTTCGAATTCATCCGAATCCAACACCAGCCCGACGGCACCTTCCCCAACGGCATTCCCAACCCGCTGCTGCCAGAGAACCGCGACGCGACGGCCAATGCCGTGCGCGAGCATCGCGCCGATTTCGGGATCGCATGGGATGGTGACTTCGACCGATGCTTTTTCTTCGACTCACAGGGAGATTTCATCGAGGGTTACTACCTTGTGGGCCTGCTCGCCACCGCCCTGCTGAAGCGCCACCCCGGCGGGAAGATCATTCACGACCCCCGCCTGACCTGGAACACCGTTGAAATGGTGGAACAGGCCGGTGGCATACCTGTGATGAGCAAGACCGGCCATGCCTTCATCAAGGAACGCATGCGTGCGGAGGATGCCGTTTACGGCGGCGAGATGAGTGCGCATCACTACTTCCGCGACTTCGCCTACTGCGATTCAGGGATGATTCCCTGGCTTCTGATCGCCGAACTTGTGTCGCAGCGCGGCGTCTCCCTGGGCGACCTGGTCGCCGACCGGATGCGGGCCTTCCCGTGCAGCGGCGAAATCAACTTCCGGGTTGACGATGCCAAGGAGGCCACGGCCCGTGTCATGGCCAATTATGAGGCGCAGGCGCCGTGGCTGGACCATACCGACGGCGTAAGCGCCGAGTTCGCGGACTGGCGCTTCAATCTGCGCAGTTCCAATACCGAACCGCTGCTGCGCCTCAACGTTGAAACCCGCGGCGATGCAGCGCTGTTACGCACCCGCACCGACGAACTGACCGCCCTGATCGGCGGCAGTACCGCCCAACACTGATTCAGGACGCACCCATGCTGCCCATCGTTCCCGTCATCCTTTCCGGTGGCTCAGGCACCCGCCTGTGGCCCGTGTCGCGCGAAGCCTACCCGAAGCAGTTTCTTCCGCTTGTCGGCAACGACACGATGCTGCAGGCCACGTGGAAGCGCGTCGCGCCGATTGCCGGTGCCGCCCCCATCGTGGTGGCCAACCAGGAGCACCGCTTCATGGCCGCCGAGCAGTTGCGCGAGTGCAACGCGGCCCCGCAGGCGCTGATACTGGAGCCGATGGGCCGCAACACCGCCCCCGCGATTGCCATTGCTGCATTGCAGGCTTTGACCACCAGTGAAGACGCACTGCTGCTGGTTCTGCCGTCCGACCATGTCGTTCGCCATGAGCAGGCCTTCCATGAGGCGGTGAAGCTGGCGGCGGCGGCGGCGCAAACCGGGCAACTGGTGACGTTCGGCATCGTGCCGACCGCCCCTGAGACGGGCTACGGCTATATCAAGGCTGCAAAGGGCGATGGTGTTCGTCCGGTGGAACGTTTCGTCGAGAAGCCGGACGCGGAAACCGCTGAAGAATATGTTCGATCCGGCGAGTATTTCTGGAACAGCGGCATGTTCCTGTTCAAAGCCTCCCGTTACCTCAAGGAACTGGAGACCCTGCAGCCCGCCATTCTTGCGGCCAGCCGTGCGGCGTTGGACAAGGCTACGCGTGACAGCGATTTCATCCGTCTGGACGCGGAGGCGTTCGCCGCGTGCCCGAACGATTCGATCGACTATGCCGTAATGGAAAAAACCGCAGATGCCGCTGTGGTCCCGCTGGATGCCGGATGGAACGACGTCGGCTCCTGGTCCGCGCTGTGGGAGGTATCGGACAAGGATGTCTCCGGCAACGCCTGCCACGGCGACGTGATCGCCGTTGACTGCCGCAACAGCTACGCATATGGCAGCCGTCTGATCGCCATGGTCGGCCTGGACGACATGGTGGTGGTGGAGACCGATGACGCTGTGTTCGTGGGACGCAAGGACCGCGTGCAGGACGTCAAGGAGATCGTGGCACAGATCAAGCGCGATGGTCGTAGCGAAGCGGCCGCACACCGAAAGGTGTACCGTCCCTGGGGTGCCTACGACTCCATCGACAACGGCGCCCGATTCCAGGTCAAACGCATCACCGTCAAGCCCGGCGCCACGCTGAGCTTGCAGATGCACCACCATCGTGCCGAGCACTGGATCGTCGTCAGCGGCACCGCCGAAGTCACCCGCGGCGAGGAGGTGATTCTGCTCAGCGAGAACCAGAGCACGTACATCCCGCTCGGTGTGACCCACCGTCTGAAGAACCCCGGCAAGCTGCCGTTGGAGCTTATCGAGGTGCAGTCCGGCAGCTACCTCGGTGAAGACGACATCGTTCGATTCGAAGACCAGTACGGTCGCGCACCGCAGTGATCTGCGGCAACCCAATCCCAAAGACAGCACCCAAGACATGACGTCCACGATCCCGGTCAACTCCCTTTCCCGCCACATTGCGCCGTTGCAGGATGCACTGTCGGATATCGCAGCCGCCATCATTGCCAGCGGCTATTACGTGCTGGGCCCGAATGTGAAAGCATTCGAGCAGGCGTTCGCCGGCTATTGCGGTGCGGCCCACTGCATCAGCGTTGCCAACGGGACCGATGCGCTCGAGCTTTCGCTTCGCGCACTTGGCGTGACCGAAGGTGACCAGGTCGCCGTCGTGGCCAACGCCGCGATGTACGGTACGTCTGCGGTGCTGGCCTGCAACGCGACGCCGGTCTTCATCGACACGAACGTCGATGATGGATTGATGTCCATCCAATCGCTGCAGGCCGCCCTCGACTCGGGCGCTGCACCGAAAGCGGTCATCGTCACCCACCTTTACGGCAAGCTGGCCGATATCGAGGCGATCGTCACCCTCTGCCATGGCCGCGGCATCACCGTCCTGGAAGACTGCGCGCAGTCCCACGGCGCTACCCGCAATGGCAAGCGCGCCGGCAGCTTCGGCGACATCGCCTCGTTCAGCTTCTACCCCACCAAGAACCTGGGTGCACTGGGCGACGGCGGCGCCATCGTCACCAACGACGCGCAGCTGGCTGAAACGACCACGCGCCTGCGTCAGTACGGCTGGTCCGCCAAGTACACCAACAGCCTCCGTGGTGGCCGTAACAGCCGCCTGGATGAGCTGCAGGCGGCGATGCTGCTGCACATGCTGCCGCTGCTGGATGGCTGGAACACGCGTCGGCGCGAGATCGCCAACCGCTACGCAGCCGGCATTCGCAATCCTCGCATCGTGGTGAGCGGCCCCGCTGGTGATGATCACGTGGGCCATCTGTATGTCGTTCGCAGCAGCGCTCGCGACGCGCTGCGTGAGCACCTGCAGGCCGAAGGCGTCCAGACTGAAGTGCATTACCCGGTATGCGATCACCGCCAACCGTGTCATGCGGGTGCGTTCGATGGCGTGCGGCTGCCGAACACCGAGGCTGATGCAGTCAGCGTCCTGACGCTGCCCTGCTTCCCCGAACTGACCGACGCTGAAGCCGACCAGGTCATTGCCGCATGCAATCGGTTCTGAGCATGTCCACGCCCTCTCTCGCGGTGGTCGTCCCGATCTACCGCAACGAGGGGTCGATCGATGATCTGTTGCTGGCACTGGAACACATCCGGCAGTCGGTGCAGGCGCCGTTCGAGGCGATCTTCGTGGTGGATGGCAGTCCTGACCGCAGCCACCAGGTGCTTCGAGAGAAGCTTCCCGGCTGTGCGTTCCCGGCCCAGCTGGTGGCATTGACCCGGAATTTCGGCGCCTTTCCGGCCATTCGTGCGGGACTGGAGCTGAGCAGCGCCGACGTCACCGCTGTCATGGCAGCCGACCTGCAGGAACCGCCGGAGCTGGTCATCAGCTTCTATCAGCGGTTTGTCGCTGCACAGTACGATGTTGCCTTCGGCGTTCGCGAGGCGCGCAAGGACCCGATGGGCTCCAAGTTTGCCTCTACGTTGTTCTGGGCCATCTATCGACGCCTGGTGATCAAGGACATCCCGAAAGGTGGCGTGGACATCTTTGCCGTCAGCAGGAAATTCCGCGAACGGTTGTTGATGCTCAATGAATCGCACTCCAGTTTGCTGGCCCAGCTGTTCTGGCTGGGGGGCACGCGCGAGTTCGTGACCTACCAGCGCCGCGAACGCCAGCATGGCAAAAGCGCATGGACGCTGAGCAAGAAGCTTCGCTACCTGTCCGACAGCGTCTTCGCCTTCACAGACCTGCCAGTGCGGATGCTGACCGCACTGGGGCTGGTCTCGCTGGCATTCACCGCGCTTCTGGGTGTACTGGTCATTGCGGCCAAGATCTCGGGTCTCGTCCAGGTGCCGGGCTACGCAGGCACCATGCTGACGATCCTGTTCTTCGGCGCACTCAATTCCCTCGGGCTGGGCATCGTGGGCACATACGCATGGCACGCCTTCGAAAATACCAAGGCAAGGCCTCTTTCGATCAAACAATCGGTCGAGCTTTTCGGAAAGGAGATCACGTGAGTCATTTTGTCCATCCCAACGCCCTGTGTGAAAGCGACCAGATTGGCGAAGGCACCCGCATCTGGGCATTCGCCCACGTACTCCCGAACGCGCGCCTCGGCCGAGAGTGCAACATCTGCGATGGCGTGTTCATCGAATCCGATGTAGTCATTGGCGACCGCGTCACGGTGAAGTGCGGGGTTCAGCTCTGGGACGGCGTGCGTATCGGCGATGATGTGTTCATCGGGCCCAATGCAACGTTCACCAACGACCTGTTTCCGCGCAGCAAGGTGTATCCCGAAAAGTTCCTTGGCACCGTTGTCGAGGCGGGCGCTTCGATCGGCGCGAACGCCACGATTCTCGCGGGCACCACGATCGGCAGCGGCGCGATGATCGGCGCAGGTGCCGTGGTGACCCGTTCGGTCCCGCCCAATGCCATCGTCGTCGGCAATCCGGCCCGTATCGTCGGCTATGTCTCGGACAAGGACGACGCGTCCCAAGCGCCCGAGGCAGGAGGTCAGGGCGTGAGCGAAACCGCCGTGCCGGGCGTCAAGCTGTACCGCATGCCGAGCTTCGCCGACATGCGCGGCTCATTGTCGGTGGGCGACTTCGACGGTTTCCTTCCGTTCCAGGCCAAGCGATATTTCCTGGTCTATGGCGTACCCACCCAGGAAACCCGAGGTGAGCACGCGCACAAGCGCTGCCATCAATTCCTGGTCTGCGTGGCGGGCTCCGTGCGGGTGCTGGCCGATGACGGGCGGCGCCGGATCGATGTGGAACTCAATTCCCCCGACCAGGGCATCCACCTGCCGCCAATGATCTGGGGTACGCAGTACCGGTATTCCAAGGATGCGGTACTGCTTGTGTTCGCTTCGGAGTCCTATGACTCCGATGAGTACATCCGCGATTACGGCACCTTCAAAACGCTGGCCAACGCGGGTGCCTGATCAGCAGCCTCCCCAGCGGCTCCGCCCCCATCTCCCGGTAATGATCAGGTTCCTGATCGGGGGCGGCATCAACACCTTGGCCACGCTGGCACTGTACTGGCTGCTCCAGCGTGTCATGCATTACCAGCTGGCCTATCTTGTCAGCTACTGCGCCGGAATCGCGATCAGCTACTCGGTGAATACCCGGTTTGTGTTCCGCGCGCGCCACACCTGGCTCAAGTTTGCTGTATTTCCCTTGATTTACCTCATCACCTATGTGATTGGCGCGCTGGTGCTGCGGCTCTCGGTACATCAGCTTGGGGTGCCGGTTTCGATTGCCCCGCTCGTATCGATCGTGGCTACGCTGCCCGTCTCATTCCTGCTTACCCGCTTCCTGCTCTTACGCGACCACGTCCCTGAATGAACACCACTTTCAAGTCCTGCCCGGTTTCACCGTTGACCTTGGCCGCACCGGCTCCCTTGGCCCGGTTGGCCGTGGATGATCGGCTGCTGCTGCTGATAGGTTCAGTCGTGGCGATCCTGATCGGGAGCATCGCGATGAGCGGGTGGCCGGCAGGTCTGCTTCCCGATATCCAGATGCCTTATCAGTACAGTGGCGATGCGCTCAGCAGCATGTGGTTGACCGAGCGGGCCATGGAAGGCTGGGTCTTCGACAATCCACGCAGCGGCTTCCCGTTTGGATCATCGTTTCTCGATTATCCCGGCGCCGACAATGGCAGTTTCCTGATCCTCAAACTGCTGGGCTGGCTGGGCGGCAGCAGCGCCGCTGCGATGAACCTGTTCTATCTGCTTGGGTTCGCCGTCAATTTCGCCATCGCGCATCTGGTGATCCGCAGTGTCTCTGTGTCCCGGCCGATGGCCTTCACCGCAGCGATGGTGTTTGCCATCGCACCGTTCCACTTCCTGCGGCTCGGTCACATTTTCTACACGTGGTATTTCGTCATTCCGCTGTACTTCTATGTCGCCTTCGCAGTCGTCTCGCAGGCCCGCCACTTCGACTTCTTCGAGGCCAGCAACAAGCGTCGGGCGGGCTTGGCGCTGCTGTACCTGGTGATGTCCTGCTTCGGGGTGTATTACACCGCCTTCGGCATGATCGTGATAGGCACGGCGGCTGGGTTGATGCTGCTGCGCGGCTGCCTGCCCCCCCTCCGAGGCATCGTCGCACCTGCCCTGTTCTTCCTGGCATTGGGCTCGCTGGCAAACGTCCTGCCCAACATCGTCCACGAACGGACCCATGGGAAGAATGCCGAGGTTGCCGCACGTTCGCCTGTTGAATCGGAGATCTATGCAACCAAGCCGCTTCAGCTGGTCCTTCCCCAAGGCGCGCACCGCTCCGAGAAGTTGGCCGCCATTGCCCAGCATTACAACAGCTCCACGCCACTGATCAACGAGAACGTAACGGCTGCATTGGGCTTCCTTGGCGCAGCGGGCCTGGGCATTCTTGTACTGGTTCTCTTTGCACGCTTCGCCGGCGTGACTATTGACGAGCGACTCAATCTGCTCAGCGCGACGACAATCATGCTCCTCGCCTTCATGATCGTTGGCGGGCTGGGCTCGTTGTTTGCCAACCTGGTCAGCCCCTCCATCAGAGGCTGGAACCGCGCGAGCATCTTCGTATCCTTCAGTACCATCCTGGCACTCGTCGTGGTCGTTGAGTATGGATTGGCGCGCGTGCGTGCTTCTCAACGCCGCTATGTCGCCGGTATCACGGCAATGGCCCTTCTTGCATTCGGCTTCTGGGACCAGACGCCCAATGCCTGTCGCGGCTGTGACCCGGCGACACGGGCGGCCTATACGATGGACAAGTCGTTCGTCGCCGACATCGAGCGCGCCCTGCCCGAGGGTGCCGCGGTGTATCAGCTTCCCTATATGCCGTTCCCGGAAGTGCCGCCGCTGCATGAGCTGCAGACCTATGGCCTCGCAGCCGGCTTCATCCATTCAACGCAGCTGAAGTGGAGCTACGCAGGCATGAAGGGGCGCGAAGGTGACCTGTATTTCCGACAGCTTTCAACACAGCCGGTCGACGCGCAACTCGCCGAAATCCGCAGGAAAGGGTTCCGTGGGGTCTACATAGATACACGTGGCTATCCCGATTCCGGTGCCGCAGAGGTGGCCGCGTGGAGTGCCGCACTCGGACACGGCCCGAATATCGAGCGCGAAGATGGCAAGGTCGTGTTCTTCGACATTTCCGCCACTCCCGGAACCCCTGCAGGAACGCCGGCCAACTGACCTCTCGCCGGGCTGATTTCCGCCTGCGGGCAGGCGGAAACGCAAGGCTATTCCCCGGCCAACATCCACTCGATGGTGTGTTCCAGCGTGGGGGCCTGCCAGTCGCCGATCAACTCAAGCAACTGCGTGCTGTCGCCCAGCAGGACCTTTACTTCGTTGGCACGGACAAAGGCAGGGTTTACCCGCACCGTCATGGAATGACCGGTCAGACGCGTGCAGATCGAGATGATCTCCTGCAGTGAATGGCCCACACCCGTGCAGACATTGACCGTACGGCTCACCGCAGCGGGTGATTGCAGCAGGAACCGATAGGCCCGTGCCACAGCGCGTACGTCGCCAAAATCCCGCGACACGTCGAGGTTTCCGAGTTCGATCTCGTCCTTGCGCTGCGCGAAGTGCGAAACGATCTTGGGTATCAGGAAATTCCCGCTCTGCCCGACACCGGTATAGTTGAACGGCCGGACCACGGTGATCGGCAGCTTTCCCGTCCACAGGCTGGCCATGTACTCCATCGCCAGCTTGCTCACGGCATAGTCGTTCGCCGGTGCAGGCCGCGACCGCTCGTCGAGCTTCCCTTCCGACAGGTTGCCATACACATTTGCGCTACTCGCCAGCAGCACGCGTTCGACGCCCGGCGCGTGATCGGCGATGGCCTGGAGAAGATTGCGCGAACCCAGCAGGTTGACGTTGTAGAAGTCATCGGCTGCGCCATGCGCGATGAACGCAATGGCGGCGAGATGGACAACAATGTCCGGCCGGCTCTCGGCCACCGCCCGTGCAACGGACTGCTCATCGCGAAGATCGGCTTGGACGTAAGCGGACAGTCCGGAGGATTGCCCGCCATGCTCCATCGCAGGTCCTGCCCCCATCCCAATCAGGTGACAGCCCTGGTCCAGCAGTTCGCGGCTGACGTAGCGACCGGTAAACCCGGCCGCTCCAGTGATCAGGACCCGCTTACCGGCAAGGTCAGAACGAGAAACCACGTTCGTTCCTCTTTAGATCGGCCTCGACCATCATCTGGCAGAGCTGCTCGAGCGTGGTCTGCGGCTTCCAGCCAAGCACGCGTTCCGCCTTCTCCGGGTTGCCGATAAGCAGATCGACCTCGGCCGGACGGTGGAACTTGGCGTTGATACGCATGACGGTCTTGCCGGTAGCGGAATCCACGGCGGTCTCGTCCTGGTCCTTGCCGCGGAACTCGACATTGATGCCCGCACCCTTGAACGCCATCTGCACGAAGTCGCGCACGGTTTCAGTACGGTTGGTAGCCAGCACGAAGGTGTCGGGCTGCTCGACCTGCAGCATGCGCCACATGCCTTCCACATATTCCTTGGCAAAACCCCAGTCGCGCTTGGCATCGAGATTGCCAAGCTCCAGGCAGTCCAGCTGGCCCAACTTGATCTTGGCCACCGAGTCGGTGATCTTGCGGGTCACGAACTCGCGACCGCGCAGCGGGCTTTCGTGGTTGAACAGAATGCCACTGGAACCAAAGATGTCGTAGCTTTCGCGGTAGTTGACCGTGATCCAATGTGCGTAGAGCTTGGCGACGCCGTACGGGCTGCGCGGATAGAACGGCGTGTCCTCGATCTGCGGAATGGCCTGCACCTTGCCGAACATCTCCGAGGTCGACGCCTGGTAGAAGCGGATCTTCGGGTTGATCAGGCGGATGGCCTCCAGCAGATGCAGGGCACCAACGCCGGTAATCTGGGCGGTCGTGGTGGGCTGCTCGAAGCTCACACCCACAAAACTCTGCGCGGCCAGGTTGTAGATTTCTTCCGGCTGGATCTTCTGGACCATGGAGATCGTGGTCCCCAGATCGGTCAGGTCGTATTCCACCAGATGCAGGTTCGGGTGCTTGGTCACGCCAAGCTCGTCAAGGCGCCAGAAATTGACCGAGCTGGTGCGGCGATACGTGCCGTACACCTCATAACCCTTGCCCAGCAGCAGCTCGGTCAGGTAAGCGCCGTCCTGGCCGGTGATGCCGGTGATAATCGCCTTCTTCTTGCTCATTCCGATCTCTCTTCAAAAGTCTGGTGTGGCGGGTTCCGCCAGATCGGGGGGTCCAGGTAAGGACCGCGCCCGTGGTTTCAGCTACGGATCATAGCTCAGGAGGGCCGCAGGGCAGGCCGATCGTCGGCGGTTTCGCCCCTCAACAGCACCTGCTCCAGTTTCGCGGCGCTCTGCGTCCAGGTCAGCCAGGGCATTCCATCCGAGGAGGGGTGCTCATTCCGTGCATGCAGATTCAGCCACTCCTTGACTGCGTTCACAACAGGCACAGCGCCCGCACCGCAGAAGTAATGCGCTCCCGTGCCCGCCACTTCCCTGAACACGGGAATGTCACGCGCAATGATGGGCAGGCCGCGCTGGGCCGCCTCGATCAGCGGCAGACCGAAGCCTTCACCCTCGGACGCCGCCATCAGGCAGCTCGATTTCTCATACACCAAGTCGAGGTACTCGTCGCTGGCGCCTTCGAACCAGAACAGGTGCTTCCCGAGCTGCTCGTGCCCGGCCAGCTTTCTGCACAGCGCGTCGACCAGCCACCCCTTGCGGCCGATGATCACCAGGTTGATCTGGTGACCGTCGGCCCATAGCGCCTCGAATGCGGTCAGGACCGCCTCGTGTCCCTTGCGCGGCTCGATGGTTCCGACCATCAGGAAACTGGGCACGGCCGACAGAAGCGCCAGAACCTGTTCCGCATCGTCGGGCAGGCCCCTCGACGGCATGCTGCCATCGAGGTCCGCACCGAGGTGGAACCAGTCGATCGTGGCCCTACTGTCTATCTGGTTCTCATCCATCCAGGCGCTGACGTCATCGGCCACCGCCTGGGAAATGCAGACGAGTTGGTCGGCGCAAGCAAGGATATTGCGCAGCCATGCCTCATGGTGTTGTCCGCCGCCACCTGGCCACCATTCGGGGTGCCTGACGGGCAGGATGTCATAGACGACGAAACTGACCTTGACGCCGTTGCGCCGCAATGCGGCGAACCACGCGCTCCCCGCCTGCACGGCGGACCCCACCAGGTCCAGACCAAGGAAGACGTCACCGGGATGGGCGACAACAGGAACGTCCGGATGGGATTCCACTCCGAGCAATGTGGCGGCATACCGGTTTGCGCAGACATACGTCCCCACACTACGGTCCATCCGCACCAGCTGCAGGGTGTACCCGGCGGGCGGCACGCGCCCCCACTCGGCCAGCACCGCGCGCGTCACACGCTGGATGCCGGAACGAAGATCCTTGTCGGCCAGCTCGGTCACATCCACCAGCAACTGCGGGGTCGCAGCACAGCTTCGGTCCAGCGCGTCGGCGGCCGCCAGCATTTCGCTGTGGTGTTGCCCCCGTAGCGCGCCAAGCCTGGCGATCGCGTCGTCGATGGCGGCCGCGGCCGAGGTGCGCTCGATGCCCATCGCCGCCACACGTTCACAGGCGTCGAGGAAGTGTCCGGCGACCCTGTCCCATGAAAACACCTTCGCGCGCTCCAGCGAGTACGCCCGCAGGCGGCTGACTTCTTCCGGGTTTGCCAGGAAATGCGCCATGCGTTCGCGAATGGACTCCGCGTCGTTTGGGTCGAACAGCGCCGTCTTCTCGGTCGCGATTTCCCGAATACTGGACGCATCCGATGCGATGACCGCTGCGCCGCAGGCCATGGCCTCCAGCACGGGTAGACCGAACCCTTCGTGCCAGGACGGGAAAACGAACAGGCTGCATTCGTTGTATAAGGCAATCAACTGTTCGTCAGAGATGTATCCGGTAAAGACGAGATCGCGCTCGCCCAGCCCCTTCTCGAGCGCCAGGGACTGCAACTCGGCAACTTGCGGTCCCGGCATGTGTCCCGCCAGGACCAGCTGCACATGTGCGCCGGTGTGCGCGTCCAAGCCGGCATACGCTTCGATCAGGCGGCCCAGGTTCTTGCGCCGATCCGCACCACCGGTATACAGCACGAACCCGCCGTGCAAGCCGAACGCCGCCCGTGTAGCGCCGCGCAGCGGATCGGCTTCCTTCAACGGCCGGAACACACGATCGCAAGCTGCGGAGATGTTGAATATCCGATCGGCGGGGAAGCCCGCTACATCGTGTCCTTCCGCCGCCGAACTCTGGGAGATGGCCACGAGGGCATCGGCACGCCCCAGGTTGCCCAGCTTTCCGAGGTAGAAGCTCTTGTAGGTCGGATCGGGATCAAGATACAGCTTGGCATTCATCAGCGGGATCAGATCGTAAAGCGTCACGATCGTAGGGACGCGGCAGTGTTGGTTGACACTGCAGACGGCATTGTCAGCAAATCCCTCGAAGAGACTGGAGACGTGCACGACGTCCGGGTTCACCGAGGCGATCGCAGCTTCCCGGATGATCTCTGCCTGGCTTCTGCGACGGTCGTTGCTCGCGTCGCGCTCGAATACCGGAAGCGGAACATGCAGCACATGGATCTTGTGTCTCGGCACGAGGCCCGTGAATGCGTCCCGAATCTGATCGATGGTCTCCGGGAAGGCGCCATTCAACAGGAGGTGCAGATCATGCCCCCGCTTCGACCGGGCTGCAGCGATAGCGAGCGACAAGGAGTATCGCCCGATGCCGCGGCGCCGGCTTTCGCCTTGCGCACCCTGCAGGTCCAAAAGAATTCGCATCAACGGGCCTCCTTGCGATTGCCGTTTGCAATGCCTTGGTAAAACGCCTTGCCACGGATGGACAGGCGGTCCAGGCCGTCGCGCTCGGTCAGGCCGGTAAATGAGCTTACGCCACCGACGATCCCTTCCTGCTCGATTGGAGCGGGAACGTCGGCGATGATTCGATTGTTCACGGCCACCGAGATCAGCTTGGCGTGCAGCGGCGGGAACAACTGGGCCAGCGAATTGAGCCGCCGCGCCATCACCGGATAACGCACCACGCGTCGCATGCCGGCCAGGACGATCCGCCGGGTGAAGGCGGTCGGCTGCCGAACCAGGAGCTTGAGGCCCCGCAGCGGGGCGGTCAACTTCCAGGACCAGCTGCCGCGAACGAGAAGCAACAGGTGATTCAGTTCGTCTGCACGCGCCTGCCACTCCTGCACGGACTTTCCGAGCGCGACATTGTCCTCACCAGCCCTGCGCGCCTCCGCCTCCTGGACCGCCAGCTGGGCCAGCAAGCCTTCCATTCGCCGCTGCAGGGCACCGTGGCTGACCGTCGTGGACACCGTGCGGTCATTCAAGGCGGCGATCTCGTCGTCCCTTTGCGCAGCAAGCAGGTGCCAACGATGGGCATCCTCACGGGAACTTGTCAGCTCCGCGCGCGCCCCGTCGAGCGAGCGTGTCAGCTCCGCGCGAGCCTCGTCCAGCGAGCGTGCAAGGTTCTCGCGGGCAACCCTGCCCTCATGCCTCTCAGCCGCAAGCGTGCCTTCAAGGCTCAACATCCCTCGTTCGGCGGCGGCGATCGCCGCGACGTATCCGGGGAACTCAATCGACTCACCGGCCCATGCCTTGATGCCGTCCGACAGTTCGCGGAAGCTCCAGGCGCCACGCGGCTTGGCGAGCGCGTTGGCGAACGCAGTCTGGTAGCGCATGGGCAGCATGCTGAGATCCAACAGGCCACGCCGCACCGGCAGCACCGGGCCGACGTGCCCCATGAAGATTTCGCGGACAGTGATCAGCAGCGACACCAGCAGATCGACCGGCCACACGCAGTCGCTTCGCGTCTTCGAGATCGCGCCGAAATCGATCAGGTATGGCTCCGAATCGCCATCGATCATCAGATTCCAGCAGCGCACGTCATTGTGATAAAGGCCACACTCCTCCAGCAGCACCAGCTGGCGGATCAACCCATCCACCACGCGCTCGGCTGCATAGGGCACATGCTCGTCCATCAGCTTCAACAGCAGCCGGCCCGGCAACATCTCTCTGGCAAGCCAGCAGTCCTGGCGATCCACCACCGCTTCAATCAAGGCAGGGGTGCGCATCTGCGGCGGCGGTACAGCTAGGAACCCGGCTTCGTTTTCGTACTCCTCGCGATTGAACTCACGTCGGGCCGGATTCGCCAGTGAGTACTGCTTGAGCAGGGCATGCTTGCTGAAGAAATAGCGTCGGGATTGCTGGTGACTGCTCATGTCCATCGAATGCGACTGGAAGCGCCACGAATCGAATGCACGGAAATCATCACCCACGTACCAGTATTTCTGGCTGGCGAAATACAGCGGGCGCTCAACGCCTGACAGGTGCGTCGGCTGCCAGGACATGACCCGCAGGAACGCGTAGGGTGCGAGCAGCTCACTGGCGTGCTTGGGCTGGGAAGGCCCCCAATACAGCGGCTCCTCGCGCACCGCGACCTCGTAGATGCCGCAGCCGATCTTGTCCGCGATGCCGGCGATGATCTCAACGATGGGGGGCAGGCCGTGCTCGTGCACCAGATGATGGAAGACACTGAGGCCGAGGACCAGATCATAGGTGTCGGCCTGCAATGCGGCAGCGACGTCCTCGATGCGAGCGCACCGGAAGGTCGCCTTGGCCAGCCCGGCTTCCGCGGCGAGCGCAGCGCAGACATCGACGTTTCGATCAAGGAAATCCGCACCGTGAACGGAATGACCCGCTGCCGCCAGGTTCAGCGAGAAGAAGCCTTGGGCACAGCCGAGGTCGAGCACGCGCAGCGGCCGCCCCAATGCGCCCTGCAATCGCTGGGCCGCTGCAAGAATGAGCACCAATCGATCTTCGCACCCTCGGGAACTTCCATCCGACAGTTCCGGGTGACCGAAGATGGGCTGGTACTTCTCCGGCAACGCAGCTACCAGCGCTTTGATCGAGCCATCGGCACGGGGGGGGGCATCATTCATAAGCATAGTCATCCAATTCTCGGTACAACATACGTTTCTGCGCCTGCTCAAGCCGCCTGCACGCTGAAGTCAGCGTGGAGGTCCACAATTCCCCAGAACTGCATCGGCCGGCTCACATCGAGCAGGATGGAGTCGTACCGGCGATCCAGCGGTACCAATTCGGAAAGGGGATCTCCCGACGAGATGCCCAGCGACACCATGTAGTGCCCTTCATTGACGTTCATCGGCACCTGGAAGCTGCAGACCACGATCTCCCCCGCCTTCGCGGAGATCGCTGCGGCCCCGTTGCTGGCCAGGAACGAGTTGGTTCCGTACAGGAACAGGCCTTCCAAGGTCTTGATCAGAATACCGGGCACTGCATTGTCGACATCCTGCTCGAACAGCACCTTCATCACGAACTCGGTACGTGCGCCGCTGTCAATGCGCGCCGGATGTTCCTCGCCTCCGCTCACGATTGCGTAGTCGATGATCCTGGCTCCGCCCTGGCCCCATCGATGTTCGGCTTTGTTGTAGCCGCGCCGCGTGTGGAACAGGTCCTCTCTCCCACCTTCCATCACCACGCTCGTCGGTGCGACGCTGGCAGCCGACGCGGTCGCTTTTGCAGGCTTGCGGCCAAACAACTCGTCGAGATACAGGTTGGACACTTCGCGTGACGGTCCATCAGCGTGAACACCGCCATCCTTGATGAAGATCACACGATCGCAATGCTTGACGATATCGGCGACGGAGTGGCTCACCAGGATGAGCGTTGTGCCCAGCTCCTTGAACTCCTGCACGCGTTTGAAGCACTTTGCCTGGAAATAGGCATCAC
Source organism: Stenotrophomonas sp. Ker107b (assembly GCF_053847245.1). Taxonomy (NCBI): domain Bacteria; kingdom Pseudomonadati; phylum Pseudomonadota; class Gammaproteobacteria; order Lysobacterales; family Lysobacteraceae; genus Stenotrophomonas; species Stenotrophomonas sp. Ker107b. The sequence goes on along the minus strand of NZ_JBSPHX010000003.1, from coordinate 195,107 downwards.
CGACCGAGAGCGCCTCATCGACGATGAGAATATCCGGGCGGAACGCAGTCGCGACAGCAAACGCCACACGCACCTGCATGCCGCTGGAGTAGGTGCGAACAGGCTCATCAAAATACTCGCCTACCTCGGCGAACGCTTCGATGAAGGTGATCATCGCTTCGATCTGGTGCTGCGTGTACCCCATCAGACCCGCGGCGTGGAAGGCATTCTGGCGGCCGGTGAGGTCCGGATTGAAGCCCATGCCCAACTCGAGGATGGCCGCGATGCGCCCACCGCGCATGATGCTGCCTTCGGTGGGCTGGGTGGTGCCGGTGATCAGCTTCAACAGGGTGCTTTTGCCTGCACCGTTGCGGCCCACCACACCCACCGCCTCGCCCGGCGAGATGGTCAGGGACACATCACGGAGGATCCAGTGCTCCTCCTTGGGACGCACCGGCAGGCCGAACCAGCTGGCTGCACGAAGCCATTCGCTGCCCCAATGCCGGTAGGCCTTGCCTACCCCCGTGAGCTTCAGCAGACCACTCATAGCGCGTCCACCATTTCCGGACTGGCCTTGCGGAACACCACCAGCGACGCAAGCAGCAATATCAACGTCACCACTGCCATCGGCAACAGATCCATCCACACGGGCGGCTGGTTGTACAGGAGCACCTGTTGATAGCTGGTCACCAAGGGGTACAACGGGTTGAGCTTGAATGCCTCGCGAGCCGCTTCCGGCAGGATGCTCACGTTGTAGACAATCGGCGTCAGCCAGAACAGCGCCTGCAGGACAACCGGAACCACCTGACTGATGTCCCGCATGAATACATTGAATACGCCGAGCAGGAGACCGATCGACATTGCGAAACCGAGCGTCAGCAGGATCAGTGCCGGCAGCCACAGCACCTGCACGCCAGGATAGTGTCCCATCACAGCGAACACGGCAAAGATCGCCGCCAGCAGCAGCAGGTTGTTTGCCAGCATGGTTCCCGCTGCAATAAACGGAAGGCAGATCCGCGGGAACGCCATTTTCTTCATTAGGTTGCCGCTATCCACGAACAGATTGACGCACTTGGATACCGTCTCCGAGAACATGCTCCAACAGAGCGTTCCCGCCATCAGATACAAGGCGTATCCATACTTGTTCTCCACGCCAGGCATTTTTGCCGACAAAACCTCGGAGAGGATGGTGGCGAAGATGAGCACCTGCATCAGCGGATGAATGATCATCCACAGCGCACCCAGTTTGCTTCGAATGAAGCGCATCCTCAGATCGTTCTTGATTGAGGAGAGAATAAAGTAGCGATATGCCCAAAGGGACCGCAGCATGTCAATCACGGCTTGTTTCGCCCTCTTCCAGTGGTTCTTTCATGCATTGCTGCGTGGAAATCCGCCCAGCCTCGATTTCACCTGTACGGATGACGATCTGTCGCGCGGCGTGCCTGCCGGACAAAACCTCGTCGACGTGCTGCCTGCCCCGCTCGCCCAGGCCAAGTGCCAGCCCGGGTTCGTCAACCAGCCTTCGCATCCAGGCGGAGGCCTGTTCTATATTGGGATCAGCCCAACGCAGGCCTTCGCCTCCGGGGTATTCACCAGCGCGAACCGGAATGAGGGAGTAATCGACCAGCGCCGCGCACCCTGCGTCCATGAACTCCATGTTGCCCGACCAGGCCGTGGCGATGACCGGCTTCCCCATCGCCATGCATTCGGCCATTCCCAGCCCGAATCCCTCTGCGCGATGCAGCGATACATAGGCGTTCGAACACCGTTGCAAGGCGGTGAGATGTTCACGTTCAATGACGTCGTCCCGAATCAGAATTCGATCATCGCCCGCAACAAGGGCCAGCAGGTGCTTGAGCCAATGCGGGAATCGATGCCCATTGCTGCTCTTGACCACGAGGCGCACGTCACGGCGCGTTGATGGGAATGCCGCCAGAAATGCACGGATGGCCGCCTCCGGATTCTTGCGCTCCATCCTGGAGCTGAAGTCGAAGGTCGTCAGGAATACAAAGACGTCTGCCGGCAGGCCGAAATCGTCGCGCTGCAATCCGCTGTCCGCAGGCACCGTAACGGGCATCGGTACCCGCAGCACCGGCGTGTCGGTCACCCGCGCAACGGCCTGCTCGACGAACGCGCTGGCGACCATGACTTCGTCCACCAAGCCGAGTGATGGCAGCCAAGTATCCGGAATCCGCTCCAATTCCCAGAACCAGCACGCGATGAGATGCCGCCCCTTGAGATGCGCTTTGCCGATCTTCGCCAATGCCTGTGGAAGGTAATCTGGATTGACGAATATGATGCTGACCGGGTGCGGCATCGTGTCATCGATATGGGCATCGAGCGCGCTTTTGGCACGCACGTTGGGGAGGCCCAGATTGATATCGTGCAGCGCAACCGGTACCCCCTGCTCTATGAGCGCGCGCGCATAGCTGCGTGCCGCTTCCGCCAATCCAAACTGGCCATTGACGTAACCGATGATGTTGACGCCGGATGGCACCGGCCCCACGCCCGGCGCGCGGCCGAGCGGCGCGCCTAGATGTGCCGGCCTGTTCCATTCCCGCCAGGCGGGGGTACGTGCAAAACGCGCACGCGCACGCAGGCGATGGGTGAGGAGCTGCAAAGCGCCCTCACGCAGCGGGCGTGGAATGACGTGATAGACGCTGCGCAGCCAACCTTGACTGCGCAACCACGCCAGCAGGCGCACTTGGGCAGACGGTCGGGGGGGCTCGATTGCGTTCATCGGGATCGGCTGCGATCAGCCCAACGCCCGCTCAAGATCCACCTGCAGATCCCCCAGCTCCTCCACCCCGACGCTCAGCCGCACCAGCGCATCGCTGATGCCCAGCTTTTCCCGGCGTTCCACCGGAATGGAGGCATGCGTCATCACCGCAGGATGATTGACCAGGCTTTCCACGCCGCCCAGCGACTCAGCCAAGGTGAACAGTTCGGTCTTCTCGCAGAAACGCTTGGCCGCCTCGTAACCGCCTTTGAGCACGATCGAGACGATGCCGCCATAGCCATTCATCTGGCGGGTCGCCAGCTCGTGCTGCGGGTGCGAGGTCAGGCCGGGGTAGATGACCTTCTCCACCGCCGGGTGCTTTTCCAGCCACTGGGCCAGCGCCAGCGCATTGGCGCAGTGCGCCTTCATGCGCAGCGGCAGGGTCTTCAGGCCGCGCAGGGCCAGGAAGCTGTCGAACGGGCCCTGCACGGCGCCGATGGAGTTCTGCAGGAAGGCCATCTGCTCGGCCAGTTCGGCGTTGTCGCCGACCACGACCATGCCACCGACCATGTCCGAGTGCCCGTTGAGGTACTTGGTGGCCGAGTGCAGGACCAGGTCCGCGCCCTGCTCCAGCGGGCGCTGCAGCATCGGCGAGGCGAAGGTGTTGTCGACCACCACCAGCAGCTTGTGGCGCTTGGCGATCGCAGCGACCGCGGCGATGTCCACGATCTTCAGCATCGGGTTGGTCGGGGTTTCGATCCAGACCATCTTGGTCTGCGGGGTGATCGAGGCCTCGAACGCGGCCAGGTCGGTCAGGTCGACGAAGCTGAACTGCAAGCCGGCGGTGCGCTTACGCACGCGCTCGAACAGGCGGAAGGTGCCGCCGTAAATGTCGTCCATCGCCACCACATGGCTGCCGGCGTCCAGCAGTTCCATCACCGTGGAGCTGGCGGCCATGCCCGAGGCGAAGGCGTAGCCGCGGCTGCCGCCTTCCAGGGAGGCCACGCACCGCTCGTAGGCGAAACGGGTGGGATTGTGGGTGCGCGAGTACTCGAAGCCCTGGTGCTCACCGGGGCTGGACTGGGCGTAGGTGGAGGTCGCATAGATCGGCGGCATCACCGCGCCGGTGCTCGGATCCGGCGACTGGCCGCCATGGATGGCCAGCGTGGCCAGGGCGAGCGAGCGGTCGCCGTGCCCGGAAGAAGCGTGATCGGACATGTTGTTTCCCAGCAAGAGGAGCCCCCACAGGGGCCCCCGCAAAAGGAGCGGAAGTCTATCAGCGGTGGCTTAATCGGCCGTTGACGCGGATAAACATGGGTTCATTGCGACACAGCCGCTTACTGTACCCGGCGGCGCAGGTAGTTCAGCAGGTCGATGCGGGTGATCAGGCCGAGGAAGTTGGCGCCGTCCATGACGATGGCGACCTGGCCACGGTCGAACACCGGCAGCAGGGCCTCGATCGGGGATTTCACGTCCAAGCGGTCCAGCTTGCTGACCATCGCGGTGGCGACCGGGTCGCGGAAGCGGGCTTCGTCGCCATAGACATGCAGCAGGACGTCGCTTTCATCCACGATGCCGACCAGCTGGTCGCCATCCATCACCGGCAGCTGCGACACGTCATACAGCTTCATGCGCTGGTAGGCGGTGGTCAGCAGATCGTTCGGGCCGATCACAACGGTGTCGCGCTGGCCGTACGGGCGCAGGATCAGGTCGCGCAGGTCGCCGGACTGCGGGCGCTCCAGGAAGCCGTTGTCCAGCATCCAGTAGTCGTTGTACATCTTGGACAGGTACTTGTTGCCGGTGTCGCAGACCAGCACCAGCACCTTCTTCGGGGTGGTCTGCTCTTTGCAGTACTTCAGCGCCGCGGCCAGCAGGGTGCCGGTGGACGAGCCGCCGAGGATGCCTTCCTTGCCCAGCAGCTCGCGCGCGGTATGGAAGCTCTCGGCATCGGTGATCGCGTAGGCCTTGGTGACGCGGCTGAAATCGGCGATCGAGGGCAGGAAGTCCTCGCCGATGCCTTCCACCAGCCAGCTGCCCGACTTGTCATTGAGCACGCCGTCATTGATGTACTCGGCCAGGATCGAGCCGACCGGGTCGGCCAGGACCAGCTCGGTCTTCGGCGAGAGGGTGGAGAAGGCACGCGACAGGCCGGTCATGGTGCCGGAGCTGCCGCAGCCGAACACGATCGCGTCCAGGTCGCCGTCCATCTGCGCCAGGATTTCCGGGCCGGTGCCGAATTCATGGGCGGCCGGGTTGTCCGGGTTGCCGAACTGGTTGATGAAGTACGCGCCGGGAGTTTCCTCGGCCACGCGCTTGGCCATGTCCTGGTAGTACTCCGGGTGGCCCTTGGCCACGTCCGAACGGGTCAGGCGCACTTCGGCACCCATCGCCTTGAGGTTGAAGATCTTCTCGCGGCTCATCTTGTCCGGCACGACCAGGATCAGCTTGTAGCCCTTCTGCTGGGCGACCAGCGCCAGGCCCAGGCCGGTGTTGCCGGCGGTGCCCTCGACCAGGGTCGCGCCCGGCTTCAGGTCGCCACGCTGCTCGGCGGCTTCGATCATCGACAGGCCGATGCGGTCCTTGATCGATCCTCCGGGATTGGCACTCTCGAGCTTCAGGTAAAGCTCGCAGACACCGGTATCCAGGCGCTGGGCCTTGACGATCGGGGTCTGGCCAATGAGTTCGAGTACGGAGGAGTGGATTGCCATCGGTTCACATCGATTCGCGCCGCTGGGCGGCCGGACCGGTGATTATCCGACGGTTGGCGGCGAAAGTCAGGTTGCCGCGTTCATCAAGCGGCGCGGACGGCACCGGTCGACGAGGAGACCGGAACCGCCCGCGACGTACGGTGGTAAAGGGGTTAATGCATGGGGGAGGCGTACAACCGTTCCAGCTTCTGCTTGGCCAACAGCTTTTCTCGCTTCATCTGTCCCAGGGTGAGACGGTCTATAGGAAGTACGCCCAGCTCGGCATCCATGCACTTTTTGTTCAACTTCTGGTGCCGTTCGTACAACGCCTTGAATTCCGGATCACGCTGGCGCCGTGCGTCGATATCGCTCTGGGGCTGACCTTCAAACATGATGAACCTCCTATCGCTTCTGCTGAAACAAGAACGCCCCGGCCTGACGGCACGGGGCGCTGCTTGGGGCGGAGTACCGCGCATCCTTGGCCTGCGAACCCGCAGCGCCCTCCAGCACATCGCGCTGGACCTGGGACTGCGGTGATTCGTGGCGCTGGTGCATTGCCGGCCCTCCAATCGTCCGGGCCGCGGAAGGCGACCCGGACAACTGACCCTACGCTTGCTTCGGGGTCGGTTCAACCCTTTCAAACGATATCGTTGGCGCTGCCTAGGCGGGGTTCAGCCTGAACACGCAGAACAACGAAAATTAAACAAAAACAAGGATTTGCGTCACAACCCGCGGTCATGAGCACATCCTGATCAGGCATCAGGGCGCGATGATGACCTCGGCCGAACGCGCCTTGGTCGCCGCCGCCTTCTTGCCGCTGACCTGCAGCCGGCTGCTGCTCACGCCGGCCGCGACCAGGGCATCACGCAGGGCCTCGGCACGCTGCTGGCCGACACCGGCTGCGGCGTCGTAGGCCTCGATCCGGACCCGGCCCTTCTTGCCGATGTTCAGGTACTCGGCCAAGGCCTTGGCCTGGCCCTTGGCACCGCCGGACAGGCTGCCCTTGCCGGCAGCGAAGGCGTCGCCATTGAAGGTGAACACTTCGCCGCGGCTGTCGAACCTGGAGCCCGGCAGTTTGCTGCCCGCCACCAGCTCGGCTTCCTCGCGGGCCAGCTTGGCCGCATTCTGCTGGGCCGCGCTCAGGCGCGCGGTCTGCTTGCCGGCCACGCTGGTCAGCGCGGTCTCGGCGTCCTGGCGGGCCAGGGCTTCCTGCTCAGCGGCCTGACGCAGGCGTTCGCTTTCCTCGGCCTGGATCTGGGCCTGAACGCGCAGGCGCTCGGCCTCCTGGCGGGCACGCTGGGCATCGCGACGGCTGGCCTCGATCAGCAGCTCGCTGCGGGTGCGCTCGAGCTGGTCGACCTCACGCTGGGCCAGCGCGGCACGCACGCTGGTCTCTGCGATCTCGACCCGGCGCTCGGCCAGGTAGCGGGCCTGGTCCAGATCCCGGCGCTTGGCCTTGGCCAGATCGGCCACGGCCTGCTGGGCCTGCAGGCGCTCGAAGGCGGCCAGCTGGGCCGCATCCGGGTTGGCCTGGATGGCCATCAGGCGCTGGGTCAGCTGGGCCACGGCCGGGTCATCGGCGGCGTGGGCCATCAGCGGCAGGCTGAGGCTGGCGGCCAGCAGCAGGCAGGGCAGGCGCATCTTGGTGGACATCATCAGCGGTCTTCCCCGGTGGCGAGCTGGCGCTGCAGCTGGCTGACTTCGTTGCGGCGCAGCTGCAGCTGCGCGGTGGCGGTGGCTTCTTCGCTGCGGGCGCGGGCCAGATCGGCATCGGCCGTGGCGCGAACGGCCAGCATCGGCGCGTTCTTGCGCTCGCGGCGGTCACCTGCGGCGCGCTGGGCCTGCTCCAGGCCTTGGCGGGCCACGGCGATCAGATCCGGAGCGTACTGGTCGGCGTCGGCCTGGGTGGCCTTGTCGACCGCTTGGCGGGCCTGCATCAGTTCCAGGGCGCCATCCTGCGCCTGTACGGCACCAGAGAGCGCGAATGCGCACACCGTCACATACAGGGCCCGTCGTATTTGTGCGAAGCTAGGATTCATTGGGGGTGCCGTCGCCAGAGTTGTGTGCGCGGCCATTGTCGGAAGCCTGCGGTGCGCTTGCAATGGCAAGCCGCTGATTGTTGGGGAAACATTTCGCATGGATATCGGCTATTTCCTGAAGCTGATGACCGAAAAGAACGCGTCGGACATGTTCTTGACGACGGGAGCACCGGTATACATCAAGATCGAGGGGAAACTCTATCCGCTCGGCAATACCGGTCTGCCGCCCGGGATGGTCAAGAAGATCGCCTACTCGTTGATGGATGAGGGCCAGGCCCCGCAGTTCGAGCGCGAGCTCGAACTCAACATGGCCATTGCCCTGCCCGACGCCGGGCGCTTCCGCGTCAACGTGTTCAAGCAGCGCGGTGAGGTCGGCATGGTGATCCGTGCGATCCGCAGCAAGATCCCCAGCATCGAAGAGCTCAACCTGCCGCAGGTGCTCAAGGACGTCATCATGACCCCGCGCGGGCTGGTGCTGGTGGTCGGCTCGACCGGCTCGGGCAAGTCGACCTCGCTGGCCTCGATGATCGACCACCGCAACAGCACCACGACCGGGCACATCCTCACCATCGAGGACCCGATCGAGTACCTGCACAAGCACAAGATGTCGATCGTGAACCAGCGCGAGGTCGGGTTGGACACCCACACCTTCCACCACGCGCTGAAGAATGCGATGCGTGAAGCACCCGATGTGATCCTGATCGGCGAAATCCTGGATGCGGAAACCATGGAGGCAGCGATCGCCTTCGCCGAAACCGGGCACCTGTGCCTGGCCACGCTGCACTCCAACAACGCCGACCAGACCATCGAGCGCATCCTCAACTTCTTCCCCGAGAGCGCGCACCGCAACGTGCTGATGAACCTCTCGTTGAACCTGCGCGCGGTCGTGTCCCAGCGCCTGGTCAAGGGCAAGGACGGACGTCGCCTGCCGGCCACGGAAGTGCTGATCAACACGCCGATGATCCGCGACCTGCTGCGCCGCGGCCAGGTGCACGAGATCAAGGCCGCGATGGAAGCCTCGCTGGAAGAAGGCATGGAGAGCTTCGACCAGTGCCTGTTCCGGATGGCCAAGAACGGCATCATCGAGCAGGAAGAAGCGCTGCGCGCAGCCGATTCGCGCGATGGCCTGGCGCTGAAGTTCCGGCTGTCCGAGGGCGGCAACGAGCACGATCCTTACGCGGATTACTCGGCCGCCTCGGCACCGGCGATCACGCACGGGTTCTGACGGTGTAGGCCCCCACCGTTGGTGGGGGCAATGGGCCAGGCGCATCGACCAACGGTCGATGCCTGCCCGTCACCCTGCGTCGATCTGGTTCTCCGGCCGCGCCGCATCGAACGCCGGCAGCGCCAGGCACGCCACCTCGATCCGCTGCAGGGTCGGGTACGGCGCCAGATCCAGGCCGAACCGGTGCGCGTTGTACAGCTGCGGCACCAGGCAGGCATCGGCCAGCCCGGGCTGGTCGCCATGGCAGAACGTACCGGTCGCCGCATGGCCGGCCAGCAGCGTTTCCATCGCCGCCAACCCCTCCGCCATCCAGTGCAGCGTCCATTGCGTGCGCGCCTCGGCGCTGGCCTGCAGGGTGCGCTCCAGATACTGCATCACCCGCAGGTTGTTGAGCGGATGGATGTCGCAGGCCACCAGTTGGGCCAGCGCACGCACGCGCACCCTGCCCTCGGCATCGCCGGGCAGCAACGGTGTGGCCGGGAAGACCTCGTCGAGGTATTCCAGGATCGCCATCGACTGCTGCAGCACGCGATCACCATGGCGCAGGGTCGGCACCAGTTCCTGCGGGTTGAGCGCGGCATAGGCCGCGCTGTGCTGCTCCCCGCCCTCACGGACCAGGTGCACCGGGGTGATCCGGTGCGGCAGGTCCTTGAGATTCAGACCGATGCGCACGCGATAGGCGGCGCTGGACCGCCAGTAACTGAAGAGCTCGATCGGTTCCATGACGGTCTCCGCCCCCGCGATCAGGGCTTGGCCGCCTGCTCGATGCGCTGCTCGATCGCACCGAAGATGCTTTCGCCGGCCGCGTCGAACATCTCGATCCGCACCACATCACCGAAGGACATGAACGGGGTGCTCGGCTTGCCGTCGCGCAGGGTTTCCACCGTGCGCTGTTCGGCGAAGCAGGAGGCGCCCTTGCTGGTGTCCTCGTTGGCGATGGTGCCCGAGCCGACGATCGCACCGGCGCCCAGCGGGCGGGTCCTGGCCGCATGCGCGACCAGCTGGGCGAAGTTGAACTGCATGTCCACGCCTGCTTCCGGCGCGCCGAACCAGGTGCCATTGATGTGGGTGACCAGCGGCAGGTGGACCTTGCTGTCCTGCCAGGCATCACCCAGCTCATCCGGGGTAACAAACACCGGCGACAGCGCCGAGCGCGGCTTGGACTGCAGGAAGCCGAAGCCCTTGGCCAGCTCGCCCGGGATCAGGTTGCGCAGTGAGACGTCGTTGACCAGGCCGATCAGCTGGATGTGGCCGGCGGCCTGCTCCGGAGTCACCGCCATCGGCACGTCGTCGGTGATCACCACCAGCTCGGCTTCCAGATCGATGCCGTAGTCCTCGCTGACCACCTTGACCGCATCGCGCGGGCCGTAAAAGCCGGCGCTGGTGGCCTGGTACATCAGCGGATCGGTGTAGAAGCTTTCCGGCACCTCGGCGCCACGGGCGCGGCGTACGCGGGCCACGTGCGGCAGGTAGGCGCTGCCGTCGACGAACTCATACGAACGCGGCAACGGGGCGGCCAATGCCTGCAGGTCGATATCGAACACGCCGTCGGCGTCGCCGTCGTTCAGCGACTCGTACAGGGCGTTCAGGCGCGGCGCCAGGTGGCTCCAGTCTTCCAGTGCCTGCTGCAGGGTCACGGCGATGCCGGTGGCGCGCACGCCTTGGCGCAGATCGCGCGAGACCACGATCAGGGTGCCGTCGCGGCCGCCTTCCTTCAGAGAACCAAGCTTCATGGGTGGGTATCCGGGATCGCGAAAATAGGTTTCAAGTGTAATCAAATGCTTGGCGGGCCTACCAGCTGCACCGCCGCATCGCCTTACCGTAACCTCTCCCAAGCTGAACAGGGGGATTTGGTATGGGTCTCAAACATCCGTTAGACTATCCGGGTCTGCAGCGGCCGTCCGTTTCCCTTCGGGATCGCCGGCGATATGGATCATTGATCCGTCGCCCGCCCCCACTCCGACGCCATTCGTCATGCATTCCAGTCTGCGCACCGCGTCGACTGCACCCAATTCTCGCAGCGCGGTTTACGGGAACGCTCCGAGTCAGCCGATCACATTGATCTGCCTCGCGTCCGGCCATTCGGCCTGGCGTTACTTTGTCTTTGGAGCTTCCACCCGATGTCTTTTGAATCCTTGGGCCTTGCCCCGTTCCTGCTGCGCGCGTTGGCTGAGCAGGGCTACGAAACCCCCACCCCGATCCAGGAGCAGGCCATCCCGCTCGCCCTGGAAGGCCGCGACCTGCTGGCCGGCGCACAGACCGGTACCGGCAAGACCGCCGCGTTCGGCCTGCCGCTGCTGCAGCACCTGGGCACCAACCCGCAGGCCGTCGATGGCCCGCGCCGCCCGCGTGCACTGGTGCTGACCCCGACCCGCGAGCTGGCCACCCAGGTGCATGACAGCCTGCGCGGCTACAGCAAGTACCTGCGCATCCCGAGCGCCTGCATCTACGGCGGCGTCGGCATGGGCAACCAGTTCGATGTGCTGCGCCGTGGCGTGGACCTGCTGGTCGCCTGCCCCGGCCGCCTGATCGATCACATCGAGCGCCGCAGCGTCGACCTCTCCGGCATCGAAATCCTGGTGCTGGACGAAGCCGACCGCATGCTCGACATGGGCTTCCTGCCGTCGATCAAGAAGATCCTCGCCAAGCTGCCGCGCCAGAACCGCCAGACCCTGCTGTTCTCGGCGACCTTCGAAGAGAGCATCAAGCAGCTGGCGCTGGAGTTCATGCGCGACCCGGAGCAGATCCAGGTCACGCCGAAGAACACCGTTGCCGAGAACATCAGCCACCGCGTGCACCCGGTCGATGGCCCGCGCAAGCGCGAGCTGCTGCTGCATCTTCTGGCCCAGGACAGCCGTGAGCAGACCCTGGTGTTCGGCCGTACCAAGCACGGCTGCGACAAGCTGGCCATGTTCCTGGACAAGTCCGGCATCAAGACCGCGGCGATCCACGGCAACAAGAGTCAGGGCCAGCGCCTGCGTGCGCTGGGTGACTTCAAGGCCGGCCGCGTGACCGTGCTGGTCGCCACCGACATCGCCGCGCGTGGTATCGACATCAACGAGCTGCCGAAGGTCATCAACTATGACCTGCCGATGGTGGCCGAGGATTACGTGCACCGCATCGGCCGTACCGGCCGTAACGGCTCGACCGGCCAGGCGATCTCGCTGGTGGCGCAGGACGAAGCCAAGCTGCTGCGCCAGATCGTGCGCCTGCTCGACAAGGACATGGACATCCGCGACGTGCCGGGCTTCGAGCCGCAGACCCCGATCCGCTGGGGCAACAGCGCGCCGGGCAAGGCCGAACTGCCGGGTGGCGATCGTTCGCCGCGCAAGCACGCGCGTCGCCCGCACGCCGAGGCCCCGCGCCACGCCCATGCCGGCCCGAAGAAGGCCGGTGGCGGTCAGCGTGATGGCGCCGGCCGCGGTGCACCGCGCGGTGGCCAGCCGCAGGGCCAGCGCCGTGGCGGTGGCAATCCCGGTGGTGGCCGCAGCCAGGGCGGCGGTGGCGGTCGCGCCAGCTGATTCCTTCGGGCATCGCTGAAACATGAAAAGGGCGACGCATCTGCGTCGCCCTTTTCGTTTGTCGGGCGCCGGACAGCGGCCGGCGCCCCCACCTCAGAAGCTATAGGCCACCGTGATCCGCGCATTGCGGCCGGGCTCGCTGTAGCGGCCGATGCCTTCATCGTTGACGTAGCCGTACAGCGTGTTGGTCCCCTTGTTGATGTTGCGTACGCGCTGCCAGAGGTAGTATTCCTCGTTGGTCAGGTTGTAGAGGCCGGCACTGAGCTTCCACTGTGGGGTGACGTTCCAGGTGCCGTACAGATCCAGCACGGTGTAGCCGTCGGCCTTGTCGACGAAGGCCGGCGTGGTGACCCTGCCGGTGGTGGCATCGGTGGTGTAGGCATCCTTGGCCTTCTTGGCCACGGCGTGGGTCACGCTGGCGGTGAGGTTCCACACCGGCGACGGTGCATAGCGCACGCCCAGCACGGCACTGGCCGGCACGATGCTCTCCAGCGGATCGCCGTTGCGCTTCTCGCCTTCGCTGTACGAGGCCGCCAGGCGCGAGGACCATGCATCGCTGATCTGCCAGCGTCCTTCCAGTTCCACCCCCTTGACCGTCACTTTGCCCGCGTTGGTCGGCATCGTGTAGTTGCGCGAGTACAGCACCGGACCGGTCGCCGTCGTGCGGAAGCCACCCGGCACCGACTGCGCCAGGTTGGTGTACTCGATGAAGTTCTCGTAGCGGTCGCGGAACACCGACAGGCCCAGCTGCGCACGGTCGGTACTCCAGCGGTAACCGAGTTCCAGGTTCAGGCTCTTTTCCGACTCCAGGTCTGGATTGGACACGGTGTCATTGAGCAGCAGCGGCTGGCCGTTCTGCGCATTGATCACCTGGGTGGCGCTGGTCGGCGAATACATGTCCGCCACGGTCGGCGCCCGGAAGCCGCGACCCACCTGCGCCCACAGCGCATGGTCGGGCAGGAAGCGATATTCGACACCGGCCTGCCAGCTCGGCGAGGCGAAACTCACATCACGCACGCTGCCGGTGCGATCCACGAAGGTGGCATCCACCTGCGGCGAATAGTCGTAGCGGTCATACCGGGCGCCGGCACTGAGGATCAGGCGTTCGTCCAGCAGCTGAATGCTGTCGCGCAGGTACAGGTTCCAGGCGGTCACGTCGGTCTTGGGCACCTGGCGCGGATCGATCTCGACCGAGGCCACGGCGCCCGCCGCATTCCAGCGGGTATCGACAGCGGTGAAGTCGATGTCCCGCTGCTGCCAGGCCAGACCGTACACCACATCATGGCGTGCGCCCGCGGCGGCGAACACCTTGCTGAAATCGGCCGCGGCACGGTCCAGCGTCTGCTTGGTCGAGCGGTTCTCGCTGCGCAGGCACGGCGTGGCGCCGCCCGGGCAGCCACTGCCGGCCACGATGGTGGTGATGCCACGGCTGTCGGTGACCTGGCGGTCCACCTGCGCATCCAGGGTATCGAACAGCGCGGTGTCGGCCCGCCACTGGTAGTTCACCCCGTAGCGGTCGCGGTCGTTGGTGTCATGGCCTTTGCGCGACAGATAACCCGGTGCATAGACGCGCGACAGGTTGTCCACGTCGTTGGTGGCGCGGCCGCGCTCGTACAGGAAGCCCAACGTATTGGCTTCGTCGAGCTGCAGATCGAGCTTGCCGAGCAGGTTGTCGCGGGTGCTGTCGACCGGATCGGGCGTGCGGCGACCGACCCCGATGCGATCGTTCGTGGTGTCGTACCACGACTCGGATTCATGGCCTTCGCGACGGGTGTAGACCAGCATCGATTCGACGATGCCGGTGCGGTTGGCGAAGGTCAGCGTGCCCATGGTTTCGTCGTTGGCACCGGAGTACCCCGCCTTGAATCCAAGGTGGGTATCGTTGCCGCTTGCCTTGAGATAGTCGGCCGGGTCCTTGGTGGTGAACACCACCGCGCCACCCAGCGCGCCACTGCCGGCGCTGATCGAATCGGCGCCCTTGATCACGGCCAGGCTCTTGAGCGTATCGATGTCCACATCGCCGCGGCCACCGCGGAAGAACTCGTAGGAGCGCGCGGTTTCCACCGATTCGCCCAGGCTCAGGCCATCGACGGTGATCGCCACGCGGTCGCTTTCCAGGCCGCGGATGTTGAAGCCGTTATCGCCGAAACGGCCCATGTCCACGATGCTGACACCGGGGATGTAGCGGATCGCTTCTTCCATGGTGTTGGCCATCTCGTTGTCGAGATCGGCCGAGGTGAGCACGGTGACATTCTGGTTGGCCGAACGCGTTTTCTTGGCGCGCTCGGCCTGGACACGCACGGTATCGAGCGTGCTCGCATCGTTGACGGTTTCAGCGTGCACGGTGACGGACAGGCTGGCGGCAACCGCCATGGCCAGCAGGGTGAAGGACGACTTCATGATCAAGCTCCGCAGGAGAGGTAGGGAATGGCGTGAGCGCCGCGGTTGGCGGCGGGCCGTTCCTGGCTGCGGCGATCGGTGGATCGAGCGGGGCTGGGAGGCGCAAAGACCCGCGGGGAATCGCGAGCCGGAATCATCGTTGGCTGATACGTGGGACGTGCACGGCACGTCCGGGCCGCTAGCGGTTGCCGTTGGTAGAGTGCGCACCGGCGACCGGCTCGGGATCGCGCGCATCGACGACGCCGTCGCCATTGCTGTCGGCGCGGTCGAACATGCGCTTGCCCGAGAGCTGGTACTCGGCGAACGTCATGCGGCCATCGGCGTCCTTGTCCAGCGAGGCAAAGCGCACGCGGGCCTGGCGCTCGGCATCGGCGCGCACGCGCTGGCGCTGCTGGTCCAGGCGGCCTTCGAACTCGCTGGTGTATTCGGCCAGCGACAAGCTGCCGTTGCCATCGGTATCGGTGGCCGCAAAGCTGGCCGCACGCACCGCATCGAACTCCTCACGATCCACCGCGCCATCCTTGTTGCGGTCGTAGAGTTCGAGCATGCCGTTGGCGGTATGCGACGTCGGCATCTTCAGTGGATCGCGCGAAGACGCTGCGGCGGTCTCCTGCGTGGCGTTCTGCGACGTCTCGTAGCCGGCCCAGGTGCGTTCGCCGGCGGCATCGTACTCGGCGCGGCTGATCGCCCCGTTCTTGTCGCGATCCAACGCCTTGAAGCGGGTGTCGGTCTGGCGCAGGTGACCGGCGCGCGCGTCGGCCAGGCGCACATCAAAGCGCTGCAGGTACTCGTCGACGTATTCCTGTGCGTCGACATGACCGTCGTGGTTGCGGTCGGTGTCGGCATAACGCTGCTTGCGGAAGGCATCGAACTGCGCCCAGCTGACGCTGTCGGTGCCCTCGGTGGCGAACTGCGCGAGGAAGGCGGCCGCAGTCGGCGAGGCGGTGGGGGTCGTGCTGGACGGCTGCGCGAGGACGGCCGGGGCCAGCACCAGTGCCATCAGGGCAGCGGTGAGCGGAACGATCTTCATGGTGGTTCCCCTGGAAGGACGGCTGCGGGTCGAGCCGGCGGGCGCCATCCTATTCGTATTGCGAATGATTCGCAATACGGAAATTTCACAGGGGGTGTGATGGGTGTCTGACAAACGGCAACAGCCGACGTGGGTCGGCTGTTGCCTGGGGGTGGAAGCCCCGCCATCAGGTGAGTGTGGCGGAGCTGCGCGTTGCGGTGGGAACGGTCGGGAGCCGGCCAGCGGCCGGCACTACCGGTACCCGGGGTGTCAGCCGCGCGGCTTGGTCGGGTTGAGCTGGTTGCCGAAGAAGATCGCGTTCAACAGCAGGCGCTCGGTGCCGTGCCAATACTTGCGGTGCGCCGGATCATCGGCGAACAGCACCACATTGCCCTGCCCCTGCGGCGACACCACCAGCCACGCGGCACCGGCGACCCGGCTGCGGTTGCGTTCGGAGAGGTAACCGTTGACTTTGGGCGCCTCGTCGATGCGCACCACGGTGGAGAACGGGTTGCGGCTGGGCTGGAAGCTCAGGCCGTTTTCCTTGTTCACCGCCAGCTGCCGACGCGGTACGCCGAAGCCCAGCGGATGCGTGTTGTCCACGTCCGCGCTGAGGATATTGCCGCTCACCCGTTCGATCGCCGCGATGTCGCGCTGATCGCCGAACGCACGTCGGGCGCCTTCCGGTTCCTTCTCCTCCGGCCCCAGCACTTCGTCGCTGAGCTTCTGCTCGATCGCCCAGCGCGCGGCCGTGCCGTAGGTGATCAGCGAGCCACCAGCGTTGATCCAACGCTTGAGCGCCGCCACGGCGGTGGCGTCCACGCCGGCATAGGTACCGCCGGCCAGGACAATGGTGGTGTAGCGATCCAGGGTGATCTTGCCCAGCTGGGCCGGGTCGATCTTGCTCGCCGGCAGCTGCAGGTGCTGGTCGAGCAGGAACCACGCCGAGCCGATTTCGGTGGCGCTGACGCCCTCGCCCATGACCAGCGCCACCGCCGGCTTGCGCAGCGCCTTGACGCTGTCACTGCCCAGATCGATGCCACCGCGGCTCTGCCCGCTGGACAGCGCCTGGATGTGCACCCCACTGCTGCGTGCGACCGCATCGACCGCGGCAAGCAGCTCAGCACCGGCCAGCGGCTGGCCCGCGACCGGCACCACCACGCTGCCATAGCCGAATGACTGCTCGCCCTGGGCGGTGGCTGCGGTGAACGGCTGGAAGGCCGCACGGGTCAACACACCCTTGGCCTGGAGCGCATACAGCGCGCGGCTGGCGTTGTAATCGCGCCAATCGAACACGTAGGCGTAGCCCGCTTGACCGCCGACCACGCCACCGTTGGCGGCCGGCACGCTGGCCACGCGCTCGCCACCGGCAATCCGGCTGCGGCTCGCGGCGAAGGCGATGCCGTAGGCCGGCGCGATCGCGTAGGAGGTGCTGCCGTAGAACACATCGCCTTTGATCGGTGGGGTGTCGGCGAAGATCGAATGCACGAGGCGGAACTGCGGCTGCGCCGCCTGGACGACGTACGCGCTGCCCGGTTCGAAGCGCAGCCCATCCACGGTGACCGGGGCGCTCAACGCCTGCACCGTGATCTGGTGCTGCAGCAGCAGATCCAGCAGCCGCTGGGTGAGGCCCGGATCGGCGGCATCACCGAACACGAAGGACGTCACCGGCTGCTGGTTGGCCTGCTTCAGTGCGGACTGGAAGAACTCCTTCTGCAGCTTCAGCAGCCCGTCGCGCTCGGTCACTGCACCACGCACCGTCCCCAGTCCGGTGGCAACCTGATTGCGGATGGTGAAGCCGAAGGTCAGCAGGCCATTGACCGATTCCTGCACGCGGCCGCGCGAACTGGCCTGCTCGACGGTCACGCCGACCGCACCGTGGAAGTCCGGGTAGGTCGAGCCATACACCGGCGAGAAGTTGTCGAAGTTCTCCCCGGTGTAATACAGCGAGCCCAGCGCATCCAGCGACTGGGCGTGGTACTTGGCCAAGGTCTTGTTGAAGTCATACGACGCCGCCGGAATCAACGGGCTGTGCATGCTCGCCGGCGACGGTTCGAAGTAGTAAGTGCTGTCCTTGCCCATCTCATGGAAATCGATCTGGACGTTGGGATACCACTGGTGGAAATAGGCGATCTTCGGCCGTGTGTCCTGCTGGGTCAGCGCCAGCCAGTCGCGATTGAGATCGGTGAAGTAGTGATTGGTACGGCCCTGCGGGAACGGTTCGACATGCTCCTTGTCGGCCGGATCGGCCGAGGCAGGCGAGGATGCATAGGCGTTGTGCCAGCTTGCCGCGCGGTCGCGCCCATCCGGATTCTGCGCCGGATCGAACAGCACCACCGCCTGCTGCAGCCACTGCGCGGTCTCCGTGCTGCGGTTGGCGACCAGGTAGTAAGCGGTGAGCATCGCCGCTTCGCCGCTGGAGGTTTCATTGCCATGCACGCTGTAGCCCAGCCACACCACCACCGGGCTGCTGCCGGCGGCCGAGAGCGGCTGCGCAGGATCGGCCAGGGTGACGTGCTGGCGACGCAGCGTGTCCAGGTTCTGCAGGTTCTGCGCCGAGGTCACCGTGGCGATCAACAGTGGGCGGCCCTCGTAGCTGCGGCCGATCTCTTCGACCTTGATCTTGTCCGAGCGCTTGGCCAGTTCGTTGAAGTAGGCCACCAGCTGATCGTGCCGCGTGTAACGGCTGCCGATCTCATAGCCGAGAAACTGTTGGGGCGTGGGCACGGCCGGATCGAAATCACCGCCGGCCGGGAAGAAGTACGCGCTCTGCGCAGAGGCAGGCGCAGCGAACACAGACAGCACCAGCGCCACCCAGGCGATGGGAGAGAACAGACGACGTTGCAAAGACACAGCAATTCCCCGAAAGACGGGCCGGTTCCTTCCGGCCCTGTGGATACGCACGCTCCGGTGCGCTGGATGAGGTCAGAAGCGGTAGTCGAAGCCGACCGTGAAGTAGCGACCGCGCAGGTCGTACTGGCTGAAGTCATACGGCGCGCGGATGCCCGGGAAGGAGGCGTCGTACGGCGGTTCCTCATCGGCCAGGTTCTGGATCTTCGCGTACAGGGTCAGCTTCTCGATACCGGTGTAGCCCAGGTACAGATCGAACTGGTTGTACGCATCCACCCGATCCTGCACGGCAGTGGCCGCGGCGCTGGCCTTCTGGTCGTATCCGCTGGTGTAGTACCAGGTCAGCGCGGTGCGGAAGTCGCCATAGCTCCAGTCGAAGGTGGTGGTGGCCTTGTTCTTGGGCAGGGTGGCACCGAGGTTGCTGCCGGCGTAGTCCACCAGCGGGCCACCGACCACGGTGGGGCGGCTGTAGTCGCGCACGTGGGTGAAGGCGGTGCTCAGGCCGAAGTCGCCGGCCTGCGTGGTCGGGAAGCGCTGGCGCAGTTCGACATCAAAGCCGGAGGTCTTCAGCTCGCTCAGGTTCTGGTAGCGGTTGAACACCGCCAGCAGCTTGCCGCGCTCATCGCGGCTGACCGCGCCCGGCACGTTGTCGGTGACCAGGGTCTGGGTGTTGTTGGTGCCCACCAGGTTTTCCAGCTCGATGCGGTAGTAATCCACGCTCAGGCTGGTGTTGGACCACGGCGAGAGCACGATGCCGGCATTGAAGCTCTTGGTGCGCTCGGGCTTGAGATCGTTGTTGCCGACAGTGAAGAAGGTCGGGTTCTGCCGCGAGCCCGGCACGTCCGGGTCGCGCGGATCGATCACGCTGCCGTAGGCAATGCTGGTGCTGTTGGAGTTCTCCGACAGTGACGGCGCGCGGAAGCCCTTGGAGGCGGCGGCACGCACCAGCAGGATGTCCCACGGCTGCCAGCGCAGGCTCAGCTTGGGCGAGAACGCATCACCGAAATCGCTGTAGTGATCGGCACGCGCCGCGGCCTGCAGTTCGAGGCGGTCGGCCAGCGGCACGTTCACTTCGGCATAGGCCGCGGTGACCTTGCGCTCACCGTGCACCTCGGCGATCGCCGGGCGGATCTGCAGACCCGCGTCGATCTGCCAGGGGTTGTTGGAATCGAGCTTCTCGCGGCGCCATTCGGCACCGGCGGCGAACCCGATCTCGCCGGCCCAGGTATGGCCGATCGCACCGGAGATCTTGGCATCCACGCCCTGCAGCACCGATTCGGCCGGGCGCAGCGTGCTGATGTTGATCGCGTTGAGCACGTCCTGCGAGGTTGCCGACGGATTGAGCAGGTTGTAGCTGCCCGTGGCGAGTGCATCGGCCAGTGCATAGCGGTTGGCAAAGCCGCCGGAGACGGTCTCGCGCTCGCTGCTGCGTGCGCCGAACGCACCCACTTCCCAATCCCAGTTCTGCAGGCTGCCGCGCAGCCCGACCAGGCCGCGGTAGGCCTGCGAGCGGTTGGTCTTGATGGTCGCACCGAGGTTGAAGAAGGTGTACTCGATCGGCACCGCGCGGCCATACGGGTTGTACGGGCTGCTGGCGGGCAGATTGGACGACACCGGCTCGGCCAGCCCGGTATCGGCGTTGAGCGCGAAGCGGCCGCTTTCCAGGGTGAAGAACGGGCTGCTGCCGAACCAGGAGACGCCCTTGATGTCGCTGTAGAGCACTTCGCCGAACGCTTCGACGTTGTCGTTCACCCGGAAGGTGCCGTTGACGTAGGCCTGGTAGCGCTTGGTCGAGGGGATCAGGGTGGTGTAAGGCGCCTGGTTGAAGCCGCAGGTGTTGCCGGCCAGGCCGTCGATCGGCGCACTGGCGACCAGCGTGGTGCCGTCCGGGCAGTTGCCGCTGGCATCGAGCATCGGCACCGAGGTGCCGTTGACCAGATAGCGTGCGCCCTTGGCCGACCAGCCGTTCCAGCGGCCGCCGGGCTTGTCGGTGTAGATGCCGGACTTGGTCAGATCGCGCTCGTCCTGGTCCAGGCGCTCGCGGTTGTAGCCTTCCAGGCTGACCAGGATGTTGTAGCCGTCCGTGTCCAGATCACCGATGCCGCCGATGAACTTCAGGTTCTGCTCGTCCAGCCCGCCCTGATCGGCGGTGCCCAGGCTGCCACCGAGTTCGGCACCTTCGAAATTCTGCCGGGTGATGATGTTGACCACGCCGGCCACGGCATCCGAACCGTACACGGCCGAGGCGCCGTCCTTGAGCACTTCGATGCGTTCGACCGCAACCAGCGGCAGCGCGTTGAGGTTGACGAACGTGTCCGACAGGCCGCCGGCCGGGAACCCGTAGTTGGCCAGGCGGCGGCCGTTGAGCAGCACCAGCGTGTTCTTCTGCGACAGGCCGCGCAGGCCGATGCCGGCCGAACCGGACGCCCAGCCGTTGTTGGTGGTTTCGTTGGCGGCGTTGCCGGTATTGGCCGAGATCGAGCGCAGCAGGTCGGCGACGGTGGCCTTGCCGGTCTCCTCCAGCTGCTGGCGCTCGATCACCTGCACCGGGTTGGCCGACTCGGTATCCGTGCGCTTGATGTTGGACCCGGTGACCCGCACGGCGGCGAGGGTCTTGCTGTCGCCGGCGGCGGCGGCATCGGGGGCGGCGTCGGCGAACGCGGTCAAAGGCGTTGCCAGAGCGACGGACAACGCCGCTACAAGAAGAGTGTGCTTGGGCATGAACTTCAGTGGGGTGGTGGACGACAAGTTCCGCAGTAGTCCATGCCTGGCTGAACCACGGCCAATAACATCTCTTCATACGGATATAAGAGAAACTAACATCTCTTCATCCGGATGGAAATGTTTTCGTTAGCAACAATTAACGCCCGACCCCTGCTGGAGCCCCAGCCCACCGCTACAATGCGGCCATGGAAATCTTCAAAGTCTTTACCCTCGAGGCCGCTCACCACCTCCCCAACGTCCCGGTGGGCCATAAGTGCGCGCGCCTGCACGGCCACTCCTTCCGGGTGGAACTCAAAGTGGAAGGCGAGCCCGGCGAGCAGACCGGCTGGATCATGGACTTCGGCGACGTCAAAGCTGCCTTCCAGCCGATCTACGACCGTCTGGACCACCACTACCTCAACGACATCCCCGGCCTGGAAAACCCGACCAGCGAGCGCCTGGCGATGTGGATCTGGGACGAACTCAAGCCGGCCCTGCCCGCGCTGAGCGAAGTCACCGTGCACGAAACCTGCACCTCCGGCTGCCGCTACCGGGGCTGATCCGATGGCGCGCGGGCATCATGCGGCGCGGTAGTGCCGGCTCCTGGCCGGCTCCGGGCCATCCGCTACCGCCCGAAGCACTGCGCAACCCATTGATATGTAAACCATTCGACTGAATCCGGACGACGCCCGGCAACGTAATGTTGCAATGCAATATTTTCGGCGTATGCTGCATTGCATCAACGTTCTCGAGCCGTCCTGACCATGGCGTCCGCGTTCACCGATTCCTTCAGCGACTACACCCGCCAGCTGGCCGCCACGGCCACGCGTGCCAACCGGCTCGCACTGGAGAATGCCGAGAGCATGTTCGGGGTGCAGTTGAAGACGCTGGAAAAGAACATCACCGCCACCAGCGGGTTCTTCGGTGAAATCGTGCAGTCACAGGATGCTGGCACGCTGCAGTCGCTGCTGCCCAAAGGCGCGCAACTGGCACGTGACAACCTCGCCCGTTGGACCAGCGCCAGCCAGGAAGTGGCCGGCCTGGGGCTGAAGGCCTCCGAAGCCTTCGGCGAACTCGCCCGGCAGCCGTTCGCGGCCGCCACGCCCAGCGCAGGCAAGACGCGCGGCTGAGCCGGACAACATCGAATTTGCGTGGGTCCCTCCCCCCACGCAATCCCAGACCCGACAGAACCCTCCCTCTGTCGGGTCTTTTTTTGGCCGGCGATCAGGCCTCGGCAATGGCGCGCCGATGGCGCTCCAGCCACGCCTGGAACATCAGGATCGGCCACAGGTGGGTGTGCCACTTGCGCCGCCCCTCACGGAATTCGGCCCAGATACGCCCGACCACGGCCGCATCGAAGTACCCCTCCCGGCGCAGGCGTTCCTCGTCGAGCAGCGCGTCGGCCCACGGACGCAGTGGGCCGGCCAGCCAGGCCGCCACGGGTGGCCCGAAGCCCATTTTCGGACGGTGGACCAGGTGCTCCGGCAGATGCCGGCACAACAGCCGCTTGAGGATGCGCTTGTGCTCGCCACCGGCGTATTTGAGCGGGCTGGGGAGCGACCAGGCAAAGCGTGCGACGGCGGCATCGAGTAGTGGCGAGCGCGTGTCCAGCCCATGCGCGGCACCGGCACGATCGATCTTGGTCATGATCCCGTTGCCGAGATCCATCATGAAATCCAGGTACTGGACGCGGTCGGCCGGATCGCCCGCAGGGAGCCAGCGCTGGCAGTCGGTAAAGAGCGTAAGAGGTTCACTTGCATGCAGCACGGCGCGGGAGGGATCGCGCCAACGCGATACGCGCAGCAGGTAATGTGCTTCCAGACTGTCTGCCTGCAGCTCCGAGCGCAGCGCGGGCCATCCACCCAGCCGGGCACGCTCGCCGTCACGCTGCGGCCATTGCTGCAGCATCCGCCGCAAGGGCGCAGGCATGCGCGCCGTCCAGGCCGCATTACGCAGGGCCCGCTGATAGGCCCCATGGCCATGGAACAGTTCATCGCCCCCATCGCCGGTGAACACGCTGCTGTGGTCTTTGGCGACCAGCGCGCACGCGAGCAGCGTCGGCATCTGGGAGGCATCGGCAAAGGGCTCACACCAGACGTCCGGCAGGGACGCCACCAGCGCCGCAGCCTCGTTCCAACGCAGGATGTGCCGGGTATGCCGCGTCCTCAGGCGTCCAGCAACTTGATCCGCCCAGTCCGATTCGTCATGACGCGGATCATCGAAGCCGACCGTGAAGGTCTCCACCGGCAGCGTGGATTGGGACTGCAGCACGGCGGTCACCAGCGATGAATCGGTCCCGCCGGAAAGAAATGCGGCCGCCGGAGTGCCGTGAGGCCTGCATCGCGAGACAGCCTGGTGCAGGAGCAGCTCCAGTTTTCCCGTCGCATCGTCGAAACTCAGTGTTGAGTAGGCCCGCTCGTCGATCGCAGCGCACATGTCCTCTCGGGCATCCCAGTAGCGGCGACCTCCTGCGTGATCGACATGCGCAGTTGCGCCGGCTTCGCGCGCGGCCAGGTTGAGACGGACCACGCAGCCCGCTGAAACCTTGAAAATGCCCTGTTGAATGCTGTGCGGGGCGGGGATGTAGCCATAGCGAAGCAACAGGGTGAGTGCATCGCGACTGATGGGCGCCTGAAAGCCGGGATAGCCGTGCAGCGATGTAACACTGGAGCCGAACAACACGTCGCCATGGCACCACCCGTAATAGAGCGGACGGGCCCCCACCCGGTCGCGGGCCAGCCAGAGCACCTTGTCCTGGCAGTCCCATACCGCCAGCGCAAGCGTGCCATCGCAATCGTGCAGCGTACGCTGCACCCCGCGCGCCGCGATGGACAGCAACAGCAGGGTCGCATCATCCGCACCTGGATGGACGCTCGTGGCGTACTCGCGCTCAAGGGCGGTGCGCACGTTCAACCTGCCATCCATGCACAGCACGTAGCGCCCGCACCGGGACCTGCGGGGCGAGCCATGCCGCGCCGGGCCGGCGTGCAACTGGGCCAGTGCCACGCCGTCATCCTCTTCACACCAGGGCGCAGGTGGCAAGCTGTCACGATGGCGTGGTGTCACACTCATGGCTTGCACGTGCTGCGACAGTTCCGCTGCGCACCGTCCAGGACGCAGGACCGCGCCACAGATACCACTCATGGGTCTTTCTCCTACCGGGATGTGAGCGCGCGGCACTGCACCCGCTCACTTTGGGAAGCCGCCACCGATCCGCACGGATCGGCGGCGGTCGCTCGAATCAGAAGCGGTAGGACATACCCACGTTCCAGGTGTTCAGGCGCATTTTTTCGTCCCCTGCGGCCTGCGTCACCTTCTTGTTGACCGACTGTGGAATGCTGTACTCCGCACGCACGGCAAGTGCCTCGGTCAGGTACACGTTGGCGCCGACGCTGGGCGTGACGCCGAACTTGCTCTGGCGGATTCGCTTGGTATCGCCCACCGCGTTCTTGGGCGGGGCCAAGCTCTGCTGGCGACTGCCGACCGCTGCCTTGCCGAACACTTCGACACGGTCGCCAATCGGCAGCAATGCAAGCCCGCCGACATTGAGCGAGCGGTTCGTCAGTCGCGACACGTCCTTGCTGCGGCTGTTCTTGAGTGTGTTCTCGAACGAAGCTTCTGCGGCCAGGAATGGCCCGAAGCGATATCCGGCGCCACTGGCGTAGCTGGTCCCCGAATCGCTCTGCTTGCGCTTTTCACCGGGCACCACGTCTGCTGCAGGGGTCTTCGACTTGAGGTGCGTCTTGCCGATACCACCGTAAACATAGGCACCTTCGCGATCAGGGGAAGAAGCGTGGGCGGTGGTGGCGACCAGGGCGAGCGACAGGGCAATGAGGGAACGCTTGATGTACATGGGTGACTCCGTGGTTGGGAGTACACAGCGTGGATCCCTGCCGGCCGCATGTCAGTGGCGTGCGCGTGTGCCTGTCGAAACCGTTGTCGACTGTGTGTAACCGCGCGTGACAACGTGCAGAATGCGACACCGCAGCAGTGTCCGTCCCGGATCCATCGCCGCACCACTGAAGCTGCTGTATACGCCACGGGCAGTCGTTGTCTGCACCAATTGACGTCCTTTGTTTCAGCGTGGCGGCACCACGGCTCACGAACGGCCCACCGCACTGCGTGTGACGGGCGATGCCTTGCCGTACTGCTTTACGATCGCGTCAGGTCAGGCAGGCGATGCAGCGATGGTCGATATCGTACTGGTGGAGGATGACGAGCGTCTGGGCAGGCTGGTGAGCGGCTATCTGGCCAGACACGGCTATGACGTACTGCATGAACTCACTGGCGAGCGTGCCGTGGAGCGGATTCCTGCGCTGGATCCGGCCGTGGTGCTGCTCGACGTGACCCTGCCGGGCATCGATTGCTTTGCGGTGTGCGCAGCGCTGCGTCCCCGCTATCCCGGCGTGATATGCATGCTGAGCGCCCGTACCGATGATATCGATCAGGTCCTGGGGCTTGAGCTGGGTGCCGACGATTACATCGGCAAGCCGATCGAGCCGCGCGTGCTGCTGGCACGTATCCGCGCGCATCTGCGTCGCGACAGCGGCCAACGACAGACCCGGCCGACGCTGTGCTTCGGGCAGCTGCGCATCGAGCGCGATATCCGCGAGGTGACCCTGCAGTCCAAACGCATCGAATTGACGACGGCCGAATTCGATCTGCTGCTGTGCCTGGCCGAGAGCGCCGGAACGATACTCAGCCGGGACGATCTGTTGCGCGACCTGCGCGGCATCGGATTCGACGGACTGGATCGCTCGATCGATGCCCGCATCTCACGGTTGCGCCGCAAGCTCGGCGACCTTGGCGAGGTGCCGGATCGCATCAAAACGATCCGCAGCAAGGGCTATCTGTTCAACCGGGCCGGGTGGGACTGACCCGATGGCGTCCTCTGGTACGGCCATTCACCACGCCGGGCATTTCCGCCTCTTCCTGCGCTATTGCCTGGGCTTCGTACTGGCCTACCTCATCCTTATCGGCTCCGGACTGTACCTATGGGCCGCGCTCACCGAGCAGGGCGAAGACCAGCAGATCCGCACACAGCTGCAAGGCATCCATCATCTCCTGCAGGCTCGCTATGCCGATACCCCGCAGGCGCAGTGGCCGCAACTGACCCGGCTGCTGCAGACGCAGTTCGCCTACCCAGTGCGGGTGATACCAATGGCCGAGGCACCGCACACGCTCTATCCCCAATCGCTGCAACATCTCGAACAGGGGGGACTCGTGGTGACCGACGATGCCCATTTCAGCTATCAGCGGCTGCCTGGCTCGAGCGAGGTGCTGGTGCTGGGCGATTTCTCCAAACCCGACAAGGCCGATGTCGCCTGGTACGACAGCCCGAGCGTGGACACGCTGGTCATGGTCGGCATTTTCGTCATCGCCATCGCACTGCCGCTCTATTTTCTGGTGTATCGGCTCTGGCGTGATGTCTATGCGCTGGGCCACATGGCGCTGGCGATACAGCAGGGCGACCTCGCCGTCGGTGCACCGGCGGTCGGCACGCACCTGGTGCGACCCCTGCGCGAAGCGTTGTCCAGGATGGCCACCCAACTGCAGGACGTCATGGAAGGGCAGCGGATCCTGTCCCAGGCGGTTGCGCACGAAACCCGCACCCCGCTGGCGCGGATGCGTTTCGCACTGGCCATGATGCAGGTAGGTGACGAGGACCCGGAAGGCACTGAGCTGCTCGAAGGTCTGAAAGCCGATGTCACCCGGTTGGAACAACTTGCCTCGGCTGGCGTGACCTATGCGCAGTTCGGGCGCAGCCTGCGGATCAGCACCCAACGGTTGGAGGTTGCCGAGGTGTTCGACGCGCTCGACCAGCGTCTTCCGCCCGGCGGCAGGGTGCGGCGTCTGCGCTTCCTGCCCTCGCATCAACGCACCCTCGTCGCCAACCGCGATGCGCTGCTGCTGGCACTGGGCAACCTGATCGGCAACGCGTGCCGCCATGCGGCCAGCGAGGTGGTGGTAAGCGCATCCACGGTCGAGCAATGGGTGGTCATCGCCGTGGACGATGACGGACCTGGCGTCGCCCCGGCAGACCGCGAACGCATTTTCCAGCCGTACGTGCAGCTGCAGCGGCACCCCGATG
The DNA here is from genome assembly GCF_053847245.1 of Stenotrophomonas sp. Ker107b. Taxonomy (NCBI): domain Bacteria; kingdom Pseudomonadati; phylum Pseudomonadota; class Gammaproteobacteria; order Lysobacterales; family Lysobacteraceae; genus Stenotrophomonas; species Stenotrophomonas sp. Ker107b. Next base: position 167,884 of record NZ_JBSPHX010000003.1, on the reverse strand, counting down.
GCTTCGGACTGGGGCTGGCCCTGGTCCATATCATCGCCATCAAACACGGTGGCCGCGCGGACGTCTGCGACTCGGTTCTCGGCGGTGCAAGGTTCCGGCTGTTGCTGCCAGATGCCTGACGCGCTTCCGCCGGCGCTCAGCGCGTGGCCGGCAGCGAGAACACGAACAACGCCCCTTCCCGGCTCTCCAGCAGACGGATGTCACGGGCGTGCAGCTGCAGGATGCGATGCACGATCAGCAGGCCCAGCCCGCCGCTGTCCGGCCGCTGGCTACCCAGCGCCGGCATGGCGGTGAACAATGTGTCGCGCCGCTCCGGGGCGATGCCCGGCCCACTGTCGGCGATGCCGATCTGCACCTCGCCACTGGCCGCGTGCAGCGTCACCGCGATACGGCCACCTTCGGGCGTGTGGCGGATGGCGTTGTCGAGCAGGTTGGTCAGCACCCGCTCGATCAACGCCAGATCCGCAACCACCGGCGGCAACCCAGGCGGAATGTCGGCACTCAACGTCTGCCGGCGCGACTGCGCGGCCAGCTCGAACTTCTGGAACACGTCCTGCACGAGATCGGGCAGCGAGAAGGTCTGGCGGTCCAGCACCACGCCGCCGTGTTCAAGGCGAGCCAGCTCGAACAGTGCCTGGGCAAGCCGGCCAACCTTGTGGCTCTGCGACAGGGCAATGGACAGATAGCGCTGGCGCTCGTCGGCGCTGAGCGTGGCGTCCTTGAGCGCCAGGGTTTCCAGGTAGCCGTGCAGCGACGACAGCGGCGTGCGCAGATCGTGCGAGATGTTGGCGACCAGTTCGCGCCGTTGCAGATCCTGCTGGCGCAACTGTTGCCACTGCTCGCCCAGGCGCTGGGCCATGTGCCCGAAGCTGTGCTGCAGGATCGCCAGTTCGTCGCGCTCGCCGGGACGCACCGGTGCCGGTGGCGGCGCGGCGTCCGGGGTAGCGCTATCCACATCGAAGGACTGGATGCGCCGGGTCAGCTGGCGCAACGGGCGGGTCACCCAGCGGAACGCGACCAGACCAGCCAGCAGCCCCACCATGGCGACGATCGCCAGCGACCACAACGTGGTGCGCAGCGTACTGTTGGCCGCGATATTGGCGGCGAGCGCTTCGCGCTGCTCGCCGACCAGCACCACGTAGATGTACCCGGCCTGCCGGCCTTGCACCCACAGCGGCGCCGCGTTGAACACCTTGCGGCCGGTCGCACTACGCGGGTCGTCGCCGAGGATCGGCAGTGGCTCATCGCGCAGCAGCGCCTGCACCGGGGCCAGATCGACCTGGGCCCGTTTGAGATGCCCCTCCGGCGCGTCGTGCCCAAGGATGCGGCCCTGGTCGTCGAGCAGGTACACCTCCACGCTCGGGTTGACCGCCATCAGCTTGCCGAACAGCGCACGCACTTCGCCATTGCGCATGCCGCGGCCATCCATCAGCTCGCCACTACGCGCGATGTGCTCGGCCAGCCCGCGCGAGAGACGCTGCACGGTTTCCTGCTCATGCACGGTGGTGCTGCGCATCTGGATCCACAGCAGCGCACCGCCGCACAGCAACAGCAATGCGAAGAAGACGGCCGACAAGCGCTGGGACAACGTGAGCCGGATCATGCGCCTGCCCCTTCGTTGCCATCGACCAGTTTGTAGCCGCGCCCCCATACTGTCTGGATACGCTGCGGGTTGGCCGCATCGCGCTCGATCTTGTTGCGCAGCCGGTTGATGTGGGTGTTGACGGTGTGCTCGTAGCCGTCGTGCTGGTAACCCCAGACCTGGTTGAGCAGGTCCATCCGCGAATAGACCTGGTCCGGATGACGGGCGAAGAAGTACAGCAGGTCGAACTCGCGTGGGGTCAGTTCCAGCGGTCGTCCCTCCACCATCGCCGTGCGGGCGACCGGGTCGATGCGCAGCCCGGCCACCTCGATCTCGCCGGCATCGATGCGTGCGTTCTGGGCCATGGCCTCGACACGGCGCAGCAGCGCCTTCACGCGTGCCACCAGCTCCAGCATCGAGAAGGGCTTGGCCAGGTAATCGTCCGCACCCAGTTCCAGACCGAGAATGCGGTGCACTTCACTGGCGCGCGCACTGGTGATGATGATCGGGGTGTAGCGCGTCATCGCGCGGGCACGCTTGCAGATCTCCAGGCCGTCCACGCCGGGCAGCATCAGGTCCAGCACCAGTGCGCTCCACGGTTGCGCCTCCAGCAGGGCCAGGCCCTCGTCGCCGGTGGCGGCGTGGGTGACCTCATAGCCTTCATCGCGCAGGTGCATGCGCAGCAGATTGGCGATGTGGACATCGTCTTCGACGATCAGGACACGCTTGGCACTGCTCATCGGCTCAGGGGGCGGCAGGAGGGCATGGCGGCATTGTCGACGGATCGCGACCTGAATGTGTCACGGAAAATTTAACCCTGCGTGAGGATTCGTTGACCGGGCCGGGCGCAGCATGGCCGCATCGTCCCCGTGCCCGGAGATCGGTCATGCGCTTCACACGTCGCAAAGTGCTTGGAATGGGTGGCATGACGGCCGCCGCCGGTCTGTTTGGCCTGACTGCCTGCAGCAACCCTGCCCCGGCGGCGCCCGCCGCCCCCGCACGCTCGTTCGAGGTCATGCGCAGCGATGCGCAGTGGCGCGAACAGCTCACGCCTGCCCAGTACAGCGTGCTGCGTCGGCAGAGCACGGAGCGTCCGTTCAGCAGCCCCCTCAACAAAGAGCATCGGCGTGGCACCTTCAGCTGTGCCGGCTGCGCGCTGCCGTTGTTCTCCTCCTCCACCAAGTTCGACAGCGGCACCGGTTGGCCCAGCTTCTGGGCGCCGCTGCACGATGCCGTCGGCGAAGACCGCGATACCACCCTGGGCATGGTCCGTGTCGAAGCGCACTGCCGGCGCTGCGGCGGCCATCTCGGCCACGTGTTCGATGACGGCCCGCGCCCCACCGGCCTGCGCTACTGCATGAACGGCGTGGCCATGACTTTCGTCGCGGCCTGAGCGCCGCACTCCCCTGCGTCATAGAAGGACCTCTCCATGCTTCTGCTCGTGCTGGCCTACCTCGGTGGCGTGCTCACCATCCTCAGCCCCTGCATCCTGCCGGTGCTGCCGTTCGTGTTCGCCCGCTCGGACCGCCCGTTCCTGCGCAGTGGCCTGCCGCTGCTGATCGGCATGGCCTTGATGTTCGCCGTGGTCGCCAGCCTGGCGGCGGTGAGCAGCCAATGGGTGGCGCAGGCCAACCAGATCGGGCGCTGGATCGCGCTGGTGGTGATGGCGGTGTTCGCACTCGCACTGCTGTGGCCGGCGCTGGCCGACCGCCTGCTGTCGCCGTTCCAGCGGCTGGGCGCGCGGCTGAGCGCCACGGCCGATGCGGCCAGTGACGCGGGGCGCGGGGGGGTGGGCACCTCGCTGCTGATCGGCATCGCCACCGGCCTGCTGTGGGCGCCGTGCGCGGGGCCGATCCTCGGCCTGATCCTCACCGGCGCGGCGCTGCAGGGCGCCAGCGTCGGCACCAGCGGGCTGCTGCTGGCCTATGCACTGGGCGCGGCCACCTCGCTGGCCCTGGCGATCTGGATCGGCGGGCGTGTGTTCGCCGCGCTCAAGCGCCGCCTTGGCGTGGGCGAGTGGGTGCGCCGCGGGCTCGGCATCGCCGCGTTGCTGGCGGTGGTCGCCATCGCGATGGGCTGGGATACCGGCGTGCTGACCCGGCTGTCCACGGTCAGCACCGCCAAGCTGGAGCAGGGCCTGCTCGACGTGCTGCCAGGGCAGCAGCCCGTTGCCGGCGCGGCGATGATGAGCACCGCCGGTGCCCCCGGGCAACCGCTGCCGGTGGAGGGTACCCTGCCCTCGCTGGCCGGTGCGACCGGCTGGCTCAACAGCCCGCCATTGGATGCACCGGCGCTGCGCGGCAAGGTGGTGCTGGTCGATTTCTGGACCTACTCCTGCATCAACTGCCTGCGCGCGATGCCCTACGTGCGTGAGTGGGCCGAGCGCTATCGCGACCACGGGCTGGTGGTGATCGGCGTGCACGCGCCGGAGTTCGCCTTCGAGCGCAATCTGACCAACGTGCAGCGGGCGGTGAAGGACCTGAAGGTCACCTACCCGGTCGCGATCGACAACGACTTCGCCATCTGGCGCGGCTTCAACAACAAGTACTGGCCGGCGCATTACTTCATCGATGCGCAGGGCCGGATCCGCGCGCATCACTTCGGCGAGGGCAACTACGCGCAGTCCGAGCAGATCATCCGCCAGCTGCTGCGCGAGGCCGGCAACACCCTGCCCGGTGACGATGCACCGGTCGCGATGACGCTGGACGGCGTGGCGCGCCAGGCCGACATGAGCAACCTCAAATCACCGGAGACCTACCTCGGCCATGCGCGTGCCGAGAACTTCGCCTCGCCCGGTGGCCAACGCCAGGACCAGCCTGCCGACTACACCGTGCCTGCCACGCTTCTACACAACCAGTGGGCCTTGGCCGGACGCTGGACCGTGGGCAACGAAGACGCCCGGCTGGAGACACGCGGCGGCCGTATCGCCTTCCGCTTCCATGCACGTGACCTGCACCTGGTGCTGGCACCGGGCGAGGACGGCAAGCCGGTCCGGTTCCGCGTGCGCATCGACGGGCAGGCACCCGGCGCTGCGGCTGGTGGAGACATCTCCGCCGACGGCGAGGGCCGCGTGGATGAAAACCGTCTGTATCAGCTGATCCGCCAGTCCGGCGCCGTGCAGGAGCGCACCTTCGAGATCGAGTTCCTCGATCCCGGCGTGCACGCCTACGCCTTTACGTTTGGGTGAGGAGCTATCGCATGAAGATCGCAGTCGACAAACTCGTTGCAGGCGGCATCGCTGTCGCCATCGCCGCACTCACCGCCAGCGTGGTGGTGGTCGGCCTTGATCGGCCGGCACATGCTGCCGCCGCCACGACCATGGTCGTGCCTGCGCCTACCGGCAAGGCAGACCTGCGCCAACCCGGCGTGAAGCGCGCCCAGGTGGTGTTCGCCGGTGGCTGCTTCTGGGGCGTGCAGGGCGTGTTCCAGCACATCAAGGGCGTGGACAACGCGCTCTCCGGCTACATCGGCGGCAGTGCGGCGAATGCCACTTACCCGCGCGTCGGCGGCGGTGGTACCGGCCATGCCGAGGCGGTGCAGGTCACCTACGATCCGGCGCAGGTCAGCTATGGCCAGCTGATGCAGGTGTTCTTCTCGGTGGCGCATGATCCGACCCAGCTCAACCGGCAAGGCCCGGACCGTGGCACGCAGTACCGCTCGGCGGTCTATGCCGACGACGCGGCGCAGCGCGATGCCACCCGCGCCTATATCGCCCAGCTGCAGCAGGCCAGGACCTACGCCGCGCCGGTGGTGACCCAGGTCGATGGTGGCAAGCCGTTCTTCGCCGCCGAGGGGTATCACCAGAACTACCTCACGCTGCATCCGGAATCGCTGTACATCCGGATCAACGACCTGCCCAAGGTGGCCGCACTGAAGCAGCAGTATCCGGCCCTGTACCGCGAGCAGCCGCGCCTGGTGAGTACCTCCATTTCGGCGCGCTGATCACGCGGGGAACAAAAAGAAAAGACGCACGGCACACATCGCTCTGCCGTGCGCGAGGGAAGTCATCACGGCCATGGTAGGCTGCGTCCTGAGGCGGGTACAGATGCAGATGACTGGCATCCGCACGGTTACAGATGCCCGTGGATGCACAGACCGATGGCGAGCAACCTCTATCAATCCCTGGCCGATGAAATGGCCGATGCGATCCGCAGCGGACGGCTGCCGGTGGGCACCCGCCTGCCCTCGCTGCGCGGCCTGGCGACGCAGCGCAGCCTCAGCCTCAACACGGTGATCGCCGCCTATCGGCAGCTGGAGGATGCCGGGCTGGTGCTGCCGCGGCCGAAGGCCGGCTTCGTGGTCAGCCCACGCCTGCCCGAACCGACACAGTCGCTGCGGCAGGCACCCTCACCACCGACCGCACCCGCGCAGCACGCGATGATGGCGCGCGTGCTGGCCGCACAGCAGCAAGCGGACATCGTCGATCTGGCGTTCGCCGGCCCGCGTGGCAAGCGTTTCTATCCCGGTGCGCAGCTGGCACGCACCACCGCGCAGGTACTGCGCCGGGCCGCCACCACGGTGGAGACCTACGCACGTCCCAACGGTGCGGCACGGCTGCTGACCCAGATCGTGCAGCGTGGGCCACGGCTGGGGCTGCACACCACCACGGACCGGCTGGTGCTCACGCATGGCGCGATGGAAGCCCTGCAGCTGGCGTTGCGCGTGGTGACCCAACCCGGCGATGCGGTGGCGATCGAAGCGCCCTCGTATTTCAACATCTACCCGCTGCTGCGCAGCCTGGGCCTGCGCGCGATCGAGCTACCCACCCATCCGCGCGACGGACTCGATCTGGACGCACTGGAAGCGCTGCTCGCCGCCGGCGGCATCGCCGCGATCATGGCGATGCCGACCGTGCACAATCCACTCGGCGGCAGCATGCCGGTGCCGAACAAGCAGCGCCTGGCCGCGCTGGTGAACCACTACCAGGTGCCGTTGATCGAAGACGCGGTCTACGCCGAACTGCAGTTCAAGGAACCGCTGGAGCCGTTGGCCAAGAGCTTTGACCGCGATGGCTGGATCATGGTCTGCAGCGGCTTCTCCAAGACGCTGGCACCGGACTACCGCATCGGCTGGCTCGACGGTGGCCGCTTCGCCGCCGATATCCAGCTGCTGAAGTTCCACTCCTCCGGTGCCGAATCACGCCTGCTCGGCGACGCGGTTGCCGCGTTCCTGGAAGCCGGCAACTACGAGCATCATCTGCGGGGGTTGCGTCGGCTCTACAGCGATCAGGTCAGTCATGTGCGTGGCCTGATCGCGCAGCACTTCCCGACCGGCACGTCGGCCACCCAGCCGACCGGCGGGTTCCTGCTGTGGGTGGAACTGCCTCCCGCGATCGATGTCGGAGAGCTGTTCGAGCAGGCCTTGGCCGAGGGCGTGGTGTTCATGCCCGGCCAGGTGTATTCGCGCGGTGCACGCTACCGGCATTGCCTGCGCCTGTCGTGCTGCCAGGAACTGGACGAGCGCTTCGCCGGCGCGATTGCCACGGTCGGCCGGCTGGCCAGCGCGCTGCAGGTGCGCGCAGGCGGCTGACGCTCAGAACACCAGCCGGTCCGCCAAGCGGGCCGGGTCCGCGCCGGGCGCAAACGGCAGGCGCCCCCAGCACGGCATCGGCAGCCGCGCGGTGAGCAGTGCGACGTTCTCGTCGCGGCGTGCCATGGTCGGATCCACTTCGTTGGCGATCCAGCCGATGCAGCGCGCGCCACGGGCTGCGATCGCCTCGGCGGTCAGCCGCGCATGGTTGAGGCAGCCCAGCCGCAGCCCGACCACCATCACCACCGGCAGCGCCAGCGCGTGCACCAGATCACTCTGGTCCAGCGTGGCCGACAGCGGCGCCAGCCAGCCGCCGACGCCCTCGACCACCACCGTGTCCGCGCTGGCGCGCAGGCGCTCGAAGGCGGCCTCGATCGGCGCCAGCGACAGTTGCACGCCAGCCTGGGCGGCAGCGATCTCCGGCGCCAACGGCTGCTCGAGCGCGAACGGGTTGAGGTCGTCATACGCCGGTGCCGGCACGCTGGCGGCCAGCAGCGCGGTGGCATCCTCGTTGCGCAGGCCCTCGGGTGTGCGCTCGCAGCCACTGGCGACCGGCTTCATGCCCACCGCGGTGCCGCCGTGGCGGCGCAGGGCATGCAACAGCACGCAGCTGCTGAAGGTCTTGCCGATGCCGGTATCGGTGCCGGTGACGAACAGGGCGGCAGGGCGCGGTGCAGGCAGGGACATAGGGACGACCGGGAGCGGAATCGCGCCATTATCCGCCCTCCCGGCAGCGCTGCGGCGCGGGCCGCTGCGTTCCGTCGGCCCCGGGGGCAAGCAACCGCCGCGCTTGGTAGACTGCGGCCATGTTCGATACCTCCACGCTCACCGGCAGCAAGCCGGAACAGTACGGCCAGCTGCTGGCCCAAGCCCGCGCCCTGGTGCATGGCGAGCGCGACCGCATCGCCAATGCGGCCAACCTGTCGGCGCTGGTCTACCACGCCCTGCCGCACCTGAACTGGGTCGGCTTCTACTTCTTCGACGGCAAGGAGCTGGTCGTCGGCCCGTTCCAGGGTCTGCCCGCCTGCGTGCGCATCCCGCTCGGCAAGGGCGTGTGTGGCGCCGCGGCTTCGCAGCGGGTGACCCAGCGCATTGAAGACGTCGATGCGTTCCCGGGTCACATCGCGTGCGACTCGGCCTCGCGCTCGGAACTGGTCGTGCCGCTGGTCCACAACGGCGAGCTGGTCGGCGTGTTCGATCTGGACAGCCCCTCGCTGGCGCGCTTCGATGCCGAGGACCAGGCCGGGCTGGAAGCCATCGCCGCGGTGTTCGTCGAGGCATTGGGATGAGTGGCGTCAAGCTGCGCAACATCGGCCCGAAGAGCGCAGCATGGCTGCGCCAGGTCGGTCTGCGTACGCCGGAAGATCTGGTGGCGGTCGGCGCGGTCGGTGCCTTCGTCAAAGTGCGCCGCGCCGGCTTCAAGCCCAGCTTGAACCTGCTCTACTCGCTGGAAGGTGCGCTGCAGGACTGCCACTGGCAGGAACTGCCGGAGGCGCGCCGCACCGTGCTGGTGGCCGAGTACGAAGCGATCATCGCCGACCAGCCGCTGAAGAAGGCGCCCCCCGCCTCCGGCCCGGTCTACGACCGCACCGTGGAGCATCGCGACGATGACGGCGACGAAGCACCGCCGTTCGAGAGCGACGACGACAACCGTTGACCCGCAGGTACCGACACACCGTCGGTACCCGCGCGCTTCATAGCTGCTGCAGCTCCAGCAGCTCGCCCCACAGCCGCTCATCCTCGCGCTCCACGCGCAGGCGCAGCCGCGTGCCGTGATCGATGCGCAGCGCCCAGCACATCGCCATCGGCAGGCCGCATACCTGCGACAGCACCATCCGCAGCGGTCCGCCATGGCTGACGATCAGGGTCGGGACCGGCTCAGGGTCATCCAGCAACCGATGCAGGCCGCGCGCGATGCGCCGCTCGAAATGGCCCCAGCTTTCGCCATGCGGCGGTGGATTGGCGTGCGGGTCCAGATGGAAGGCTGACAGCGCATCCATCGGTAGCGCCTCCAGCGCGAGCCCGTCCCAGTCGCCGAAATCCAGTTCTTCCCATTCCTCATCGGCCTCCACGTCCACCGCGTGGGGCAAGGCCAATGCCTCGGCGGTCAACAGCGCTCGCTGCCGTGGCGAGGACAGCACACGCTGCCAGGACAGCCCGGCGTAGCGCGCGCACAGGGCCTCGGTCGCACCCTCGTGCAGCGGCGGATCGGTGCGGCCATCAAGATGGTCGTCGCGGCTGGTGCTGGCGTGGCGGATCAGATCGAGAATCATGCCGCGCCCCGTCTGCTGCCCGCTGCGGCCGGCCGGTGCGGGTCACGGGCGTCGGTGCCGGGGTGCTGCAACCACGTTGGGGTCATGGAGATCACATCGAAAAAGCGAGGCGCATTCTAACCGGTGCGCTCCATGGGCCCGGCCGATGGCTTAGACTGCGCCCACTTTCAGGTGACCTGGGGCTGCAATGCCGCCAGGTTGAAACGGGAAGCCGGTGACGCGTCGGGCCCTGTGCCACGCCGCCACTCCGGCGCTGCCCCCGCAACGGTAAGCGTGGAAACACCAGGCAATACGCCACTGTGCTCCGGCATGGGAAGGCGCCTGGCACGATGGCACGGCCATCGACCCGCGAGCCCGGAGACCGGCCTGGAAGACGACTGGTTGCGATGCGGCGGGCATGGCGGCGGCAAGCAGGCGCCTGCGTGCGCCCGCCCACCGTCGAACCTCCCTGCAGCGTGATCATCCCCACCCCTTGCCGCGCGGGCGTGCGCGGTGCATGGAGTCATCGATGAAGCTGCAAACCCGCGTTCTTTCCCTGGCCGTTCTGTCGGCCCTGCCCCTGCTGGCCTCCGCACAGGACGACGCCACCGCGCTGGACCAGGTGCTGGTCACCGCCACGCGCACCCCGATCGCCCTGCAGGACAGCATCTCACCGGCGCAGGTGATCGACCGCGCCGAGATCGAGCGCAGCCAGGCACCGTCGCTGCAGGATCTGCTGCGCGGCCGGGCCGGCATCAACCTCAACAACAGCGGCGGCCTGGGCAAGCAGAGCTCGCTGTTCCTGCGCGGCACCAACTCGGCCCACACCCTGGTGCTGGTCGATGGCGTGCGCATCAACACCGGCGACCTCGGCCTGGCGATGATCCAGGACCTGCCGCTGGCGCAGATCGAACGCATCGAAATCGTGCGTGGCCCGCAGTCCAGCCTGTACGGCGCCGATGCGATCGGTGGCGTGATCCAGATCTTCACCCGCCGCAACGCCGGCCAGTTCGCGCCGCACCTGCAGCTTGGTGGCGGCAGCAACGGCCTGCGCGAGGCCAGCGGTGGCTTCGGCGGCAGCGGGGAGCGTGGCTGGTTCGGCACCGACATCGCCTACCAGCACACCGATGGCATCAACGCCTGCCGCGGCGACGCCGCTACCTTCGCTGGCTGCGGTGCCGATGAGCCCGACCGCGACGGCTACCGCAACCTGTCGATGGGCCTGCGCGGCGGCTATGCGCTGACCGACACGCTGAGCCTGGAAGGCACCGCGCTGCGTGCCGAAGGCGAGAACCACTACGACGGCTACTACAACTACTCCGAGACCCTGCAGCAGGTGCTCGGCGGCAAGGTGCGCTACACGCCGAGCGAGCGCTTCAACCTGACCGTGAACGTCGGCCGCGCCGACAACGAATCGGACAACTACAACGGTGATACCTGGCTGGGCAATGCACAGACCCACCGCGACAGTGCCTCGGTGCAGGCCGACATCGGCATCGCCGATGGCCAGCTGCTGAGCGCCGGCGTGGACTGGAGCCAGGACAACCTCGATGGCAGCAGTGCCGGCTATCTGGTGGACAGCCGCGACAACACCGGCGTGTTCGCGCAGTATCAGGGCCGCTTCGGCGCGCACCACCTGCAGGCCAGCGTGCGCAACGACGACAACGAGCAGTTCGGCAACCACACCACCGGCAGCCTCGGCTGGGGCCTGGAGCTGGGCAGCGGGTTCCGCCTCAACGCCAGCTACGGCACCGCGTTCAAGGCCCCTACCTTCAGCGACCTCTACGATCCGTGGAGCGGCGTGCCGACCCTGGACCCGGAAAAATCCAAGAGCGCGAACATCGGCATCGCCCAGCAGGGTGACGGCTGGCGCTGGGGCCTGGACGTATACGAAACGCGCATCGATGACCTGATCACCTACGACGCAACCACCTTCATGATGTCGCAGGTCGAGAAAGCCCGCATCCGCGGCGCCGAGCTGACCGGTGCGATCACCGTCGCCGGGTTCGACCTCAACGCACAGCTCAGCCACACCGACCCGCGCAACCGCACCGACGGCAGCGCACAGTTCGACAACTGGCTGGCGCGCCGCGCACAGAACACCGCGCGTCTGGACGTCGATCGCCGCTTCGGCGACTTCCGCGCCGGCCTCACCGCCAACGGCGCCGGCAAGCGGTACGACAATGCGGCCAACACCGTGCGCCTGGGCGGCTATGGCACCGTGGATCTGCGCCTGGAATACGCGCTGACCCGTGATTGGTCCGTACTGGGCCGGGTCAGCAACGTGTTCGACCGCGACTACGAAACCGTCGCCTGGTACAACCAGCCCGGCCGCGAGTACCGCCTGAGCGTGCGTTACCAGCCGAAATAAGGGATCTGGACGGCGGCACTGCCGCCGTCCCACCCTCGGCGTGTGCCGACCGTTGGTCGGCACACGCTCGAACGCCTTACAACACCAGCAATTCCCGCAGATCATCCACCACGGCAACCGCCTCGACGTGGTCCAGATCCAGCCCACGCGGATACCCATAGCGCACCAGCGCCACCGGCATGCCTGCGTCCACCGCAGCGCGGTAATCGGTGATCGAATCGCCCACCATCAATGCGGACTCGACGGCCACGTCGAAGTGCGCCGCGATGTGCCGCAACGGCGCACCACTCGGCTTGCGCTCCGGCAGGGAATCCCCACCCAGCACCAGTGCGAACACGTCCTGCAGACCAAAATGCTGCAGCAACGGCGCCACCAGCGCGGACGGCTTGTTGGTGCAGATCGCCAGCGTCACCGAACGTTCGTGCAAGGCGGCCAACGTCTCGCTCACGCCATCGAACAAGCGCGGGCTGCGCAACAGGCACGCTTCGTAGTGCCGCATGAAACCGGGCATCACCTCGTCCAGATCGATATCGCTGCCAGCCGCGGTAAACGCCTGCTCGACGAGCCGCCGCACGCCATCACCGATCCACGTCAACACCGTCGCCTCCGGCACGCGCGGCAACTGCCAGTCCTGCAGCGTGCGGTTCAGCGCTTCGGCGATATCGGCCGCGCTGTCCACCAGCGTGCCATCCAGATCGAACACCACCAACGGATACGGATACGACAAGACGACACTCACTTCAACGACGTGGGAGCCCCATTGTACGGCGGCACCGCCACGGCTCTGCTCATGCGCCGTTGACCCCAGGCACTCAGAGCAGCGCCAGGAACTGCGGGCTGCTGAAACGCTCCACCAGGAAATCCAGGAAGCTGCGCATGATTGTCGGCAGCTGCCGGCGCGAGGCGTACACGGCGTGCAGCCCCAGCGTCTCCACCGTGTAGTCGGGCAGCACGGCCACCAGCTCGCCCGAACGCAGCAGCGGCGCGATCTGGTACATCGGCAACATGGCGATACCCGCCCCGGCGCGTACGGCTTCCAGCAGCAACGATGCTTCGTTGGCGCTGATGTTGCCACCCACCGCCACCGCGATCTGCCGTCCGTCGCGCTGCAGGTGCCACACACTCTTGCCGACGTAGTGGTGGGTCAGGCAGTTATGCGCGGCCAGTGCATCGGCCGTGCCCGGCGCACCGCGCTCGGCCACGTATGACGGCGCCGCACACAACACCGACCGGCACGGCCCAAGATGGCGCGCGATCAGACTCGGGTCGATCGCGCGCGAGATGCGTACGGCGATGTCCACCCGCTCTTCCACCAGATTCACCACCCGATCGACGAGTAGCAGTTCCACCCGCGTCAGCGGATGGCGTTTGACGAACTCGGCCACCGCCGCGGCCAGGTGGAGCTGCCCGAAAGAAACACTCGCAGTCACCCGGATCAGCCCGTGTGGCTCGGGGTTGTCAGTGGCCAGCTCAGCGTGCAGTTCATCGCCGATCGCCAGCATCTGCCGGAAGCGAAGCAGCGCCGCTTCTCCCGGCCCCGTCAGGCTGATCCGGCGCGTGGTCCGGTGCAGCAGACGCGCGCCCAGCCACCGCTCCACCTCGGCCAGATAGCGCGTCACCATCGCCCGCGACATCTCCAGCGCCTCGGCCGCAGCGGTCAGGCTGCCACGCTCGGCCACCTCGACGAACACGTTCATGGCCGTCATCCGGTCCATTTGATCGATCCGTGCAACAAATTAGGCCGTTATACGCGGTTTTTCGTTCGATTCCAGAGACATACGCTGGGCTTCCTTCCTCAACGGACCTCCCCCATGAAAATTGCTCTCGTTGGTGCCACCGGCAACATCGGCCGTGAAATCACCCGTCAGGCCCTCGCCCGCGGCCACCAGGTCACCGCCATCGTGCGCCGTGAGACCGACCTCCCGGCGGAACTGGACGGCGCCCAGCTGGCCGTGGCCGCGCTGGATGACACCGACGCGCTGGCCGCCGTGATCGCCGGCCATGACGTCCTGGCCAGCGCCTTCGGCCCGCGCCCGGGCGATGCCCCGACCACGGTGACCACCACCAGTGCCGCCCTGGTCGCCGCGGCGCGCCAGGCCGGCGTGCCCCGCTTCATCATGGTCGGTGGCGCCGGCAGCCTGGAAGTTGCCCCGGGCGTGCAACTGGTGGACACCGAGGGCTTCCCCGACGCCTACAAGCCGGTCGCCCTGGCCGCCCGCGAGACGCTGAAGCAGCTGCGCGCCGTCGACGACCTCGACTGGACGTTCTACTCCCCGGCCGCCGAAATCGGCCCCGGCCCGCAGCGCGGCGGCTTCCGCACCCAGGCGAAGAACTTCCTGGTCGGCGATGACGGCCACAGCCGGATCAGCTACGCCGACTACGCCGACGCCTTCGTCAGCGAAATCGAAACCCCGCAATACCTGCGCCAGATCGCCACCGTCGCGTACTGAGCCCTGCCCGCCCCGGCGATCCCCGCCGGGGCCCTGGATGGAACCGCCTCCATGCCCACGCTCTCCCGCACCACCCTGGCCCTCAGCCTCGCCCTGATCACCGGCCTCACTGCCCTCATCCCGGCCACCAGCCACGCCCGCCCCGCCGCGAACGCACCCGCGCAGGCCGCTCCCCTCGCGGTGCAGCCGTACCACCCCGGCGACGACGCCCTGTTCGCGGTCTCCTCCACCCTGATCACCGGCCGCCACGACGCCATCCTCGTGGATGCCCAGTTCGCCGCCACCGATGCCGCGCAGCTGGTCCAGCGCATCCGTGACTCGGGCAAACGCCTGACCACGATCTACATCAGCCACGGCGACCCCGACTACTACTTCGGCCTGGCCACCCTGCAGGACGCCTTCCCCGACGCCCGCATCCTCGCCACCCCCGCCACCGTCGCCCACATCAACGCCACCCAGGCCGCCAAACTCGCCTACTGGGGTCCCCAGATGGGCGCAGGCAAGCCGAGCCGCATCGTCATCCCCGCCCCACTGGACGGCGACACCCTCACCCTCGAAGGCCAACCGATCAAGATCATCGGCCTCACCGGCCCCACCCCGGACCGCACCGTCCTGTGGATCCCCGCCCTGCGCACCCTCCTCGGCGGCATCCCCATCGTCGCCGGCGAACACGTCTGGATGGCCGACACCCAAAGCGCCCAATCGCACGCGCACTGGCTACAGACACTGGCCACGATCAAAGCCCTGAACCCCACCCGCGTCATCCCCGGCCACTACGCAGCCGATGCCGCCCTGGACATCAGCGCCGTGGATTTCACCGCCGACTACATCCGCGCGTTCGACGAAGAAACCGCACGCAGAAAAGATGCCAACGCACTCATCGCCGCGATGAAAAAACGCTATCCGAATCTGGCGGGCGAGAGTTCACTGGAACTGAGCGCGAAGGTCGCCAAGGGTGAAATGCAGTGGCCGTAATGACGCATCCGTAGAAACCAAACGTCATTCGCGAATCTCGAAACGCACGACGCGTTTCCCCTCTGCGCACCGACCCAGTGTCGGAGGGACGGCGCGGGTGGGGTATCGGGACCGTGTGTTGCCATGGATGGCAACACACGAGCTTACAGGGACGTACTTGCAGCGGGTCCCGGTACCCCACCCGCGTCGTCCCAAACCCTCATCACCCGAACACCAGCGCATCCGCCGTTGCCGTTGCCGTTGCCGTTGCCGTTGCCGTTGCCGTTGCCGTTGCCGTCAACACTTGAACAGATCAAGAAAACGGCAAGAAACGCGGACGAATACCGCCCAGCTACACATCACCAAGATGATCAAACAACCCCGGCTGGCGAACCACCTCCCGCTCCCGGAATCCCCCCAACCCCACCCCCACCAACCGATACCGCGTCTCCAACGGCAACTCCACCCGCGCCCGCAACCCCAACGCAATATCGCGCAGTTCCTCCACCGAATCCGGCGGCGACTCCGGCGTAAAACTGCGCGTAATGATCCGGAACTGCGACGTCTTCAACTTCAACACCACCGTATGCCCCACCCGGTCCGTCTTGCGCGTCGCCAGCCACGTCTTCTCCGCCAACTGCACGATCGCCGGCGCCAGATCCTCCAACAACAGATCCTCGGCGAACGTATCCTCCGACGAGATCGACTGCACCGGCTGATCCGGCTCCACCGGCCGCTCATCCACACCGCGCGCACGATTGAACAACCGCCCACCAAACGTCCCGAACCGCGCCTCCAGTTCCTCCAGCGGCAGCGCACGCAGATCACCCACCGTCGCCACGCCCAGCTCGGCCAGCTTCGCCGCCATCACCTTGCCCACGCCCGGCACACGGTTCACCGGCAACGGCGTCAGGAACTGCTCGATACGATGCGGCGGAACCACGAACTGCCCATCCGGCTTGCGCCAATCCGAGGCGATCTTCGCCAGGAATTTGTTCGGTGCGATCCCGGCCGAGGCGGTCAACTGCGTCTCTTCGCGGATCTGCGCGCGGATGATCTGCGCGATCTCCGTCGCCACCGTCATCCCGCCCTTGTGCTCGGTCACATCCAGATACGCCTCGTCCAACGACAACGGTTCCACCAGATCCGTATGCCGCAGGAAAATCTCGCGCACCTGGCGTGACACCGCCTTGTAGCGGGCGAAATCCGGCGGCACGAATACCGCATCCGGACACAACCGCTCCGCGCGCAGCGCCGGCATCGCCGAACGCACCCCGAACACCCGCGCCTCGTACGAGGCCGCGCAGACCACCGAGCGCATCCCACGCCACGCCACCACCACCGGTTTACCCCGCAACGAAGGGTCGTCACGCTGCTCCACGGACGCGTAAAACGCATCCATGTCGACGTGAATGATCTTGCGGGGGCGGGACACGGGCGTTGGCACTCGAATTCAGATGAACAAGATTACAGCCACACGCCGCAGTATGGTTGTTGGATAACAACAACATGCGTTTTTGAACCTGAAAACACTACGGCGGCGTACGGTTAAAACGTTTGATTGAATCACTTTTTCTCATGCACTCTTGAGTACTTGCTTCATGCAAGAGCAGTCGACCTGTGGTCGGCTCACCCCGATGACAACTTCCTCAGGATTGCGTTTTCCATGACTCGTCTCAACGCGTTCTCGCGCGACCAGCTGCTGGCCAGCGCCCGCGGTGAACTGTTCGGCCCGGGCAGCGGCCGCCTGCCCAATGATCCGATGCTGATGTTCGATCGCATCACCGATATCCGCGAGGACGGCGGCCCACACGGCAAAGGCATGGTACGCGCGGAACTGGATATCCGCCCTGACCTGTGGTTCTTCGACTGCCACTTCCTCGGCGACCCGGTCATGCCCGGCTGCCTCGGCCTGGATGCCATGTGGCAGCTGACCGGCTTCTTCCTGACCTGGATCGGTGCGCCCGGCCGTGGCCGCGCCCTGGGCTGCGGTGAGGTGAAATTCACCGGCCAGGTGCTGCCGAGCGCCAAGCGCGTCACCTACGAAATCGACATCTCGCGCGTCATCAACCGCAAGCTGGTGATGGCACAGTCCGACGCCCGCATGCTGGTGGACGGTCGCGAAATCTACTCTGCCAAAGACCTGCGTGTAGGTCTGTTCACTTCCACTGAGAACTTCTGATGCGTCGCGTCGTCATTACCGGAATGGGCATCACCTCGTGCCTGGGCAACGATCTGGACACCGTGTCCACTGCACTGCGTGAAGGCCGCGCCGGCATCCGCCACCTGCCCGATCATGCCGAAGCCGGCCTGCGCAGCCATGTCGGCGGCAACATCGAGCTGGACCTGGATGCGCAGATCGACCGCAAGGTGAAGCGCTTCATGAGCGATGCCTCGGCGTACGCGTACATCGCCATGCGCGATGCGATCGCCGATGCCGGCCTGGACGAGGCGCAGGTCGCCAACCCGCGGACCGGCCTGATCGCCGGCTCCGGCGGCGGCTCCAGCCAGTGGCAGGTGGAATCGGCCGACATCCTGCGCGCCCGTGGCGTGCGCAAGGTGGGCCCGTACATGGTGCCGCGCACGATGTGCTCCACCGTGTCGGCGTGCCTGGCCACGGCGTTCCAGATCAAGGGCCTGAGCTACTCGCTGTCGGCCGCCTGCGCCACCTCCGCGCATTGCATCGGTGCCGCCGCGGATCTGATCCGTCATGGCGCGCAGGACGTGATGTTCGCCGGTGGCGGTGAAGACCTGCATTGGTCGATGAGCGTGATGTTCGATGCGATGGGCGCCCTGTCGACCCGCTTCAACGACACGCCCGCCTCGGCCTCGCGCCCGTACGACAAGGACCGCGACGGCTTCGTCATCGCCGGTGGCGGCGGCATGCTGGTGCTGGAAGACTACGATCACGCCGTGGCCCGTGGCGCGCGCATCTATGCCGAGCTGGTCGGTTACGGCGTCACCTCCGATGGCGCCGACATGGTCGCCCCGTCCGGTGAAGGCGCGGTGCGCTGCATGAACATGGCGATGGAGCACATCACCGCCCCGATCGACTACCTCAACACGCACGGCACCTCGACCCCGCTGGGCGACGTCACCGAGCTGAAGGCGGTGCGTGAAGTGTTCGGCGAGAGCATTCCGCCGCTGTCCTCGACCAAGGCGCTGTCCGGCCACTCGCTGGGCGCGGCAAGCGTGCACGAAGCGATCTACTGCCTGCTGATGATGCGCGATGGCTTCATCGCCGGCTCGGCCAACATCGGCGAGCTGGACCCGCTGGTGGAAGGCTTCCCGATCGTGCAGCAGACCCAGCCGGCACAGCTAAACACCGTGATGTCCAACAGCTTCGGCTTTGGCGGCACGAATGCGGCGTTGGTGTTCAGCCGCCTCTGAGTGCAGCTGCGGTATATACGAAAAAGCCCGGCCATGTGCCGGGCTTTTTCGTGGTGCACGCGATCAATGCCCGGTGTATCGGCGAGCCGGGCGGGATATCACCGCGCGCCGGTCACCGGCAGCAGCGGCATCAACAACGCCCGTGCATCCAGCAGCGAATCCACGATGCGATGCCCCAGCGCGCGCAGTTCCTCATCCGGATGCACCAGGTCCGGCACCTGGATGGCGGTCATGCCCGCACCCACGGCCGCGCGGATGCCGGCCGGGGAATCTTCCAGCGCCAGGCAGCGCGCCGGGTCCTTGCCCAGCTTCTGCGCCGCCAGCAGGTAGATGTCCGGGGCGGGCTTCGGATGCGACACATCGCTGCTGGTCACCACCACCTCGAAGAACGGCAGCAGCCCGGCCGCCGCCAGCTTGCGCGAGGCACGCGGCTGGCGGGTGGAGGTCGCCACCGCACGTGGAACGCCATGCTCGTGCAGCAGCTGCAGGACCTCCAGGATGCCGGGGCGCAGCGGCAGACCCTGCTGCGTGCGCGCTTCGTACAGTTCGTGGCAACGCGCGAACAGCGCAGCGACCTGCTCGGCAGTGACCGTCTGCAGCAGCAGGCGCTCGCAGTCGCGGTCGCCCAGGCCCACCATGCGCAGCCAGAACCGTGCCGGGAACGGCAGCGCCAGCTCCTGCGCCGCCTGCGACCAGCACGCGATCGAGACGCGCTCGCTGTCGATCATCAGGCCGTCCATGTCGAAGATGACGGCGTCGGGCAGGAACGGCAGCGCGGCGAAGGCGGTCATGGAACGTTGAACAGCGTCTCGAGATCGGCCGCATCGAGCATGCGCCACTCACCTTCAGGCAGCTCGCCCAGCGACAGCCCGCCGATACGGCTGCGGTGCAGCGCCTCGACGTGGTTGCCGACGGCCGCGAACATCCGGCGGGCCTGGTGGTAGCGGCCTTCATGCAGGACCAGCTGCGCCTGGCGCGGGCCGTTCACGTGCAGCTCGGCCGGCAGCAGGGGCTTGTCGTCCGATTCCAGCAGCAGGCCGCCGCTGGCGAAACGCGCGGTTTCATCGCCGCGCAGGTCTTCGGCCAGGGTGACCTCGTACGCCTTGTCCAAGCGCGACTTCGGCGACACGATCCGGTGCAGCAGCGCACCGTCGTCGGTCATCAGCAGCATGCCGCTGGTGTCACGGTCCAGGCGGCCCACCGAGGACAACACCGGCGCACGGTCGCGGTAACGCGGCGGCAGCAGGTCGTAGATCAGCCGGCCTTTGTCCTTGGTCGAACAGGTGTAGCCACGCGGCTTGTGCAGCAGCAGGGTCAGCCCCTGCGGCGGGTCCAGCGGCTCGCCCTCGACCCGGATCGCCTCGTGCGCGACCGCGTCATCGGCGTACAGCACCTCGCCCTCGGCATCGGTGATCAGGCCGGCGCGGAACATCCCCTGCACCTGCTTGCGGCTGCCATAGCCCAGGTTGGCCAACAGCTTGACCAGCTTCATGCGCGGCCTCCGCGGCCCCACTTCGGCTCGGTGCTGCGCGGCGTGCGGACCGGCGTGGCGCTCTTGCTGGCCTTGGTCGCTTCGATCAGCTTGAAGCCATCGCGCTCGGCCGCCACACGCACCTGGCCGAAGCTCTCGTTGAGAATGTGCTCGTACGGCAGGTGACGGTTGGCCACCAGCCACATGCGACCGCCCGGGCGCAGCGCCTGCGCGGCCACGGCGATGAAGCGCTGGCCGATATCGGGGCGATCCGCGCGCGACGGGGTGTGGAACGGCGGGTTGGTCACAATGAAGTCGTACTCGCCCTCGATCCCGGCGGTGACGTCCTGCCAGTGATAGGCCAGCGCGGCGGGCTTGCCGAGCGCGGCGAGGTTCTCGCGGGCCAGCGCCAGCGCGCGGCCTTCGGCCTCGTACAGGTCCAGCGCGCTCACGTTCGGGCAGCGCGCCAGCACTTCGGCGGACAGATAGCCAAAGCCGGCGCCGAGATCGGCACCACGCCCGGCCAGATCGGCCGGCAGCTGTTCGACCAGCAGCGCCGAGGCGGGATCGATGCGGTCCCAGGCGAAGATGCCCGGGCGGCTCTGGAAGCGGCCGCCAAGGATCGCGCGCGGCGCGTCCAGGGTTGCCCAGCGCTGCGCGAGCGCGGCGTCGTGCTGGCCGTTGAGCGGCGCAGTCCAGTAGGCACGGCAGTGGTTCTTGGTCAGCTTGCCGCCGAGGCCGGCCAGCTGCTGCAGGTCGCCTTCGCCGGAGCGGGCGCCTTCGTTGTTGTGCTGGCAGGCCACCACGATCCCGCCCGGGGCGGTCAGGGCCAGCGCACGGGCGAACAGGGCCTTGGCTTCCTCGCGCTGGCGCGGCGGCAGCACCAGCACCACGGCGTAGCGGGTGGCATCACCGGCCAGCTGCTGCTCGTCACGGACGGTCCAGCCGCTGGCTTCCAGGGCATCGGCAAACGGGCGGAAGCTCTGCTCGCAGACCAGCTGCGCCGGCTGGGCGTGCTCGCGCAGCGGCGCGCCATCGCGGGCGCGCAGGAACAGCACGGGGCCGGCCGGCCAGGACAGCACGCCACTGGCGAACGGCAGGAACAGGGTTTCCAGGGGAGCGTCGTGCTGGGCAGCCATGCGGAGGGCACATCTTGAAAAGAGGCCGCCATTCTACCGGTTCGCCCCGCCAGCCCCGGATTTGCGTTTATTCAACGTCCTGTTGATGCCCTGACAACATCCCAACCGGCAGGGTGGAGCCTCACTTCCCGTGGAGATGGCACATGCGTGCATTGTTTGTCGGTGGCGTAGTCGACAACAGCGAGATGGACATGGAGGGCAGCCAGCCACCGGTGCACTACCCCGAAGATACCGGCGGCGGCCATTCGCGCTACCGCCTGCATCAGATCGGCAAAACCTCGGATGGCAACGTGGCGTATGCCGTGTATGGCGCCCCGGACCTCGCCGATGAAGAGGTGGCCCGGATTGCCGATGAACGGGCCTACGCGCGCCGTTTCGAGGCCGAACCCAGCGAATTCACCCACTGAGCCCAACCCCACCGCGCCTGCCCGCCGCGATCACTCGCGGTAGGGCAGTTGCCGGATGGCCGTGATCTGATCCAGCCACACCACGTGCTGCTGGACCGGCGTATCCAGATCGTCCAGCCGCAGCTGGCCATTGCTGCCTTCGTTTTCGTCGGCGTCGCGGTATTGCTGAAGCGTCGGCTGCACCGCCACGGTGCCGAGCAGGCGGCTGCCATCCTCAAGCGTGAGTTCGACCTGGGTCTGGCCGTGCAGCTGAGGCAGCAACGCCTCCAGCGCCGCGATGGCGGTCGGGTCGGTATGGATGCGGGGGGCGTAACGGGACATGGCAACTCCTGTGGCGTACGCCCCCAGTGTGCCCGCGGCGACGTCAACACGCCGCCAACGCAGGACTCAGCGCGTACCGCTCAACACACCGCGCACGGCCGCCACCAGCTGGGCGACGGAATACGGCTTGGCGACATGCTCCTGGAAGCCGGAGGCCAGCGCGCGCTTGCGATCATCCGCCCGCGCCAGCGCGGTCACCGCCACGGCCGGGAGCGCCGCTGGCTCGACCCCCATGTTGTCGCGCAGGGTGCGGACCAGGCCATAGCCATCCATGCCCGGCATGCCGATATCCGTCAGCAGCGCATCGATGCCGTCATGCCCTTGTTCGTTGAGCAGGGCCAGTGCTTCACCGGCCGAGGCGGCGGTGGTGACCGAGGCACCCTGCTCTTCCAGCAGGCGGCGCAGGTATTCCAGCACTTCGGGCTGATCTTCCACGGCCAGCAGGTGCAGGCCCTTGAGCGGATACGGCTCGATGATCTGCTCGGGAATCGGACCACTGAACACTTCGCGCAGCGGCCGGCCATCGGCCTGCGGCTGGTAGCGCGGCAAGCGCACGGTGAACGTGGAGCCGTGACCGTGGCCCTCGCTGCTGGCCGCCACCGCGCCTCCATGCAGCTCCACCAGCTGCTGCACGATCGCCAGGCCCAGCCCCAGCCCACCATGTCGGCGGGTGGTGGTTCCATCAGCCTGGCGGAAGCGACTGAACAGATGCCGCAGGAACTCCGGCGCGATGCCGTCGCCGGAATCGCTGACGTTGATCGACCAGTGCCCACCGTCTTCGGCCAGGGTCAGCACCACCCGGCCCTCGGCCGGGGTGAACTTGATGGCGTTGGAGAGCAGGTTCCACAGCACCTGCTGCAGGCGCGTGGCATCGCCGAGAACCAGACACGGCTCGTCGGGCATCACCAGCTCCATCGACAACGCCTTGCCCTCGGCGACCAGCTCCTGCGCGCGCATCGCTTCGTCCAGCTGCGTGCGCAGGTCCAGCATTTCCACTTCCAGCTGCACCTTGCCGAGCAGCATGCTGCTCAGGTCCAGCATGTCCGAGATCAGCCGCTTCTGCGCCATCGCACTGCTGGCGATCACGCCCAGGCCCTTGTACATCGGGCTGGTGTTGTCGATGCGCTGGAGCAGCAGTTCGCTCCAGCCCAGGATGGTGGTCAATGGCGTGCGCAGCTCATGCGAGAGCGTGGCCAGGAATTCGTCTTTCAGGCGCGCCATGTTCTCGGCCGCACTGCGCGCGGCGCGTTCGGACTGCAGCAGTTCTTCGCGCGCCATTTCGATCTCGCGGCGCTCGGTCACGTCCGGGCTGCTGCCGGCCAGACCGATGAACCGCCCCATCCGCGAGAACCGCGGGCGGGCATTCATTTCCAACCAGCGCCACTGGCCATCGGCGCGACGGCCGCGGACCAGGGCGTGCATGGACCGCTGCGATTTCAAGGATTCCTGCAACTCGTAATCGAACACGGAGGCGTCATCCGGGTGCACCAGGCCGCGCCAGACATCGTCGGGCACGCGCTGCTCATCACCGCCGAAGAACTCACTGAAAGCACTGTTCACGAAGCGCGAATGGCCGCGCTCGTCCAGCACCCAGACCGGCATGGGCAGGCCATCAGCCAGCGCACTGAAACGCGCTTCGCTTTCGGCCAGCTCCACTTCGATGTGCTTGCGGTGGGTAATGTCGAAGAACACCACCGCCACCAGATGCTCGTCCGGCTCGCCCACGCTGACCGCTTCCACCGAATACCAGCGACCCAGCGCGCGCGCTTCCATCTCGAACTGTCTTGCCTGCCCGCTGAGCGCCACCTCGCCGTAGGTGCGGTACCAGTCCGACTCATGCCCCGGCTGCAGGCTGCTCATCCGCTGCCCGCAGACATTACTCAGCCCCGTATTGCGCGAAAACGCCTCGTTGACCTCGACAAAGCGGTAGTCGACCCCGACCTGCGCCTCATCGAAAATCACCTCGATGATGCAGAAGCCCGCATTCAGCCGCTCAAGGACCGTGCGATAGAGGGCCGGATCCGGCGATGCGGCCAGGAAAGAGGAGCGTTCCAACGTCGAAGTGGGCAGGCTGGACAAGGGCGTCAATGGGGCAACTGGCGAGACAGAGGGACACAGGATCGGCCAATGCGCGTATTCGCAGTGTCAAGCGCGGCCAGCCCCGGACGGTGCGGCCTGGATGAATTGGCGCCAACCGCAGCAGCGGAGCATACACGCGTGGATTGTCGGCCACCCGGATCGGGATCACACTGAGGGCCTGATCCCACTCGTGATCGCGATGCAGGAGTTGTCATGAACCGTACTTCTCTGTGGGCCGGGGCATTGGCCGGGCTGCTGCTGATGGGCAGTGCGGCGGCAGCCCCGCGGACCGTGACCGATCCCCAAGCGCCCCGGGCGCTTGAGACTGACGGCCCGGTGCAGGTCGCCTGGACCGACCCGGCCCAGTTCACCGAGATCCGCCAGAGCAGCAACCGTTTCGAGGCCGAGCGTGGTGACTGGGTACAGCAGCTCGCCAAGTATGTGCGGACTACGGCCAGCAAGGAGTTGCAGCCGGGCCAGACGCTGGAGGTGACCTTCACCGACATCAAGCGCGCCGGCGACTACGAGCCGTGGCATGGCCCACGAGCCGACGACATCCGGGTCATGCGCGATATCTACCCGCCGCGCGTGACGCTCACTTACACACTCAAGAATGCCCAGGGCCAGGTGCTCGGCGAAGGCGAGCGCAAGCTGCAGGACACCGGCTACCTGCACAACATCGGCCGGCAGAGCGATACCGACCCGCTGCGCTACGAGAAGCGCCTGCTGGATGATTGGATCCGGCGCGATCTGCGCAATGAGGCCACGGCGAGTACCTGAGCCATCCCTCAGCCGGTGTACTCGCGCACCACCCGCTTCACGCCGCACGGCAGCTGGTAGGCACTGACCCCGCACAGCGGCGCCAGGGCCTCGATGCGCGGCGCATCGCCCCACAGCGTCACCGTGCTGCCGATCCCGGCCTGCGGCAGGTGGGTGAGATCCACGGTGAGCATGTCCATCGAGACCCGACCGATCACGATGCCGGACTGGCCGTCGATGCGCACCGGGGTGCCGTTGGGCGCGAACTGCGGGTAGCCATCGGCATAGCCGAGTGCCACGACGCCGACCCGGGTCGGTCGCTGCGCGACGAAGCGCGCGCCATAGCCGACCGGTTCGCCCACGGCGATATCGCGGACAGCGAAGATCTTCGAGCGCATCGTCATGACCGGGCGCAGACGCTCGGTCAGCGCCGTGTGCGCCGGCATCGGGTTGATCCCGTACAGCATCAGGCCCGGGCGCACCCAGTCGCTGCGCACGTCCGGCCAGCCCAGCAGTGCCGGGGAATTGCACAGGCTGGTCTGCCCGGCCAGGCCCTCGATGGCCGCGGCGAACACATCGGCCTGCTCGCGGGTACGCGGGCTGTCCAGTTCGTCGGCACGCGCCATGTGGGTCATCAGCACCATCGGCCCGACATGCGTCAGCGCACTCAGCGTGGCATGCGCGGCGCGGAACTCGTCCGGCCACAGGCCCAGCCGGTGCATGCCGCTGTCCAGCTTCAACCACACGGTGAGCGTGGCGGTGGTCTGGAACGCGGCCACCGCCTCGACCTGCCACGGTGCGCCAACGGCGAACCACAGGTCGTGCTCGACGATCAGCGGCAGTTCGTCGGCATCGAAGAAGCCCTCCAGCAGCAGGATCGGGCCGGTGATGCCGGCCTGGCGCAGTTCCAGCGCTTCCTCGATGCAGGCCACGCCGAAGGCATCGGCCTCGGCCTGCAGCGCGCGCGCGCAGCGCACCGCACCGTGGCCGTAGGCATCGGCCTTGATCACTGCAACGGCCTTGCCGCCCCCCAGTTCGCGTGCCAGCCGGTAGTTGCTGCGCAGCGCGTCCAGATCAATCAACGCACGGGCTGGGCGCATGAACTCGGCTCACGGTGACGGACGGATGCGGCGTGGTGGCTGTAGCGGAAGATATCCAGGCCTTCGGTGCTGATCTGCGGCTGGCGGGCATCCATCAGGTCGGCCAGGTAGCGGCCGGAGCCGCAGGCCATGGTCCAGCCCAGGGTGCCGTGGCCGGTATTGAGGAACAGGTTGCGGTACGGCGTGGCGCCGACCACCGGGGTGCCGTCCGGCGTGGCCGGGCGCAGGCCGGTCCAGAACTCGGCGCGCGACAGATCGCCGCCCTCCGGGTACAGATCGCGTACCACCTTCTCCAGCGTGGCACGGCGGCGCGGTGAGAGGGACAGGTCGAACCCGCCCACTTCAGCCATGCCACCCACGCGGATGCGGTCGTCGAAACGGGTCACGGCCACCTTGTAGCTTTCATCCAGGATGGTCGAGGTCGGGGCCATCGCCGGGTTGGTGATCGGCAGCGTCAGCGAGTAGCCCTTGAGCGGGTACACCGGCAGCTGCATGCCCAGCGGGGCGACCAGCGACGGCGAGTAGCTGCCCAGCGCGACCACGTAGTGATCGGCGGTTTCCAGCTTGCCGTCGATGCGCACGCCGGTGATGCGGTCGCCCTCGCTCTGCAGGCCGGCGATGTCCTGATCGAAACGGAATTCGACCCCGGCATCGACGCACATCTGCGCCAGGCGACGGGTGAACAACTGGCAGTCACCGGTCTGGTCGCGCGGCAGGCGCAGCGCACCGACCAGCATGTCCGCCACGCCGGCCAGCGCCGGTTCGTGGGCGATGATGCCGTCGCGGTCGAGCACCTCATACGGCACGCCGTACTGGGCCAGCACTTCGATGTCCTGCGCGGAGGCATCCAGCTGCTGCTGGGTACGGAACAGCTGGGTAGTACCCAGGTCGCGGCCTTCGAATTCGATGCCGGTCTCGCGGCGCAGCTCGTTGAGGCAGTCGCGGCTGTACTCGGACATGCGCACCATGCGCGCCTTGTTGATCGCATAGCGCTCATGGGTGCAGTTGCGCAGCATCTGCGCCAGCCAGCGGTACTGGTGCCAATCCAGGCCCGGGCGGATTGCCAACGGCGCGTGTTCGGAGAACAGCCACTTGACCGCTTTGAGCGGCACGCCCGGGGCGGCCCACGGGGAGGTGTAGCCGAACGACAGCTGGCCAGCGTTGGCGAAACTGGTTTCCAGCGCCGGACCGGGCTGACGGTCGACGACCGTGACTTCAAACCCGGCCTGCCGCAGGTACCAGGCACTGGTCGTGCCGATCACACCGCTGCCAAGGACTAGAACGCGCATGACACCTCTCCAACCCGATCATTCCCTGCGCAGGAGCACGCCGGGACCATAATTGAGGAAGTATAGTCAGCCTAAACCAATCAATTCGCCTGTTTTTTGGCCTACAGGCAGGGTATTGTCCTGCAAACCCCCTTGAGAGGCTGACGCCGATGGCCGTGCGTGCCCGCGAACTGGACAAGATCGACCGGAAAATCCTGCGCATCCTGCAGGTGGAGGGTCGGATTTCCTTCACCGAACTGGGCGAGCGGGTCGGGCTGTCGACCACCCCCTGTACCGAGCGCGTGCGCCGGCTGGAGCGCGACGGGGCCATCACCGGGTACTACGCCAAGCTCGATCCGCACTACCTTAAGGCCAGCCTGCTGGTGTTCGTGGAGATCAGCCTGGCCTACAAATCCGGCGACATCTTCGAGGAGTTCCGGCGTGCGGCGCTGAAGCTGCCCAACGTGCTGGAGTGTCATCTGGTCTCGGGCGATTTCGATTACCTGCTCAAGGCGCGCATCAGCGAGATGGCCTCGTACCGCAAGCTGCTCGGCAGCACCCTGCTGACCTTGCCGCACGTGCGCGAATCCAAGAGTTACATCGTGATGGAAGAGGTCAAGGAGACCCTGACCCTGCCGATTCCGGATTGATCCCGTTGCTTGGCTGAGCTGCAGGGCTGAAACGCAAAAAAGGCGGCGCGCCTGTGCGCACCGCCTTCGTTCATTGCGTCAAGCGCATCAGCGCTGCTGTTTCTGGTCCTGATGCTTCTGGTCCTGCTGCTTGCCGCCCTTTTGATTCTGCTGGTCCCACTGCTGCTGGTTCTGCTGGCCGGGCTTCTGGTTCTGCTGCTGACTGCCCTGCTGCTCCTGCGGCATCTTGCCGGGACTGCGGTTCTGCTGGTTAGCCATGATTGCACTCTTCTTGAAAACCTCGGGGATGCGCTGTGTTTCGGCGCACGCACAGGGTCCCGCTGATCCGGTTAATCACAGGCGAAAAAACGGTGAGGCGAAACGTTGACGGGGATGACTGCGGGTCCTCGATGTAAACCGTTCAGATGACCGACGCCGCCGTGGCGGCGATCACGGCTTGATCTGGTGTCCATCGCCGCTGGGAAGCGAGTCGTAGTAACGGCCCGTGCGGGTATCGAGCACCCGGTTCGGCCCGACCTGCCTGGCCCCCGGAATGATCCGGCCATGGCGGTCATACACCTTGCTCTGCACTGCGGGCCCCTGCATCGGCGCAGGCTGCGAAGGCCCCTTGCTCTGGATGGGGTGCGTGCGGAGCTGCTGCTGGGTCTGCGCGGACGACTTCACCGGGGCCATCTGGCCAGAGAGGCTGTCGGCCGGTGCCGGCTGCACCGGCGTAGGCAGCGGCACGGGCGTCGGCTGCGGGGTGACGACCGGACGCGTCGCGGTGGGCTTGGGCGGCGGACCGATCTGCGCACCTGCCGCCAAGGGCAGCACCACCAGCAGGGCGGCGAGGCAGCGTGAGCGGTACATGGCGATCTCCCGGGCAGCGGTTCAGACCTTCACCATGCACCGGCACGGGTATCAGCACGATGAACGACGCCGGGTTGGAACACGCTCCGCCCGGCCCTATGTAGAGGGTCTCCACGTGAGGACTGCCCATGACTGCTTTCGACCTCTCCCCGCCCAGTGACGCCCAGCGCCAGACCTTGATTGCCGGCCTCAACGCCGATGAGCAGCGCGTGCTGCTGCACCACGGCACCGAAGCGCCGTTCTGCGGGGTGTTCCTGGACAACAAGCAGGACGGGGTCTACGGCTGTCGGCTGTGCGGCCTGCCGCTGTTCCGTTCCAGCACCAAATTCGACTCCGGCACTGGCTGGCCGAGCTTCTTCGCCCCGTTCGATCCGGCCCATGTGCGCGAGATCCGGGACGCCAGCCACGGCATGATCCGCACCGAGATCGTCTGCGCCCGCTGTGACAGCCATCTCGGCCATGTGTTCCCGGACGGCCCGCCGCCGACCCATGAACGCCACTGCCTGAACTCGGTCTCGCTCGCGTTCACGCCGAACGGCCAGCCCTACCCGGACCCGCTGCAGCGCGGGGGCGCCGAGGCTGAGCCCGCTGCCTGAATTCGCAAAAGTGTGACATTGAGCGAACGCCCCCCTTCAGAAAAAGGGTGAACGGGCCGACATGGAGGTATCCCCTCCCCGCGTCGGCCCCATGCTCATCATCGTTGGATTCCTCGTCGTCATCCTCAGCGTGCTCGGTGGTTACGTGGGCGCGCACGGCAAACTCGGCGCGCTGTGGCAGCCGTATGAGCTGGTCATCATCGGCGGCGCGGCGCTGGGCGCCTTCCTGGTGGGCACCCCGATCAAAACCGTGAAGCAGACCCTGCAGGCCACGGTGGGTGTATTCAAAGGCCCGGCCTACAAGCAGCAGGACTACATCGATGTCCTGAGTCTGCTGTACGAACTGCTCAACAAGGCCCGCCGCGAAGGCTTCATGGCGCTGGAAGACCACGTCGAGCGCCCGGCCGAAAGCAGCATCTTCGCCAATTACCCCAAGGTGCAGGCCGACCACCATCTGGTCGACTTCATCACCGACTGCCTGCGCCTGATGATCGGCAGCAACATCGAGCCGCACGAGCTGGAACCGCTGCTGGAGATGGAGCTGGAGAAGCACCACGCCGAAGCCATGCAGCCCTCGGCGGTGCTCAACAAGGTCTCCGACGGCCTGCCCGGCTTCGGCATCGTGGCCGCGGTGCTGGGCATCGTGATCACCATGGGCTCCATCGGCGGCGCCATTGAAGAAGTCGGCGCGCACGTTGCCGGCGCACTGGTCGGTACCTTCCTCGGCATCCTGCTGGCCTATGGCTTCGTCAGCCCGCTGGCGGCCGCGGTGGAAGCCCGCGCCGAGCAGGACAGCCGCATTTACGAGTCGGTCAAGACCGCCTTGCTGGCCTGCCTGCGGGGCTACAACCCGAAGATCGCGCTGGAATTCGCCCGCAAGACCCTGCCGTCGAACGTGCGCCCGGGCTTCAGCGAATTCGAAGCGCACCTCAAGACGGTCAAGTAAGGCACCGCCATGGCCGAGAACAAACCCACCGTCATCGTCCGCCGGGTCAAGAAAGGCGGCCATGCCGCCCACCATGGCGGTGCCTGGAAGGTCGCCTACGCCGACTTCGTCACCGCGATGATGGCCTTCTTCCTGGTGCTGTGGCTGATGGCGGCCACCACCAAGCCCGAGCGGGCGGCCATTTCCGAGTACTTCCGCAACCCCAGCCCGCTGGTCGGACAGAGCTCGACCCCGGCCCCGGGCATGGCCGGCCCGGGCGGTGCCAGCACCTCGATGATCAAGCTGGGCGGCGCCACCGATATCTCACGCGGCAACAGCAACGACCCCTTCCAGAACCAGCAGGCCGCCAAGCCGGTGCCGCAGACCGACCGCGAGCGTGAGAAACAGCAGCTCGAAGCCCTCAAGCAGGAACTGGAAGAAGCCATCAGCAAGAGCCAGGCACTGGAGCCGTTCAAGGACCAGCTGCTGCTCGACCTGACCCCGGAAGGCCTGCGCATCCAGATCGTGGACAAGCAGAACCGCCCGATGTTCGACATGGGCAGTGCCACGCTCAAGCCCTACACGCGCGAGATCCTGCGCGAGCTGTCGCAGTTCATCAACCACGTGCCGAACCGGATCAGCATCACCGGCCACACCGATACCACCGCGTACAACGCCGTGCATGGCTACAGCAACTGGGAGCTCAGCGCCGACCGCGCCAACGCCGCCCGCCGCGCCCTGCTCGACGGTGGCATGACCGAAGACAAGGTGACCCGCGTGGTCGGCCTGTCGTCCTCGGTGCTGTTCGACAAGGCGCAGCCGGACAACCCGATCAACCGGCGAATCAGCATCGTGGTGATGACCAAGGCCGCCGAGATCGCCGCGCTGGCGGGGGCAGGCCAGGAAGTGGCGCTCTCGCCCACCGCCGCCGACGCCGATATCCAGGCGGCCCTGGCGCCGGCTGTCGCGCCTTAAGGGGCGCGGCGGCGGGGGCTGCAGGGGGAATTCAGGGAATCCGTGGAGCCGGCCGGCGGCCGGCACTACAATGGGTCTTCCCTTTTGTAGATAGACGGCACTCATGTCCAAGCAGTCCAAGGCCAAGCGCGACAAGCGCAAGAAGCAGCAGCCCAAGCGTCCGATCAACCGCCTCAACGCCCAGCAGCCGGTGCAGAACCATGCCGTGCTGACCAACGAAGAAGGCCAGGTCGTCGCGGCGATCGGCCTGCAGGGCACCGAGTGGCTGCTGGCCATCGGCGGCCAGACCATGGGCAACGCCGACAACCCGGTCCCGATGCTGGCCATGCTCAAGCACCTGTCCAACGTCCAGGAAAAGGAAGGCCGCAAGGTCAACCTGGAGTACTCGACCCAGCTGCAGCAGCTGATCGACGACCTGGCCGCTGACGAAGGCAAGACCGCCGACGAGTACCTGTCGCAGCTGGTCTCCGAATTCGAAGGCGTGGAAGGCGAAGGTGACGACGAGGCCGAAGACGCCGAGATCGTGACCGATGCTGCCGTCGAAGTCGCAGCCGATGCCGAGCCGGCCCCGGCCGCCAGCGACGACAAGCCGCAGGCCTGAGCCACGGCCACCCGGTGACGGTCTATATCGACGATGCGGTACATCCCTGGCGTGGTGAACGCTGGGCGCATCTGATGGCCGACACCCTGCCCGAGCTGCACGCCATGGCGGCGCAGCTCGGGATTCCGCGGCGGGCGTTCCAGAACCGCCGCAGCGGCGCGCATTACGACGTGCCCGCCCCGCTGCGCCTGCAGGCGATCGCCCTGGGCGCACAGGCCATCTCACGGCATACCGACCGCGCGCTGGTCAAAGCGGTCATCGCCAACGCGCGTGGGCAGTACCTGCCCTAGGCGTCGGTGCCGACCGTTGGTCGGCACACGCCGACCGCGGTCACGCCCTCAGAACGGATCGCTGCCCGGCCGCACTTCCACGCCCAGCAGCGAGCACAGCGCCAGCATCGCATCGTCATCGCGGTTGAGCGCCATCCACCCGGCCAGGGTGTCATTGCCCGTATCCACGCTCCACAGCGCGTAGTTGTGCTCGCGCAGGCGGTCATGGGCGGTGGCCATCAGCATCGGGGCATCCACCTCGGCGGCGAAATCCTCATCGTCCAGGTCGCCGCCCCAGTCGATCTGCAGGTTCCAGCGCGCGGACAGCTCGTTCACCGCCGACATCAGCGCATCGGCATCGCTGCGCTCCACCTCGAACCCGGATTGCCAGGCGATCGCCGCCATCATCGGCGGCAGCCAGTCGGCGTCCTCATCAATGCCTTCGCCGCTCTCCAGCAGCGCCTCGCGCCAGCGATTGAACTGCTGCAGGGCCAGTTCCTCATCGCCCGGGTTGATCAGCACGAACAGATTCCAGATCCGTGCCTCGAAATCGTCTTCGTCGAAATCGCGTTCCTCTTCTTCGAAGTCGAAATAATCGCTGTTGTCGGGCATGGCCGGTATTCCTGGAGACAGGGGCGCATTCTGCCGTGCAAGGGCGTTGGCAGGAAGCGAAATTCGGCGCGGGGCCCGCTGCGGTTTATCCTGTACGGCAGAAGGCGGCCTTGGTGGTCGTCAGCATCCTGTGACCATGAGCGATACCCCTCCCGATCACCTGGCGATCAACCCGACCAGTCCCTTCCACGATGCCGCTGCGCTGGAGCGCGGCGTGGGCATCCGTTTCAACGATGTCGAACGCGACAACGTTGAAGAGTATTCGGTCAGCGAAGGCTGGATCCGCGTGCAGGCCGGCAAGGCCCGCGACCGCCGCGGCAACCCGATGACGATCAAGATCAAGGGCACCGTGGTGGCCTACTTCCTGGATCAGAAGCCGGACGCCTGATCCCACGGTTGCCGGCGACGCCTGATCCACGTGTGCCGGGGTAGAGCCACCCCATGGGTGGCTGCCCTTCGTCCCGGACGCGTGGGTTCCAGTGGGTCCGCGCAGCCACCCATGGGGTGGCTCTACCCGTGACACGGTGCGGCCTCAATCGCGTTGCCGCGTCTCCAGCAGGTCCAGATTGCGGATCAACCTGCGTGAGATCTCATCGGAGATCTTGCCGCGCCGGGTCAGGCGGAACAGCTCTTCGCGCTCGGCGGTGAGCCCGGCGGTGCGCAGTTGGCGATAGCCCTGCTCCATCCGCTTGACCTTGTCCGGATCGGCATCCGGCCCGGCGTCCTTCTCCAGATTGCGCTGGTACAGCAGGCTCACCCGGGAGGCGGCGTCGTTGTAGAGCTGCACGTTCTCGGTGGTCTGGTTCTGCACCAGCTGCTGGCGCGTGCGCTCCACGCCGGCCAGCGCGGCCTTGGCGGCCAGCTTGCGGGCCAGGTCCTCCTCTTTGCGCTCGCCCGAATCGGCCGGCAGTTCCAGGCCCTTGAGCAGGCGCGGCAACGCGATGCTGGCGCCGACCAGCGAGAACAGGATCACCGCCGCGGCCAGGAAGATCACCAGATCACGCGCCGGGAAGGCGCTGCCGTCGGGCAGGAACAGCGGCAGGGTCAGCACGCCGGCCAGGGTGATCGCCCCGCGCACCCCCGCCACCGAGGTTGCCACCACGATCCGCCAGGAGGTGCCCTGCCGGGCCTCGCCACGATGACGTGCGCGCAGCAGGCTCCAGCGCAGCGACAGCCACACCCAGGCCAGGCGCAGCAGCACCAGCGCCAGATTGATCACCACCACGTACACCAGCAGCCACCACGCGCTGTGGTGCCCGCTCTCGCTGACCGTCTTGATCGCGCGCTCCACGATGCCCGGCAGCTGCTCGCCGAGCAGCACGAACATGATGCCGTTGAAGCTGAACTGCAGCATGTTCCACACGGCGGTGCGCTGCACGCGCATGCTGCCGGACACGCGGCCGCTCAGTTCCACATAGCTCATCGTGATGCCCGCAGCGACCGCCGAGAGGATGCCCGAGGCGTTGAACTCTTCGGCCAGCAGGTAGGCCGCGAACGGAATCAGCAGGTTGACCAGCAGCGCCGCGCCCGGCTCCTCGCCGAAGCGCCGCCACAGCCAGCGCTGGAAGGTGGAGACGCCCAGCGTCACCGCGACACCGATCGCCAGCCCGGCCACCGCCACCCACAGGAACGTCAGCGAGGCGGTCGCCAGCGAGAACGAGCCGGTCATCACCGCCGCCACCGCAAAGCGGAAGCAGACCAGGCCGGAGGCATCGTTGAGCAGTGACTCGCCTTCCAGGATGTGCATCAGCCGCTTGGGAATCGGCGCACGCGAGGCGATCGAACTCACCGCCACCGGGTCCGTCGGCGAGATGATCGCGGCCAGGGCGAAGGCCACCGCCAGCGGCATTACCGGGATCATCCAGTGGATCAGGAACCCGGCCCCGATCACGGTGAACACCACCAGCCCGAAGGCCAGCTCCAGGATCACGCCTTTATCGCGGAACAGGCCCTGCTTGGGGATGCGCCACCCATCCAGGAACAGCAGCGGCGGCAGGAACAGCAGGAAGAACATCTCCGGCTCGAGCGCGTGGCCGCGGTTGAACACCCCGGCAATGACCGCGCCCAGCCCGATCTGCACCAACGGCAGCGGCAGCGACAACGGCAGAACGCGGACCAGGTAGCCGCTGGCGACCACCGCCACCAGCATCGCCAGGACGACTTCAATGGTATGCATGCATTTTCCAGTAAGCAGCGCGGGGGAGGCTGCAGGCAGCCGGCGCCGGAAACAGGAAAAAACGTACCACACGTGCGCCACCACGCGAACGCACCGCGCACACCAGGCTCAGTCCGCGGACAGCACTGCGCTCACGCGGCGCGCTGCTGCGCGTCGGCGCCGTCGAAGCGATAGATGTCCATCGCCAGGAAACCGGCATCGATGCCGGCATCGATACGCTGCGCGCCGAGCGCATCGCCACCGGCTGCGCCCATCGCGACGTGCAGCGGCTGCAGGTGCTCGTCGCTGGGGTGTGCCTGCGCGGCGTGCGGGGCCTGACGGCGGTAGTCCAGCACGGCGGCACTGTCGTCGGCCTGCAGGCGCTGCTCCACCCACTCGATGAAGGGCCGCACGTACGGCGCTTCCTTGCCGTCCTGGTAGCTGCGCCAGTCGTGCAGGTTGTGGGTGATGCTGCCCGAGCCGATCAAGAGCACGCCCTGCTCGCGCAGCGGCGCCAGCGCGCGCCCCAGCGCGAACTGATGGGCCGGCCCAAGCAGCGGCTGGATCGCCAGCGGCACGACCGGGATCTCCGCCTGCGGGTACAGAAAGCGCAGCGGCACCCAGGCACCGTGGTCGAGACCGCGCTGCGGGTCGATTGCCGTCGGCAGGCCGGCCGCGGTCAGCCGCTGCGCGATCTCCTGCGCCAGCGCGGGGTCGCCCGGCGCCGGGTACTGCAGGTCGAACAGCGCCTGCGGAAAACCACCGAAATCGTGGATGGTCGGCGGCTGGGCATGCCCGCCGACCACAGGTTGATGGGTCAGCCAGTGCGCCGAGGCCATGACGATCGCGCGCGGTCGCGGCAACCGCGCCGCCAGGGCCGCCAGGCGCTCACCGACCAGACCGGGGTTGAGCGCGGTCATCGGCGAGCCGTGGGAGATGTACAGGGAGGGCAAGCGGGACATCACGGACTCCAGTAGCGCTACGACGGCCCTGAGCTTATTGCGCGCAGCCTTGCCAATAAATACGATGCATCGACGCTGTTTATTTCGGAAAGAGAAACAATGGACACTCTGGACGCCATGCGTGTGTTTGTCGCCGTGGTCGAGCGCAACGGCTTCAGTGCCGCCGCGCAGGCCCTGGACCTGTCCACCGCAGGGGTGACCCGGCAGATCGCCGCACTGGAAAAGCGCCTCTCGACCCGGCTGCTCAACCGTACGACCCGCCGCGTGAGCCCGACCAGCACGGGCGCGGCCTATTACGCCGAGTGCGTGCGGTTGCTGGCCGAGTTCGATGCGCTGGAGGCCGGCATCAACGCGCAGGCCCTGGAGCCTTCGGGGCGGCTGCGCATCAACGCGCCGGTCAGCTATGGCATCGCCCGGCTGGGCCCACTGCTGGCCGGCTATCGCGCGCGGTATCCGCAGGTGGAACTGGACCTGTCGCTGTCCGACCGCCTGGTGGACATGGTCGAAGAAGGCTACGACCTGGCGATCCGCATCACCCGCCAGCCCAGCCCGGCACTGATCGCGCGCAAGCTGGCCGACGCCCAGATCAGCCTGTGCGCCGCGCCGGCGTATCTGGATGCGCATGGTCGCCCGCAGCAGCCCGAAGATCTCGCCGCGCACGAATGCCTGCAGTACAGCTACTGGGGCGGCGGGGACGCGTGGCAGCTGCAGGGGCCACGCGGGGAGGTATCAGTGCCGATCAGTGGCGGCGTACGCGCCAACAACGGCGACGTGCTGCGCGAGGCCGCGATTGCCGGCATGGGCATCATCGTGCAGCCGGACTTCCTGGTGGCCCAGGCCATCGCCGATGGTCGATTGGAGCGGGTACTGCCCGAGTGGGCGGTGCCGGGCATCGGCATCCATGCGGTGTACACCAGCCGCAGCCATCTGGCGCCGAAGGTGCGCAGCTTCATCGATTACCTGGTGGTCGCGCTGGGCGGATGACGCGTGGCGGCGCCCGGGCAGCGCCCGGCGCTACGCCTCCACCGACTCCAACTGCGCGATCACCTTGGCCAACGGCATCGGCCGACCCAGCAGATAGCCCTGCACCTGGTCACAGCCATGCGCGGCCAGCCACTGATGCTGGCCGGGGGTCTCCACGCCTTCGGCGATGATGGTCAGCCCCATGCTGTGACCCAGCGACAGCAGCGCGCGGCAGATCGAGGCGTTGCGCGGATTGGTTTCCACATCCGCCACGAAGCTGCGGTCGATCTTCAGGATGTCCAGCGGCAGATGCTGCAGGTAGGACATGTTCGAATAGCCGGTACCGAAATCGTCCAGCGAGATGCAGATGCCCTGCTCATGCAGGCGCTGCATGGTCTGCTTGGCCTGACCGGGCTTACGCATCAGGCTGCTCTCGGTCAGCTCGACCTGCAGCGCACCTCGGGCCAATCCGAACTCCTGGCTGGCGCGGGTGAACTCGGCCACCAGGTCGCTGTTGAAGAACTGCACCGCCGAGACATTCACCGCGATCGGCAGGTCCCAGCCCGCATCGACCAGCTGGCGCTGTGCCTGCGCAGCGGAGCGGATCACCCAGCGGCCCAGCGCGAGGATCAGACCGGTGTCTTCGCACAGCTGGATGAACTCGCCCGGCGGAATGAAGCTGCCATCGGCCTGCGGCCAGCGCAGCAAGGCCTCCAGCGCCGCCGGGGTGCTGTCGGCCGCATGGCAGATCGGCTGGTAGTACAGCTCGAATTCGGTGTCGATGGCACTGTGGATGCGCCCGGCCAGGCGCAGCCGTTCGGCAAGACGCGAACTTACCGTGTTGTCGTACCACGCGATCACGTTGCCCTCGTCGCGCGCGGCGTGGGCGGCCTGCGCGGCCATGCCGATCACCTGTTCGGCCGTGTTGGCATCGCCGTCGAACTTCACGGCCACGCCGATACGGGGCTCGAACTGATGCAGCCAATCCTGCCCGCGGACCGGCTCGGACACGGTCTGCACCAGCGTATCCAGCGCGGTCTGGCGCTGATGGTCGTCGCGGATGGCGAAGATGAAATCCTCTGCCGGCTGGAACGCCAGCAGCCCATAGCGCACACCGAGTCCGCCCAAACGCTTGGCCATCGCCTGCAGCACCACATCGCCCACCTCGCGGCCGAGCGTATCGGAGACCAGCTGCAGGCCACGGAACTGCACGTAGGCAATGGTGTACGCGCCGCCCTCTTCGTCCAGCTGCTCGGCCAGTGCACGCGTGTTGAGCAGGCCGGTGGCCGGGTTGTGGGTGGCGTGGTACGCCAGATCGCGCTCGTAGGCCAGCCGCTCGCTGACGTCCTCGGCCAGCACCAGGCACGCCTGGCGGCCGTCGAAATCCAGCCGCGCCAGATGCGCGCGGACCTCGAAGATCGTGCCGTCCTTACGCTGGTGCAGGCGCACCTGCGCATCCACATCGCCGATCCGTGCCAGCGCGATGGCGCCGCGGATTTCCTCCCAGCCTTCGCGCGGGCGGATGTCCAGGATGCTCATCGACAGGAATTCATCGCGGCTGTAGCCGTACTGCCGCACGGCCGCTTCGTTGACCTCCAGGAAGCGCAGCGTGTCCGGATCGAACACCCAGAACGGTGCCGGGTTGCGGTCGAACAGCAGGCGGAACTGGCGCTCGGCCTGCTGCGCACGGGCCAGCGCGTCCACCCGTTCGCTGACGTCGGTCAGTGCCCCCATCATGCGCCGCTCGCGATCGACCACGGCCACGCGCTGGCCACGCGCGGAGACCCAGCGGATCGCACCGCCCGCCAGCACCAGACGGAACATTTCATCCAGGACGCCGTTGCCGGCAAACGCGGCATCGAAGGCCACCTGCATGCGGGCGGTGTCTTCATGGTGGATGCGGGCGAAGAAGTCGGCGACCGGCAGGCTGTCGATCTCCACATCGAAGATCTCCCGCGCCAGCGGCGACCAGCGCAGCAGGCAGGCATCCTCGTCCACGTACCAGGTGCAGACCTTGCCCACCTGGTGGGCCATGCGCAGCTCGGCGTGGCCGGTGCGCAGTTCCTCGGTCAGGCTGTCCTGATCGCGGGTGGCCCGGCGCAGGCTGACATAGACCGCCCCGAACAGCATCCAGTACAGCAGGTACACCCCGATCGAGGCCTGTACATAGGGCCACCAGGCCGCCAGCACATCGCGGCGCCCCAACCCCGTATAGACCGCAAGCGGGTACTGCGCCAGCGTACTCAGGCTGGAAATCCGCTCGATGCCATCGACCCCGCTGGTCTCGGTGCCGAGCGGCGTCAGCGCGTCACGGCGCAGCAGCTCGCGCTTGCTCAGGCCGAAGCGATGCCCCACCACGCCAGCGGGATCGGGACTGCGCGCCAGGACATACCCGTAGCGGTCGGTGATCGAGACCACCCCGCTTTCGCCGGTGTCCATGCCGCTGATGATCGAGTGCAGCTCATCGGTGCGCAGGCGCGCCAGCAGCCAGCGGTCCTCGCCCATGCGCAGCGCCAGCGGGAGCACCCAGCGTGAAGCGTCCTGTGCCTGTGGCGGGCCGATGTACAGCTGGCTGCTGCTGCCACGATTGTCCTCCACCGCCCACAACGGCAGCTGCAGATCGCCGCTGCCACTGGTCAGCGCGCGCCCGTGCTGGTCGGCCACCACGATGCTGTGCAGCTCGGCATGCCGCTGCAGCACGCCACTGATGGCGTCGTCGAGCAGATCCGGCGCCTGGGACGGTACCCGCCGGAACAGCAGCGCGCCATCCTCGGCAATGCCCTGCATGGCCCGCTCCAGATTGCGCAGCTCCAGCCGCAGCAGGCGCTGGGCCCCGGTCGCCAGCGCCGAGCTCTGCCGCTGCGCAGCCTCCTGTCGACGCTGATAGTCGTTGGTCAGCATCGCCACCAGCCCGATCGCCAGCAGCACGCCCAGGGAAACCCCCAGCCACACGATCGTCCGCAATGGCCGTGCCATGGCACGGCTCAACGCGGGCACCGCAACGCTCTCGTACACCGACGGGCTGATTTCATCTGTAGCGCTTCCTGGCTTCCCCAAACCTGAGCGGCCGACACCCGGGATTCTTGACGCTTGGATCTTCACACGGGTGCCAGTGACCCCCGTGCGAACCCCGGCCGGCCCAGCATGCACCAGCGCGCGCGGCACGGGAAGAGGACGACATGCCCGGCCGCGTTGACAAACCCGAGGGCTGCCACAACCGGCAGGCGAAGCCGCCGGAGCCGGCATAACCACGCGCCCGGGACGGGATTAGACTTGGACGTTTCCGTTGCCGAGAAGGTCCATGTCCAAGCTGCGTCGCCCCACCCTGATGCTCGCCATTGCCGCCAGCCTGTCGCTGGGCCTGGCGGCCTGCGACCGCGAACCCACCGCACCGGCCGCTGCCCCCGAGACGGCGCCGGCTGAACCGGCCGCGCCCACGCCGCAGCTGGGCAGCTTCGGCTTCGATGCCGCCGGCATGGACCGCAGCGTTGCCGCAGGCGATGACTTCTTCGGGTTCGCCAACGGCACCTGGGTCAAGAACACCGAGATTCCGGCCGACCGCTCCAGCTACGGCAGCTTCAACGTCATTTCCGAAAAGACCCTGGCCGACACCCGCGCGATCCTCGAAGGCGCCGCAGCCGATACCAAGGCCGAGGGCGAGACCAAGCTGATCGGCGACTACTACGCTGCCTTCATGGATGAGACCGGCATCGAATCGCGCGGCGCCGCCCCGGTCAAGCCGGCACTGGACGCCATCGCGGGCATCGGCGACAAGGCCGCGCTGGCCACCGCCCTGGGCGGCACCCTGCGCGCCGATGTGGACCTGCTCAACGCCACCAACTTCTACACCGACCGCCTGTTCGGCGTGTGGGTCTCGGTGGATCTGCTGCAGCCGGACCGCACCGCGCCGTACCTGGTGCAGGGTGGCCTGGGCCTGCCGGACCGCGACTTCTACCTGCAGGGCGGCCGCATGGCCGAGATCCGCAAGCAGTACCAGGCGTATATCGCCAAAGTGCTGCAGCTGGCCGGCGTCGCCGATCCGGCGGCCAAGGCCCAGCGCATCCTCGCGCTGGAGACCAAGATCGCCCAGGCGCACGCCACCCAGGAAGACACCAACGACGTCGCCAAGGGCGCCAACGCCTGGAAGCAGGCCGACCTGAGCGCCAAGGCGCCGGGTATGGACTGGAGCGCCTTCCTGGCCTCGGCCGGCCTGGATGCCCAGCAGGACTTCATCGTGTGGCAGCCCAAGGCCGTGGCCGGCATTTCGCGCCTGGTCGCGACCGAGCCGCTGGAAGTCTGGAAGGACTACCTCGCCTTCCATGCCCTGGACCGCGCCGCCCCGTACCTGCCCAAGTCGTTCGCCGATGCGCGCTTCGCTTTCCACGGCACCACCCTCAACGGCACGCCGCAGCAAAGCGAGCGGTGGAAGCGTGCGGTGGATGACAGCAACCATGCCGTCGGCGAAGCCATCGGCAAGGTGTACGTCGAGCGTCATTTCGACCCGGCCACCAAGGCCCGTGCCGACGAGATGGCCAAGAACATCATCGCGGCCTTCGCCAAGCGCATCGATGCACTCGAGTGGATGTCGCCGCAGACCAAGGCGCGCGCCAAGGCCAAGGTCGATGGCCTGACCGTGGGCATGGGTTACCCGGACAAATGGCGTGACTACACGGGCCTGGAGATCAAGCGCGATGACGCGCTGGGCAATGCCGAGCGTGCGGAGCTGTTCGAGTACCGCCGCAACATCGCCAAGCTGGGCAAGCCGGTGGACCACAGCGAGTGGGCGATGCTGCCGCAGACCATCAATGCGATGAACGTGCCGCTGGAAAACCGTCTGGTGTTCCCGGCTGCGATCCTGCAGCCGCCGTTCTTCGACGGTGCGGCCGATGATGCGGTGAACTACGGTGCGATCGGTGCGGTCATTGGCCATGAGATCAGCCACGGTTTCGATAATGCCGGTGCGTTGTTCGATGAGACGGGCAAGCTGCAGAACTGGTGGACGGCGGAAGATCTGAAGAAGTTCGATGCGGCCGGTGATGCGCTGGCGGCGCAGTTCAGCAGCTACAGTCCGTTCCCGGGGGTGTCGGTGAATGGTCGTTTGACGCTGGGCGAGAACATTGCGGACGTGGCGGGTCTGTCGACGGCGTACGATGCATATCAGTTGTCGTTGCAGGGCAAGCCGGGGCAGACGCTGGAGGGCTTTACGCCGGATCAGCGGTTCTTCCTGGGCTTTGCGCAGGCGTGGCGGAGCAAGGCGCGTGAGCAGGCGTTGCGTAATTCGCTGTTGACGAATGTGCATGCGCCGGGGCAGTTCCGTGCGTTGACGGTGCGCAATCTGGATGCGTGGTATCCGGCCTTCGAGGTGAAGGAGGGCCAGAAGCTGTATCTGGCGCCGGAGAAGCGGGTCAAGGTGTGGTGAGGTTTTTCATCGCGCTTTGCTGAGATGAAAGAACGGGCGCTTCGGCGCCCGTTTTTTTTGCTACAGAGCTACAGAGCTGCAGAGCTGCAGAGCTGGAGCAGAGCAACGGCTGGGGTTTGCGGCTTCTCTGAACTGGGCGGGCATGGGTGGGGTGTCGGGACCCGCTGCAAGTCCCGCTCCGCGGCCCGGCCCAGCCGCTGGCGGCTGTGCGTTCAGTCGCATGCGAGGCAGTGCCTCGCAAGCAATGCGCCTTCACCCAAATAAGCTCGTATGCCGCCATCCATGGCGGCATACGGTCCCGCCACCCCACCCATGCCCACCCTCTGACAGTGGGCTGGTGCGCATGGGGAAAAGCTGGCGCTGGCTCCGCAGCTGCGACAGTGAGTACGTTTGTTTTGCTACCCAGATTCGTTCTGTAGTTTTGCTGCTCGGCTTCGTCGAGCAACACAGCGCCGCTTTGCTGCTGTGCTCTGCTGCTGTGCTCTGCTGCTGTGCTCTGCTGCTGTGCTCTGCTGCTTTGCCGCTCTGCTTTGCCGCTCTGCTTTGCCGCTCTGCTTTGCTGCTCCGCTTTGCTCCTCCGCACTTCTGTGCTGCTTCACTGTTTAGCTGTTCAGCTGTTAGCCGTGTAGCTCTTTAGCTCTTTAGCTCTTTAGCTCTTTAGCTGCCCAGCATCGCCACTCTGATCCACTGGTTGGCACTGCTACTCAGTCTGCTGCTTAGCCCTACTGCTCCGCGCTTCTGCAGCGCTGCTATTCCGCGATGCCGCTCAGCTCCGCTTGCCGGCTTTTGATCTCAGCATGGCCACCAGCCAAGTGTCGGGGGGCGGGCACGTGCAGGCTGGAGGGACCGTCTGCCGCCATGGATGGCGGCATACGAGCTTACAGGGACGTACTTGCAGCGGGTCCCGGAAGCCTGCACGTGCCCGACCCAACCATCAGACACAGGCACTCGCGATTACCGACCAACGGTCGGTACCTACCGCTTCAGGGCCAGTCAGCAAGCACGCTGGCAGGAAGACCCATCCGGGTGCATGCGCGCGTCGCCAGGCCATCCTGCAGTGCACGCCGGAACAGCGGCGCCATGCCCCTCAGCATCACGGCAGACGCCCGCGACTGCGCACGCTGCATCGGCGTGCGCGCCAGCATCGTCGTCGCCCAGTCCGGCAACAGCGCCGCGCCCGCACCCAGGAACAGCTCGCGCGACAACCCCGCCATCGGTACCGGCAAGCGGATGCCGGACAACACCGCCAGTACCTCTTGCGAACGGGCATCGAACACCAGCTCGCCTTGCTGGCGCGCGAAGTACGCGTCGACCTCCGCTTCCGAGGCGGGCACATCGGTGGCGCCGAGCGCCTCGGCCACACGCTTGTACTCGCGGTAATACTGATCGGCGACCGCCGTGGGCACATCGCGGCAATACCGCCGGCAGCCTTGCAGGAAGCCGTAGGCCTCAGTGACGT
Source organism: Stenotrophomonas sp. Ker107b (assembly GCF_053847245.1). NCBI lineage: Bacteria > Pseudomonadati > Pseudomonadota > Gammaproteobacteria > Lysobacterales > Lysobacteraceae > Stenotrophomonas > Stenotrophomonas sp. Ker107b. Next base: position 124,377 of record NZ_JBSPHX010000003.1, on the reverse strand, counting down.
GCACCCAGGTCAGCAGCGCCGGATCGTCGGCGGAATAGGCACGACCGTCCGCCGTGTGTCCGCGCACCTGTGCGTGGATGCGGGTCACCTTGTCGATCAGCGCCTCGACTTCCGCCGTCGGTGCGTAGGTGGTGCCCGCGACAAATGCGGTGGTGCGGCGCAGGCGGCCGACCAGGTCATCGCGGAAATTGGAGTGGTCGTACACGCCGGCCAGGGCCAGCGGGTGCAGGGTCTGCAGCATCAACGCGCACAGGCCACCGGCAAGCATCCCTGGAAATTCAGCGTGCACGCGCCAGGTGATGCTGTCCGGGCCGAACCAGCCGGGGTCGCCCAGCGGGTGGTCGTAGTCGATCCCGCTCTGGCCGCGGGGGAAGGCACCCAGCACCCAGCGGCGGATCGGGGCGGTGGCGGGGCGGGCAAGCGAACGCAACAGGGAGGACATCAGCAGTACCAAAGGCGGTGCGGACCGGCATTTCGCGCGGATGCGTCAATTCTGCGTGATACCGCCGGGGCTGGCGAGGACGCTGTCGCCGCCGCGCTGTACATTGTGCAGATGCAGCATGGGAACACACGTCCGACGCCTATTTACCCGGCGATTTACGTGTCGCAGTGCGCAAATCCGCTGCGAGGTTGCCCATTCAGGCAGGAATGACGCCGGATCTTTGCGCTTTGCCCATTGCCAAGCGCGGTGAAAGTGCTAGAACTGGACGTGCCACAACGTCGTCCAATGCGCTGCCGCACGTTCCAGAAGGAGCTCGTCATGATCGCTTTGTTCAAAGGTTTGGGTCTGCTGTTGCAGGACAACGAGCTGTACAGCAGCCCGTTTGAAAAACAGGTCGCGCATTGGCGTAACAAGAGTGAACAGCAGATCCGCGAGGAAGTCGCGGTGCTCGCCAAGGCCAAGGGCCAGTGGTTGATGGCCTCCATCGTTGGCTGGCAGGCGTCATCGCTGCTCATCCTCGGCCTGATCAGCAATTACCTGTGGAAGGATGACTTCCATATCACCTTCACCCGCGTGGTGATCGTGTTCGGCTCATGGGTGTCGATCCTGTTCGTGATCTGGTTCATGGCCAACATGTTCGATCACACCGCCGGCTTCGAGCGCTGGATGAAGGCCTTCAACAGCCGCGCCCGGATCACGTCCGATGCGGACACCGTGGAGTGTGTAGCCGAGGCGCTGGACATGGCCCAGCATTACCCGGAAGTGCTGGACTACAAGCAGGCCGTGAGCGCCAAGCGCGAGCTGCGCCACGAGGACATCCGCATCATGCGCGAGATCGGCCGGATGAAGCAGCACACCGAACTGGTGGGTCAGCTCAACCATGTCGGCGAGCAGCCCAACGGCACCAACCTGCATCTGCAGCCCGCGTTCTGACCCTATCGAAATGAGGGGGGAGCCACGATGCCACCGTGATCACTCACGGTGGCATTGTTCTTTCTGGACGGCGCTGACGCAGTGCTGGAACCCCGCCGGCAGCCCGGCCATCTGCTCGGTCTTGCCCACCGCCACCGCCAACCGGTGCAACGGCGGATAGGGGCAGTCGGTGTCCTTTGCGCAGCGCGCATCCAGCACCAGGTAATGGCAGCGGCCGCTGCTGCTGGCGATGCAGTCGAAGTTGGCTACGCCGTTGTCGACCGTGGTTTTGCTGTACAGCGTATCCACGCCGTTGGCGCGGATGCGGGTGACGGAGGTGTTGCTCGATTGCTGGCAGGCAGCCAGCATCAACACGCAGAGACTGGCGACAACGGCGATACGCATGGCAGGCTCCAGACGAAAGAGAAGGCGCGTTACATCCCGCGGAACAGACTCATGAAGGGCTGGCTGACGTTGAGCACTTCGGCGCGATGCTTCAATCGCAGCTGGCCGCGGCCGGTGTCATCGCGGGTGACCGCGGCGACCGCCTTCATGTTCACGATGGTGGAGCGGTGGATCTGGCGGAACCGTTGTGGATCGAGTGCGTCGAGCAGTTCGCGCAGCGAGGTGCGCAGCAGGCTTTCACCCTGCTCGGTGACCACCGTGGTGTATTTGCTGTCGGCACGGAAGTAGATCACGTCTTCGAGCATGATCAGCTGCGTGTCGCGTCCGTTGCTGGCCGTGATCCAGGCCAGTGGCGGCGCGCTTGAGGCGGCGGCGGGCTGATTGCCGAGGCGCTGCAGCAGCTGCTCGAGCATCCCGCTGTCCGGTCGGCCCAGCTGCATGCGGGCCAGGATCCGCTCGCGCGTGGCGAGCAGACGCTCATCGCTGACCGGCTTGAGCAGGTAGTCGATCGCGCCCTGTTCGAAGGCATCGATCGCATACTGGTCGTAGGCGGTGACGAACACCACCTGGGTGCGCGGGCTGATCTCGGGAAGCGCGCGGGCCACCTCGATGCCGGTGATGCCCGGCATGCGGATGTCGAGCAGGGCCAGGTCCGGCTTCAGCTCGGCCAGGCGCTCCAGCGCGCTCGCGCCGTCTTCGCATTCGGCCACCAGCCGCAGCTCGGGCCACAACCGCTGCAGCTGGGCTACCAGCGACTGGCGCAGCAGGTCTTCGTCTTCGGCAATAAGGGCATCAAGCTGCATGGATCGCCTCTCGGGCATCGCGCGGCAGGGTAATGGTCGCTGCCACGCCGCTGGGGAAATTGGACACGATGGCCACGCCGGCGCGCTCACCGCAGGTCAGGCGCAGGCGCTCGCGCAGGTTCTTCAGGCCGATCCCGGTACCGCTGGTGCCCTGCCCGAAGCCGAGGCCATCGTCGGCCACGGTGAGGGTGACATGGTCCTCGAAAGCGCGCGCGATGATCCATACCGTGCCACCGCCCGGCTTGGGTTCCAGCCCGTGCTTGATCGCATTCTCGACCAGGGTCTGCAGGGCCATCGAGGGCAGCGGCACGCTGGTCAGTGCCGGCGGCACATCCACCTGCAGGGCCAGGCGCGCGCCCATGCGGATCTTGAGGATTTCCAGGTAGGCCTGGGTGCGCTCCAGCTCCACCCCCAGGGTGGACATCGATTCGTCCACGCTGGGCAGCGAGCTGCGCAGGTACTGGATCAGGTGTCCCAGCATCTGGTCGGCGCGCGGCGGGTCGGTGCGGGTCAGCACCTGCGCGTTGGCCAGGGTGTTGTAGAGGAAGTGCGGCTCGACCTGGGCATGCAGCAGGTTGAGCTTGGCCACCGACAGTTCCTTCTCGGTCGCGGTCTGCTCGGCGGCGGCCTGCTCGTCGCGGCGCTGCTCGGCCACGCGGCGGGTGATCGCACGGCCGACGGCTTCGGCGTTCTCATGGTTGCTGCCTTCGTCGACGGCGAGCAGATCGGCCCATACGCCGGCATCGGGCTCGAACAGCAGCGTCACGCTGCAGGTGCCCTGCCCCGGCGTGACCGTGGCGAGCACGCTGTTGCGCTTGATCGCCAGCCGCGCAGGCAGGTTCCAGCGGGACGGTGGGCGGCCGTTGTAGGGATCCACGCGGCGTACGTAGGCACGGACCTGCAGGCTGCCCGGAGCGCTTTCGATGTCTTCCACCCGCGGCAGCTCGGCGATGGCGGCTTCGACCAAGGCGAAGGCGGGGCCCGCATCCATTGGGACCTCGATCTGGCGCCGCTGGCGGCTGGACAGGGTGGCCGCGTCCAGGCGCCCGGCCGCATGCTGGACCCGGCGAATATGGGCGATGCAGCTGCCCAGGGCCGTCACCATCACGAACAGCGCCAGCAAGCCGAACACCCAGCCGGGGCCTTCGTCCATGCCATGGAAGAAGCCACTCCAGACGAACCCCGCCACCACGATGGCGGCGGCCCAGGCCAACAGAATGCGGAAGATCAGGGAGAGGCTGGCGAACACGGCGGCGTCATCACATAGGGAGTGAGGCGAGCATAGCCCTGCCGCCACGGGGAACAAGCGGCATGCGACGAAGGCGGCGTTTGGGGGGACGAAGCCGCGTAGCGCCACCCCATGGGTGGCTGGCGGTCGTTCCGGGATCGCGAAGCCACGCATGGCGTGGCTCTACATCGGGATCCGGGACTGCCAGCCACGCTTGGCATGGCGCCGGGTTGGGGGTCCGGCCGGCGATACCGGCCGGACCCGCTCTTACTTCCGCTCGGCGGCGCTGGCGTCACGCGGGGCGCGGAACTGGGAGTCTTCGCTCCAGTTCGGCCAGGCGCGCGAGTTGGCCAGCTGGTTGCCCAGCGTGTACAGCACTTCCAGATCGCGCGAGGCACCGGCGAAGGTCCAGTCCGGCTGCCACTCGTCACCCTGCTGGTGATAGCGCTTGGCGGTGTAGTCATCCGACGCCGCCTTGCCAGCGGCGACGCCGCCTTCCACCCAATCCTGGCCCGCCGAGTACGACACCGCCGGCACGCCGCGCTTGGCGAACGGGAAGTGATCGGAGCGGAAGAACAGGCCGGCTTCCGGCTTCGGATCGGGGGTGTAGCGGATGTCCCAGTCCTTGGCGACGTCCTTGAGCTGGTCCAGCAGTTCCAGCTTGGCCGAGCCGTAGATGCCGAAATCACGCGACGGGCTGAAGGGCGCCATGCCATCCATGTTGATCAGCGCCACGGTCTTGCCGAGCGGATACAGCGGGTGGCTGGCGTAGTACTCCGAGCCGAGCAGGCCCTTTTCCTCGGCGGTGACGGCCAGGAACAGCACCGAACGCTCCGGACGCTTGGCCTTGGCGAAGCCGCGCGCCAGCTCGACCAGCGAGGCGGTGCCGCTGGCGTTGTCCAGCGCACCGTTGAAGATGGTGTCGCCGTTGGCGTCGGGCTTGCCCACGCCGATGTGATCCCAGTGCGCGCTGTAGATCACGGTCTCGTCGGGATGCTTGCTGCCTTCCAGGCGCGCGGCCACGTTGTGCGAGGTGATCACCTCGGTCTTGACCGCGTACTTGGCCGAGAAGGTCTCGCCCTTCAGCTCGACCGGCTTGAAGTCGCGGGTCTGCGCCTGCTTCTTCAGCGCCTCGAAATCCAGGCCCGAGCGCTTGAAGAGTTCCACCGCCAGATCGCGCTGGATCCAGCCTTCCAGCAGCGGATGCGCTTCGGCCGGGTTGTCGCGGACCACGTCGAACATGGTGTTGGTGTTGGAGCCGGCCACGGTGGCCCAGCCATACGAGGCCGGTGCGGTCTCGTGCACGATCAGCACACCCAGGGCGCCCTGGCGCGCGCCTTCTTCGTACTTGTAGGTCCAACGGCCGTAGTAGGTCATGCCCTTGCCGTCGAAATCGCCCTGGCCGGTTTCGAAGTCCGGGTCGTTGATCAGCACGACCGCGATCTTGCCCTTCAGGTCCACGCCCTTGAAGTCGTCCCAGTTGCGCTCGCCGGCTTTGACGCCGTAGCCCAGGAAGACCAGCGGCGCGTTCTTGATGTCCACCTCGCTGGCACCGTTCATGGCGGCACGCACGGCGATTTCCTTGCCCTGGCTCAGCGTCTGCGGCGTGCCCTTGCTGCTCAGCGACAGGCTCGGGGTGCCGACGATATCGCCCTTGAGCAGCGGCACGGCCTGTGTCCACAGGCGCTTGCCGTCCTTGAGGTCGCCGCCCGGCTGCAGGCCGGCCGCGGCGAACTGCTTGCTCAGGAAGGCGATGGTCTTTTCTTCACCGGCCGTGGCCGGCGAGCGGCCTTCGTAGGCATCGGAGGCCAGCTCCTTGACGTCGGCGGAGATCCGCGCGCCGTCGAATTTGGGCGTCGCCGCCATCAGGGCGCCAGACACCGACAGGGCCAGCACGCTCAGTACTACTCGCTTCATCGCTCTCTCCACAACGGGACCAAACCTGGACCCCGAGTGTAGGCGATGCCGCGGCTGGACAGGCGCCGGGCCAAGGCCCGGCGCCATCGTTTACCAGTTCGGATCTTCTGCCGGCTTGGCCGCCGCGGCAGGCTTGGCGGCACGGACCGGTGCCTTGCCGCTACCCGACGGCGCCGCAGCGGTCGTGGCTGGCTTCACCGCACCCAATTGCTTGCGCAGTTCAATGGCACCCGGGCGGAAGCCTGCGCCGCCGAGATCCGCACCTTCTTCCAGCGTCCCGTACGAGGTCTGCGCGGCAACGCGATCAATGCGGATCGTGCAGCACGGGGTCTCATTGCGCCCCAGCGAGCGGCCGGTCTGCGGGTCCTTCAGGGCCTCGCCCAGCATCACCGCCTGCCAGCGCTGGCCGACCTGCAGCGCGTCGCCGCCCTGGCTCAGCACCACCTGGTCACCGCTCAACGATACGACCGAGACCGGGAAGATCTCGGTGATGATCGCGGTCCCGATCTGGCCGGACAGCGAATCCATCATCGTCGCGGCCATGCCTTTGCCGTCCACCACACGCGGCAGCGTGCTCGGCCCGGTCGAGGCCAACTGGTGGTCGAAACTGTCGGACATCACCACTTCACCGGTGGCCGCGTTTATCAGCCGCAACGTGATGCGACCGCCGCCGGAGTACGAGCTCACCTGGCGATCGGACATGCGCAGCTGACGCACGCTGCGCGGGTACTCGAAACGCTCGATGCTCGGAATCAGGATCAGATCCGTCGCCAGCTGCTGGCCCAGGCGTGCGGTGTCCTGCAGGCGCACGTTGCCGCTGTTGATGTGATCGATCTCGGCCTGCATTTCATCGCCGAACTCACGATCGAGCACGATGAAACGCTTGGTCTGGGTCAGCGTGTCGGACAGGCGTGCACGGATGGCACGCGCCACCTCTTCGCTGCTTACCCGGCCATCGCCGACGGCATAGCTACCCGACCGGACGTGCGGCAGGGCGACGACGATCTTCGGCCGGCCCTGCTCGTCCGGTGCGCGGTACTTGGCGATGTCGGCACGGATGCGGACCTTCCAGTAACTGCGCATGGTGCGATGGCTGACGTCGGACTCGTACGAACTCGCCCCCCGCTTGGCATCGACCTTCGCGCTTTCCTTGTAGCTTTGCTTGACGCTGGCCGAAGCCGAACCGCCTTGTCCGCTCGCGTCGGCCTGCGCCTGTGCCGAGCCACTGGCCGACGCCGAGGCGGCGTACGTGAAGCCGGCATCGCTGGCCCGCACGCGTTCAATCACTTCCTCATCAATCTGACGGATTTCCTCCTGCGAGAGGATTTCGTAGCCCAGCACGGCTCCCTGCGACGCCGCGATCGCCTGCTGGGCGAAGGCATTGGCCTGGAGGTTGCCGACGTGGTGACCGTCGACATCGACATCCAGACCGGCGCGGAGCGTCTGCATCTGGCTGGCGACACGGACGCCGTTGACCTGCGCCACGGCCGACTGCAGCGCAGCCAGTACAGCCAGTTCCGGCGTGCTGCCGATACCGTCGGCTTCCCGCGCGACCTGGGTGGTGCCGCCGAAATCAGGCGTACCGCGCAACGGCTCGGTGTCGGCATTCGCAGCCGAAAGCACCTTGGATTCAGTCTTGCTGGCAACCTCGTCCACCGGCGCCTCCTGCTTGCCGCACGCGGCAAGCAGGGTAGCGGCGATGGCCAGGCTCAGCAGTCGGGTAGACATCTGCATGCGTGGCCGTCCCGGATCAGTTCAGGCCGTCGAGCATCGCATCTGCATTGCCCGGCACCTTGATCTTGCTGGCGCGGGCGAACGTCATCGCCGACTTGGAGGTGTCGTACAGGCCCTTGAGGTAGCCCGGGGATTCCTTGGCGACCCACGCACCGGCGACCAGCTTGCGGCCCAGCGTGGCCATCTGTGCCGCGCCGAGGTTCTTCATGCCACCGGCGAAGTTGCTGGCTTCGCCACTCAGCTTCTGGCCTTCAGCCGCCGAGGCGATCAGCGAGACCAGGCCTTCGGTGTAGTACTGCTTGGATTCGGCGCTGAGTTCCGGCTGCGCGGCAACGCGCTCATCGATCGCCGCTTGGGCGGCTTCGCTGACCGACACGGACTTCTTCATTTTGCTCACGTCCACCGCACCGGACGACAGCGCCTGACGCTCGGCTTCCAGCAGTTGCACCTGCTCGGCCAGACCGAAGGCCTTGGCGAAGGAGGTCTGCGCGGCCAGCGAATGCGACTGCGACGCGACAAAACGGCGCACCAGTGCGTCCTGCGCGGCTTCGTCCGGGGCGCCGGCGGCGCTGGCTTCGGTGGCGGTCGCGCCGCCGACCAGACCCTTGAGCTTGCTCAACTGAGCATGCGCGGGCGCGGCGAAGGAGGCAGCGATGGCGAGTGCGATGACGGTAGTACGGATCATGGGATGGGTCCTGTGTGAGGGAAGAACGCCCGTGCAGGCACGGGCGAAAAAAACGATCTGGAGGCAATGGGGCGGGCGGCGCACCGATGTTCGCCGCACGGCGTCAACGAACGGCTTTGACGTTCAGCTCGTTGATCATCTGCTGGGCGGCCTGTTCGGCAGCCTCGCGCAACGCATTGGTACGGGCGACGGTTTCGTTCGGGCCCAGGCCGGCGTACTGCACCGGGCCCACCGAAGAGACGGTGCGCGGGAAGCGGCCGGTCACGTCCAGCACTTTGCCGGTCACCGTGACGTACACGCGGGTATTGCCCGAGGCCGGATCGCGGTCACGCATGCCGATATCCAGGGTGCCGACCGCGATGTACGGAATGTTCGCGGCGCGGATGCCGTTGGCGGTATCACGCAGGGTGGCGGCAGACAGGTCGTTGCCGGTGCTGAAATCCTTGCGGATGCGATCGATGCTGAGCAGGCCGCCGCTTTCGCCTTCGACGTACTCCGCTTCAACCACTTCGTAGCCGGCGCTGCTGAAGGCACCGGTCATCGCGGTGTTGACCTCGGCGGCGTTGGCCACCTTCCAGCTGATGGTGTCGCTGCGCGCAGTGGTGCTGCCGCCGCTGGTCACCGACACCGAGGCGTTCTGGTTGACGCTGCCGTTGGTGCTGACCGAGTTGCCACGGAAGGAGTCGCCTTCGCGGGTGTTTTCGTCATAGCTGCGGCTGGCGTCAACGCGGCGGTATTCCTTGTCCTGGAACGACTGCACGGTGTCCTGCGAGCGCGCCATGAACAGGAAGGTCAGCAGCGAGCGTTCGTTGCTGCGTGCGCCGGCCACGGCCGAGCCGGCATCCAGCTTGGTCTGCAGCAGCGTGGTGTTGATCTCGGCGCGAACGCTGATCGTGTAGGTCTTGGCCTTCTTGTCCTCGTTCTCCGACAGGGTCACGGTGGAGAGCACGAAGCGGTCGATCTCGCCGATGAACTCCGGACGGCGCGACTCGAACAGGCGCAGCTTGGCCGCGCCCGATTCGGCGATATAGGCTTCCAGTGCGTTGACCTTGGCTTTGTTCAGGGCCTGGGCACGGGTATCGGCGCTCAGGCGCAGACCATAGCTGGCCGAGCCCATGCCGCGGGAACTGGCGGTCTGCGCCGCGACCGGCGCGGTGACCATCAATGCAATGAGAATCAGCAGTACAGCACGAATCAACGACATGACTTGATCAACTCCTGGAGGGCCTGGATCTGTTGTTGCAGGGGGCGTCCGCCCGGCTTCTGCTCATCCAGCCAGGCGCGCGAATCCGCCCGTTTGGCAGCAGCGCCAGCGAACGCATCAAAGCCGGCCAACACGGTTTCGTAGTTGGCCGACCACTGGTCCACCCGCCACTGCGTGACCGGCACCACCTTGGTGGCACCCTTGCGCAGGGGCTGGTCGAAATACACCTTGCCGGAGAAGGGCTCGGTCACCTTTACCTGGAAGAACGCGCCGAACAGCATCGTCTTCATGGCCGCGGTTTCATTGACGACGCCGCTCTTCATTGCGTCGAGCGTCAGCGTGACCACGTAATCGGGTTCGGGAATCTTGAGCTGGTACACCTTGCCGTCGGCAAAGCGCGCGGCCATCGCACCGCCGATCGCTTCCCCGGTGGCCGGTGGCAACAGGCCGATGCCGGTGTTGGACGACAGCGTCTTGGACAGCTCATGGGCCAGCGTGGCGCGCAGCGTGCCTTCCATCGCAGGGTCGGGCAGCTTGACCCGGGCCGCCTCGGACAACGTCACCCCACCCACCTGCAGCCGCCGCATCGAGGCGTTGGGAAGCTGCGCGTTGGCCAGGGTCTCTGCGAGTACCTGCGGCAGTGCGGTGGCAGCAGTGCCATAGAGCAGATCGGCGATGATCGCGTCGATATCCCCTTCGGACGGGCGGTCGTCCTGCAGGTCGATACGCTGCAGCGTCACCGGGTAGGAGGCGATGACCTGGCGCTCGCGGAAATCGAAGAACAGCGCCTGCAGTGCCACCTCCACCAGCACCTTGTACTGGTCGCCGATCGGCTCGACCGAGACCAGTTCACGGTCCAGCGCCGCGGCGAGCACGGTGGCGCTGGTGGTGCCATCCAGCTTGGCAAGCTGGTCGCTGATCAGCTGCAGGTGGGCGGGCGGCTGGCGGCGCAGGGCACTGGCGAGCTGGTGGTTCAAGGCCTCCGCACCGCGCCGGTCGATGACCCGGCTGCTATGCGGCGCAACCTCGCTGCGGGCAGCCTGCTCGCCGGTATAGGCGAAGCCAGCCCAGTACGCCTGCTGTACCTTGTCGGCCGCATGCGCGAACGGGGTGATGAGGAACACGCACAGCAGCATCCACGCGCGCATCGCGCGTAGCGGTTTCTTCCCTGACGGCATCAGCCTTTGTCCCTGTGGTTGCTGACCGGGGGTCAGCCCCAGTCATGCTTGTGAAGGGCGCAACGATAGCCGCAACCATGCAGACCGACAAGATGAGATTGCGTCAGCCTTGTGCCAGAGCCTCCGCGCGCGCCTGCAACAGCGCGCGTTCGCGGCCGTTGGCGGTCAGCGCTGCTGCCCGCTCGAACGCCGCCCGTGCGTCGGCCGCACGGCCCAGCTGGGCCAGCAGGTCGCCCTGCACTACGGCCAGCGGCGCATAGTCGCGAAGGCGCGCATCAGCGCTGAGCTGCTCGACCAGCGGCCAGGCCGCCGCCGCTCCCTGCGCACGCGACACGGCAACGGCCCGATTGAGGTCCACCACCGGCGAAGGCTGCACCTGCGCAAGCCGCGCGTAAAGCGCCGCCATCCTTGCCCAATCGGTGTCTTCGGCGCGGCGCGCCCGCGCGTGGCACTCGGCGATGGCGGCCTGCAGCACATAGGGATCCTCGCTGCCGCCCAGCGCCACCGCCTGCTGCAGGGCCGCCTGGCCACGGGCGATCTGCAGCCAGTCCCAGCGCGTGCGGTCCTGCTCGGGCAGCAGGATCGGGTGACCCGTCGCATCGGTGCGGGCAGCGGTGCGCGATGCCTGCAGCTCCATCAACGCGAGCAGACCCTGCACCTGCGGCCAGGCCGGCAGGCGGCTGGCCAGCACGCGGCCCAGCCGAAGCGCTTCGTCGCACAACGCCGGGCGCATCCAGTCATCGCCGGCACTGGCAGCATAGCCTTCGTTGAAGATCAGGTAGACCACCTCCAGCACCGAGGCCAACCGCTCCGGCAGCGCCGCCTGGCGTGGCACGTCGAACGGCACCTGCTTCTGCGCCAGCATGCGTTTGGCGCGCACGATGCGCTGGGCGATGGTCGGCTCCGGGGCCAGGAAGGCGCGCGCGATCTCCTCGGTGGTCAGCCCGCCGAGCAGCCGCAGCGTCAATGCCACGCGCGCATCGGCGGCCAGCACTGGATGGCAGGCGACGAACATCAACCGCAGCAGGTCATCGCCGATATCGTCTTCCAGCGCACCGCTGTCGTCGGGCGCCGGCAACGGCAGCGGCTCCAGCGCACTGCCGTACTGCGCATGCTGGCCGGCGACCCGCTGGTGCTGGCGCAGCACATCGATGGCGCGGTTGCGCGCGGTGGTCATCAGCCACGCTCCGGGATTGTCCGGCACGCCCTGGCTGGGCCAGCGCTCCAGCGCGGCCAGCCAGGTGTCCTGGACCAGCTCTTCGGCACGGCCGACATCGCCGCCAAGCAGGCGGGTCAGGCGGGCGGTCAGCACTGGCGACTCCATGCGCCAGATCGTCTCCAGTCGTTGCGTCAGTGCCGTGTCCATGCGGCTGATCAGACCACCGGTGCGAGGCGGGTACAAGCTGCGCGGCGGGGTGCCATCGCGCCCGTCCGGGCTCAGGGCTGCTTCATGCAGTTGACCATCCACGGCTTGCCGTAGCGGTCGATCAGAAAGCCCCAGCGATGGGCCCAGAAGGTTTCGGTGATCGGCATCTTGATCTCGCCTCCCTCAGCCAGTGCATTGAACACGCGCTCGGCCTCTTCGATCGAGTCGACCTCGATGTTGATCGTAGTGCTGCCCTGCCCCTCGGAAGATGGCCCATCGGCCGCCATCAGGATCGCCGACCCCACCTCCAGCTGGCTGTGCGCGACGTGGTCCAGCGTTTCCGGCGGCATCTCGCCACAGCCCTCCTGGCTTTCCATCGGTGGCATATCGCGGTACTTCATTTCCGAGGTGACCTTGCCGCCCAGCACCTGCGCATAAAAGGCCATCGCCTCATGGGTCTTGCCGTTGAAGCCAAGGAACGGAATCAGTTTCATGGGAATGCTCCAGGGATGTGGGATGGGTCAATCGTCGGTGCCGATCTGGTCGCGCAGACGCTGTTCCTGCGCCTGTAATTCAGGAGTGAAGGCCGCGCCGAAATCCTCGGCACTGAGAATCGGGCGGAGCTCGACCACATCGCCCGGCGCGAACGGGGCGCGTTTGAGCCATTCAGTGGCCTCGTCCAGCGAGCGCACCTGCCAGAGCCAGAACCCGCAGACCAGCTCGCCGGTGTCAGCGAACGGGCCGTCGATGACCCGCGGCGATTCGCTGCCGAACGCCACCCGGCGGGCACGCGAGGTCGGGTGCAGGCCCTCGCCGGCCAGCATGATCCCGGCCTGGACCAGCTGCTCGTTGTAGGCGCCCATGGCGCGGATCTCCTGCTCGGTGGGCAGTTGACCGGCCTCGGTAGCCGCAGTTGCCTTGACCAGTACCATGACTTTCACGGGGTTCTCCTGTGTGCCAGCCCGTAACCCGGGCCGTTCACTGGATACAACGTGCCAGGAGGGCGCAAATCGACACGCCGCAGGAATTTATTTTTCCGCCCCTGGACGGGGCGCCGCTGCGGCGCTGCAACACGTCACGGGCGCGGGCTGAGGCATCATGCGGTATCCCCCGCTCCTCCTGGTCCGGCCATGCAATTCCTGTTGCTGATCTACATCGACGAGGGTCTGCTGCAGGCCCTGCCAAGCGACGAATACGACCACCTGATGCACGACTGCCTGCAGCACGCGGACAGGCTGCAGGCCGAGGGCACCCTCGTGCTGGCGCAGAAGCTGGAACCGGTGGACAGCGCGCGCACGGTGCGCGTGCGCCAGGGCCAGACCCGGATCACCGATGGCCCGTTCGCCGAGACCCACGAGCTGCTGGCCGGCTTCAATCTCATCAACGCGCCGGACCACGCCGAGGCGATGCGCATCGCCCAGCAGTTCCCGTGGTCGCGTTTCGGCAGCATCGAGGTGCGGCCGCTGGCCAACATGGACGCTGAGCGCGTGCGCGTCGGCGCCTGATCCCGCTCAGGGCAGCAGCGTGACCTTCAGATCACGCGGCCCGATCGCCTCATTGCCGCTGTAGTCACGCGCACTGCCACGCAGGATGTAGTCGCCGGCGGGCAATGCATCGGGCTGCCAGCGCCCGGTCTCGACCAGCCCATCGCGCACGGTGTTGGTGACCAGGTAGCGGAACCGTGTGACCGCACTGCCATGCACGGTGATGCCACTGTCCGGCGCGTAGGCCACCCGGGTGGCGCTGTCCTCGCGCGGCATCCGGTTGAACACGATGTTGAAGCGCGGCTGCTCGTAGCCAGCCAACGGCTGGCCTTGGGCATCCAGCACCTGATAGCCGACCTGGTAAAGCCCCAGCCGGCGCCGTGGCAGATTGCGGTCCACCTGGTCCCACGCCTCCACCACGATCTGCACGCCAGGACCCTGGCGGGGGATCGCAACGCGGCCATCGGCACCGGTCTTGATCGGCTGATCCAGATCGTCCAGCACCGCCACGTCGGTGATGCGCGGCGCGAAGGTGTCGGCATAGCCGGTGAAGCCCAGCGCCACCGCATTGCGTTCGAACCCGCTGGCGCCCACGCTCAGGTGCACATGCGCCATCCGGTTGATGCTGCCCAGCGCCTCACCGGCAGCGAAACGGGTGCCGCGACGCACGCGGACGCGCTCGAGCTTGCCGTCCTCACCGAACAGCTGCTGCCAGCGCGCATCGAACGGCTGGTCGCGCGGATCGCGGCCGACCTTCATGTGGATGTACTTGAGCCGGCCCAGTGACAGCCCCTCGGCCTGGCCACCGACCGACCACGCCGCGAACGGCGTATCCACCTTGCCATCGGCAATCGCCAGCACCGGCTGGCCGACATCACCGCGGATATCGAAGCCGCCATGCAGGTGGTGGCGGCTCTCGCCCTTGAAGTCGCCACGCACTTCACCCAGCGTGCCGACCACCTCATGCCAGCCATCCTGCGGAGCCAACGGCCAGCGGCCAGCGGTGTTGGGCAACGGTGCGTCCGGCGCCGGGCCGATCAGCGCAGGCGGTGCGGTCGCTCCTGCCGCCAGCGCATGCAGCCGGTGCACACGGTAGGACGCGGCATCGGCCAGGTACAACCCACCGTCGGCATCCAGCGCGAGCGCGGTCGGCCGGGCGAAGCGCGGCTGCGGCGGTACGCCGGCCAAGGCCAGCTGATGACCCTGCGCCGAGATCTGCACCACCTTGCCGTTGATGTCGCTGGCGTAGATCACCCCGTCGTGGGTCACCGCCAACGACAGCGGACCACTGAGCAGGCCGCCATCGGCCACGCGGGTGCTCAGCGTGCCGTCCGGCGCGAGCTGGCGGATCGCGTTGTTGAACAGGTCGGCGATCAGCAGATTGCCCTGCGGATCCAACGCCAGCGCCACCGGCGTATCCAGGCGGGTGGCCGCGCCGATGCCCTCCACCAGCCCCGGGCGCTCACCACCGGCGACGGTATGCACCCGTCCATCGGGTTCGATGACGCGGATGCGGTCGTTGTAGGTATCGGCCACGTACACGCGGCCGTTGGCGTCCACCGCCACGCCCATCGGCCCATCGAAACGCGCCTGCGCGGCCGGCCCATCGACGAAGCCCCGCTGGCCATCACCGGCCAGCGTGCTCACGGTGCCGTCCACCGCGATGCGGCGGATCACGTGATTCCCGGTATCGGCGACGAAGACGTTGCCGGCCGCATCCAGCGCGATCGCGGAGGGCGTGTTGAACTGCGCCTGCAGGGCAGCGCCATCGCGCCAGCCCTCGCCCTGCCCGGCCAGGGTGTCCACGCGGCCATCGGGATGCAGGCGGCGGATGCGGTTGTTGTCGCCGGCATCGGCGATGTACACCACGCCGTGCGCGTCCACGGCCAGGCCGTACGGATCGGCGAAGCGCGCCTGGGCGGCAGGGCCTTCCGTGCTGCCGCCGACGCCGTCGCCGGCCAGCACGCTGATCTGCGGCGTCCAGCCCAGAGCCGTCGCCACCGGTCCCGGTGGCGGTGCCGGCGGCGCCGGTTCGCGCAGGAAGGTCCAGGCCAACGCTGCCGCCATCAGGGCGGCGATCAGCACCACCATCGTCCATCGTCCGCGCGTCATCGCTGTCCTTGCCTGCTGCTGTTCGGGACACGACCTTAGCCGCTCGCAGCGTGCCTGCAAACCCTGCACGGCGACAGCGATGTGTGTGGATGCCACGTTCCGGTTTCAATCGGGACTGTCGCCAAGGAAGGACGAACCGCCCTGAAGCACCGCCCCTACTTCGCCGGCGTCTCCACCTTGAACCCCATCGCTTCGCGGTAGCGCACGTACAACGCGCTGACCTTTTCCACATAGGCCAGCGTCTCGGCATACGGCGGCACGCCCTTGTAGCGCGTCACCGCACCGATCCCGGCGTTGTAGGCCGCGGCGGCCAGCACACGGTCGCCCTTGTAGCGGCGCAGCAAGGCCTTCATGTAACGCGCGCCGCCACTGATCGACTGCTCGGCCGAGAGCGGATCGGCCACGCCGTATTCGGTCGCGGTATCGGGCATCAGCTGCATCACGCCCTGCGCGCCCTTGGGCGAGATCGCACCGGCATCGAAATTGCTCTCGGCATGGGCGATCGCGCGCAGCCAGGCATCATCCACCCCGGTGGCTTTGGCTGCCGCCCTGAACTGCTTGGCGTGCCGGTTCAACTGCGGCGCGCCGACCTTGCCGAGGCCTTCGTGCGCCGGCTCGCCGGGTGGCGTGGCGACGGTGAACTTCAGGAACACCCGCGAGCCCGGCAGGTTGCGGGTGGAGTAGACCAGTGCACCGTCCTGCTCACGTTCGTACAGGGTGCCGCTGAAGATGCCCATGTTGCCCCACAGGTTGGGGGTCTGCACCGCGTTGTCGTCGATCTGCTGCGGGGTGCACTTGGAGCCCGGCTCGGGGGCGGTGGCCAGGCTGACCGTGTTGCTCTGCACGCAGCGATAGACCGTGCGCGCCGATGCCAGGCCAGGCAGCAGCAACGACACCAGGGCCAACGCGGCAGGCAGGGTCGGATTCATCAGGCTCGGAGCGGGGCACGGAAGGGTGCGGCGCGATCATCCGGCCGGGGGCGCGAACCGAAGGTGAATACCGGGCTGATCACCCGCGCGACCAGAGTGTCCGGCGGCAGGGAAGGGTGACGGAAACGGCCGGTTTCGTCCGCGCTCCGTCGTCGGCCAAGCCACCTCGCCGGGCGGCATCCCACCGCCCTGGTTTCAATCCCCGCGCACTGATGGTCATATAGCGGCTCGGGGCCGCGACCGCCCTGGCCCGCCGGGCTGCCATGGAACCCCCTTTCGACGAGGCATCGAGATCTGCTTGAACCGCGCCCGGATCATCGCCGTCACCATCCTGCTGGCCCTGCTCGGTGCCCTGGTGCCGATCGCCACCGTGCTGTACTTCACCTGGAGCCGGGTCAGCGAGTCCGAGCAGGTGCGCCTGCAGACCACTGCCGAGCGCACGCTGCAGCGGGCACACCGGTCATACGAAGGTGCGCTGGACACCCTGCGCGAGCTTGAGCAGAGCCCGCTGCAGGCCTGCTCACCCGAGCACCTGCGGCTGATGCGCCGTCTGGTGATGAGCACCCATTCGGCCGAGCAGGTGAGCTACTTCGAGAACGGCCGGCTGATCTGCACCTCCTGGGGACCGATGGACGCCGAGATCGTGCAGCCCACGCCGACGTACGTGACCGCCGAAGGTGCCGGCATCACGCTGGGCGTGCAGCCGCTGGCCGGCAGCAACCAGCAGCCGCTGATGGCCCTGAGCTACGGGCGCTACGACATCCTGATCGACCCGGCGCGGCTGGTCGACGTGATCGCCGACCCCAATGTGCGGTTGGCCGTCGCCAGCCCCGACGGGCGCCTGATCGCGCAGCAGGACATCCAGGACCAGGCGCTGCTGCAGCGGCTGCTGCGCGACCCGGCCAGCGGTATCGAAGGGCAGACGCTGTATGCCACCGCGCAGGACCAGGAATGGCTGGCCGTCGCGACGGCGCCGCGCACCGACCTGGTGGCGGCCTTCCGCCACCAGATCTGGCAGTTCATTCCGCTGGGTGTGCTCGGTGCGCTGGCGGTGATCGGCGGCGTGATCTGGCTGTCGCGGCGGCGGCTCTCGCTGCGCGGTGAGCTGGCCACCGCCGTGCGCAGGCGCGAGTTCTTCATGCACTACCAGCCGATCATCGAGCTGGACACCGGCATCTGCGTGGGCGCTGAATCGCTGGTGCGCTGGCGCCGTCCCGACGGCAGCCTGGTGCGGCCGGACCTGTTCATTCCTCTGGCCGAAGAGGCGGGATTGATCGAGGCATTGACCGACCAGGTGATCGATCACGTGATCGCCGACATGCGCGAGCTGTTGATACAGGACCGCACCGCACACATCGCGATCAATCTGGCCGCCGAGGATGTCAGCAGCGGACGGGCGCTGAAGGTACTGAGCGCCAAACTGCAGGGCACCGGCATCCATCCCCAGCAGATCTGGCTGGAGGCGACCGAGCGCGGTTTCATCGACATCCGCCGTGCGCGTACCAGCCTGGCCAACGCGCGCCGCATCGGTCATTGCGTGGCAATCGATGATTTCGGTGTCGGCTATTCCAGCCTGCAGTACCTGCAGCAACTGCCACTGGATGCGCTGAAGATCGACAAGTCGTTCATCGATGCGATCGGGACCGACAGCGCCACCAGTCCGGTCACCTCGCACATCATCGACATGGCCAAGACGCTGGGGCTGTTCACCGTGGCCGAAGGCGTGGAAACGCCCGCGCAGCTGGCCTACCTGCAGGCGCGCCAGGTCGAGTTCGGGCAGGGCTGGCTGTTCTCCAAGGCACTGCCGCCGGACGAGTTCGTGGCCTTCCACCAGCAGCGCAAGCAGCAGTACGGACAGGCGCCGGAAGACATGCAGAAGCCCGGCAACGACGAACCCGGCTGAGCCGACTGTCTATTCGGCCTCCAGCCCCGCCAGCGTCATCACCCACGCCGGTACCTGCGGCTCGCCAGCATAGAACGCCTTCGGCTTGTTCTCGGCCATGGCCCAGCGCTGGATCCAGCTGATGCCCCCGGCGCTGTTGTAGCCATCGGCATGCTGGTAGGCCGGATCCTGCAATGCGTCCTCCAGCGTGATGAAGCGATAGCCGCGCCGGCGCGTGGCTGCGACCAGTTCTTCCACGCAGTCCGCGCTGAGCGCATTGGCGTGGATCAACCACACCTGTGCAGGCAGCCGGCCCAGCAGCTGCTGCCCCTGCTGCTCGTAGTAGTCCAGCTTGTTGAGCATGTACGGCACGTAGCCGCGGCGCAGCTGGCGCAGGCGGGCCTCACGCGCGACCGGATCGGTCTCGGTATCACGCACCCGGTCGTACGCGAACGCCCAGATCCACTCGCTGTTGTCGACCGTTACCGGCGCGATCCGGTAGCCATGCTGCTGCAGGAATACGCCCAGCGCAGCACGTTCTTCCGGGGACTGCCCGGCACGCAGATACGGGTGCCGGAACCAGCGCGGTGCCTGCCCGGTCTCGGCCAGCAACGGGCGCAGCGTCACCTCACCGCGCAGGATGTCCTGCTCATACGCGGCCAGCCCGATCGCATGCAGATCGACATGGCCGAACGTGTGGTTGCCCAGCTCGAACCCGGCATCGCGCCAGTCGCGCAGCATCTGCACGCGCGCAGGTTGCACCCGTCCATCCACCTCGAGTTTGACCTCATTGACGAAGCCCACCACCGGCACGTCGGCCTGCTTCAGGGCCGCGATCAACTGCGCATGGCGCGCGGCAAGCGCGGGCTCTGCGCGTTCGTCCAGACGCTGCCAGGGCAGATCGTCGATGGTCAGCGCGATGCGCCGCTCCGGCTCCGCCGCGTGTGCGATACCGGCCAGGCACAGCAGTGCCAGTACACCCCATCGAAAGAATCCCTTGCGCACCCGCTGCTCCCATCGCGATACCCGGCCCCAGCATAGCGCCGGGTATCGCGCTCCACCTTGCCGGGTGCGGCGGCTGGGCTCAGTGCGTGATCGGCGCCCAGGCGCGCGGCTGGCGCAGCACCACCATCAACGTGGCCAGCAGCAGCACCAGCAGGACCACGGGCAGCCAGCGTTCACCGACGGTTTCCAGCATCACGCCGCCGACGATGCCCGCCAGTGCGATGGCCAGATTCCAGCCGGTCACCACGAAGGACTGCGCGATGTCCCCGGCCTCGTCCGCCCGGCGCGCCACGGCGGTCTGGAACAGCGTGGGAACGCCACCGAAGGAGATTCCCCAGACCACCGTGCCGATCACCAGCACCCACGGCGAGCCCGGCCACAGCCCGAACGCCACCGCCGAGAGTGCGAAGGCCACCGTGCTGGCGATCACCAGCGCGCGCAGCCAGCGGTCCACCAGCAGGCCGGTGATCCAGATGCCGACCAGCGCGGCCACGCCGAACACCAGCAGCAGACGATCCAGCCACACCGCCGCGCCGGACAGCGCCGCAAACGGTTCGATGTAGGTGTAGAGCACGTTGTGCGCCAGCACGTACAGGAACATCGTCAGCAACGCGGTGCGCATGCCGCGCAGCCGCAGTACGTTGCCCAGCGGCTGCTGGGCCGCCGCGCCCGGGGCTGGCAAGGGCGGCAGCACCAGCCGCGCCCACACCAGCAGGCCAACACTGAGCAGCGACATCAACCCGAACGCCCAGCGCCAACCGATGGTCTGGCCCAGCAGCGTACCGGCCGGAATGCCCAACGACAGTGCCAGCGGCGTGCCCACCATCGCCACGGCGATCGCGCGGCCCTGCAGCTGCGGGACCACCATGCGGCTGGCATACCCGGCCACCAGCGACCACAGCAGGCCAGCGCTGATGCCCGCGCAGAAGCGCGCGACCAGCATCAGCCCATAGTGGTGCGTCATCGCGGTGATGGTGTTGACCACCACGAAGCCGGCGATCGCGGTGAGCATCAACGGGCGGCGCGGCCAGCGCCGCGTCAGCGCGGTCATCGGCAGTGCGGCGACCAGCGAGCCCAAGGCGTAGATGGTGACCAGCTGGCCGACCAGCGCGCGGCTGACGCCGAGATCGGCGCTCATCGGCGAGAGCAGGCCGGCCGGAAGCGCCTCGGTGAGGATGGTGATGAAGCCTGCGCAGGCCAGGGCGAGCAGCCCGCCGAAGGGCAACCGGCTGGCGGCGTTGGGCAGGGGGACGGCGTTGGAATCGACCGCGTGCCCGCTCATGGGCGCGCCTGGGTGGGGGCCACATCCAGCGGGCGCGTGGGGTCGCGGAGGTAAGGGAAGGAGGACATGGCGGCGCCGAGAAGTGAGGGAGCGCCACGGTAGGCCGTGAGTGTTCAGCGAAACAGCCGGTTGGCGCTCCGCACATTCCGGAGCCGCGAGGCCGCAATCGGCAAGGCGCGCTCCCTGCAAGGTCTTCGGCCCCCACCGCCCCCGCGCACCACAGTGTTGCGGGCCGATGCCGCCGCCTCCTGCCCCGCCAGCGCTGCCGACCGCTACAGTTCCCCCCTTCTCCCCCCCGTGCAACCCCTCATGTCAGCCTTGGACAACCTCGGCAACCTGCAGACTTTCGTGCAGGTCGCCGACACCCGCAGCTTCGTCGAGACCGGCCGCATGCTCGGCATCTCTGCCTCGGCGGCCGGCAAGACGGTATCGCGGCTGGAGCAGGCGCTGGGCGTGCGGCTGTTTCATCGCAGCACCCGCAGCGTCACCCTCACCGCCGAGGGCGAGCGCTTCCTGGTCCGGTGCCGGCGCATCCTTGATGAGCGTGACGCCGCCCGCGATGAGCTCGTCCAGCAGACCGAGGCGCCCACGGGGGTGCTGCGGGTCAGTCTGCCGCTGGTCGGCGACATCTCGCTGCCGCTGCTCACCGAGTTCATGGCGGCGTATCCCGGCATCCGCCTGGAGCTGGACTTCGATGACCGCTTGGTGGATGTGATCGAGGAAGGCTTCGATGCCGTGCTGCGGGTCAGCGCGCCAACGGACTCACGCCTGAGCGCGCGGCAGCTCGGCGTGTTTCCGCGCTATCTGGTCGCGTCCCCGGACTACCTGGCCCGCCGCGGTACGCCGCGCGTGCCCGAGGACCTGTTGCAGCACGACTGCCTGCACTACCGCTTCCCCAGCAGCGGCAAGCTGGAACCCTGGCCGCTGCCGCAGACGCCGGGCGCCGCCCCGCTGGCACTGCCGGTCTCGATGGTCAGCAATACGATCGAAGCGCGGCTGGCCTTCGCGCTCGCCGGGCGCGGCATCGCCTATATCCCCGAGCACTCGGTGCGCGAGGCGCTGACCGACGGCCGCCTGCAGCGGGTGATGGCCGAGCGCATCCATGCCTGCGGCACCTTCTACCTGCTGTGGCCCTCCGGCCGCCATGTGCTGCCCAAGCTGCGGGTCTTCATCGATTTCATCAGCGCCCGGCTGACCGGGGTCAGCTGCTGAGCAGGCGGCGTTCATCGCCCTGCCGCCGGGCGGTTTTATACTGGCCGCGCGGCAGCCAGCCGCCTTTGTTGCCGAGGTAGGCCTACATGCGCCATTGATGCCGCCGTCGTCTGACGGCCCGTCTCCACCCACCTGTTCCGCAGGAGGGGAGTCTTTGGCATCCAATGGAGGTCGCATGACCGCATTCGCTCTCACGCTCGATCGCGTGACGCATACCCTGCCCGACGGCCGGGTCCTGTTTTCCGAACTGTCCGCCGCGTTCGACGGCACCCCGACCGGCCTGGTCGGGCGCAACGGCGTGGGCAAAAGCCTGCTCGCGCACCTGCTCAGTGGCGATCTCACGCCCACCGCCGGCCGCATCCTGCGCAGCGGGCCGGTGCACCTGCTCACGCAGCACAGCGGCGTGCCCGCCGGCCGTATCGCCGATCTGGCCGGCGTCGGCGCGGTGCTCGACGCCCTGCACCGTATCGAAGCCGGCAGCGTGGATCCGGACGACTTCACCCGCGTGGGTGAGCGCTGGGACCTCCGCGAGCAGCTGCAGGCCCAATGGCAGCTGCTAGGGCTGCCCGCGCTGGATCCGCTACGGCCGGCGGCCACGCTCAGTGGTGGCCAGGCGATGCAGGTCGCGCTGGCCGGTGCGTTCCTGTGCGGTGCCGAGGGGCTGATCCTGGATGAACCCAGCAACCACCTCGACGCCGCCCACCGCACGCGCCTGATCGAGGCGCTGCAGCGCTGGCGCGGCGGCCTGATCGTGATCAGCCACGACCGCACGCTGCTGCGGCACATGACGCGCATCGTCGAACTGTCGCCAAGCGGGCTGCGCCAGTACGGCGGCAACTACGATCTCTACGCCGATCAGAAACACGGCGAGCGGCGCAGTGCCCAGGCCCAGCTGGCGCTGCGCAAGCGCGAGCGCCGCCAGCAGCAGACCGAGCTGCGCGATCAGCGCGAGAAGATGGCGCATCGGCAAGCGCGCGCTACACGCGATGCACGCACCGCCAACCAGGCACCGATCCTGCTCGGTGGCATGAAGAACCGCAGCGAGCACAGCGCCGGCCGCTGGCAAACACAGCAGAGCGAGCGACGTACCGAACTGGATGCGCGCGTGCGCGAGGCTGCCGGCGAGGTGGAGCAGGACACCGAAATCGCCCTGCTCGCCCCGGTGATCCATCAGCCCGGGCCCCAGCGCGTGGCCGAGCTCATCGCCGCCGAACTGCCGTGGGTGCAGGCGCCTTGGAAGACGCTGGATCTCACCGTGCAGCGCGGCCAGCGGATCGGCGTGCAGGGCCGCAATGGCAGTGGCAAATCCACGCTCCTGAAGGTGTTGGCGGGCAAATTGCCGCCGGTGTCGGGGCACGTCGATATGGCGGCGAGCGTGGCCCTGCTCGATCAGTCGCTCACGATGCTGCCCGATGAGGCCTCGGCCCTGTCACTGCTGCAGCGCGCGCATCCGGTGGCCGACGAAGGCACGCTGCGCACGCAGTTGGCCCTGCTCGGCCTGGATGCCGAGCGCAGCCTGCGGCCGTTGGCCACGCTCAGCGGTGGCGAACGCTTGAAGGCGGCGCTGGCGTCCGTGCTGTACGCGCAGACGCCGCCGCAATTGCTGCTGCTCGACGAACCCGGCAATCACCTCGACCTGCCCTCGCTGACCGCGCTGGAGCAGATGCTCAGCCAGTACAGCGGCACGTTGATGATCGTGTCGCACGATGACGCGCTGCTGGAGGCGGTCGGCTTGACCGACGTTCTGACCGCGACTAGCGTCGGGTGGCAACTGACGGGCCGGCTTGAATCCTCATGATCGAGAGGATTATTCTCGTGTCGACACGCGTTCAATAGAAATCCTTACGTTAAAAAGGATTTTGGCGTATTCTCGCGCCACTACCGCAGAATCCACACGTTCGTAAGGATAATGCATGAAGGTCACGCTCAAGCACCATGAAGAACTCGGTCCCTTGGTCCGAGCCACGCGCAAGTGCCAGGGAATGCGTCAGGACGACACCGCCGAAGGCATCGGGGTCAGCGAGAACTTCCTTGCCAAGGTCGAGCGCGGCGGCGGCACTGTGCAGTGGCAGAAGCTGTTCCAGGTTCTAACGGAACTCGGCCTGCGCGTGGAGATCGATGTGCCCGACGCGGCCGTAGCACTGCTGCAGGAGCAGGACAGAATGCGCGGAGCGAAACGATGAATCCGTCATCCATCAACGCTGCCCAACCTGCGTTGGGTGACGTGTTCCTGGAAGGGCTGCACTATCCAGAGCGCTCGTTGTTGGCCACCCTGGATGGCCAGCCCGTCGGTACCTTGCACGAGCATCGAAACCTATGGCGGTTCGAGTACGCGCCCACCTGGCGTGATCATCCAGAAAGCTTCGACCTCTCGCCTTGGCTGCCGCGCAGCCACAGCCCCCTTCTGGACGGCAGTACTTCGCGCCCCGTGCAATGGTACTTCGACAATCTGCTCCCAGAAGATCAGCAGCGCACACGCATGGCGCAGGACGCTGGACTCCGCGGCAGCGATGACTTCGCCCTGCTGACCCACTACGGTGCTGAATCCGCGGGTTCGCTGACCCTGCTGCCCCCGCATGTAACACTGGCGCCAGGGAGCCGGGCGCGATTGCCGGATGCCGAACTCTCCCAGCGCATCCAGAACCTGCCGCGCCACTCACTGGCCGGCGGCGCGGAAAAGCGAATGTCGCTGGCCGGCGCACAACACAAATTGGCCGTCATCGAAGACCAAGGCTTGCTGTACCAGCCTGTCGGCACGGAAACGTCCACCCATGTTCTGAAGCCGGACAGTACCGACCCTGATTATCCGCACACGGTGATCAACGAGTATTTTGTCATGCGCCTGGCTCGCGCGATGGGGCTGATGGTGCCCGAGGTGCAGCGACGCTATGTGCCCGAGCCGGTCTTTCTGATCGAACGGTTTGACCGTGTAACGGACGGCGGCAGCACACGCCGCATGCATGCCATCGACGCCTGCCAACTGTTGAACCTCCAGCGCGGAGACAAATACAGTGCGGGAAGCCTTCGGACGTTGGATGCGGCGATCCACTACTGCCGCGAGAGACTTAACACGCGCAGGCGACTGTTTGACTGGTTGGTGTTCAATGTGCTGACTGGCAACGACGATGCCCATCTGAAGAACCTGAGCTTTCTCGTCGGCAGAGGTGGCACCGACCTTGCCCCACACTACGATCTGCTCAGCACCGTCGCGGGCCGCAGCCGCGCCTACAAAGAGGACAGTCCGAGCTGGCCGCAAGCATCTACGCTTGCTTGGGATCTGCTCGGCGTACAGCGTTTCGCCGATATCACGCCAGCCTTGCTGGTCGATGCCGGGGTACAGCTGGGCCTGCCGTCGCGCTTGGCGCAGCGGCGCCTTGCCGAGATGACATCCAGTGTCGTTCCGTTGGCTGAATCGGTAAAGGCGGCGATCGAAACAGAAAATTCGTACTGGGCTGATGTCGCCGGAGTGACCCTGTACGGCGAGATGCGCATGGTGCGAACGATCATCGAAGTGGTCATCAAGGAGATGGCAAGGCAACTGGCTACCTGAACCCCTGCATCCGTTTGCTCATGCGCGCGCCCACGCCGGGAACGCATCCGGCAGCAGCTGCCACAACAGTGGTCCGGCGCGCAGTTCCTCATCGTTGAGCAGGCAGGCATCCAGCTCGGCACGCACCGCGTGCTCGTCCATCGCCACGCCGATCACCGCCAGCTCCTGGCGGCGATCGCCCCACCAGGGATGCCACAGCCTGCGCATCGCCTGGTACTCACCGGCATCGCCGACCTGGTCCACGGTGGGCAGCGGCGCGGTCCAGCACGACGCCTGCTGGCGTGCCCAGCCGATATCCGTGTAGGGCACGCGCGTGGGCGGCAGCTCGGGCACGGTGTTCTCCAGGCCCGCCTCCATGCGCTCGCGCGAGGCGTACCAGACGCCCGCGACCGAGGTCTGCGTGGCCGCACCGACGCTGGAGAGCTCGCCCACCGAGTCCATGCGGTTGGCCAGCCAGAAGAAGCCTTTGCTGCGGATCACGCTGCCCAACCCGGTTTCGAGCAAGCGCGCGAAGCGCTGCGGATGGAACGGCCGGCGCGAGCGGTAGACGAAACTGGTGATGCCGTATTCCTCGGTCTCCGGCGTGTGCTGCCCGCGCAGCGCCTGCATCCAGCCTGGTGCCAGCTGGGCTTTGACGAAGTCGTAACGGCCGGTATCGAGCACCTCGTGCAGCGGCACGTTGCCGTGTTCGGACAGCACCAGCCGCGCATCGCCGTTCATCGCGCGCAGCACGGCCAGCGTGGACTGCAGCGTGTCGTCATCGATCAGATCGCACTTGCTCACCACGATCACGTTGGCGAACTCGATCTGCTCGGCGAGGAGATTCACCACGCCGCGGTCGTCGTCCTCACCGGCCTGCTGGCCGCGGTCGATCAGCCGATCGCTGGAGCCGAAGTCGTGCAGGAACTGCGCGCCATCCACCACCGTCACCAGCGTATCCAGCCGTGCGATGTCGCTGAGGCTGAAGCCGGCCTCATCGCGCACCGAGAAGGTCGCCGCGACCGGCATCGGCTCGGCGATCCCGGTCGATTCGATCAAGAGATAGTCATAGCGCCCCTCCGCCGCAAGCCGGCGCACCTCGTGCAGCAGGTCATCGCGCAGCGTGCAGCAGATGCAGCCGTTGCTGAACTCCACCAGCGTCTCGTCGGTGCGGCTCAGCGCCGCGCCGCCCTCGCGGACCAGCTGCGCATCGACGTTGATCTCGCTCATGTCATTGACGATCACCGCCACCCGGCGGCCCTCGCGGTTGCGCAGCAGCTGATTGAGCAGGGTGGTCTTGCCGGCACCGAGGAAGCCGGACAGCACCGTCACCGGAAGACGGGAATCATGAAGGGCAGCAGAGGCAGTCATGGCGGAGCAGGTCTGGAGTGGAGTTGAAATGTTACTATATAACATTCACAGACCAAGACTCCACGACCCATGAAGCGATCCTCTGCCCTGTTGGATGCCGGCGCCATCGCGCTGTCCGGCCTATGCCTGCTGCACTGCCTGGCCCTGCCGCTGCTTGCGGCGATGCTCCCGCTGATGGGGGTGTGGGCCGAAGCCGAGTGGGTGCATGCCCTGTTTGTGGCGATTGCCGCGCCGGTGACCGGCTTCGCGCTGTGGCGCGCGCACCGTCAGCACCGTCTGCCCGTGCTGGCGATGGCCACCGCGTTGGTCGGGCTGCTGTTGCTGCTGGCCGGTGCGATGGGCTGGCCGAGCCACGAGGCCGAGACCCCGATGACGGTAGTCGGCAGCCTGCTGTTGGCCAGCACGCATGTGTGGAACGCCTGGCGGCGGCACCGGCACTGAGCGTGCGGCTCCGGCTCAGTGCTTGAACATCATCCCGACCAGGAACAGCACCATCGGCGCGGCACTGAGTACCGCGCCGATGATGCCCAGCCACGGCCAGCGTTCCTGACGCACGCGCGAGCCGACCGTGGCAATCAAACCCACGGCCGCTGAAGCGAGTACGCCGATGGAGACGCCGGTGGTGCTGGCGCCTGCGGTGACCCCGTGATTGGCGGCGGTGGCGATGTGCGCAGCGGCGGCACCGACGGGGAGGCCGAGGAAGCTGACCAGACCGAGCAGCGGGAGTCGCTGAACCGAGATCGGCACCGTCGACGGTGAGCGCGGCGCTTGCGGAGAGTCTGACGGCACGGGGTGTCTCCTGAGGATCGCGTCACCGTACACCATCGCCCGCGGTGCACACAGACGGGATCTTTTCATGCCGTGTTGGACAATGCCCTCAACATCCGCCGACAGGAACCGCCATGCGCTTGTTGCCCAGCTTGTTCTCCAGCCTGCTCCTCCTGTCCCCCCTCCTGCTGACCGGCTGCGGCAAGGACAACAGCGCCGGCGTGTTCTCTTCCGATCCGATGCTCGGCTGCTTCTCCACCCACGCGCGCAAGCCGGCCGAGTTCCGTATCGATCAGCAGCAGGGGCAGTACTACGTGTCCTTCAACCGCGATGAGCAATGGCAGCGCGATGCCACGCCGCTGCAGGAATCCAGCCGCGCAGAGATCGCCCAGTTCTTCCGCGACGATGCCGACCAGATCAACAAGGCCCTGGTGCGCCCCGGTGGCGGCTTCGGCATCTTCAAGTTCAACCCCGGTGCCACACTCAAAGGCAAAGCAAAGGACAGCGACTACATGGCGCTGGTCCTGATCGGCGCCGGGCCGGTGTTCCCGGTGAAGTGCCCCTGATCGGCAAGGTGCGTCGTGCCCGCCTCCCGGGCCACTGGTGCTGGCTGCGGCCCACCGCACGCCCGCACCAGTAGCCCGGTCCGCAACACCCATCCCCCGATACCGCCTGCCGCACGCCTCCGCGGGCAAGCCCCCATCCTCATACGTCAGCTGCCCTCCCCCGGTTCGCGACGGCCGCGGTGGATCGAGCTGTACGGCCATTGCGTCGCGTCACGCACATGCCCGTGCTTGACCGGGTTGTGGTGCACGTAGGCCACATGCCGCTGCAGGTCCTCGGCATCGACGATCCGATGCTCGCGAAAGCCGTTGTGCCAAAGCGGCCGCAGGCTGCGATCACGCCGGAGCTGCAGCCGTGGATCCGTCATCGGCAGCTGGCGGTCGAAGATCGCCTGGATCTGCGCCCAGCGGCGATGCCCCTCCTCATCGCCCTCCGGTAGCGTCCACACCCCATGCAGATGGTCCGGCAGCACCACGATCGCATTGATCCGGAACGGCCGCGCCTGCTGCGCCACCCGGAACGCCAGCCGCAGGATCTGCGCCTGTTCCACCAGCAGGCTGCTGCTGCGATCGCGCAGGTGCGCACTGAAGAAGTAGGTGGTACCGGTCGGCCAGAGAATGTGGTCGTAGGACATGACCCAAGTATCCGAAGCGTCCCTGCGCAGTTCGATCAGCGCACTCCCCGCCGGCGCCTCGGATACCCGCCCACACGTGGGTCGGAATCCCCGCAGCTCGGGGCCCCATGACGGCCGGCCAGCGGCTTCTCAGGTACGATGCCCACCCCTGACTGCCATACCGTCTGGCGCTCGCGCCGCGGACTTAGATCCCGTGCCCCACTACACCGGCCCCCTGCTGACCCGCCCGCTCGCCGAGAGCCTGACCCGCGCCCGCGATGCCGGCACCGGGGAATGGACCGGTTCGCTCGACCTCGGCCGCTCCACCGGCACCGCCACGCTGGCGGCCGACCACTGGCAGTGGAAGGGCGAGACCTATGCCTATCCCGGCAAGACCAAGGACCGGACCCTGTACTACTGGGACGGCGAGGAGTTCCTGGCGATCTCACGCTTCGGCTCGGCGTTGATCAAGCTGGTGCCGACCGACTGGGACGCGCCGACCTTCGAGATCGACGGCATCAAGATGCTGCCCAGCGCGCAGGTCTCCCCGTTCGAGGATGCCCGCCGCAAGGTCGCGTTGATCGCGCCGGCCGGCAAGACCGTGCTGGATACCTGCGGCGGCCTGGGCTACTTCGCCGCGTGCTGCCTGGAAGGCGGCGTCACCCGTATCCGTTCGTTCGAGAAGAATCCGGATGTGCTGTGGCTGCGCACGCTCAATCCGTGGTCGCCGGATCCGGACGCGGAAAGCAGCGGGGGTCGGCTGGCGCTGAGCCAGGGGGACGTGTCGCAGGAGATTGAAGGGCTGGAGACTGCCTCGGTCGATGCGATCCTGCACGATCCGCCGCGCTTCGGCATCGCCGGTGAGCTGTATTCACAGGTGTTCTATGACGAGCTCGCACGCGTCATCCGCAAGGGCGGCCGGATGTTCCACTACACCGGTGCGCCGAACAAGCTGACCAGCGGCCGCGATGTACCGCGCGAGGTCGCCAAGCGTCTGGAAAAGGCGGGCTTCAAGGCCGAGCTGGCGATGGATGGCGTGCTCGCGGTCAAGCGCTGAGCAGGGTGCTGATTAACTGCCGCGTGGCAGTTTGGCCGCCCACATGTTGTCGAGCAGATTGGGATTATCTTTACAACAGAAACAATAGATAGGTCTTAGTGCGTTACGTCTGTCTAATGCGTAGAGCAGCGCACAGTTCAAGAAAATGATAGTGGGCAGCATGATCTGACCGAGCTGAGCTCGTTCACCAGAGAACGCCGATGCCCATGTTTATTCTTCTACTTTCCGCAGCAGTCACCATGCCGGTCACGCCCCCGCCCGCTGCCTATCGTGATGAACACACCCAAGAGCGCGACGGCACCAAGCGCATCGTGCGCACCGCACAATGGTCTGATCTGGACGGCGGTTTACTCCCTGTGGAGCAGAAGCTTCGACCCAATCCAGATGGCTCCTTTTCCTATTTTTTCTCAGAGCAATCAATCGCGACCCAGTTGTACCACCACGCACTATGTGAGCAGGATGGAATGACAGCGGGCCAAGGCGAAGGCATTTTAAGCGGCCCCGATGCAATCGGAGGTTGGTCATGCGAACAAGACGACGACGAAGATCTCCCCGTGCCCCGACTGGAGCAGGATCCAGAGTCGACATCATCGTCAGAAGGAACGCTTTTGCATGACGACCGCTCAGCGGACTACGTGTTCGCCTACGCGCCGTCTGGCAACGTGGGAGTGAGTGAGAACTTCCGCGCTCACGGTAGCGTTCGTTTTCGCACAACCCGCGCCGGCAACGCGGAGGCCCTGATTGGCGTCGACAACAGGCGTTGTGTCTACAGAGTATCTCGATACTACTCGGCAGGTACAACCGGAAGCTTCGCACCTTGGGTGAATTGCATCGTACATGTACCCACTACTGTCCCCACAGAGACAGTTGGATGTATACCTTGGGGATGCGCCACCGACCGTGGAGGGGTTGTCGCCTATTAGTCAGCTGTGCCACAACGAGAAAGCATAGAAGCGCGAGCGATCAACTGCCGCGTGGCAGTTTAGCCGCCCACATGTTGTCGACCAGATTAGGATAGCGCCGCCCGTTTTCCTCGGCGCGCTGACGGGCCGCGCTCTTCTGCGCCTCGGAGAGCGGCTGCGACTTCTTCTTCCCATTGGGACTGGGCTTCTTCCAGGGCGGTGTCTGGGACTGGCGCATGGACGATCTCGTATGGGCGGGCGCTGGATTCCAGCTCAGCGGGTACAGCGTACAAGAACGCCCGACACGTGATCTCAACGTGCCGGGCGCGCATGGCGGAGAGCGACCTGCGACTTACTTCTTCAGGAAGTCCAACAGTGCCTTGTTGAACGCATCGGCATGGCTGGCATTGCAGCCGTGCGGCGCGTCCTTCAGGACCACCACTTCACTGCCCGCGATGGCCGCATGGGTGCGCTTGCCCGAGCCCTCGAACGGGACCGTGCCATCGCTGTCGCCGTGCAGCACCAGGGTCGGCACCGTGACCTTCTTGAGGTCGCCGCGGAAGTCGGTCGTGCCGAACGCCTTCATGCAGCCCAGCGCGGCGGTCTGGTCGGACTGCTGGCACAGCTTGATCGCGGCCTGGCGTTCTTCTTCGCTGACCTTGAGCTCGCCGTTGGCACTGAAGAAATCCTTGGTAAAGCCATCGAAGAAGGAGTCGCGGTCCTTTTCCAGGCCTTCGCGCATTTCATCGGCCTTTTCCTGCGTCAGCGGGCCCTCGGGGTTGTCGCTGGTATTGAGCATGTACGGCGGCACCGCCGAGGCGAACACCACGCTGTGAAGGCGCGATTCGCCGTGCTTGGCGACATAGCGCGCCACTTCGCCACCGCCCATGGAGAAGCCAACCAAGGTGGCGTCCTTCAGGTCCAGATCCTCAAGCACACCGGCCAGATCATCGGCGAGCGTGTCGTACTCGTAGCCATCGGCCGGCTTGTCCGAGCGCCCGAAACCACGGCGGTCGTAAGCCACCACGCGGTACCCCGCCTCGCGCAGCGCGGGGACCTGGGCCTTCCACGATTCGGCCGACAGCGGCCAGCCATGGATCAGCACCACCGGGCGGCCGGTACCACCGGAATCTTCAACGTGCAGACGAACGCGGGAAGCAGCCATGGGAACTCCTTGAAGCGATGGGGAAGGAATGTTCGATCCTAGGGAGAGGGGGTTGGGTGAGCCGTGAAAGAAAGCGCGGTGTTGCTGACGTGGCGTGCACGGGGCTGACTGATACCCACCGGTGCGTCCAGCGGTGCTGACACTGGCATCACTCGGCCACGATCTCAGCATCTGAGACGGCGCCGGACGATAGTTGCCATGGGGCATCGTCGACGCTGGGAACCGGTACATGGACTGTCATGAGATCACACCGGAAGCTGCGCAACGTGGGAAGCCAAGCGCGTCCGGAAGCGTCTGCTGTGGGCTGGCACTTACGTTGTTGTTGCATGGCCTCGGCGCGCATCCTGCAGCCCGTGCGGCATTGCGCGCTGCCCTGCGGCAGAGGCCGCTGAGCGAGTGCTGTGCCAGCTGCGCGCTGTTGCGTGGCCATGACGATCCATAGATACCCGCCAGCGACGTAGCCTGCGCGGCGCCATTGTCTGCCATGCAGGCCGGTCATTACTAATTACATAGTTGACACGGCCGATCCGTCGGGCGCACGATGCGGCCATCAACTAACGAACCAGTAGATAGCCATGGCCCGCCCCGTATCGCCTGCCCTGACCGACGCCGAACGCCGCATTCTGGAGGTGCTCTGGAAGAAGAAGGAGGCGTCCGTGCGCGAGGTCGCCGACGAGCTGTCCAAGAAGAAGCCGGTCGCCTATACGACCGTGCTGACCATGTTCAAGGTGCTGGACAAGAAGGGCTTGGTCCACCATCGCAGTGAGGGTCGCGCCTTCATCTACAGCGCCGCGATCACCCGCAGCGACGCGCGCAAGCAGGCGCTGGAGAATCTGCTCAAGTCCTTCTTCAACGATTCGCCTACCGTGCTGGCCCAGCACCTGATCGATGAGCACGACATGGACGCTGACGAGCTTAAAGCGCTGCAGCAGCGCGTGGACGACGCATCTCCTTCGAGGACGCCCAAATGACCGTGCATTGGACCCAGGCCCTGGCAACGATGGCCGTGCAACATCTCTGGCAGAGCGCCTTGTTGTTCGCGCTGGCTGTCCTTGTAGTGGGGCGCAGCCGGCTCAATGCAGAAGCGCGCTCCTGGGCGCTCTGCGTGGCCTTTGTGCTGGCCGCGGCGTCACCGCTGTTGGTCCTGCTGCCTCGCACCGTGCCGACGGCTGGTGAGATCGCGCAGCAGGCCGTACTGCCGTCAGCGACTGGAGCTCCAGTGCAGGTTCTCGCGCAGAAGTTGGACGGCATCACCAACACGATCCCCGCCTCCACCACGCCTACCCTGCTGCACGGCGCCGTGCTGATCTGGTTGCTCGGCACGCTATGGGGCCTGACCCGCTTGGGCCAAGGCGCATGGCAAGCGCGTCGCCTGCATCGCTGCGCGCGGCAGTCGCCCCAGCACGAAGCACTGCTGGGTGAAGAACTGCCTGCGGGTGCCAGCGTTGCACTATCCGATATCGCCCCGGGCCCGATGGTGGTTGGCCTGTGGTCGCCGCGCATTCTGGTGCCGACCACGATGGCATCCACCCTGCCCCCGGCCGCGCTGCGTGATCTGCTGCTGCATGAAGCCGCGCATATTCGTCGGCATGATCTGTGGATCACGGCTGCACAGCGTGCACTGCTCGCCGTGTACTGGTGGAGCCCGTTCCTGCACCTGCTGGGCCGTCGGCTGGATCTCGCACGCGAGATGGCTTGCGATGAGCAGGCGGCCCTGCGCACCGGCAGTGGCCGCGGCTATGCCGATTCCCTGCTGACCGGTATCGCCGGACTGATGACACAGCGCGGGCGCAGCGCGCCTCTGGCCGTCGGCATGTCCGCCACCCGCAGTGGCTTGAGCCAGCGCATCGATGGGCTGCTGCGCCTGGACACGCGCTCGACCCGCTGGACAACGCGCTTCGGCTGGGGCGCACTGTGTGCGGCTGCGCTGGTCGCGCATGTTGGTGTCACCGTGGCCGCTACGCCGCGGTTGGGCAACGCGATCATCGTTGCAGAGAACGAAACCGCCACTACGTCGCGTACCGTTTCGCCGCACGCCGAGCAGCTGCTCAGCGCGGCCGGCAACGGCGACATCTCCCGCGTGCAGCAGCTGGTCAAGATGGGTATTGCCGTGGACACGCAGGTCGGTGGCGACGGCACCGCGCTGATCATCGCCGCCAAGCACGGCGAACTGGCGATGGTCGACGCCCTCCTCGTCCTAGGCGCGCAGCCCGACCTGGCCTCGCGCGGCGATGGCAATCCGCTGATCGCTGCGGCACGTCGCGGTCATCTGCCGGTCGTCGAGCGCCTGGTCGGCGCCGGGGCTGACGTCAACCGCATCGTCGCCTTGGACGAAACCCCGCTGATCAACGCTGCACGCTCCGGCGATGTAGAGACCGTGGCCTATCTGGTCGAGCACGGTGCCGACGTCAACCTGGGCGTGGTGGCCGATTTCGGGCAGTGGCGCTCGCCGCTGAACCAGGCACGGAACGATCGCGTCCGTGACTACCTCACCCAGCGTGGTGCGATCGCCGGCCAACGCTGACCGGCCGCACTCCCCACCGGTGACGCTGATCGGTGCGATTGCCCCCGTCGCCATCGCCCGCCACGCAGTTACCTCTTTAGCTGCACCGTATCGCTCCTCTCTGCGGAGTGCACGGGCACGCCTGTCTTTCGCGCATCGCTCCCTCGTGAGGTATCGCATGGCTTACGCATCCACTCCGCAGGCGCCCCTACATTCGCGAATCCGCAGCGTTCAGATCGGCCTGCTGCGCGCGTCGCTGTGTGCCGCGCTGGTACTGCTGCTTGTCGACCCCACGGGGGCAGCGGACCGCGAAGACGCGGCGATCCGCACGGCGCTCGCCTCCGGCCTGCGCCCCACCGTGGTGCCAGCCGATACCGCGCTGCCGCACTGGTCGCTGCAGCAACGCATGGCCCAGCACCATGTGCCCGGTGTGGCCATCGCCGTTCTAAGGGATGGCAAGCTCGTGCACAGCGCCGGCTACGGGACGCGCGAGATGGGCACGCAGGCTGCCGTGAATGCCGACACGTTGTTCTCGGTCGGCTCGGTCAGCAAGGTGGTTACGGCCGCCACCTCACTGCGCTTGGTGGCCGATGGCACCCTCGCACTGGACCAGGACATCGCGACCTACCTGCGCAGCTGGAAAGTCCCGGCTACCCCGTCGGTGCCGGCACCGCAGCTGACCCTGCGCATGTTGATGTCGCACACCGCCGGACTGGGCGTGCATGGCTTCGCCGACTACCCGCCCGGCGAGCCGCTGCCCACGCTGCTGCAGACATTGGACGGCATCGCCCCGGCCAAGAACAAACCCGTACGTCTGATCCATACACCCGGCGAACGGGGCGATTACTCCGGTGGTGGCGTGATGGTGGAACAGCTCGTGCTCGAAGATGTGACCGGCCAGCCGCTGGACACCCTCGCGCGCAAGCAGGTGTTCGAGCCACTGGGCATGCAGCGTAGCCGGTTCACCGATCCGCCCGCCGCCACCGACAACATCGCCAAAGCGCATGACGGCGACGGCAAGCCCACCGCACTGCCGCGCGGCTGGCAGTCCTTCCCCGAACAGGGCGCCTCAGGCCTGTGGACCAGCGCCAACGACCTGGTCGCGTTCGTCGCCGCCCTGACCGCCAGCTACCGCGGCCAAGGCAACTTCCTGCCGCACCCCATCGCGACCGACATGATGACCGAGGTCTCGCCTAGCTGGCACGGCCTTGGCCCGCGCCTGGACGGTGCCGGGCAGACCCGGATCTTCCACCACGGCGGCTCCAACGACAGTTACCGGGCGTGGATCGAGGGGTATCTGGAGACGGGTGACGGCTTCGTCATTCTTACCAACGGTGAGAACGGTGCTGCGTTGGCGACGGAGATCCGCAATGCACTGTCGGATGCGATCGCGCGTGGGGTGAATCCCGCCGTGCGCACGGTTGCGCTGGACCTGCGCGAGCCGCGGTATGCGGACTATCCCGGGGTGTTCGAGCAGGATGAGAGCGTGCCGATGGCGCAGCGCCGTGCGTTGGCCGACATCTTCGACATCCCGGCGTTAGAGGTGAAGGTGGCTGTTGGGGAGATGCGCGTGGGTGTGGCTGGGACGAAACGCGATGGGCGGGTGTTGGCGGTGTCGCCGAATCGTTTTGTGTCACCGGATATCGATGGGCTGGAGATCGACTTCCATCGAGATGCGTTCGGGAAGGTGGAGGCGTTGAGTGTGGTGTTTGGGGAGGGGCGGGGGTATTACGTGCGTCGGAAGCTAGCAACGCAGTAGCCGCCGGATCGATCCCTATCTGTTTGGACAATCGCAACCACTCTCTTCATTGACCCCGTGTATTGCGATACGCTGGCTCTATCGAATCCAAGATTCGCATTAGAGTTGCTTTCGCCATGGTGGAGCACTGGACAGACAGTGAGCTAGAAGCAGCAGTAGATGCTTACCTCAATATGTTGACTGATGAGTTGAATGGCCGCCGCGTCGTCAAGGCACACACCTATCGCGAGCTGTCTGAGAAGGTCGGGAGGAATGCCAAGGCGTGGGAGTTCCGCATGCAGAACATTTCCTATGTTCTAGATGGGCTCGGCTTGCAATGGATCGACGGTCTTAAGCCAGCCAAGAACGTGGGCCAGGACGTTGCGGCACGCTTGGTCAAGCTGATCGAGGGGCGGCCATTCCCACAGCAGAGCCGCCCGCCCACTCTGGATCAGGTGACTCAGGACGCTGAAACGGAAGGCGCATTCAATCCAGGGACCGCTTCCGACCAGCGAGCACGGGTGCTTGCGAGCATTGTTCGCCGACGCGGTCAGCCCGCATTTCGTGCGGCCTTGATCAAGGCATATGCCGGACGCTGTGCCGTCACCGGGTGTGACGTATTGGATGCACTCGAAGCCGCGCACATCTTTCCGTACTTGGATGGCGAGACAAACGCTGTAAGCAATGGGCTACTGCTCAGGGCTGACATCCATACATTGTTCGACCTGCGTCTGATTGCCGTTGACCCAGATGCTAGGACGGTCCTTATCGCTCCCAGCTTGCGCGGCTCAGCCTATGCATCGCTGGAAGGCACTCCCTTGTCGACGACAGCAGCAGCCGCTGACGGTGCTAGCCTGCACGCGCTGGTTTACCACCGAGCGAAGTGCGATTGGTAATCCACCAACCAATGGTCCGAAGGCAAAGCAATGCAGACGCCGCTCGGTGAAATCCTCACCGGGCGGCGTCTCGCGATCATTGGTTACAGCGCAATCCGAGCAACAGACTCTTCACTGCCCTTCGGCTCGCTGTCACCGTTCTTGACGGTCACGTACAGCACGTTCTTCTTGGCATCCAGCGCCAGGCTGTTCGGATGCGTCGGCACCGCGTAGGTCGCAACCTGCTTGTAGGTATCGCTGTTGTACGCCGTCACGGTGCCGCCATCGCGGTTGGTCACGTACAGGCGCTTGCGCGGTGCGTCCAGGAGGATGCCCAGCGGGCCGGCGTCGGTCGGGATGCTGGCCAGTTCCTTGCCGGTGGTGCGGTCCAGCACCAGCACGCGCTGGCCCGCATGCTTCGATTCGAAGCCCGAGCTGCTGGCCTGGTACTTGCGGATCATCTCCGAGCCCTGGTCGGTCACGAACAGGCGCTCGCCGGCCGGATCCAGCGCGATGTTCATCGGCTGCTCCGCACTGACCTTGAAGCGCTGCTCGACCTTGCCGCTGTCGGTACCGACGGTGACGACCTCGGCCAGGAGGTTGGAGGTGTAGACGCGCTTGGCCTTGGCATCCAACGCGAGACCCGGTGCCTTGGCATTGCCCAGGCCCGGAATGGTGTTGATGACCTTCAGGGACTGCGTATCCACTACGAACAGCACGCTGCCCTCGCCGGAGTGGCCGGTGACGTACAGGCGGTTGTTGGCGCCATCGACGACCAGCTCGCGCAGATCGTGGGTGTAGGCGGCCTTGCCGTCCTTGCCGACCTTCTTTTCCATCAACTGCACGATGCCGACCGATTTGTTGGTGGCAGTGTCGACCACGGTGACCGACGTATCGACGGTATTGCCGACGTACAGGCGGTTGTTGGCGTCATCCAGCACCACGCCGAACGCCTTGCGCTCCAGCGGGATGGCGGTTTCGACGGCCAGGGTATCCGGGTTCAGACGCAGGACCTGGGACGGACCAGCGGCATCACCGAAGCCGCCCGAGGAGGCGACGAACACGGCGTTCTGCTTGGGGCTGAAGGCCAGCTCATAAAGGCCCTGGGCGACGGCTTTACGCTGGACGGCGGTAGTGCTGGCGGATGCGGTGGCCTGGTCAGCGGCGAACGCGGACGGGGCGCCAAAGCTCAGGGAGATGGCGAAGGCCAGAGCGGCCGAGCGGATTACGGAATTGCGGTACATGCGAGCTTCCTTGAAGGGGCACGGGAGGGTGTCCTGGCTCGCTGGGCCGTACGTGTGACGGCCGGCCCCGCATCTGTCTGCGCTGGGTGGGCTGGCTGGGTTTGCGGGGGAATGGTAGCAGGTGGTGGGTGGCGGTGCTGGCGCGGCAGTGCGCAGGGGCCTTGCGGTCGCCCTGCACGATGAGGATGGTCTGCGATGCATGCGCATCGCGGGTGCAGCGCCCTGCGGACGCTTGTCGGGACGATGTTGCGCTTA
The DNA here is from genome assembly GCF_053847245.1 of Stenotrophomonas sp. Ker107b. Classification (NCBI taxonomy): domain Bacteria; kingdom Pseudomonadati; phylum Pseudomonadota; class Gammaproteobacteria; order Lysobacterales; family Lysobacteraceae; genus Stenotrophomonas; species Stenotrophomonas sp. Ker107b. Next base: position 86,013 of record NZ_JBSPHX010000003.1, on the reverse strand, counting down.
GAGTGGAGCGTGCCGACCAACGGTCGGCACTTACTCAGTGGCCCGGCGCCTGGCACCCGCGTGGCGGGCATTTGCGCATGCCGGTGGTACCGGTGGCTGCGTCGGTGCCGGCCTCCGATGCCGTTGCGCTCGCTGCGCCGGTGCTGGCCTTGCCCGTGGAAAGGCGCAGACCCACCGTTCGGCTGCTGTCGGCGCCGCGAGCCTGCTCGTGACCGAACAGGAGCGAGAGCATCCAGCTGCGGCTCACCTCGATGTCTAGGCCCGCCGCCAGGCTCAGCGCGTTGTCATTGTAGCTCTGCATGCGCACGCGATAGTCCTGCGGCGCACCCCACTGGACGTAGTTGAGGTCGGCGTCGCCCTTGTCGTGCAGGGCCTGCCGGTACTCCACGCTCCAGAACGGGCGCAGGCGGCTTTCCGGCGTCTGGAAGCTGCGTTCCAGCCCCAGCGCCACGGCCGTGTTGCGCACCCGCTGCGCGCGGTAAGCCAGGTCGTAAATACCAGCGCCCTGCTCGCTGTAGGCATCCAGCGTTGTGCGGCTGCCGTCCACGCGGCCGTAGCCGGTCAGCGTGAGCGCGTCGCCGCGGTGGTCATAGCCGAAGGCCAGCGAACCGAACCACTGGTCACCGTCGCGCTCGGCCTGCGCCAAGCGCTGCGCGTCGCGGCTCCAGCGGCGCAGGTTGAAGTCCAGACGGCCATTGGCGACCAGCGCGTCTACAAAGAGTCCCTCGCCGATGCGCCACAGGCCATACATCGCCAGCGAGCACTGGTCGGCGTGCAGCCGCGTCTGGTTGTCATCCAGCTCGCTGCGGTTGCGGCCCATGCTGCCGGCCACACCCAGCAACAGGGAGTCGCCTAAGGCGTGGTCCACACCCACCTGCGCGGGTGCCAATCTCGCCGACCGGTGGACGCCAGCTCGCGCTCGGCCATGTCGAACAGTGGCCGGAGTTCGGCCAGGGCCAGCCGGGGCGCAGGCCCAGCAGGTGCACCCTGGCCGACAGCAACGCGACCGCCTGCGAGGTGGTCAGGCGCGGGCTGAACTCGAAACTGGCGCCCTTGGCCCAGCGCCAGCCATATAGGCAGCTGGTCTCGTGAGCCACCAGAGGAAAGCGATATGAAAGCTCCTTCAGATCGCTTTCGATGGTGCGGCGGGTGGTGGCGAACCCCCGCAGCGCCAACCGCTACTGCGACTCACGCACCGTGGTCACCTGCGGTGCGTGCCTGGGCTCGCCAGCGCGTCATGGGTAACTCTGCTCATCCTGCGCGTAGTCGCTGATACTCGCCTTCCAGTGCGCCGGCACGCTGGTGCCATGCTGCGAAACGATCCTGCTTCTCAGACGCACCGTCCAGGTTGGCCTTCAATGCGGCCTGCAACTCCCGCATCTCCAGCAACGCCGGGAAGTAAGTCTGGGTGAAAACACTACCGCCGGCCTGAGCGTCCAACTCGGCAACCAGCGATGCGCGCTGGGCTTCCATAGTTCTCACAAAGTCTTCCACGCCCTGGCGGAACTTTTGCTCACGCTCGTACTCCTTATACGAATCCCACACTTCCATCATAAAGCCCACACCTGCCAGCGCACCGTTCACTCCGCCGGCAAGCTTGTGCGCGCCCCACGGTGCAAACTTGAGGTTCTTCCCCAAGTCAAAGCCCACCATCTTCCCTGCCGACACTACCCCGTCACGCAGCATAAGGATGGACTTGTTGTTCACCAGCTTGCCGTCCAGCAGGTACTTCACGCCCTGCTGGCCCATCGAAGAAACAACCGTGTTGAAGTGGTTGATCTCGTCCACGAAGTTGCCTTGCACGGCCTGTAGGTTCAGCTGGACGCTCTGCAGGCACTTTGCGTACTCCTGCTGCAGGCGCATGTTGATCACAATGCCTTCGGCGCCCACTTCGCGCTCGAAGAACGCCGACCACGTCTGCATGTCCGCGCCTCGCGCCTGCAGGATCAGGTCCGAGAAGTACCCCGTGAGGAAGCGGCGTATCTGGTTTCCGGCATTGTTGGCCTGTTGGGAAGCCAGTTGCAGCTTGCCTTCAAGTTCCTCCACCGTGTCCTTCAGGCGTCCCACTTCGTCTTTGATAACCCGAGCGCGCTCACTGACCAACGGAAGCTGCTTTCCTAGAACATCGGCAATGATTGCCGTTTTGGTGTCAGCCACCAACTGCTGCATGCCACCGCTGGCGTGCACCTTGCTTTCGGTTGCCACCTGCAGCGTCTGGATGCGTGACAACTGGCGGTGCTGGTCTGGGTTGGCCAGCCAGTACTCAATGCCCTGCTCGAACGGATTGGCCGACACCGCCACAATGCTCAGGTCATGCACCTCCGATGCGGTCAGCCCAAGCAGGTCGGTGAGGCGCTGGCGCACGCCTCTGCGCTTCACCTCCAGCGCGGCCTGGTAGGCAGTCTCATCCTCCAGGTCAGCCACGGCATCAAACCGGCTCAGCACGAACACCGTGCGCGACAGCAGCCCCAGCTCGCGGAACAACCACTCCAGTTCGGCCTGGTGGCTTTCCTTGATGGGGTTGGTCGGGTCCATTACGTAGAGCACCAGGTTGGCCTCGCTCACGTACTTGCGCGTCAGGTCCTTGTAGGTGGCACCATCAACCTCACGGGAACCGAACAACCCCGGCGTATCCACCAGCAGCAGGTCGTCACCCACCGGGTACTCCAACACGTGGTCGGTGGATTCCGTTTGCGAAATGTTCATGCCATGCCGGTCCAGCCGGTTCATCCAGGCAGCGGCAATGGACGTTTTCCCTTCCGAGAAGCCCCCGACCAGCGCCACCTTCAGGCGTTCGCCGACCACGGTGCCAATGGCTGTCTTCAGCTTCTGCGCAAAGGCATCGTCCATTGCAATGCCAAAGTCTTCGCCTTCCTGCAGGAACGCGAGCAGATCACGCAACATGCCAGCGGCGCGTTCCTGTTGTGCCTTGAAGGCTTCCAGCGTCATATCCATGGTGGTATTCCGGTCAGGCAATCGTGGTTTGAATGCGGGTGGCCAAGGCACGCAGGCGTGCTGTGGCAGTAAGAAGTACGTCGGACTGGGCCTTCAGATTGCGCTGCGGGCCGCTAAGTTGCGTCTTGGCCTGGGTGCAGGCTTCGGAAACTGCGGCCAGCACGGTCTCTTCGCTGCTCTTCAGGCTTTCGCGTATGCCAACCACCTGCGTGGCCAAGCTTTCGTCCACTGCCTTGCGCTGCTGTGCCTTCTTAACGTCCGAATCGAAGAAGCCGCGAAGCGCCTTGAACGCGCTGAGCAACACGCCTGCAACGCTGAACGTGATCACGATCCAGCCGCCGGGGCCCAGTGCAAGCAATCCGGCAGCGCCCGCCGCCGTGGCCAAAAGGCCAGGCACGCTGACCCCGTTGCTGACCTGAAGCTGGAATGTAACGGCATGGCCAGTCACGCCGTGCTCCTGCGACGCCACCACCTGATCCAAGTCCGCAAGGTGCTTCTGGAACCGCTCAGCGGCGCTACGCAGGGATTCTTTGAAAGTCTCCACTGAGTTGCCGAACGCTATGCCAACGTCTTTCTTTAACACCTCTGCCTCTGATTCCATGGTTGCCTTCAGCAGACTCTCCAGATCGCTGTTGCTAATGTCGCTCGCAATGCGTCGGTAAGTCTCCCCCCGCACGCCCAGCTCAAAGGCGCGCAGCGCGTTGTGGGCATCCGCGTCGAGGCTGGACGACAGCTGTTCGTAGGCCAGGTCCACCTGGCCTTGCGCCACCGTCGTCTGCTTCTTCACCCGCTTGAAGTGGGCGTCCATCTCCTTGGCGTGTTCTTCCATCTGCCCCAGCACGCCGGTCAGCACCTGCGTGGCCTTGTGCACGTTCGCCTGCCGGATCTTGCGCGGGGCATCAGCGGCCATCGTATTCAGGTGGTTTGCCAACGCATCCATACCGGTCTTTTGCAGCAGCTCGGCGGTGTCGAACTCGGTAAGGAGCTTGCCGCGCGCGGAGTGTCGGTCCGGACCGATGGACTGCGGGTTCTCCAGCGACGCGATTGGTGGCAAGCAGTCGGCCACGGCCAGGAAGGCCGGGTATGCGCTGATTGGCAGCAGCCCCATGTAACGTTCGGGCAGCTCGGCGCGCAAGCCGGCATCCAGGTCCGCCATGCCGTCGGCATCCTGTTTGAACAGGTTGGCGCCATCGCGGAGAGGCATCGGTGAGCTGACCCGCTTGTTGAACACTGCCCACACCTCGGTCTGCGCGCCCAGGTGTCGCTTGATCTTCTCCAGCGTGCCCTCGTTCTTGTCGCCGTGCTGCGGCCGCGCCGCTTTGCCGGTCACATACAGCACCGCGTGCGCAATCTGCACCGCGTTGTCGATGTGGACCTTCACCCCCGCTTCGCCACCTTCAATACCCGGTACGTCGAGCAGCACGAATGGTGTGCCGCCGCTGTTGAACGTGTAGTGCTGGGTGTTCTGGGTAAAGTCAGGACGGCCATCACCAATGATGCAGCCGTCGGCATGCTGCATTAGCTGTGGCAACGCCGTTACATACCGGTCCAGTGCGCTCTTCGCGCGCTCAGCATTGGCCTCGGCGTCGCTTTTCAGCTGCGCGATGGCCTGGCGCTGCGCATTCTCGTTGGCATGCAGCGCCTCAATGCGGCCTTGCACTTCGCGGCTGGCCGTGTCATCCGGCGCGCTGTCCATAAACCACAACAGCTTCTTCCAGAACGGACGGGCCGCGTGGGCGTCGGCAGCAGCCTGTTCGGCCACGCGCTTTTCATGCTGCAGGGCCTCCAACGCTACCTGCGCCTGCGCGTCCAGTGCCTTCAGCCGCGCGGTGTTCTGCGCCACGACGCCGTCTGCGGTCTCCAATGCAACGTGCGTTTCCTGCAACTGGGTGTCGTTCAATCCATGCGTTGCCTGCAGGTCCTGGAACGCGCGGCGCTGTTCGGCTTTGCCAGGCTCATTCAGAAGAATGCGCAGCGTTTCGATGATGGTGGACTTGCCCGCGTTTGTTTCGCCGTACACGGCGACGGTGAACGTGTCCCACTCCGCGTTCGCCTTGAGCTCCTGTTGCCGAGCCACCATGTGGGCCTGCATCAGGCCCAGCCCAGCGACCACCTTGCTGCGCATGTCCTCGTCTTCCACCTCATCGGCCTTGGCATCCAGGGCCTGCATGGCCTCGCGCACGCCTTCGGTGATGTAGGTATAGATATGCTCGGGCGACGGCACGCCCAGCACGTCAGTGCCGCTTCCTGTGTTCTTCATGTTTTCCCCTGTTCCTTGATCTGGCAGATGACAGCCGTTAACTGCAGTTACGCCCTCGCATATGCCGCGTTGCGGCGGCCGCAAGGCTGGCCAGCGACGTGCGCAGCCAACCGGCAGGCCGGGAATGGAGGGGGTGGTGGCGACGGCGTGGGCACTGCCGTGGGTACTGCCCTTGCAGCATCACATCGCTTAGGGGCGCAACCAGTTCGCTCCAGCCGCAGGCCGGGCACGCGTTTATACGGGGTTCCGGCTTGATGGGCACTACGTCCTCGTTATCTGGTGAAACTTCCATGTACTGGCAGCGGGAAGCAACGCCGTGCGTTGCCGCTTACTACCAACTCAGCGCGATTATATGCGCAGCCATGGCCGCGCTACTACCGGCCATGCCGAACTATTCCTGTTGGTGCAGCACTGCAATATGTGCACAGACCGAACAATGCGAACTCATACACTACTGCGCCGCCAATGATTTTGAACATGGAACTGTCCGCCGTTGGAATGACGCCCATGATCGACGGGATTGCGACAATAGGTGTCGCGTCAATATTCTGACGAGGATTCGCACGCCCACGTCATATCTCAGGCAATCTGTGCAACCCGTCACCACGTTTTTGGTTCTCTTGTAGAGTCTAGTCACTAGGCAGTATGCAACGCCTTGGCTGATTCTCTGCGGCGCACCCTCGCTCTGCAATCGAATGCGACTCCAACAAAGGATCTGTACGAATGGCGATTGACCTCAAGGAAATCAACGGCTTGAAGGAAGCCTGCTCGCTCGCGCTTCAGCAGCACCCCAACTGGCATCAGCCGGATGGCTGGATCACCCGGGTCGAAGCTTGGCTCAAAGAAGTGGAGGCGGTAGATCACGACACCTTCGTCAGTCCCCAATTCCAGCACACGCTATGGGAGGGCCAAACCATAGCGGCGACTGGCCAAGGCAACATTGATGTCTCCTCTGTGATCGCAAGTGCAGATATTGCCCAAGAACTGTGGGAGCTGAAGCAGACTCCCCTCCCACCATCCCAAGAAGCGCGAACTGTCTGGATTGGAGAGGCATGGGAGCAGATCACCAACATGGTTGCTCCGCATGTGTCGCGTACACCCTTGCTCAAAATCTATCGAGTCTTTGCCTCCCTCTGGCCCGAGCAGTTCACCACCGTGGCCCACTACACGCGCCTGAGAAATCTGGCCAGAGCGATGGGACTGAAAACGGCCACAAATTACCCCACAGAGCTTCACGATCGCGTACTGAAGCGTCTCGACGAGGCTGGTGTCGAGACATCTAGCCGCGAGGAGCGCATGACCTTGGCGTGGGCACTGATCATGCAGTCTGGCCAAGAGCGTGGAGCGGAACCCACCGAGCTCCCGGGCGATTCGCCAAACGAGCTTAGGCTGAATCCACTGCCAGCGGAGCGGCGGCGCCGTGGCATGTTGGGCATCAGTGGCTCGGTACCCAGCGTTATTGCCATGCTCGCCTTCGCTAAAGACGGCTGCAAGCGCGCGGACCTGCTGGAGCATATCCGCTCTGTGAATCCAAAGCTGGCAACGGCCTCACTGGGCACCAACCTCAATGCGCTGATTGCCGAGTGGGGCGCCTTGCGCTCTGACGGTGACGATATTTTCCTGACGCTACGGGGCGATGCACTTCTGGAAACTGGCGAAGTGGAGGAGGTGTCGGATTGGCTGCTCACCCAGATTCTCGGCTTCGACAATCTGCTTTACATGCTTCAGGAAGCGCCCCTGCAGCATAAGCAGGCCATCATCCGGCTGAAACGCGTCAACCCTGGCTGGACCAGCAACTTCGCCCCGACGGTCCTGATCAACTGGCTGAAGGGCATGAAGCTGGCAGAGATGGATGCCGCCAAAGTACTTCGCCTGACTGCCCGGGGCAGCGAGTGGGCTTCACGTATTTACTGGACGCCTGGGGAGCTTCCCCCCGTAGCTGTCGATACTCCGGATCCGGCCAGTAAAGCCAACTCGTCCGAAGTGGACGACCTCTGGTCACAGCTTCCCTCTATTCAATCCATCAAGAATTCCTTCCCCAATGACGTGGTTTTTGACCGCACCCTGATTGCCCAGCTCCACGCTGGCTTGTGGAATCGCCGTCAGCCGCGCCGGCACTTTGCGGTGCTCACGGGCCTGAGCGGAGCAGGAAAGACATTGTTGGCCATGGGGTATGCCAAAGCGCTCTGGGCCAACAACGTTGAGGATCAAGGGGAAGTAAAGGGCTGGCATGTTGTTGCGGTGCAGCCCGGTTGGCACGATCCCAGCAGCCTGCTGGGCTACGTGAATCCCATCGACAACGATGTGTACATGCGCACCGGGTTCCTGGATTTTCTGTTGCGTGCCAGCGCCGACCCAGACCGTCCCTACATCGTGCTGTTGGACGAAATGAACCTGTCCCACGCGGAGCAGTATCTTGCCCCGCTGCTGTCGGCCATGGAGACTGGCGATGACATTGAACTGCATGCACTGGGCGACGAAGTGGGCGATGTTCCGGGCCGCCTGCCCTACCCGTCCAACCTGGTCATCATTGGCACCGTCAACATGGACGAGACCACACACGGGCTGAGTGACAAAGTGCTAGACCGCAGCACGGTCATCGAATTCTGGGACATCGATGTCAACAGCTACCCCGGCTGGGCGTCAGAGCAGCTTCCCCTCGCTGACCTGACGCTGGTGAAGGACGTGCTCGGCCAGCTGATGGTTCCGTTGAGGGCCGTGAGGCTGCACTTTGGCTGGCGCACCATTGGCGATGTCCTCGGTTACGTTGAAGCGGCGGTCAAGGACGGTGAGCTCACCGCACGGGAGGCACTTGACCTCTCCGTGTATGCGAAGGTTCTTCCAAAGCTTCGGGGCGAGAACTCCAAGCGCCTGTGTGACGCATTCGATGCGGTCACCGCACTTCTCACTCAATACCAGCTGACCAGGTCGGCTGCGAAAACGAAGGAGCTCTCGGTAGATCTGCGGGAGCAAGGCAGCGCCCGGTTCTGGCGGTAGGCACATGATCCTCGTCTGTTACGACCAATCAAGCACCCGCATGGAAATTGCGCCTGGAAGTCGCTGCGGCGGCTTCCAAGAGCTGGGGGTGTACGACTTTGACCCGCTTCCGGACCATGCAACGCTCTTTATTGACGAGGAACTGGTAGAGCCTGTTGTCACTCCCGCTGGCCCGGTCCTGCGCTGGAAGCCCGGCTTCTACGCAGGTGAGGTCTCCGCCGAGCTGGTGGCCAGCAGCGGGGCCTTGCTGGCGCTCTACCGCCTGGACGTGGCACCGGATGCCAGGAAGCTCGGCGCCGACCTTTTCCAGCAGATGCTGGATGATATCCATGCGTTCGACCCAGCGCTGCTGCCAGGAACGGAAGCTGCCCAGTTCAATATTGGAGTAGCAGGGGAGCTCAACTCGGTCTTACTGCAGTACGCACGCCTGCGCCGGCACTCCGACGCGCTGATCAAGGCCCTTGAAGCCGTCTCGGCGCGGCCCCTGAGTCGTCTTCAGCATGAACGGAAGCATGTTCCGTTCCACCAGGTAAGGCGGATAGACGCTAGGTCGGCACGCCAGCTCATGTCCCGGCCTGATACCGCTGCGGTACTGCGCGGACAGCCCCACGTAGGCGCCAGCGCTCCGCTGTTCAATGTGGTGCAGTCCGGAGAAAACCTGGACAACCCAGCAAATCGGGCACTGTCCGCAACACTGGCATCCGTACGCGCCAGGTGCGACAGCGTGGCCGAAGGGCTGGCGAAGTTGACTGCTTCCCAGAGGGATGAGGCCACCCGCACACCCTTGTCCAACCGGCTTCAGCGCAAGCTGGAGTTCCTGCAGGCACAGTCTGAAAGGCTGTGCGTCCTTTCCAAGCGCTCCCCATACGCCAATGTGTCTCGGCGTGAAGTGGTTGCTGCTGGGTTGACGGCCATCTCTGCCCACCCCGGGTACTCCCGCGCTTACCGCCTGGGCTGGTCCACGCTTAGACCGGGCATCACTGGCCTGGACAGGGAAGAGAGCCTATGGCTCAGCCCGACGTGGGAGATCTACGAGCGCTGGTGCTTTGTGCGTATTGTGGAGAGCCTGCGCACTGTATTTCCTTCGCTGCAGTGGAAGTGCCTCCGGCGCCCCACCGTAGATGTGATCCGGTGGGTGGGCACTGGGGCAGGCGTCCGGGTAGAAGCATGCCTGCAACGCATTGCTGGGTCGCCCGAGCGGTCATCCGGGCTGCGCAGCGTCTCCCTGCGGCTTAAGCCGGACATCGTAGTCATGGTGGAAGCGAACGGTCTTCGCAGACTGCTGGTACTGGATGCAAAGTATCGTACAGGCCGGGCTAATGTGCTGGATGCCATGCGTACGGCGCACATCTACCAAGACGCACTTCGCTGGAAGGGGCACCGCCCGGACTGCACGCTGCTGCTGGTACCCCAGGGCGGTGACGCCTGCTGGCTGGAGAGCCCCGCGTTTCATCAGCAGAACCGCACCGGGGTGCATGTTCTTGGATTCGAACAGCCTGCTGGCGCCATTGAAAATATGCTGGCGGGCTGGCTCAGGGACTGACATTGTGAAACTCACTGCCCGGCCAAATTTTCGGCCGGGGCAGTAGGGCACCATCAGTGCTGCGTTGCGCCAGGTGACACTCAGACGCCCGTGGGTACCAAGCCGAAAAGCACGCCCGTGCCGTACGGCAGGCGCTCGCGTATCTCCCCGCGCGCTTTCCAGTCTGGATCATTGAACCAAGGATCCATCCACCCTTCGTCAGTTTTTACCATGTAGTGACCAATTCCCTTGTAGATCCCTCGCTCGTGGGAAAGAAATACAATGGTTCCAGACGGCCACCGGCGAAGTCCGGCACGCTTCTTCACCGTGATATCTGCATCTGCAAGCGCCAGGATCATGGGGCGCGGCTCCACACCCTCCTTTTCCCAGTCTTGCGACGCGCCGTGCGCTTCAAGCCGCAGCTTTGCTTGTATGTAGGACAGGCCAGCTACTGAGGCCACACACGCGACGCCACAGCCACACTTATCCAGTTGCGAGACAACCCGATTCTTCTTCATAAGCCCCTGTAGACCGCTCTTAGTCGCGAAGATCACTGACGGGTGCTATCACGCACACCTTCCCTGCAAGCTTACCCAAAAGCGACGGTGCGATTCCCAGGATAGGCAGCAGATCAGTAAAGAGGCACGCCAAAGGGGCGGCATCTGTGCGGCGTGCGGTGGAAGGGGTCGAACATCTCGTCCAAGGCGATGCGCTACGCCGGTGTCGATCGTTCGTTGGCGTTGGAGCCTGCCGGTCAAGGGTAATCCCACCGCTTTTAGCGGTCGCCAAAAGTGAAACTACGCTGCCAGTGCAAGCTGACCAGACGTTCGTCTGTTGAGAGCCTGCATTGGCGTGATGCCGCCGAGCGCCATGTCTGGGCGCTCGTGGTTGTAAGTCCATAGCCAACGAGCGGCGATGTCCTGGACCTGTTCGATGTCATTGAACAGATTGCTGGCAAGCCAAGCGTAACGCACGGTCCGGTTGTAGCGCTCGATGTAGGCGTTCTGCTGAGGATTGCCTGGCTGAATGTAGAGCAGCGCAATGTCTTGCCGCTCGGCCCATGCTTCAGCGCTCCGCTGATGTACTCGGGCCCGTTGTCGCAGCGTATGGCGCGGGGCTTTCCGCGCCATTGAATGACCTGTTCCAAGCTGCGGATGACGCGCGCCGCAGGCAAGGAGATGTCGACCTCCATCGCCAGTCCCTGGCGGTTGAAGTCATCCAGTACGTTGAGCATCCGGAAGCTGCGTCCATCAGCCAGCTGGTCGTGCATGAAATCCATCGACCATGTCTGGTTGACCGCCTCAGGCACCGCCAAAGGCTCCGGCACTTCCCGGACGATGCGCTTGCGCGGCTTGATGCGCAGATTCAGCTCAAAATCGCGATAGATCCGATACACGCGCTTGTGGTTCCAAGCGAAGCCCTTCACGTTGCGCAGGTGCAGGAAGCACAGTCCAAAGCCCCAATCGCGGTAGGCGCTGGTCAGCCTGAGCAACCAGTCGGCGATGATCGCATTTTCTTGGCGGGCCTTGGCCTGATAGCGGTAGCAGGTCTGACTCACCTCGAACGTCCTGCACGCATGAACGATGCTGGTGATGCCTGCCTGGACCGCCCGTCTGGCCATCTCGCGACGCTGAGATGGCCTCACCATTTTTTTGAGAGCGCTTCCTTCAGCAGCTCGGCACTGAGCCGCGCATCGGCGTACATCTTCTTCAGCCGCCGGTTCTCGTCCTGCAGTTCTTTTAGCTGGGACACCATGGACGCATCCATGCCGCCGAACTTGCTGCGCCACTTGTAGAACGTCGCTGAGCTGATGCCATGCTGTCGGCAAAGGTCCGGGACAGGCGTACCGGCCTCGGCCTGCTTGAGTACGGCGATGATCTGGCTGTCTGTGAATCGTGATTTCTTCATGGGATCTCCTCGGGTTAGATTACGAGAAATTCCACTTCTGGCTGCGGCTAACCTGCGGGGGGATTACCCACCCACGCTCCGGGAAACAATGCGTTCGCGACGTTGCTGTGGGCCAAATACATTTCAACGATCCGATAGTTGACCTTGACCTGCTCGTCAAAGGATGCTCGCGCATCCAGCGGGTTCCGTAGCGTTTCACGCACCAAGATCTCGACGTTGGTGCGCTCTTCAATCGAGAAGTTGTCGTCTGAAATACTCGAACCCGAGTTCTCGTTCGGACTGGGCGTCCTAAACTGCCAAGCAGCCATGCTTCCCCCTGTTCCCTCCCAACATAGGCATTACTTCTCAGCAGCACCTGCGCACGGAATGCAAGACCCGAGGATAAAATGGCGCGAGCCACGCCGCTTATCGCGTGGCACAGAATAAATTTCACCCGAAAGTTGCCGGTGCCGTTCCTTTGCCGGCGCCCTTTATCTGCTTCTATACCAATGGCACGCGGAGTCTAGCGATGAGCGTCGCGGACCTAAGCTCAACCGCGCAGATCGCGGCCCAAATTCAGCTATATCGCGCTCTGCGCAGGTGGACTTCCTCATAAAACCTCCCGAGATTCAACCGACCTACTCCATGCAAAGAACTTTTGCCCGTCAGCTTTACCAGATGAAACAGTAAAACTCCACGCCGCACGCAGCAGGACGCTCTGATGGTACTTCTCCCTTAGGCTCTCCGCTCTGTCCTCATTTTCGCCGCGAAGCCAAGAGTGCTGCATCTCTTCCGATATCTTCGCGATACAGATGTAGAACCCGCCCATCAACGGATCGAGCGTGCCCTCAGCAATTGAGCCACCCTGCCGCTCGGCGGCGTATCTCACGAACTGAATATTATCGGAAGGGTCAATGACGAAGATCCCGGACTCGCTTTTTTCAATGCCACCAACGTTGTCAAATCGAATACAAACACCCTCATCGCGCGCAGACGCCTTGGCGGATTCCAGTCTGTCACCTAGGTCATACTCACTTACACCCCATCCAACCAACCATATATGAGATGTTCCGGAACGAATGAGATTCTCAACATGACTCCAAAATCCCGATTCATCTTCCGAACCGAACGGCTGGTCTTCGAGGCCCGAAAGGCGGACTGCATCAACGAGCGCTCGAAGCTCAAAGTCCTCGACTGACTGACCGAGCCCTGAGCTCCCAATCATAACGGAAGTGTCCAGAATCTCATCTGCGACAAAGCAATCCTTCGGGAGGAGGCTTGCAATCCCAAACTGGATTTCCGCATTAATTTCGTCACTAACTATAACACTGCACGAAGACACGACCCAATCCGAGTATCCCCGAAGATCTGCGCTCGCTGAAGCAAGTTCACTGTTGACATACGCACTTACCTTTTCGACATCAACATCCGCCGCTGCCACTTTCTGCGCAACTAGCATGCCGCGCCTATCTGATAGTCTGGCCAGGGTATCCTTGAGCGAATTGATTGAGCGAGCGGTCTCAATCGGAAGTAGTGAAAGCCAATCACCGTCATCGATGAGCCGTACCAAGTTGTCAATCGAATACTGAGGAGGCAACTGCTCGTCCCGAATTTGCGCGAATTCCCACGCGCGGGGCGCCATCATTACAATTGCGGCTCTCGCAAGAAATCCGTCAATCTCAACAAGATGCACGCCACCACTTTCCTGCTGATCGATTTCCCACCAACTCCACTTCCAGCGCTGGCTAACATCATCCGCATTGGTTGCGGATAACAACAACATAACTATCGATATGTCGGAATCTCGCGCGTCTGCCAAGGCATCAATCAGATCAGAGACCAACTGGACCTCTACCTCATCCTCCTCCTCATCCTCATCGCCCCGTGCCAAGTAGAGCGACAACGCTATCGCGCCCATAAAGCTTTCTATGTAAAGTTCAGCGCCCTCGGGAGCTCGCGAAGATCTAAGAACATCTGTGACGGTCTTTATTACAATTCGACTCTCCGCACGCAACAACGGCTTTCCAGCAGGGCTACCGACCAATAGAAGAATCAACTCTCTCAGTATTAGCTGCGTAACCTGACTTCTTTCAGACCGATCAAGGTAAGGGAGACTTCTTAAGGATCCGGCGAACACCTGACCACTTTTGTGGCTCCTGCGAACCATTAGGCCTAGAATTCGAACAAGAATACCCACGTACACCTGCGAAAAACCATCGAGCTGAGCATGTTCAAACCACTTTGCCAGCCTGCCACGGATGAATGCTGCCAGGTCTCGCGCATAGCCCAACCCATCTTCCGGGGATCGTTCAATTTGACCCAGCACAAAATGAGGGATATCAAATATCCACTGATAATTGCTTACTTCGATTGATTGCGACGGATCAACGCGACCCAACCCCGCTGCATCGATGATGTCGCCAAGCACGTCGAGACCATATTCGAGGTCATGCGGCCGCTGATTTGGGATCGCCTCATAAATTACCGTGGCGACATGGCGGTGCACTACCATTGGGGCACGTACGAAGTTCTCAATCCACTCCCCAGATCCATACTTTACCAAATGCCTCGCCAGCTTCTGCAGCTGCGCGACCTTTGCCTTGTCAACATCGCCATCCACTGAAATGCTGGGCGCTTGGCCAGTTCCGACGCTAACATCCGGGCCCAGCGCTGAGACACGGAAGAAGCCACTTTCGCCGCGAGACAGATACTCCGGACAAGAATTGCGATCGAAGTGAATATCCAGTCGAAGCTTCTTTGCCTCCGAGGCTAGTATCGCTACAGAGTTCTTTTGGATATGCAGAAGCTGTGTTGCTTGAAAAGGATCACCCATCAATAGCGATGCAGCCTGTCTGCTCACCCTTGAGTTTCGCGTGATGGCAGCCAAATTGGCATTCAATTCTGCGAGGTCGCCTTTTAGCCTATCGTCCAGAGGTGAGCCGGAAAGACCACCAATCGCTATCCCCAAGTATTTTCTAGCGCCCCTATCGAAAAGCTCTGGTCGAGCAATCAGGTCAAAACCCTTTTTGAATACCCACAGAGTTCGGACAATAACGAAAACAGTTGCTATTCCCGCAAGGGCGAGGCCAATGGCCGAAGGCGCTGACAGGACGCCCACGATTGAGCCAGCCAGCAGCGTCAGCGACAGCTGAAGGTACCTCGACCATCCGATCTCGGTGGCGATGACAGCACCTGAAGGAGCCACCCTAGACGCGCTGGTGATCGTCGTTGCCAACAATGTGTAACCTAGAAGGGGCGCGACCGCACCGACAGCCGCATGCACTCCCAAGAGTGCAATCCACAGCGAATAGATTATCTGCTGGTCCGTGAGCAATGCGGAGTAGCGCGGAATCGCTCCCTGCACGAATATCGAGATTTCGCTCTGAAACGCCAAACCGAGATTGGTCAAGACAAGGAAAATTGCGAAAGTCAGCACCAGATGCTTGAATTGGGTAGCGACGGCGATGACCTTGCGGCCGTACACCTTCGCTTGCTCCGGCAACGCGTCTTTCATCTCTTCCGTCCTTAGAAAAAAGGCCCCGCAAGAGCGGGGCCTTTGTTTAAATCAAACCCCGACAGGATTAGCCTTCTCAGGATCAATCTTGTACTGCTTGATCGCCCTGGCCACATCCTTCCCGGTCATCTTCCCTTCCTTAGCCAGCGCCGCAATCGCGGCATGCGCGATGTAGTACCGGTCAACCTCGAAGAAGCGACGCAGGTTCGCACGGGTATCCGAGCGACCAAAGCCATCCGTACCCAGCACCGTGTACGACATCGGCACGAACGCGCGGATCTGGTCCGCGTACGCACGCACATAGTCGGTCGCCGCAATCGCCGGGCCCTGGCGGCCTTCCAGCAGCTCGGTCACGTAGGCCTTGCGCGGTTCGGCTTCCGGGTGGAAGCGGTTGTAGCGCTCAGCATCGAAACCATCGCGGCGGAGTTCGTTGATGCTCGGGCAGCTCCAGATATCGGCGGTGACGCCGAAGTCCTTGTCCAGCAGCTCGGCCGCAGCAATGGCTTCACGCAGGATGGTGCCCGAACCCAGCAGCTGCACGCGCAGCTCACCCTTCTTCGGCTTGCCGGCGTCGGTCAGCAGGTACATGCCCTTGACGATGCCTTCGGCCGCGCCTTCCGGCATTTCCGGGTGGGTGTAGTTTTCGTTCATCAGGGTGATGTAGTAGTACTCATCAATCTGATCTTCCATCATGGCCTTGGTGCCGTGCTGCAGGATCACCGTCACTTCGAAGCCGAAGGTCGGGTCATAGCTGCGCACGTTCGGAATGCCACCGGCGACGATATGGCTGAAGCCATCTTCGTGCTGCAGGCCTTCACCGTTCAGCGTGGTGCGGCCGGCGGTGCCACCGAGCAGGAAGCCACGGGTACGCATGTCCGCGGCCTGCCAGGCGATGTCGCCCACGCGCTGGAAGCCGAACATCGAGTAGTAGATGTAGAACGGCAGCATCGGCACGTTGCTGACCGAGTAGCTGGTACCGGCGGCCATCCAGGAGCTGATCGCGCCCGGCTCGCTGATGCCCTGCTGCAGCACCTGGCCGCTCTGGTCTTCGCGGTAGAACATCAGCTGGTCCGCATCGACCGGCTTGTACTTCTGGCCGAACGGGGCGTAGATGCCGATCTGGCGGAACAGGCCTTCCATACCGAAGGTACGGGCTTCGTCGGCCACGATCGGCACGATGTGCGGGCCCAGTTCCTTGTCGCGCAGGGTGATGTTGAGGCTCTGCACGAAGGCCATGGTGGTGGAGTAGCTGCGCTCGCCGCTGCTCTTGAGCAGGCGCTCGTAGCTTTCCAGCTTCGGTGCGTTGAAGCTCTTGGTCGCCTTGCGGCGGCGCTGCGGCAGGTAGCCACCCAGGGCGGCACGGCGTTCCTGCAGGTACTTCACTTCCGGCGAATCCGGACCCGGGTGGTAGAACGGCACCTGGCCATCGGCCAGCTGCGCATCGGTCACCGGGATGTTGAAGCGGTCGCGGAAGTGGCGAACGGCATCGTCGTCCAGCTTCTTGGTCTGGTGCGTCGGGTTCAGTGCTTCACCCGCGCTGCCCATGCCGTAGCCCTTGACCGTCTTGGCCAGGATCACGGTCGGCATGCCCTTGGTGTTCACGGCCTGGTGGTAGGCAGCGTAGACCTTGTGCGGATCGTGGCCACCACGGTTGAGGCGCCAGATATCGTCGTCGGACAGGCCGGCGACCATCGCAGCGGTTTCCGGGTACTTGCCGAAGAAATGCTCACGGGTGTACGCGCCACCGAAGGCCTTGCAGTTCTGGTATTCGCCGTCGACGGTTTCCATCATCAGCTTGCGCAGGACGCCATTGGTGTCCTTGGCCAGCAGGGCATCCCAGTAACCGCCCCACAGCAGCTTGATGACATTCCAGCCGCCGCCACGGAAGACGCCTTCCAGTTCCTGGATGATCTTGCCGTTGCCACGCACCGGGCCGTCGAGGCGCTGCAGGTTGCAGTTGACCACGAAGATCAGGTTGTCCAGGCCTTCGCGGCCGGCCAGCGCGATCGCGCCGAGGGTTTCCGGCTCATCGCTCTCGCCGTCGCCGATGAAGCACCACACCTTGCGGTCGGACTTCTCGATCAGGCCACGGTTTTCCAGGTAACGCAGGAACTGTGCCTGGTAGATCGCGGCGAGCGGGCCCAGGCCCATCGACACGGTCGGGGTCTGCCAGTAGTCGGGCATCAGCCACGGATGCGGGTAGCTGGAGAGGCCACCGCCATCGACTTCCATGCGGAACTTGTCCAGCTGGGCTTCGTCGATGCGGCCTTCCAGGAAGGAACGCGCATAGATGCCCGGGGCGCTGTGGCCCTGGATGAAGAGCAGGTCGCCCGGGTGGTCTTCGCTCGGGGCGCGCCAGAAGTGGTTGAAGCCCACGTCATACAGCGTGGCGCCGGAGGCGAAGGAGGCGATGTGGCCGCCCAGGTCGCCCGGCTTGCGGTTGGCGCGCACGACGGTCGCCATCGCGTTCCAGCGGATGATGGAACGAATGCGCCATTCCAGTTCGGCGTTGCCCGGGCTCTTGGCCTCCAGGGTCGGCGCGATGGTGTTCACGTACTCGGTGGTGGGAGAGAACGGCAGGTAAGCCCCCGAACGACGGGTCAGTTCCACCATGCCTTCCAACAGCTGATGCGCGCGCTCGGGGCCCTCGACATCAATTACGGCCTTCAGCGACTCGATCCATTCCTGGGTTTCCACAGGATTCGGGTCGTTGTTCAGCACCTCGTTCAACCAGTTCATTTGCGCTCCCATGACCGCACGCACGCGCGCGACTGTTTTAGATTTCTAGCCGCAAAGTGTAGCGCACCAAGGGGTTTGCTTACTTCGCTACGGTTGCGTATGGAACCATCCCGGCGTGTCCGGAAGGACAGCAGGCGACAGCGCGAGGGCCGCGCCGGAAGGTTCCACGCTGCATTTCAGCCTGCCCGCTGGCGATGACACCGGCGCGTCAGCAGGACACCGATGGACAGCGCAGCCGCTGCGGCGCAGGCGATTGGCGCGGATCGTGCGCGAAGCGACGGCGCTCGAGCGCGCTTCGGCGTGGATCATCGGTGCCGTTGGGAGGTGACAACCGGGTGCAGTGTTCCACCACAAGCACGCACCGTCACAGGAGGAATTGACCTGAACACATCCCTGCCATATGTGCGCCAGCGCTGGTCGAAACAGAGTTTTCGATATATCGTTCCGCCACTGCATTCGATATATCGAAATGACCTCTCCGCGCGACCTCGACCGCCCTGCCCGCCCGCTGACCGCCCGGCCCCTCAGCCGTGGCGACCTGCGCCTGCTGGTGCTGTCCCTGCTCGCCGACCAGCCGCGCCATGGCTACGAGTTGATCCAGCTGATCAGTGACATGTTCGTGCGGGTCTACACGCCCAGCGCGGGCTCGATCTACCCGGTGCTGGCGCAGTTCGAGGCCGCCGGCTGGGTTGGCGCGGTCGAGGACGGTGGGCGCAAGCGGTACGCGCTCAGCGCGCTGGGCCAGGCCGAGCTGGAGGCACAGCGCGACGAGGTCGATGCCGCGGTGCACCGGGTACGCGACAGCGCGCGCACGATCACCAAGGCCAACCTGCCGCCGTCCGTGCGCGATGCGCTGCGCGAGCTCAAGCACGCGCTGGGCCTGTGCCACGGCCGCTGGCAGGACGACAACGCCGCGGCCGTCGCCGAGGCGCTGCGCGAGGCCGCCGCGCGGATCCGTGCGCAGGGCCGCTGACCTCCCTTATTCGTTTCAGACCCAGCCAGCCACCGCCCGCCAGGTCCTTCTTTCTCAACGCCGCGCTGCGGCACTGATCCAGGTATTCCCCATGGCTCTGCATGAAAACCGACTGCTTCGTCATACCGTGAAGTTCCGCCCGCTGCAGGTGCTGCGCACCGAAGAGATCAGCCCGTGCATGCGCCGGGTGATCGTCGGGGGCGAGGCGCTGGAAGGCTTCGATTCGCCCTCGCCGGATGACCACGTCAAGCTGTTCTTCCCCAACGCCGAGGGCCAGTTCGTGGTCCCGACGATGACCCCGGAAGGCCCGCGCTACCCGGACGGGCAGACGCCTTCCCCCTCGCGCGATTACACCCCGCGCTGGTGGGATCTGGAGACCCACGAGCTGGCGCTGGATTTCGTCATGCACGGCGATGGCCTGGCCTCGACCTGGGCCGCCAACGCGCAGCCGGGCGATGCGATCGCCGTGGGCGGCCCGCGTGGCTCGCACATGACCGCCGATGACTTCGATACCTACGTGCTGATCGGCGATGAAACCGCGCTGCCGGCGATCGGCCGCTGGCTGGAGACGCTGCCGGACGGCGCGAATGCCGATGTCTACATCGAGATCCCCGAATCCGGCGACCGCCAGGAACTGCCGGAGGACGACCGCATCCGCATCTCGTGGCTGGAGCGCAACGGCTTCGACGCGGCCAGCAGCACCCTGCTGGAAGACGTGCTGACCGATTTCGAGGAACCGGACGGCGATACCTTCTACTGGATCGCCGCCGAATCGCGCCGGGCCCGGATGATGCGCAAGTACATCGAGGGTCATCTGGGTGTGCCGAAGGACTGGATCCGCTCCACCGGCTACTGGAAGGCGCACGGCAGCGAGCACCACGACGACTGAGCCCGCGACGGGCACCGGCCGCGAATGCGACAATCGCGTTTTGTGCCGGTGCCTTTCATGCAAGCCTCTCCTCTTTCGGCACTGACCGATCTGATCGACCGCGCCGAGCGGGCCGATCCCGCGCTGGATGCCGCCCTGGCGGCGCTGGCGCCTTCCGTGGGCGGGAACATCGCTCCGCTGCGCACCGCCCTGGTGCCATTGGCCCGTGCGCAGGCCGCGCTGGTGCAGGCGAACATCGATATCGACCTGGTCGCCGATGAGCTGCGCCGTTACCAGAAGTACGCGATGCCCGGTAAGCCGAGCCTGCAGATCGTGCAGCTGCGCAAGCAGCAGGCCTCGGTGAAGCAGGCCGCGCTGCTGGCCCGCCAGGCGTTTGCGCAGGCCACCCATGCGTTCCTGCGTGAAAGCGGCTTGACCGCGCCCGCACGGCGCACGCCGACCGATTTCACCACGCTGTGGCTGGGCAAGGTGAGCGCGCAGGTGACTGCGGGTTGATCAGGAACGGTAGTGCCGGCCGCTGGCCGGCTCGCCCCATAAAGAAAGCCCGCCAATTGGCGGGCTTTCTGCCTTCTCACGACGAGTGAGGAGAAACTCAGGCAGCCGGCTTTTCGCCAGTAGCCTCGGTGGTGATGCGGATGTTCACTTCATCGCTGACGTTCGGGGCGTACGCGCCGACGCCGAAATCGCTGCGCTTGATGGTGGTGGTGGCATCGAAGCCCGCCGCCGGCACCTTGGCCATCGGGTGCTCGCCGCCGCCGTTGATGGTGACATCCAGGGTCACCGGCTTGGTGATGTCCTTGATGGTCAGATCGCCGGTCACGGTCAGCTTGTTGGTGCCGTTGGCTTCCACCTTGGTGCTCTTGAAGGTGGCGGCCGGGAACTTGGCGGCGTCGAAGAAATCGGCGCTCTTCAGGTGCTCGTCGAACTTGGCGGTGAAGCTGTTCAGGCCGGTCAGCGGCAGCTTCACTTCCACGGTGGACTTGGTCACGTCAGCGGCGTCATACACCAGGGTGCCTTCGGCGCTGCCGAAATGCGCGGTCGGGTGCGAGAAGCCGAAGTGGCTCCACTGGACCAGCACGTCGGTGTGGGTCGGGTCGAGCTTGTAGGTGCCCGAGGCGATCTGGATGGCCTCGGCGGCCGGGGCGGCAGCGGCGGCGTCCGCAGCCGGGGCGGCGGTTTCGGTGGCGGCCGGCGCGTCAGCGGCCGGAGCAGCGGCTTCGTCGGCCGGCTTGGAGCAGGCGGCGATGGCCAGGGTCAGGGCGAGCGGCAGCAGCAGTTTGCGGGTCATGGTCATGGCAGGTCTCTCTCGAATCGAAGGGAAAAAAAGCAAAGGTCACGCAGCCCATCCGCACGGACGGGCCACGATCCGGCGGTAACGCTTATGCGATGCGGGCGGCTTCGTCGAAGGACAGGCGAGGCAGCCGCGGGAACAGGCCCGAGGCGTCACCGTACCCCAGGTTGACGAGGAAATTCGACTTGATCGCGGTGCCCTTGAAGAAGGCTTCGTCGACCTTGGCGTTGTCGAAGCCGGACATCGGGCCGGCATCCAGACCCAGCGCGCGCGCGGCCAGGATCAGGTAGGCGCCCTGCAGGCTGCCATTGCGGAACGCGCCCTCGGTACGGCCTTCACGCGGGCCATCGAACCACGCCTTGGCATCGGTGTGCGGGAACAGGAACGGCAGCTTCTCGTGGAAGTCTTCGTCGAAGGCGACGATCACCGTGACCGGGGCGGCCAGGGTCTTGTCGTGGTTGCCTTCGGACAGGGCCGGGGCGAGCTTGGCCTTGGCTTCCGGGGATTTCACGAACACGAAGCGCGCCGGGCTGCCGTTGGCGGCAGTCGGGCCCCACTTCAGCAGCTCGTACAGCGCCTTGAGCTGGCTGTCCTCGACCGGCTTATCAAGGAAGGCGTTCTGGGTGCGGGCGGTACGGAACAACTGATCGAGCGCAGCATCGTCAAGGACGTGGGACATGAAGCCTCCAGAAATAAGGGGAATCGTTCGCGCATCGGCTACCGTGGCAGGGCGACAGCGCGATCGGCGAAGGCTGGCAGTGTAGAGTGTCGCGACAGTTGCAACACCCAGCCTGACTGAAACGAATTAATGCCATACGTGAAACGATGGAGTCCGCCCTGGACGATCACTGACGGCCGTGCCGGCAATGTGCGGCAGGCGGTGGCCCTGGCCACGGCATTGAAGCTGGGGGCGCATCGTCCGCTGGTACTCACCCCGCGCGCGCCCTGGCGTTGGCTGGCCCCGCGCTGGTTGCCCGGTGCCGCCAAGGGCTACGGTGACGCCTTCGCAGCCCTGGCCGCCGACGCCCCTGAGCTGGCCGTCGGCTGTGGCCGCCAGGCGGCCGGCGCGCTGCGCGAACTGCGCCGCCGTGGCACCAAGGTCGTCCAGATCCTCGACCCTCGCCTCAGCCCGCGCCATTGGGACCTGCTGGTCGTGCCCGAACACGACCGGCTGCGCGGCAGCAACGTGCTCACCCTGCTCGGCAGCCTCAACCCGGTCAACGATGACTGGCTGGCCTGCGGCCGTGCCGCGTTCGCCGCGTTCAGCGCCCTGCCCGGCCCACGCACCGCGCTGCTGGTCGGCGGGCCGACCCCGCATGCGCCGTGGCATGAGCCGGACATGGTGCAGGTGTTCCAGCAGCTCGCTTCCCAGCTGCGCGAGGAAGGCGGCAGCCTGCTGGCCACGACCTCGCGGCGTACCCCGCCGGCCCTGGTCGGGGCGCTGCGCAGTGCGTTTGCCGATGTGCCAAATGTGATCTGGGGCGATGGCGGCGACGGCGTGAACCCGTATGCCGGGCTGCTCGGGTGGGCCAACCGCGTGGTGGTCTCGCCGGATTCGGTGAACCTGCTCTCTGAAGCGTGCGCCACACGCATGCCGGTCGCCGTGGCCCTGGCCGACCAGGCGCAAGGGCGACTCGCGCACTTCCAGCACGCGCTGCGCGAACGTGGCCGCTTGCAGGCGCGCTGGCTGGACTGGCAGACGCAGGGCCGCATCGAGCCGCTGCGCGAGACCACGCGCGTTGCTGATGAAGTACGCGCGCGGTTGGGGATTCAGGCCTGACGGCATCGCACAGCGTTATGATGCGACCGCGGCCGGTGCCGCCGGAGACTGTGTGACATGGACGTATCCTTCGCTGCACTGATCAAGCGCCTGCCCCCCGTTCTGCTGTGTGGCGTATTGCTGGGCGCCGCGCTGACCGCGCAGGCCGAACCGCAGTGCACCGAACGCTATCCCACGCCGGCTGCGTTGGCTTCCATGTTCGATGTGGCCCTGGCCACCACCGACGCGTTGGACGCACTCGATGGCGTGGACGTGGTGCTGATCGCCCGCGGTGGTCAGGACCTGAGCAAGTACGGCCTGCGCCACAGTCATCTGGCCTTCCTGCTGCGCGAAGACGATGGCCAGTGGCGCGCGGTGCACCTGCTCAATCCGTGCAAGACCGCCGAGTCGCACCTGTTCCGCGAGGGCGTGGCCACCTTCATCGGCGAGACCTCCAGCCATACCGACCTGCGCATCGGCGTGCCGACGCCTGCGCTGCGCGATGCACTCAAGGCGATGCTCACCCAGCCGGCGATCCAGGCCAAGGCGCTGCATGAAGCGCGCTACAGCGTGGTGGCGTATCCGTTCCGCACCGAGTACCAGAATTCCAACCAGTGGATCCTGGAAGTACTGGGCGCGGCGATGGCGCAGGTGGAAGAGCGCACCCTGATCGTCAACCGTACCCAGGCACAGCAATGGCTGCAGCGACACATGTATACGCCCAGCACGCTGCACATCGGCGTGGCCAAGCGGCTCGGCGCGCGCTTCTTCGTGCCCAATGCCGCCGTTACCGACCACCCGGCCAGCGAGCGCATTTCCGGCAATTACTCGGTGGTGACGGTGGAGTCGATCTTTGATTTCCTGCAACTGCGCAGCAGCCTGCAGCAGGAGCTGGCCGTGCCGCATGTACCGGTGAAAGGCATTACCGCCCCCAAACCGTGAGTCAGCGGCGGGCAGCACGCCAGCGCGCATACTGCGGACCTATGTTGAGCCATCAGAAGGATCTTCGATGACACGAGTTTCGCGCAGCGTCGTTTCACCGCTGCTGGCCATTGCCGTATGCGCGGCCAGCCTGCCCGCGCCCGCGCAGGTGGTGGGCATCAATCACCCGGTGACCAGCAGCGTCATCGTCACCTCGGTGGTGAGCGTGGTGGTGGTGACCGCACCGGTGTGGCTGGTTTCGGCCGGCCTGAGCAAGGCCAGCGATGCTTCGGCCCGACGCAGCCGCGCGGCCAAGGACGCACGTGGCAAAGCCGGTCCGCTGCCGCCGCTCACCGTGGAGAAGGTGGAACGCACGCCCGAAGGCGGCATCGAAATGGCCCTGCAGAACCCGCAGGCACCGGACGAGCCGGCCGTGATTGCCTGGCCTGCGCGCGAGGACAACCCGGCAGCCGCGGTGGCGGTGGGCGACGTACTGGCGCTGACGCCCACCCAGGGCGGCGCCGGCTGGACCGTGACCACCGCCGAGGGCACGGCCTTGGCCTTCCTGCCCATCGATGCGGCGGCGGCGCAGCCGAGTGCACGTTGGTAACCCCTTGCTGTCCACCGTCCCGCGGAGCTATTGAATGAACCGGATATCCCGTCCTGCCGTTGCGCCACTGCTGGCGCTGGCCTTGCTCGCGACCAGCCTGCCGGTCAGCGCCCAGAACCTCAGCAATGCCTCGCCGGTCACCAGCAGCGTGCTCACCACCTCGGTGGTGAGCCTGGCGGTGATCACCGCACCGGTCTGGCTCAGTGCGTTGGGGGTCAGCGAACTGCATGACGCCTCCATGCCGCACAACCTGACCGCCCGGGCCGCGAAGCGGCAGAAGGCCGGCCCGCTACCGCCGCTCACCGTGGAGCGCGTGGCGCACCAGCCCGACGGCAGCTACCAGGTGGCGCTGAAGAACCCGCAGGCCCCGGATGCACCGGCCGTGGTGGCCTGGCCGGCGCGTGCCGACAACCCGGCGGCAGGGGTGAAGGTGGGCGATGTGCTGGCGTTCACGCCGACCCCGGCCGGCGCGGGCTGGATGGTGGCCGATGCCAAAGGCGCCGCGCTGGCGTTCCTGCCGACCCAGGATGCGGCGGCCACCAGCATGAGCGAACGCTTCTGACTGAACCGGTCCGGGCTGGCCCTGGGCCGGCCAAGCCCGGATAATCCGCCGCTTCCCCCGACTTCCCCGGCTCGCCATGTCCGCGCGTCCTGCCATTGCCTTTGCCCCGTTGACCCCGCGCTCGCTGCTGCTGGCGGTGCTGGCCATGGGCGCAGTGGTGCTGGGCTCGAACGTGCTGGTGCAGTACCCGATCAACGACTGGCTGACCTGGGGTGCCTTCAGCTACCCGGTGGCGTTCCTGGTCAGCAACCTGATCAACCGCCGCTTTGGGCCGGAGGCGGCACGGCGGGTGGCCTGGGCCGGGTTCGCGTTGGCGGTGCTGCTGTCGATCTGGATCGCCACCCCGCGGATCGCGGTGGCCTCGTGCCTGGCCTTCATCGCTGCGCAGCTGCTGGACATCACCGTATTCGACCGGCTGCGCCGCGGGCACTGGTGGCGCGCGCCGATGGTGGCAACGACCTGCAGCGCGACGCTGGATACGACGATTTTCTGGAGCATCGCCTTCGCCGGTTCCAGCCTGCCGTGGGTGAGCTGGGCGCTGGGCGATCTGGCGGTGAAGCTGACGATCGGCGTGTTCCTGCTGGCGCCGTTCCGCGCGTTGCTGTGGAAGATGGCACCGCGCGCGGTGTGACATTGGGCGCCGATTGCCCGGTGTAGCGCTGGCGGTCGGGTAATCGGTAGTGCCGGCCGCTGGCCGGCTCCGCAGAGTTCATGGGAGCCGGCCAGCGCCCGGCACTACCGGTGCCAGAGCGGTGCGAGGTCGATGACGGTGCAAACCGCCGTCAGCTGACGACATCGATCCGTTGTTGGAACGGCAACCCCGCCGCATCGCTTGCCGCGGTGATCATCGCGCGTGCCGCTTCCAATGCAGGTGTCGGTGGCGCCAGGCGCGGGCGGCGGTCCAGCGTGCAGGCCAGGCCCACATCCAGCAGCGCTGCGTGCGCCTCGTGCAGACCATCGCGGGTGCCGCCGGGCAGCCAGGCGATGTCGGCCAGCGCGTCGATCAGGCTGGGGGTATCGCGCGGTTGCACCACCTGCGGGTGCGTAACGGCGCTGTCGAGCACGCCGGTCTGCAGCAGGAATTCGAGATCGACAATGCCACCTGCGCCCTGCTTGAGATCGAGCCGCGCGGCATCGCTGCGGTCCAGTTCGGCACGCATGCGCGCCCGCATCTTCAACACGTCGGTGTAGAGCACGGCGTTGTCGCGCGGGCGCGCCAGCGTCTGCGCGCGCACCCGTTCGAAGTCGGCCAACAGCGAGTCATCGCCGGCGATGGCGCGGGCACGCACCAGTGCCTGGTGCTCCCAGGTCCAGGCGCGTTCGCGCTGGTATTCGGTGTAACTGGCCAGTGAGGACACCAGCGCACCTTTGCCGCCATCCGGGCGCAGCCGCACGTCGATGTCGTACAGGCGGCCGGCGGCGGTGACCGCGCCGAGCATCGCCATCACCTTCTGCGCCAGGCGCGCGTACCAGCGGCCGGGATCCAGCGGGCGTGGGCCGTCGCTGCTGTCCTGATCGGCCGGGTGATCGTGCAGGAAGACCAGATCCAGGTCCGAGCCGAAGCCCAGCTCCAGTCCGCCCAGGCTGCCGTAGCCGATGATCGCGAAACGCCCGCCGGGAATGCCGCCGTGCTGGCGCTGCATGTCGGCCTGCACCAGCGCGAGCACCGTGACGACCACCGCCTGCGCGAGTTCGGCCAGTTGCCGGGTGGTGTCGACGGCGCGCTGACGGCCATCCAGCGTGGCCATCGCCATGCGGAAGCTCAGCGCCAGCCGGGTCTCGTTGAGCAGGCGCAGCGCGGCTTCGGGATCATCGATGGTCAGCGCGACAGCGCACTCGGCCTGCATGCCCGCGGCGTCCGGCATCGGGCCGGAGACGCGCACGTCCAGCAGTTCATCGAGCAGCAGCGGATACGCCGCCAGGCGCTCGGCCAGCAGTGCGCTGCGTGCAAGCACGTCGACCAGGCGCGCCAATGCGCTGGGCTGTTCGTCGAGCAGGGCGAGATAGCTGGTCCGGCGCAGGATCGCCTGCAGCAGGCCGAGTACGCGCTTGAGCGCGGCATCCGGCTGCGGTGAGCGCGTGGCGGCGTGCAGCAGCGCCGGCAGCACGCGGTCCAGGCGCGCACGCGCGGCATCGGACAACGACTTCACCCCGGAGCTCTGCGCGAAGTCGCGCAGCGATTGATCGGCGCTGCCGGCATCGAAGAAGCCGGCTTCGGCCAGCACCTCGGCGCTGCCGTTGTCGGGCAGGCCGCGCCAGTAGCTGGCCAGTGCATCCGGCGCGGCCTGGCCACGGCGCGGTGCGAGCAGCGCGGCGAACTCGGTGCTGACGCGCTCGCGCTGCACATCCAGCGCGGCAACCAGCGCGTCCCAGTCGTCGTAACCGAGTCCGCTGGCGATGCGCAGGCGGTCGGTGGTGTCGGTGGGCAGCGCATGCGTCTGTGCATCGCGCAGCATCTGCAGGCGGTTTTCCAGGCGACGCAGGAAACCGTAGGCATGCAGCAGGTCGGCGCCGTCCTGCTCGGCCATCTGGCCGGAGGCGACCAGCGCCGGCAGCGCGTGCAGCAGACGACGCTCGCGCAGTGGCGCTTCGCGGCCCCCGCGGATCAACTGCAGGGCCTGCGCGAGGAACTCGATCTCACGGATGCCGCCGGGGCCGCGCTTGATGTCATCGTGCATCTCGCGGCGCGAGACCTCGGCGGTGATCGCGGCCTTCATTTCGCGCAGGCCATCGAGCGCGGTGAAATCCAGATAGCGGCGGTAGACGAACGGGCGCAGGGTCTGCAGCCACGCTTCGCCTGCCGCGATATCACCGGCGACGGCGCGCGCCTTCAGCCAGGCATAGCGCTCCCAGTCACGGCCTTCGCGCTGGAAGTACTGGTCCATGCCGGCGAACGACAGCGCCACGCGCCCGGCATTGCCGAACGGGCGCAGGCGCAGATCGACGCGGTGGCTGAAGCCATCCACGGTGGTGTCATCGAGCAACCGCGCGAGGCGCTGGCCAAGGCGTGCGAAGTATTCCTCGGCGGCGAGCGGGCGCGCGCCATCGGATTCGCCGCCCTGCGGGTAGGCGTAGACCAGGTCCACGTCCGAGCTGAAATTGAGTTCACCACCGCCCAACTTGCCCAGCCCGAACACGACCAGCTGCTGCGCGCTGCCGTCCGCCGCACGGACCACGCCATGGCGGCCGGTGAACTCCTGCTCCAGCGCGGAGAGCGCGAGCTGCAGGCACTCCTCCGCCAAGCAGGTAGCACCGGCAAGCGTGGCAGGCACGTCATCCTGCCCGGTCAGGTCGCGCCAGATCAGGCGCGTGGAGGCGGCGGTGCGGTAGCGGCGCAGGCGCTGCTGCCATTCGCTGGGCTGGAGTGGATCCAGTTCCGGCAGGGGCAGCGGTGGGCAGCCCTCCTGGGTGAGATGGGACAACAGCGCCGGCTGGCGGCACAGGGTGTCGATGGCGAAATCGCTGGTGACGGCCAGCGCGCGCAGGGTCGCCAGTACGGGTGCCGGAGGCGGCCAGTGGCCGCCATCGGTCAGCGACAGGGCCAGGCGCGCCAGGGCGCGATCAACCAGGGGAACAAGGGCGTCGGGGACGCGCGCGGGCGCGGCGAGGTCGGAAATCGGCATGAGGGGATTATGTGGCATCGCGGCGTGGTGTTTCCCGGCCAGGCGCCATGCCGGTGACGCGCGGGAACCCACGGACGCGTAGCGAGGCATCAGGCGGAGCGGAGCGGCGCGCCTTTGCCCGAACGGCGAGCATAAAAAAGCCCGCTTGCAGCGAACTGCCAGCGGGCTCTGCTCCCTCCCCCACGTCGGGATGCAGGTCGATCTTCTAGGGTCGGCGACGAACTTGCACGCTGCACTGCAAAACAATACTTGCGGGTACAGAAGTAGGCGGCAAACCTGAACAGGGAGGCGCCGATGTGAAAACGCCATCCCACCAAGGTAGAACCCCTCCCGCTGCATGGATCGCCGATAATGGCGATCCCCCCAAAAACGTTGTCGTCATGTCTGTCGATCGCATTGCAAACGCGCGTCTGCGTGACCGCGTTGTCTCCGCTGAAGCCGCCGCCGCCCTGATCCAGCCGGGTGAAACCGTCGCCATGAGCGGCTTTACCGGTTCAGGTTATCCCAAGGCGGTGCCGGTCGCGCTGGCGCAGCGCATCGAAGCGGTGCACGCCCAGGGCCTGCCCTTCCAGATCAGCCTGATGACCGGCGCCTCGACCGCGCCGGAGCTGGATGGCGCGCTGGCCAAGGCCGATGGCATCGCGATGCGCATGCCCTTCCAGAGCGACCCGGATGCGCGCAACCGCATCAACGAGGGCAAGCTGGATTACATCGATATCCACCTCAGCCATGTCGCCCAGCACGTGTGGTTCGGCTTCTATGGCGATATCGATACCGCGGTGATCGAGGTCTCGGCGATCCGCGAGGACGGCTCGCTGGTGCCCTCCACCTCGGTCGGCAACAACAAGACCTGGCTGGACCTGGCCAAAAAGGTCATCGTCGAGGTCAACGAATGGCAGCCGGCCGGCGTGGACGGCATGCATGACATCTACTACGGCACCGCACTGCCGCCGCACCGCAAGCCGATCCCGCTGGTGCACGCCAACGACCGCATCGGTGAGACCGCGCTGCGCTGCGACCCGGACAAGATCGTCGCCGTGGTGCGTACCAACGGCCCGGACCGCAACAGTCCGTTCAGCCCGATCGACACCACCAGCGAGCAGATCGCGGAGTATCTGATCGAGTTCCTCAAGCACGAGGTGGCCAAGGGCCGCCTGCCGGCCAACCTGCTGCCGCTGCAGAGCGGCGTGGGCAACATTCCGAACGCGGTGCTGGCCGGGCTGGCCAAGAGCGGTTTCCGCGATCTGAGCGCGTTCACCGAGGTGATCCAGGACGGCATGCTCGATCTGCTGCGCGATGGCGTGCTGAGCTACGCCTCCTGCACCGGTTTCGCGCTGAGCCCGCAGGCGAACGAGACCTTCAAGGAACACATCGATTTCTACCGCGAGCGCATCATCATGCGCACGCAGGAAATTTCGAACCATCCGGAGCTGGTGCGCCGCCTGGGCTGCATCGGCATGAACGGCATGATCGAGGCCGACCTGTACGGCAACGTCAACTCGACCCACGTGATGGGCAGCCGGATCATGAACGGTATCGGCGGCTCGGGCGACTTCGCGCGCAACGGGTTCCTGTCCGCGTTCCTGAGTCCTTCGACGGCGAAGAACGGCAGCATCTCGGCGATCGTGCCGATGGTCAGCCACGTGGATCACACCGAACACGATGTGTCGGTGATCGTCACCGAACAGGGCCTGGCCGATCTGCGCGGCCTGACTCCGCGCAAGCGCGCGCGGGTGGTGATCGACAACTGCGCGCATCCGGATTTCCGCGATCAATTGAATGACTATTTCGACCGTGCCAGCCGCGAGAGCTATGGCAAGCACACCCCGCATCTGCTGCCCGAAGCGCTGTCGTGGCACCAGCGGTGGCTGGATACCGGGACGATGAAAGCCTGATGATGCACGGTACCGACCAAGGGTCGGTACCTGCCGGGACGTTCTGTTTCCGGGTAGTGCCGGCCGCTGGCCGGCTCCTTCCGTCAGCCGCCCCGCAGGCTCGCCAGCGATTCGGCCTGCAGCCGCGCGTAGATCGCGAACTCGTCCTCCACCGTCATGCCCAACGCCTGCTCGAAGGCATCGCGGTTGGCATGTGCGGCGTAGGCGCGCTGTTCATCGCCGCCGAGATTGGACTGGAAGATGCCCGCGGCGCTGACCGGCAGGAAATCCTCGTAGACGATCGGATCGGCACTGGCCAACCCGGCGGCAATCAGCGCTTCGGCCGGCAGATCACCCACCGCACCTGGGTTGGCGCGACCGGCGTCGGTCAGGTCGTAGCGGTAGTACCCCAGGCCCTCGCGGCGCAGGGTGTCGTGGTCATCCGGGAAGGCGATGAAGGCCGCGGCCAGACGCGTCGGGTAATCCTGGCCGGTGCTGCCGGCACCTCCACTGTCGCGCGCCCGCGCAAGCAACTGGTCATACAGCGCGCGGCCCTTGGGCGTCAGCGCGAGGCCGCGCTGTTCGATCTCACCGAAACGCGCGGTATGCGTGCCGGCATCGCCAGCGTCCCCAGAGGGGAAGTGCACGGTTTCTTCCAGCGCCTTGAAGCTGGTCTGGCGCAGCAGGATCGGGCACCGACGCGGTGGTGGGCCTTCGATCACGGCCTTGGCGTCGATGCCACGGGCCAGCATGCCGTCCTGCGCGGCGTCGATGTCCAGCGTGCGCGGGGTCAGGTGATTGATATGCGGGCCGCGGAAGCTGACCACGTCGGCGATCAGCCGGTGCGCGTCATGCAGCGCGTGATAGGTATCCAGTGACACCGTGGCGTCGCCATGCCAACGGAAGGTCTCCAGCGCCTCGATGACGAAGCGGCGCGCATCGGCTTCGTCGAGGCCACCCTCGCGTTCGGCCTGCGCGATCAGGGCCAGCGCGGTGTCGGTGAAGATCCGGCGCTGGGCAAGAATGGCAGCGGACTGCTCACGCAGCGCGGCGTTCTCGATCAGCTCCAGCCGCAGCAGCGAGGTGAACACGCGGAACGGATTGCGCGCCAGCGCCTGCGCGGTGCGCGGGCGGAAGGCGGTGGAATGCACCGGCACGCCGGCCACCGAGAGGTCGTAGTAGCCGATCGGGTACATGCCCATCAGCGCGAACAGGCGGCCCAGCGTGGCCAGTTCTTCGGCCGTGCCGACCCGGATCGCACCGTGGCGTTCCTGGTCCAGCCGGGCGCGTTCATCGGTGCGGTCCAGCTGCTCGGCCAGCGCCGGATGGGCGGTCAGCACGGCATCGTTGATCTCGGCCACCAGGTCGACCAGCGTGCCGTACAGCGGCACCTCGGTGCGGTACATGGTGGACATCGCCTGGGCGAACAGGCTGCGGATATCGTCGGGTGAAACGAAACGGTCGGTGCTCATGACGTACTCGGCAACGGATCACGGGGGAAGGTGCAGCAAGCGCTGCATTGTCGCCGAGGGCAGGGGTTACCGCGATCTGCACAGCAACAAAGAAGTCCCTCAGCGCGCGGGTGGCGTGGGGCTGCTCGCCGCACGCTGGCGCTGCTCGCGGTTGCCGAGCTGGCGCTGCAGCGTCGCGTCCAGCGTCACCGGTCGGTCCCAGTGGTCATGGCTGGCGACGATGGCGTGGCGCAGGGCGCGCCAGTGCAGGTTGGTCGGCGTGACCGGCAGCTGGGCCACCACCGCATCCCAGCGTTTGGCCTCACCCTCCTCCGGTACCGTGCGCGACCACGTCTGCACGCTCTCGCGGCAGGAACGTTCGATCACATGCGCCCAGAAACAGGCGAAGTAGATGTCGCCCGCCTGCCAGCCGTGGGTGTGCATCAGCGCGGCGATATAGCCGCGCGAGACACCGGCATAGCGCGAGACTTCATCCAGAAAGCTGTCCGGGTAGCGCTCGGCGTAGTGGTTGATGTCCTGCAGCTGGGCATCCACCCAGGCATCGCCGGTGTCGACCACGTAGGCGGCAGACTTCTCCGGGGTCTGCTCGGCCGTGGCTGCACAGGGCAGCATCAGCAGCAGCGCGAGCAGGCCGGCGCGCATCATCCGGCCTGTGCGGCCTTGGCATCGATGGTCCGCAGGGCCTGCGGCCAGTCGAAGGCGGTCGGTGCGTCGACCATGCGCGGCTCGTCGTCGGCCACGCCGTGCTGGGTCTCGTGCGCCCAGGTGACTGCGTACGGGGTGTGGATACCCCAGCCACCGAGGGTGATCACCGGCTCGATATCCGAGCGCAGCGAATTGCCGACCATCACGAAGCGCTTGATCGGCAGATCGAACTCTTCCAGCACGCGAGCATAGGTTTCCGGGTCTTTCTCGGAGACGATCTCGATGCGCGGGAACAGGTCGCGCAGGTTGGCCACCTTGATCTTGGCCTCCTGATGGAACAGGTCGCCCTTGGTGATCAGCACGACCGGGTAATCGCGGGCGATCTCGGTGACCGACTCACGCACGCCGTCGATCAGCTCGACCGGGTGGCGCAGGGTGTCGTGGCCTATGTCCAGCATCTGCTGCAGGTCGCGGGCGCTGATGGTCTGGTTGGTGATCTCGATGGCGGCTTCCACCATTGACAGGGTCATGCCCTTCACGCCATAGCCGAACACGCCGAGGTTGCGCTGCTGCACTTCCAGCAGGTGGCGTGCGGTCTGCGTGTCGTGCACGTCGATGTAGCGCGACAGGATATCCAGGTAGTCCTGCTCGGCCTTGCGGTAGAAATCCTCGCTCTTCCACAGCGTGTCATCACCGTCAAAACCAACCAGGCCGATAGCGCCTTGCGGCGTGGGCAGGGAAGTCATCATCGGCCAAGGATACCAACAGCGGCCGAGCGGCCCCACCCCGGCGGCCCATAAAGAAAGGGCGGCCGAAGCCGCCCTTCCCCCTCACTGCGCTACCGGTGTCCCCGGTCCTTACTTGCTCTGCTGGGCGCCATTGCCGGCGGCCTTGCCCTGCTGGGCGGCCACGTACGCCTTGTATTCATCCGGCGAGAGCTCGCCGTCCTTGTTGGTGTCGGCCTGGTCGAACACCTGGGCAAGGCCCGCGTTCACCTGTGCCTCGGCCTTGCTGATGGTGCCGTTGCCGTCGGTATCGACGCTGGCCCACGTCTGGCCACCGCCACCACCGGCCTGCGCGGAGGCCTGCGCTGCGGCGTTGGCAGCGGTATCTGCTGCGTCACCGGCCTGCGCTGCCGCCTGCTGTGCCTGGGCGGCCTGATTCTGCGCCTGCGCGGCACTCTGCTGTGCCGACTGCGCCATCGCCGGAATGGCCAGCACACTGCCTGCGGCGACGATCAGGGCGATCAGGGGCTTGCGGTTGCGAATAGTCATTGGGGTGGTCTCCTTGGTAGGTATTGCGCGGCCTGTTGTTTCCGCACGGCCCCACACTGCCACCCCGTTTGTGAATCGATATTGCCCCTCGACCGCGCTGCGCACGCGGCCTTAACCACCTGCGCGAACGCGTGCATTACCGCAGTGGTTAGCCACAGGTGAGCGGTTGGTAATACGCCCATTCATTGGCCCCGGATTTAACCGGATGCGAACGCAATCTCACGCGGTGTTGCTGTTTTTTTCGCCTGAGCGGGAACTGAACAAAAGCCACCCCAGTGCCACACCGCCGATCGCACCGGCCACTTCGAGCACCACGCGCGAGCCCAGCTCGTTCGGATCATGGATACCGGCGAGGAACAACCGCGCATACAGCGGCGACTCCAGCCGCATCATGCCCATATAGAAGAGATTCCACGCATCGATGCCGGCCGAGGCCACCACCGCGATCACGCAGGCCCAGCCGATCGCATGCCCGTCGGTCCAGCCTGCCCAGCGACACAGGCGATGCCACAGCGCATACACCAGCAGCCCGACCAACAGCGCGATCAGCCCTGCCTCCAGCGTTCCCAGCAATCCAACGTGCAGCGGCAGGTTCATCGTGGTCCGATCCGGCGGTCAGTGCACAGTGTAGCGGTGTGCCTCAGCGGACCGGCACATCGTAGGCGGTGGTCGGCGCCGGCTCGGGCTGCAGGGTGAAATGCCACCACTCCATCGGGTAGTTGGCGAAGCCATGCCGTGCCATCGCCTGGCGCAGGTGCTGGCGGTGGCTGCGCTGGGCCTCGCTGATCTCCGGCGCATCGGTATGCGCGCGCGGGCCGAAGAAATCGAAGTCGGTGCCCATGTCCACGGGCGCGCAGGAGCCGTCGCGGCAATCGAGCAGGGTCAGATCGACCGTGGCAGCCCGGCTGTGGCCGGAGGTCTCGGCGATGTAGTCGCCAAGCAGGGCCGGCTTGTCGATGTCCGGGTACTGCAAAGCCTTGCGCGACTGCTCCTTGGGATCCTGTGCCCAGGCGACGAAGGCCTTCACCGCGTGAGCCGGGCGGTAGCAATCGTAGAGACGCAGCGCGTAGCCGTGTGCCCGCAGGTCGGCCTCCACCTGTGCGAGCGCGGTGGCCGCCGGGGCGAGCAGATAGCACTTGGGTGCGTCATAGCCGGGCACACGCTGGCCGGTGAAGTTGTCGGGGCCGGCGTACCGGATGTCCTGTTCGATCACCGGTGCCAGCGTGCGGATGTCGACCAGTCCGGCCTCGGCCACATCGCGCGCGGGCGAGATCGTCACCGCTGGCGCTGCCGCGTGGGCACTGCCGGCCAGCAGCGCCAGCAGCGCCAGCAGCAGCGCGCTACGGACAATCGCCGGTGCGGGTGAAGTGCAGGTCCTGGTAGTCATAACTGAAGTCGATCTCCGGATCGATCGCGGCCAAGGTCAGGGCGGGCGTCGCGCCTGGCTGCAACTGCAACCAGGGCTCGGCATCGGCCCCGAGCGTATCCCACTGCACCAGCCAGCGCTCACCGAGCTGCATGACCTGGCCGCGCAGCATCGGCGACTTGGCGACGCTGAAACGCAGCACGCCCTGCTCCGGGCAGAGCAGCGCCTCGCCCAGCCACGGATCGCGATAACGGCCGTGCGCGGCGGCGGTGGTGCGAAGCGAGGCGGGTCGGCGCGCGCCGGTATCCGGGCGCACCTGCCCGGCTTCGCGGCGGCCAGTGCGCTCCTGGTCCAGCAACGCCAGATAATGGCTCGCGTCTACCGTTTCTTCCGGTGCGGTGTAGTGCTTCAACGCGGCCTGCATCAGCGCGGTGCGTGCATCCTCGGCGTCGCTGTTGATCAGGATTACCACGCCGACCTTGCGGTCCGGCAGCAGCGCGAGCGAGGAGTACATCCCGGACAGCGTGCCGGTGTGGGCCACCTTCCACTGGCCGTCCATGTCCGACACGCGCCAGCCGTAGCCGTAGGCGGACACATGTGCGTTGTCCCAGCGACGTTGGCGCTCGCCCAGCGGCATCGGCATGTGCGCGGTCCACAGCGCGCGGCGCTGCGCCGTGCTCAGCCAACCAGGAACCAGCGCCGGATCGAGCAGCACCTGCATCCAGCGGGTCATGTCGCGCAGGCTGCAGCGGATGCCACCGGCGGCCATCGAGGTCAGATCGGCACTGGTGTCACCATCGGCACCACGCACCACATTGCGGCCGTCTTTCCGCGTGTGCGGCTGGGCAACGTTGCCGACCGCCGCGACCGACCACGCGCCGACCTGGCAGCGATCCATGCCCAGTGGCGAGAAGACTTCCTCGCGCAGCAGTTGATCGTACGGCTTGCCACCGGCGGCGGCGGCGACTTCGCCGGCGACCACATACATCAGGTTGTCGTAGGCATAGCCGCTGCGGAAGCTGGTGACCGGCTTGAGGTGGGCCAGCCCGGCGATGATGTCCTGGCGGGTGAAGCGGTTCGGCTCGGGCCACAGCATCAGATCGCCCGCGCCCAGGCCCAGGCCGCTGTTGTGGATCAGCAGATCACGCACCTGCATCTGCTGCGTGACCCACGGGTCGTGCATGCGGAACTGCGGCAGGTACTTGATGACTGGATCGTCCCAGCGCAGGAGACCGCGGTCGACCAGCCGGGCGAGCAGCGCGGCGGTCATCGCCTTGCTGTTGGAGGCGATCTTGAACAGGGTATCCGGATCGATGGCCTCGCCCTGCCCGGCGCGGCGCTCGCCGCGGGTGCCGATGAAGACGGGGTTGCCATCGTCGACGACGGCCATGGCGATGCCCGGCAGCTGTTCGTGGGCGACCGTCTGATCGAGCAGGCGATTGAAGGTGTCAGCGGGCTCGGCTGCCCATGCGCTGGGGGCGATGGCCAGGGTGCAGGCCAGGCCAAGCGTGAGAAGGCGGGATCGACTGTGTGTTGAAGCGCGTGACGGCATGGGTTCCCTCGTCATGACCGGAGGGCGTGCTTCTTTGGCCGCCGGTTGAAAGCTGTACCGACCACCGGTCGGTACCTACCGGATGGCGGTGAAGGCAGGTGCCGACTCACGGTCGGCACCTGCCACGTGCGCACCGGATCAGAAGTTCCAGGTCACCATCAGCTGCGTGTACCGCGGGGCCTGCCAGCGGGTGCCGGTGTTGAAGGTGTTCTCGCGCACCTGGCCCGGCTGGGCTTCATAACGCTGGTGCACGTTGATGACGGTCTGGTTGTTGAACAGGTTGTAGACCGACAGGCGTGCGCTCAGGTCGATGCCCTCCACCGGCAGCCGCCAGGTGACGTTGGCGCCCATGGTCCAGGTCCACGGCAGGCGACCGAAGGCGCCGCGCGGGCTGTACTCGAACTGGCGCTGGTTGTACGCGCCCGAGCAGTTGGCCACGCACAGCCAGCCGGTACCGCCGCCGCTGCCTTCACTGGAGGTGCTGCCGCCGGCCACGGTGTCGTTGGGCCACATCACGCCGAAGGCGGTGATCGGGCCACCGGACACCACC
This sequence comes from Stenotrophomonas sp. Ker107b, assembly GCF_053847245.1. NCBI lineage: Bacteria > Pseudomonadati > Pseudomonadota > Gammaproteobacteria > Lysobacterales > Lysobacteraceae > Stenotrophomonas > Stenotrophomonas sp. Ker107b. The sequence goes on along the minus strand of NZ_JBSPHX010000003.1, from coordinate 48,778 downwards.
TGCAGCGTGGTGCCGAACGACCACTGCTCGTTCAGCGCGTAGGCGGCGCGGAACTTGAACTGATGGCGGAAGTCGTTGAACAGCGGGCCATAGCGCTGGTTGTTGGACGGATGATCCCAGTGCTGGACCATGCCGGTGTCGCCGTAGTTGGTATCCGAATTGACCGGACCTTCGAAGTTGCCATCGCTGCGCGACCACAGATAGGACGCGTTGAACAGCCACTTCTCATCCCACGCACGGTCGATCTGGAATTCCAGCGCCTTGTAGGTGCGCTTGGGCTTGGAATAGCCCACCACCTCCAGGCTGCCGCCCTTGCGGTAGCCATCCTTGGAGGTGTCGATGGTGATCCAGCCTTCGGTGGCGCAGCCGATACTGGAGTCGCCCCAGATGGTCAGGCTCTCGCCCGGGTTGGCGATCGGCCACAGGGTGGTGCCCGTCGGGCCGCACGGGGTGTGGTTGATGCGCATGTCATCCAGCGCGCGGTCCATCTTGCGGTAGGTCGCGTTGACGCCCCACGACCAGGCCTGGTTGATCATGGTCTGGAAGCCGAGGATGTACTCGTCCTGGTAGACCGCCTTCAGGTCCTTGTCCACGCTCTGGCGCAGGTCGGCCGCGCCGGTGTTCATGCGGGTATCGACCGGCCCGATCTGCTGGCCGATGACCGGGGCCATGTACGGCGCGCCGGTGACCGGGTTGGCCTGCTGCTGCCAGCCGTTGAGCACGTAGTAGGAGTACTCGTCGGTGAGCCCACCGGCGAAGTTGACGTTGATGTTGTTGGTCACCGGCAGGTAATAGCGGCCGGCATTGCCGAACAGCTTGGTGCTGCCGTCGCCCTTCATGTCCCAAGAGAAGCCGAAGCGCGGCGCGATCAGGTCGTCCATCTTGATGAAGGCGTCGCCATCGGCGGTGCGGTTCTCGAAGCGGTCCCAGCGCACGCCGAGGTTCAACATCAGGTTCGGGGTGATGTTCCAGATGTCTTCCAGGTAGAACGCGTTGGCTTCCGTCTCGAAGGTGCCGCCGGACACGCGGTTGCGTGCGCGCAGCATCTCGGTCACACCGGCCGGCACATAGGCGTTGGCGCCATCCCACACTTCATCGCCGGGCCGGGCGACGTAGGCGGTGTAGCTGAGCTGGGTCGGGCCCGGGTAGCGGGTAGACTGCTCGGTGGTCATCAGCTCGCGGTCAACGCCGAAGCGCAGCAGGTGCGTGCCCAGCTGCCATTCGAAGTCCAACCGCGCGACTTCACGCGTGTCGTCGCGTTCGGCAACGGCGGCGCCGGTGGGATGGCAGCCCGGGCGCAGGCCGTTGAGCTTGCCCAGACGTGATGCATAGCTGGCATCGGTGAATACCGGGCTGCACGCTTCATCCAGCGAGGAGCTGGTGAAGGCGCGCTGATTGTTCTCGCCCACCATGGCACGCGCGGTGAAGTTCTCGCCGAAGTGACCGGTGTAGGTTGCCGACCAGTTCTTGCCACCGGTCTCGGTGACCGAGTCGCCACCCCAGGCACCGATCTGATCGTCATCCCAATCGTAGTTGTACGCGCCGTTGGTGATCTCGCCTTCATCGGAGAACGCCAGCAGCGCCAGGCTGTGGTTGTCGTTGATGTTCCAATCCAGCTTGGCGCCCCAGAAGCCGTTGTCGCTCTTGTTCTTGAACCAGCTCAGCGCGTCGGAGGAGGTGTTGTGGCCGGTGTCGTCGCGATCTTCATACATCGCGAACAGGAACAGCTTGTCCTTGATGATCGGGCCGGAGCCCCAGACGTTGGTCTTCAGGAACGAGCTGTTGTCGCGGCTGGCATAGGAATGCGGCGTGCCGTCGCGGTGGAAATGGTCACGCGGGCTGGAGCGCAGCGCGCTCGGTTCGGCGGTGACTTCCACACCGCCCTGGAACTCGTTGGTGCCCGAGCGTGTCACCGCGTTGATCACGCCGCCGGTGGAGCGCCCGAACTCGACCGAGTAGCCACCGGTCTTGACCTGGAATTCGTTGAAGAACCCGAACGGCGCGCTGGAGAAGCCACGACGGGTGTACATGTCGGTGACGTTCAGGCCGTTGATGAAGACCGCGTTCTCAGCCACCGAGGAACCGGCGAAGGACAAGCCACCGAACGAGGAATTGCCGCCGACCACGCCGGGTGCCAGCAATGCCACTGCCGATAGATCCTGCGCCACGGGCAGGCGCGACAGCTCCTGGCGGTTGACGTTGAACGAGGTTTCGGTGGAATACACATCCACGCGATTGACCACGCGGGCACCGATCACCTGCAGCGCATCGAGGTTGACCACGTCGCCGCTGCTGGCCAGGTTGACCGTGGTGGTACCGCCGACTGCCACGCTCACCGCGAACGGCTCGCCCAGCTTCTGGCCATCACGGCTGAGCTGCAGCTGGTAATCGCCGACCGGCAACTGGCCCAGGCGGTAGCTGCCATCGCCACTGGCGGTGACCGTACGGGTCAGGCCGGTCGCGTTGCTGACCACCGTCACCTGGTCACCGGCCGTGGCACGACCGGCCACGGCACCACTGACGTTCTGTGCCGAAGCGCCCATCGGCACCAAGCTGCCCAGACACACCCCCAGCGCGGCGTACAACGCCGCACGCTTCAATCGCTTTGCATTCATTCCCTGCTCTCTCCTGCAGATGTGGAATCGTGGATACCGCCGTTTACCGCTTTGCCGCCAGTGGCACCACGTGCGACTGGACGTCGTAATTCCATTGATCGAAGTACAGGTTGCCGCCGGACCACTCGGCCTCACCGCGCTGGGAATCCACCGTGTCCGAGCGGACGTGCTGCTTGGCTGGCACCAGCGGCTGGCCGTAGTCGTCGTTGAAGGCGATGCGATAGGCATCCAGCCCGCCCAGATAGAAATCGCGCAGCGCCGGCTGCAGGCTGTCCAGCCGCCCGGTGGTGACATCCATCGGCACCCAGCCATACGGGGCCAGATACACCGCGCCCCAATCGTGCAGATTGTTGTAACCGACCGCATCGTCCGAATACACCATGCCGGACTGCCAGCGCGCGGGAATACCGTTCAGGCGCAACAGGGCGATCAGCAGCAGCGTCTGCTGCCCGCAGTCGGCATGGCCGGCGTGCAGGGCGTAATCGCTGATGTTGGCGATCGTCGCGTACTCGCGCGCACCGGCCCACGGAATGGCGTCCACCGCGTCGAACAGCGTCTGCACGATCCGGTAGGGATCGGTCTCAGTCCCGACCACCTGCTGCGAGTACGCACGCAGCGCCGGGGTGAACAGGATGTGCGGCGCCTGCTCGGCGAGGTACGGCTTCAGCGCAGGATCGTCCGGGGTGGGCTGGACCCTGGCCGGATCGATCTCGATATGCCGCGCGTACACAGTCACTGCGTAGCGGATCTGGAACTCCGTGGGCGTGCCGGCCACCGCCTTGCGCTCCAGGTAGGCGGTCCGCTGCAGCGTGGCTTCAGGCGCCACCTGCGCACCGGCCGGCGTACTCGCGATCCAGGTGATGTCTTCCTGCTGGCCAGCAATGGCGCGCGGGTAAGGAATCCACGCGCGGATCGTTTCGCCGGCAGGCACGGCATCGGGTGTGACCACCAGCGACTGGGTCACCTCGATGCGGCGCGGCACCAGGCTGGTCGCGCCGGTAGCGCGGGCGGCGGCGACGATCTCTTTGTGGTGAGGGTGCAGGTGCTCGTAAGGGCCGTCCTTCGGCACCGGGGCATCGGGCGCGCGCCGGGCGCGTGCCTCGGCGCTGATCCGGAACAGATTGGACGGCGCGCGTTTGAAGTAGCGGCGCTGGCCATCGATATCCAGGTGTTCGAGCAAGCCGGCCGCCTCCCAGCGTGCGAACTCGTCCTCGCGAAGGTCGGGGATCTGCTTGCGCAGCTGCGCTTTGGCAGCCGCCGCATCCAGGGTGAAGTCCAGGCGCATGCGTCGCATGCGTTCGCGCTCGAAGGCATAGGCCTGACGATCGGCTGCCGACAGGCGCGGATCCTGCAACGCCGTCGCGATGTCGGCCTCGGCCTGCGCGAACGCACCGCGGTCGATCCCGGCGATCACCGTCGGCAGCGCGGCCGGCGCAGCGGCCAGCCCCCACGGCGTTGCCAGCAGACCAGCGCACAGGCACCAGACAGCAGGCAGAGGCAATCGCGGTTTGCGCATCACAGGATCCACGGCGACACTTCCCAAGGTGCGGGTGGGGTAATCGCTGTGTAACACGGGCCTGATAGCCGGTCAATAATTTATTCTTGCTTTCGCCGAAAAAAGGAATAAATATTCCTGATGCTTCCGAGGAGGGTGACCGCGTGATGATCCTGGCTTCCCCCCACCGCCCCGTGCGGTCCCGCTGGTTGTCGCGCACCGTGTTGGCTGCGGTGCTCGCGGCCAACCTCGCGCCGACATGGGCCGAGGCGCCGCGTGCTGCGCCCACCGCCAATTTCGGCGGGGTCATCGCCCTGCGCGAGGCGTATCTCGCGCCCGGCTTCTGGGCCGATCGCCTGCCCGATCCGGACCGCGTGATCCTCGATCGCGCGGCTATCGCCGCGCAGAACGCCCGCATGCGTGCCGAAGACGGCTCGATCCACGATCTCCGCACGCTGCCAGCGCAGCTGCCCCGCGACCAGGTGCTGGGCAGCATCCAGTCGCTGTCCACGTGGCCGGAGCGCACGCTGTATGGCCAGGATGGCAAGCCCATCAGCGACGGGCAGCGCAGTGAGACGCTGGCCAATCTCGCACTGGACGCGATACCGGCGCAGCGCGCCCTGCAGTACGGCCTGGTCACCCATCGTGCCGCGCTGCGGGCGTTCCCGACCACGCTGCGGGTCTTCAGCAGCCAGGGCGACACCGACATCGACCGCTTCCAGGAGTCGGCGCTGTTCCCCGGCGACGCGGTGGCGGTGCTGCATGAAAGCGCCGACGGGCGCTGGCTGTTCATCACCAGTGAACGGTATTCGGCGTGGATCGAGAAGCGCTTCGTGGGTATCGGTGATGCGGACACCGTGCTCGGCTACGGTCAGCACGGTCCTTACCGCGTGGTCACCGGCGCCACGGCGTTCACCGCCTACACCCCCGAGGAACCGCGCGTGTCGCGGCTTCAACTGGACATGGGCGTGCGCCTGCCGGTGATCGCCGAGTGGCCGCTGGAGAAGACCGTCAATGGCCAACAGGCCCACGCGGCGCATGTGGTGCAGTTGCCGGTGCGCGATGCCGAGGGCCGTCTGGCACTGATCCCGGCGCTGCTGCCGCGCTCGCAGGACACCGCGGACGACTACCTGCCGCTGACCCCGCGCACACTGCTGACCCAGGCCTTCAAGTTCCTCGGCGAACGCTACGGCTGGGGCCACGATTACGACACCCGCGACTGCAGCGGCTTCGTCTCGGAAATCTACCGCAGCGTCGGCGTGCTGATGCCACGCAACACCAGCGCGCAGGCGATCAGCCCCGCGCTGGACCGCATCGCCTTCACCGCGAAGGACCGCAAGCCCACGCGCGATGCCGCGGTAAAAGCACTGCAGGTCGGCGATCTGGTCTACATCCCCGGCCACGTGATGATGGCGATCGGCCACATCGACGGCCGTACCTGGCTGATCCATGACACCGCCGGCGGCGGCTGGATCGGCGCGGACGGCAAGCGCGTGCAGGCCCATCTCAACGGCGTGTCGGTCACTCCGCTGGAGCCGATGATGGCCAGCGATACCGTGAGCTACATCGACCGCATCACCAACATCCAGCGCCTTCGGCCACAGACCCCCTGAATGAAGATCACCGACATCGAACTCGGCATGCTGCGCGTGCCGCTGAAGACCCCGTTCAAGACCGCGCTGCGCACCGTGGACACCGTTGAAGACGTGGTGGTGCTGGTCCGCACCGACAGCGGCCACACCGGCTACGGTGAGGCGCCGGCCACGGCGGTGATCACCGGCGATACCCACGGCTCGATCATCGAGGCCATCGACAGCTTCATAAAACCGCGCCTGATCGGCGAGGACGTGGCTAACCTCAACCGGCTCTGCGGGCTGATCCAGACCTCGATGGAACGCAACACCAGCGCCAAGGCGGCGGTGGAGATCGCGGTCTACGATCTGTGGGCGCAGCTGCACAACGCACCGCTGTACCGCATGCTCGGCGGTGGCGACCCGGTGATCACCACCGACATCACCATCAGCGTGGATTACATCGACAAGATGGTGGCCGACTCGCTCTCGGCGATCGAACGCGGCTTCGAGTCGCTGAAGATCAAGGTCGGCAAGGACATCGGCCTGGACATTGAGCGCGTCAAGGCGATCCACGCTGCGGTGCAGGGTCGCGCCCTGCTGCGGCTGGATGCCAACCAGGGCTGGACCGCCAAGCAGGCCGTGCACGCGATGCGTGCGCTGGAAGAAGCCGGCGTGGTACTGGAGCTTCTGGAGCAGCCGGTCAAGGCCGCCGACATCAGTGGCCTGAAGTACGTCACCGACCGCGTCAACACCCCGGTGATGGCCGATGAAAGCGTGTTCAACCCCGGCCAGGTGTTCGACCTGATCCAGCAGCGCGCCGCCGACATCATCAACATCAAGCTGATGAAGACCGGCGGGTTGTCCAACGCGATCCGCATCGCCGACATCGCCGCGATCTACGGCGTGCCGTGCATGATCGGCTGCATGATCGAATCGAGCATCTCGGTGGCCGCCGCCGTGCACCTGGCCGTCGCCAAGAGCGACATCATCACCAAGGTGGATCTGGACGGGCCATCACTGGGCCAGTTCAACCCGGTCACCGGTGGGGTCAACTTCAACGAATCGGAGATCACCATCAGCGATGCGCCCGGGCTGGGCATCACGGAAGTACGTGGGCTGGACATGATCACGCCGCGGCGGTGGTCCTGACCCCGTGCCCATGCCGCCCCTGGTGAAAATCCGCTCCGAGCGTGACCACATGTCGGCGATCGAACGTCGCATCGCCGACTTCATCCTCGACAACGCCCACCTCCTGCGCGATTACTCCTCCCAGCAGTTGGCCAGTGCATTGGGGATCAGCCAGTCCAGCGTGGTCAAGTTCAGCCAGAAGCTCGGCTTCAAGGGCTACCCCGATCTCAAGTACTCCATCGGCGAGGCCGTCGCGCGCGCCGGCAACGATCCGCACAGCCGACCACCCGCGCCGGAGGCGGCCGACGGCTTCTCCCAGATCGCCGAGCGGCTGCGCGCAAGCAAAGCCGCCGCCGAAGAAGAAACCTGGCTGGCCAATCCACAGGCCGACATCGAAGCCATCGTGCAGCTGATCGACGGGGCGCCCAAGGTGTTCGTCTACGGTCTGGGCGATGACGGCCTGTACGCGCGTGAGTTCGCCACGCGGCTGTCGCTGCTCGGCATGCTCACCGTGCACCACGCCGATCCGATCCTGATGATGGCCAACCTCTCGGCCGCGCGGCCCGGGGATGCGATGCTGGTGTTCTCCGAGTTCGGCAAGCTGCCGCAGTTGTTCCAGCTGTCGCGCCAGTTCCAGGACATGGGCGGCAAGGTGGTCTCGATCACCCGCCACAGCGCCAACCCGCTGCGCGCGCATGCCGATGCCAGCCTGGTGCTGTGCGCCCACGACCCGGCGCCGCACGTGGCGCAACTGCTGTACCGTTCCTCATTGCAGTCCCTGCTGGATGTTGTCTTCGTCCTGCTGTGCCACGCCAACCCGGACCGCCACCGCCAGCTCGGGGTGAACCTGGAACGGATCGAACACCTGATCGACAGCTGATCCCTGGAGTCCGCCACGATGATGTCGCTGTTCCGTTCCGTCACCGCCGCCGTGTTGCTGGTCGTCAGCGCGCCCGTTTTCGCCGCCACGCTGGAGGGCAGCACGCAGCTGGTCGTGGTCACCACCGAAGGCTGGGAGGCCACCCAGGGCAGGCTGCAGGCTTTCGAGCGCACCGACACGGGCTGGCAGCCACATGGCGCCGCCTTCGATGTGGCCGTGGGCCGCAGCGGCAGCGCTTGGGGCGAAGGATTGCACCCGGCCCAGTCCGCAGCCCCGCAGAAGCAGGAAGGCGACGGCCGCAGCCCGGCCGGCATTTTCTCGATCGGCCCGGCGTTCGGGTATGCGCCCGGCGTCACCAGCGGCCTGCCCTACCAGCCGATGCGCGATACCAGCTACTGCATGGATGTACCGGATTCGCCGTACTACAACCGCATCGTCGATGCGGAGGTGGTCGGCTCCGAGGCGGTGGAAGGCTCGACCGAGCCGATGCGGCTGGACCTGCACAACAAGGGCGACGTGCGCTATCGCGAAGGCTTCGTGATCGATCACAACCCGAAAGCGACGCCCGGCCGTGGCAGCTGCATCTTCGCCCACCTGTGGCGCGCGCCCGGTGAGGCCACCGCCGGCTGCACCGCGATGGAGCCTGCACGGATGACCACGCTGCTGGCCTGGTTGAATGCCAGTGCGCGGCCGCGCTTCGTGCTGCTGCCGCGCGCGGAGTACCAGCGCCTGCAGGCCGAGTGGCAGCTGCCCGTGCTGACCGGGAGCGCGCATTGAGCACCGCACCGCCGGATCCGCAGCTCGAACGCGCGGTCAGCCGCTGGCAGATCGTCGGGCTCTCGATCAACGATGTGATCGGCAGCGGCATCTACCTGCTGCCGGCCGCCACCGTTGCCCTGCTCGGCCCCTTCAGCCTGTGGGGCGTGGTCGCCGCCGGCATCGTGGTCGCGCTGCTGGTGCTCTGTTACGCGCAGGCGGCCAGCTACTTCGACGAGCCCGGTGGCAGCTATCTGTATGCGCGTGAGGCGTTCGGCCGGTTTGCCGGGTTCGAGATCGGCTGGATGATCTGGCTGACCCGCATCAGCTCCGCTGCCGCGCTCAGCAATGCACTGGCCGATGCGGTGGCACGCTTCTGGCCGTGGGCCGGGCATGACATCGGCCGCGTCGCGATCATCGTCGTCTCGCTCGGTTTCCTCACCGCGGTGAACGTGGCCGGCGTGCGCTCGGCGGCACGCACCGGGGTCATCCTGGTGATCGGCAAGCTGTTGCCGCTGCTGTTGTTCGTGGCCATCGGCGTGTTCTACGTCGATACCGATCTGGCCTTCTCCGGCGTGCGCCCGGACCCGCACGATCTGCAGCGCATGGGCGAAGCCGCGCTGCTGCTGCTGTATGCCTACGCCGGCTTCGAGAACATTCCGGCCGCCGCCGGCGAGTACAAGAACCCGCGCCGCGATATTCCGTTCGCGTTGATCACCATGATCATCACCGTCACCGTGATCTACGGCGCGGTGCAGTTCATCGCGCAGGGCACGCTGGCCGGGTTGGCCAGCTCGCCGACGCCGCTGGCCGATGCCGCCGCCAGCTTCGGTGGACTCACGCTCGCTTTGATCCTGACGGTGGGCGCGACGATCTCCATCCTCGGCACCAACAGCAACACGATGATGATGGGCCCGCGCTTCCTGTTCGCCTTGGCGCGCGATGGCTACGGGCCGAAGATCCTGGCCCAGGTGCACCCGCGCTTGCGCACACCGGCGGCGGCGATCATCGCGCAGGGCCTGATCGCGCTGGCGCTGGCCTTGTCCGGTTCGTTCGTGCAACTGGCGCTGTTGTCGATGACCACGCGCCTGTTCGCCTACATCGGCACGGCCGCCGCGGTGCTGGTGCTGGCGCGGCGTTTCCGTGATCGCCCGGGTGCACTGAAGCTGCCGGGTGGCCCGTTGATTCCGATCCTCGCGCTGGTGCTGTGCCTGGCCCTGTTCGCCAGTGCGAGCTGGCAGAACATCGCCGCGGCGGGCATCGCGTTCGCCGTCGGTGCGGTGATCTACATGTTCCCGCGCCGCGATCACCAGGGCTGAGCAGATGCGCAGGTGAATGGCGCTTGATGTGTCATTCACCTCGCCGGTCCATGACGTTAACCCGGCTTTGGGTACGGTGAAACCTCACCCAACCGGAGCCAACACATGAGCACTGACTATCAGATTCCCGGCCGGGTGCCGGAAGACGGTGTCCCGCGCCAGGCCGTATCGGACTATTGGCGTGAGCGCTTTCCAAGCGAACCGTACTACGACAACAACCAGTTCTTCGATGATTACGAGCCCGCATATCAGCTCGGTCATCGCACCCGTGCCGACGACATGATCCGCGCGTATGAAGAAGTGGAGGCGGAGCTGCAGTCCCGTTGGGCGCAGGAACACGGCCAGAGCAAGCTGAGCTGGGAACAGGCCCGCAATGCCGTGCGCCGCGGCTGGGATGAATCCACCGCGCTGCGCCAGGCGCACCTGGACAAGGGCGTGCCGCGCGGCACCTGATCGCGCTTGCCCGCAGAGCAACGGCGCAAACGACAACGGCGGCCTTCGGGTCGCCGTTGTCCTGTCTGCAGGACCTTTGGTCCACGCGGCCTTGATGGCCATGGTGTACAACAGGGGCTGGCCATCGCCTCCCCGACGGAGACTTCCATGACCCGCAAGCTGTTGCTCACCCTCGCCATCAGTCTCACCCCCGCCCTGTTCACCACCGCCTGTGTCGCGGCAGACACGGCCAGCCCCACCGCACCGGTCCTCAAGAAAGCCCAGTGGCCATTCGCCGCCACCGAGTTCGCCCGTTTCGACGAACCGTGGGCGATGAGCTTCCTGCCCGATGGCAGCCTGCTGGTCACCGAGAAGAAAGGCGCGCTGAAGCACTTCAACGTGCAGACCCGCAAGACCGCCACCATCACCGGCGTGCCCGAGGTCGCCTACGGCGGCCAGGGCGGTTTCGGCGATGTGCTGCCGCACCCTGACTTCGCGACGAACCAGCTGATCTATCTCAGCTACGCCGAGGAAGGCGATGGCGATACCCGTGGCGCTGCGGTCGCGCGTGCGCGCCTGGCACTGGCCGCCGATGGCAGCGGCACGCTGGAAGACCTCAAGGTGATCTGGCGCCAGACCCCGAAGGTCAGCGGCAAGGGGCATTACGGCCACCGTCTCGCCTTAGGTCCGGACGGCAAACTGTGGATCACCTCCAGCGAGCGCCAGAAGTTCGACCCCGCCCAGGATATGAGCGGCAATCTCGGCAAGCTGATCCGCCTCAACGACGACGGCAGCGTACCGGCCGACAATCCGTTCGCCTCGCAGGGTGGCGTGGCCGCGCAGGTGTGGTCGCTGGGCCATCGTAATGCGCTGGGTATCGCCTTCGATGCGCGCGGCAAGCTGTGGGTGCACGAAATGGGCCCGGCCGGCGGCGACGAGTTGAATCTGATCGAGCGCGGTGCCAACTATGGCTACCCGGTCGTCTCCAACGGCAGCCACTACGACGGCCGCGACATCCCCGACCACGACACCCGTCCGGAGTTCGCTGCACCCAAGGTGACCTGGACCCCGGTGATCTCCCCGGCCGGTTTCATCATCTACAACGGTACGCAGTTCCCGGCGTGGAAGGGCAGCGGCTTCATCGGCGGCCTGTCGTCCAAGGCGCTGGTCCGCGTGGCCTTCGACGGCGACAACGCCCGCGAGGCCGAGCGCTTCGACATGGGTGAGCGCATCCGCGAGATCGAACAGGGTCCGGATGGCGCGATCTGGCTGCTGGAAGACGGCAGCAACGGCAAGCTGCTCAAGCTCACGCCGAAGGCCTGAGTCTTGGCAGGCTGCCGGCGCATCGCCGGCAGCCTGCATGACTCACGCGCGTTCCGGCGCTGCACCGGCTTACTGGATGGTCACGACCTTGACCTCGGTGCGGCTGCACGCCTGATCCAGGCAGGTGCCGTTGAGCCAGACCTGGCCGTCACCGATCATCACCCCCTGCTGGTTGACCATGACGTCGTCGAATTTCTGCGCCGCAATGGCCTTGCGCACGGCCGGGGTCAGGATGCGCTCGTAGTTGCGCTGGAACTCGCCGGGGCCGGTGATCCTGGCGCCGTTGGCGATGTTCAAGGGGAAGCGGACTTCCTCGACCACGGCGGCGCGATCGCCGCCATTGACGGCTTTCTGGAAGGCATTGAAGACTGTTTCGTACTGGGCAGAATCGCCGAGGACCTGGTCGATGCGCTGACGGACATCGCGGGTGCCAGCGCTGGTCGGCGCGGCGGGTGTGGCGGTGGCGTCCGCAGCAGGTGTCGTGGCACCGCCCGAAGCAGGCACAGCGGCATCCGGCGCGGGGCTGCCGGCAGTGACCGCATCCGGCGAGAGACCCGAGGACGGCACGCTGTCACCGGGCGTCGGCCGGCCTTCGGGAATGGCCGTGGCCGGGCCCTGGGCGGGATCGGCGGCGGCGGTCTCGGCCGGCGGCGGCGCCGACGGACTACAGGCGGCCAGCCACAACGGGCTGGCCAGGGCCAACAGCAACGGGGTACGGGTCAGGCGCATGGGTGGCTCCATCGGTTTCACGAGGAAGCCAGCCTAACTGCCGAAACGTCAGCCGCCGATGATGGCTCACGGTGGCGCCGGCCAGCGGCCGGCACTACCGGGTGACGCGAGGCCGGCTCAGGCGGCCAGCAGCTCGAAGATCACCGGCTCGCCGCTGGCCGACGATGCGCACACCCACAGCTCGAACTGGCCCGGCTCGGCGCGGAACACGCCATCGCGGCCGGTGAAGCCCAGCGCATGGCGGTCCAGCGTGAACTGCACCTCGGTGCTCTCACCCGGCTGCAGGGCGATCTTGTCGAAGCCCTTCAGCTCGCGCACCGGCCGCACACGGCTGGCCACACGGTCGTGGATGTACAGCTGCACCACTTCCTCTCCCGCCACCGCACCGGTGTTGGTCAGCGTGGTGGTGATGGTCAGGGTGTCGTCCCAGCCCAGCTGCGCGCTGCTCAGCTGCGGCACGCCATAGGCGAACGTCGTGTAGCCGATGCCGTGGCCGAAGGCGTACGCCGGCTCGTTCGGAATCTCGCGCCAACGTGCCTTGAACTCGGACATGGTCGGCAGTTCCGGGCGACCGGTACGCGCGTGGTTGTAGAAGTACGGCTGCTGGCCGGAGACCTGCGGGAAGCTGACCGGCAGGCGCCCGGACGGGTTGTAGTCACCGAACAGCACATCGGCCACGGCGTGCCCGGTCTGGGTGCCCAGGTACCAGGTGATCGCCACGGCATGCGCATTGCGCACGGCGCCCTGCAGGGCCAGCGCGCGGCCATTGCGCAGCAGTACGACCAGCGGCTTGCCGGTCATCGCCACCGCTTCCGCCAGCGCCTGCTGTGCCGGCGGCAACGTGATCTCCACGCGCGACTGCGCTTCACCGCTGTACCGCTGCGGTTCGCCCAGCGCGAGTACCACCACATCGGCACGCAGCGCGGCAGCGACCGCCTGTTCGATACCGTCCTGCACGGCCGCTTCCAGATCACAGCCCGGCACGATCTCCAGCAGCGATTCGTCGCTGATCGCCGCACGTACACCGGCTTCCAGGGTGACGTAACGCGACTTGTCGCCGAACAGCGTCCAGCAGCCTTCGATGTTCTCGCGGTCCTGCACGAACGGCCCGATCAGCGCGATCTTCTGGCCGACCTTCTTCAGCGGCAGCACCGACTCGGCGTTCTTGAGCAGCACGATCGAGCGGCGCGCGGCATCGCGCGAGAGCTCGTCATGCGCGGCGATATGCGAGGTGTCCGCTTCGCGTGCCGCATCCAGCGAGCGGTACGGGTCATCGAACAGACCGATCGCGTCCTTCAGTCGCAGGATGCGGCGCACCGATTCGTCCAGCGTGGCCATCGGCACTTCGCCGCTCTCGATCAGGCCCGGCAGGTGCTCGGCGTAGAAGCCGCTCTGCATGCTCAGGTCCAGGCCGGCAGTGAAGGCCTTGGCGGTGGCGTCGCGGTCATCGGCGGCATAGCCGTGCGCGACCAGTTCCATGTCGGCGGTGTAATCGGAGATCACCACGCCCGGGAAGTTCCACTCCCCGCGCAGGATGTCGGTCAGCAGCTCGGCGTTGGCGCTGGCCGGCACGCCGTTGATGTCGTTGAACGAGGACATCACGGTCAACGCGCCCGCGTCGAAGGCGGCCTTGAACGGCGGCAGGTGGACGTCGCGCAGGGTCTGCGGCGAGATGTCCACCATGTTGTATTCCATGCCGGCCATCACCGCGCCGTAGGCGGCGAAATGCTTCGGCGTGGCCAGCAGCGCATCGTCGGCGCGCAGGTCCGGGCCCTGGAAGCCGCGCACACGGGCGGCGGCGAATGCACAGCCCAGCACCACGTCTTCACCGGCACCCTCGGCACCCCGGCCCCAACGCTGGTCGCGGGCGATATCCACGGCCGGTGCATAGGTCCAGTGCAGGCCGGCAGCGGTGGCTTCCACCGCGGTGGCACGGGCGGTGCGCTCAGCCAGGTCCGGCTCGAAGCTCGCGGCCTCGCCCAGCGGGATCGGGAACACAGTGCGCATACCGTGGATCACGTCGGCAGCCAGGATCACCGGGATCTTCAGGCGGCTTTCTTCCAGCGCGACCTGCTGGATCCGGCGGCCGGCTTCCACGCCGACGCCGTTGAACAGCGAGCCCACCTTGCCCTCGCGCACCTGCTGCAGCACCTGGTCGGCGTTGAGGACATTGGCTTCCGGGTTCACGTCCGGGGCGAACGGGCGGACCATGTCGGCGAACACACCCAACTGGCCGACTTTTTCTTCGACGGTCATCTGGGCAATGAGGGTTTCGATACGATCGGCGGCCACCGGCTGTCCTTATGAAAACGTTTACAAGCCCGGGATTCTAGCGTTCCCGAAGCGGTTGTGAATGACTTTTGCGTTCATTTTTCTTCCCCGCGGGAAGATCTCCACCCCCGCCGGCACGCCGACGGGGGCAGAGGAGCTTACTCTTCCGCCGCCAGCCGCTGCTGCCCGGCCATCAGCATCGCATCGCTGGAGGCCTGGAACACGCGGAGCCCAAAGGCCGGCAGGATCGCCAGCAGGTGATCGAACACGTCCGACTGCACGCCTTCGTACTCACCCCAGGCGGTGCTGCGGGTGAAGCAGTAGATCTCCAGCGGCAGGCCTTCGGTGGTCGGTTGCAGCTGCCGTACCAGCAGGGTCATCTCCGTATGGATGCCCGGATGCTGCTTCAGATAGCGCTCCACATACGCGCGGAACGTGCCTAGGTTGGTGACCCGGCGCGCGTTCACCGCCGCCATGCCCTTGGCCTGCAGCCCGGCGTTGTATTGCTGCAGCTCGGCCTGCTTCTCCCGCAGGTAATCGCCCAGCACCGCGAACTGCTCCAGCTCGGCCAGCATCGGCGCATCGACGAAGCCGACACTGTGCTGGTCCAGGTACAGCGCGCGCTTGATCCGGCGCCCGCCCGCTTCCTGCATGCCGCGCCAGTTCTTGAACGACTCGGTCACCAGCTTCTTGGTCGGGATGGTGGTGATGGTCTTGTCGAAGTTCTGCACGGTGATGGTGTGCAGGGCGATATCGATCACATCGCCATCGGCGTTCTGGCTGGGCATTTCGATCCAGTCGCCCAACCGCACCCGGCCATCGCCGCTGATCTGCACGCTGGCCACCAGCGACAGGATGGTGTCCTGGAAGATCAGCATGAGTACCGCGGTGGCCGCGCCGAGGCCGGTGACCAGCGGGCCGAGCTTCACCCCCAGCAGGGTCGCCACGATCGACAGGCCGGCGATCACGAAGACGATGATCTTCACGACCTGCAGGTAGCCCTTGATCGGTTTGTTGCGCGCATCCGGGCGGCGCTCGTACAGATCGTTGGCGGCGTCCAGCGCATGCGAGACCGCCAGCGCCACGGTCAGCACCGCCCACGCCCGGCACGCCCCGATCACGAACTCCACCAGCTCCGGCGGCAGGTCCGGCACGATCCGGATGCCGGCGGCGATGACCATGCTCGGCACCACGTTGGACAGCCGCGAGATCACCCGCAGGTTGTTGCCGCCTTCATTGCCCGCGCTGTGGCCAGGCAGGCGGTTGACCAGCTTGCGCAGACCGCGCAGCAGGATCTTCTTGGTGACGAAGTTGGCCAGCCAGGCCGCCAGGGCCAGCGCCGCCAGCACCAGCAGGGTGTAGGCCCAGGGCCAGGGTTCCAGGGTGTTCTGCAGGCCGTCCAGCCATCGGGTTGCCACTACCGCATCCAACATCGTGTATCGCTCTCCTATCAGGGGTATCAGGGCGTTGCCAGGTCCTGCGCGCTGCGCTCGATGATCACGCCGACCGCGCGCGCGCCGCGTACCGCACCGGGCTTGCTGAGTTTGAGCCGCAGCCATTGCACGTTGAATTCACGCAGCACGATCTCGGCGATGCGCTCGGCCAGGGTTTCGACCAGGCCATAGTCCGAGTCACGCACGAACTGCTCGATGCGCTTGCTGACGGCTTTGTAATTGAGGGTATCGGCGATGTCGTCGCTGGCCGCCGGGCGGCGGTTGTCGAAGCCCATTTCGAGATCGAAACGCAGGGTCTGGCGGATCCGCCGTTCCCAGTCGTAGATCCCGATCAGGGCATCGATTTCGAGCCCTTCAATGAATACCTTGTCCATAGCCATGCCACGTGGAAGATGGCGACCATGGTAACGGGGCTGTCCGGAATGTGCCGGGAACCGGGGTGAGGGGGCCTTCCGCACCGGTGCCGGAAAAGACAAAGGGCCCCGCGCGGGACCCTTTGCTTACCACCACTGTCCCCGGGGGAAATGGGCTGACCCATCAGCTGATCCCGGTGGCACACACTGCAACGGTACTGGGGTGGCCCAAAAGGGTCAATGGCCACGACCCGGATTTACGACGTGGTGCTCATCACCCCACTAGAGCTTAGTAGCTCATTGATCCAAAGAGCATTTTCAATTGACCAGCTACGCCGCCACTGACCGACTTCCCTGATACCGCGCGCCAGAACTGCCCTCTACGGTGGAGGCCCATGGATACCGCGAAGCTCTGTCGTGCGCGATCAGCACCTGATCCACCGCTCATTCTCCGCAGCACGCATGACAACGTATGAACAAGCCGTTGCACGCGCCCAACTACGCGCCCATCCCTTTGAACTGTATCAATGGAACATGCGTGTCAGTGGCGCGTTTCTCCTGCCGCTCCACACCTGCGAAGTAGTCATCCGCAATGCGGTGGCTGAAGCGGCAGCCCAGCAGCATGGTGCACTCTGGCCTTGGCAGGAGGGGTTTCGCAACAGTCTTCCCGGCGGCACGGCGCGCTACAACGCACGCGAAGAGCTGCGATGCGTGGCGTCGAACCACACGTCAACGGCAGCCGTCATTGCGTCGTTGAGATTCGCGTTCTGGCAGCACCTGTTTACCCAACGGTTCGACAGAACGCTGTGGTCCAAGGCTCTAAGGCGCGTCCTTCCAGGCGCGGATCCGGACACGCCGGAATACCTTCTGCGCGCGCAGTTGCATGGCGACTTGGAACAGGTAAGGCAGTTGCGCAACCGGATTGCGCATCACGAACCGATCTTCGCACGCGATCTCGCGCTGGATCTGGCCACGATTGGACGAATCGTCCAGATGCGTTGCCCCCATACCGAGCGGTGGATGACCCGCCATGAGTCCGTAACATCGTGGCTGAAGCGGAGGCCTGTCTGAGGTGTTGCAGGCCAGCCGCCAACCTCACACCGCCGGCAGCGTCGCCATATCCCAGCGCGGCGTCACCTGCACCTGGGGCGGCGTGTGCTGGCCAGCTTCCAGACGCAGCGCGCCAGCGAAGGCGATCATCGCGCCGTTGTCGGTGCACAGCGCCGGGCGCGGGAAGCAGGCGCGGCCACCGCGGCGGGCGGCCATCTGCTGCAGCTTGGCACGCAGGCGCTTGTTGGCCCCGACCCCGCCGGCCACCACGATCACATCGGTGCCGGCCGCATCCAGCGCGCGCTCGCACTTGATCGCCAAGGTGTCGACCACCGCATCTTCAAAGCCACGGGCAATGTCGGCGCGGGTCTGCTCGCTCTGGTCGCTGTCGCGCCAGGCCAGCAGGACCTGGGTCTTCAACCCGGAGAAGCTGAAATCCAGACCGGGGCGGTCCGTCATCGGGCGGGTGAATTTGAACCGGCCCGGCGTGCCGCGCTCGGCCAGGGCGGCCAGCTGCGGGCCACCGGGGTACGGCAGGCCCATCAGCTTGGCGGTCTTGTCGAAGGCCTCGCCAGCGGCGTCGTCCAGGGTCTCGCCGAGCAGGCGGTACTGGCCGATCCGGTCCACGGCGACCAGCTGGGTATGCCCACCGGACACCAGCAGCGCCACGAAGGGCGCCTGCGGCGGGTCGTCTTCCATCAGTGGGGCCAGCAAGTGGCCTTCCATATGATGTACACCGACCGCCGGCACCTCCAGCGCCCAGGCCAGCGAACGGGCCACGCCCGCCCCCACCAGCAGCGCACCGACCAGCCCGGGGCCGGCCGTATAGGCCACCCCGTCGATGTCGGCCACGGTCATGTCGGCCTCGGCCAGGGTCTGCCGGATCAGCGGCAGCAGCTTGCGCACGTGGTCGCGGCTGGCCAGCTCGGGCACCACCCCGCCGTATTCAGCGTGGAGGGCGATCTGGCTGTAGACGGCGTGGGCGCGCAGGGCGTCGATCCCGGACAGGGAGGTGTCATACACCGCCACGCCGGTCTCATCGCAGGAAGATTCGATACCAAGGACTCGCATAACGGGTATTATGGACCTCTTCAGGCCCCGGCAGACGTACGCTGGCCTGTCTGCGCATCACCCTTGGCCAAGAAGTTCGCCGGGGTGGGTTGCAACTTCTTTTCTCGCCGCTATAATGTGCGGCTCTCACCGGGCGTGACCCGGTTCTACTGTGTCCCGGAGATTCCATGCCCAGCGTTAAAGTCCGCGAGAACGAGCCCTTCGAGTTTGCGCTCCGTCGCTTCAAGCGCACCTGCGAAAAGGCCGGCGTGCTGGCCGAAACCCGCAAGCGCGAGTTCTATGAAAAGCCGACCCAGGAGCGTAAGCGTAAGGCTGCCGCTGCTGTGAAGCGTCAGCTGCGCCGTTCGTCGCGCGACGTTACCAAGCGTCAGCGCCTGTACTGATCGGACGCAACTTCGATACGGCAGGCCTTGGCCTGTCGTGACGGAGCCGAAGCCGGAACGCGCGAGCGTTACCGGCTTTTTGCGTTCCAGCGCTTCGGCGCCCCGCTTTCCTTTTCCACCGACACGAGGTGTTCCCATGAGCCTGAAGCAGCAGCTCACCGATGACATGAAGGCCGCCATGAAGGCCGGCGAGAAACACCGCCTGGGCGTGATCCGCCTGATGCTGGCCGACATCAAGCGCAAGGAAGTGGACGAGCGCATCGAGCTGGACGACGCCACCGCGTTGGCCGTGCTGGAAAAGATGGTCAAGCAGCGCAAGGACTCGGTCACCCAGTTCGAAGCCGCCAACCGCGAAGACCTGGCCGTGATCGAGCGCGAGGAAATCGTGGTGATCGACCAGTACCTGCCGGCCAAGCTGGGCGAGGCCGAGATCGTGGCCGCCATCCAGGCCGCCATCGCCGAAACCGGCGCGACCACCCCGGCCGACATCGGCAAGCTGATGGGCGCCCTCAAGCCGCGTCTGGCCGGTCAGGCCGACATGGGCCTGGTGTCCAAGCTGGTCAAGCAGCAGCTGGCTGGCTGAATCGCGCCGCCACGCCGCAGTGAAAAGGCCCGCATCTCGCGGGCCTTTTCCGTTTCAACAGGTCCGTTGTTACGAGGCCTGGCGACAGTTGCGCAGCGTCATCGAGCTTTCCTCGATCGAACTGATCTCACCTTCCAGCTTGGCCCAGTCGCGCTCGCGCAGCATGGTGAAGTTGGCGGCCTGGTCCGACGCGAATTCGCAGCGGATGGTGTAGTTGTTGTTGTTGTACGTGTCGTTCTGGCGGACGCGCAGCAGGCCGCGGGTCGGCGTGACCAGGTAGTTGATCGAGCCGATGTCACCGGGCTTGGTCGAATACGTACTCGGATTGACCGTATAGATCTGGCCATCGATCTGATAGCGCCGCCCCACGTAGGTTGCGTACAGCGGCAGGAAGGTGGCCGAACGGTCGCCCTTGTCTTCCTTGTTCGTGTTGGTCCCCAGCATCAGATCCTTGAAGGCACCGGCACTGCGGTACAGCGCCATCGTGTCTTTCACTTCCTTGCCCATCCGCTTGGACAGATCCGGGGCGGCCACTGCCTCGATGGCCGGCATCGGGTACTGGGTGCGCCCGGCCGCGGCCACCGTGTCGCCCTGGCTGCCCGCCTTGAGTTTGTCCAGCATCCCGCACATCGACTGCTTGGCCGCCGCCGGCTCGATCGACTGACCACGGGCCAGCTTGGTCGCCAGCGTGACGCGACCGGTGCGATCGGCGGTGCCCACCAGGACCAACGGGACACGCAGCCCTGTGCGCTGGATCAGGTACTGGTCGCCGGTATCGCCCTCCACCAGCTGCCCCGCGACTTCGAACTTGTCATCGCCGCCGATCTTGCGCAGCTGGTCCAGTGCGCTCTGCACCTTCAGGCCCGGCACCGTGACATCGGCCATGTACAGCGCACCGTTGCGCGCATCCCCTACCGTCTTGAAAGCCTTGTCGCAGGCCCCGGAAGCCGCCGCCGGGCCCGCAGCGGCCAACAGCACCATCGTCGTGTAGACCATTCCTTTCATGAAGCGTCCTTTCTGCTGTGAAGGTGGAAAACCGGGCAAAAGGATAGCGCGATATCCGTCAAGATCTTGACCTGATCGGATCACTTCACCCGGTGCAATCCGTCCATTTGCTAGAACGGGGGCCTCGCTTCCGACCTGATGCCGTCCATGCACCCGCCGAGCCATTCCCTCTCCAGGATCCGCAAACACATGGCGCGGCTGGAGCAGAGCTTCCCCGCCGTGCTGCTGCGCCGCTTCATCGATGCGGACGTGATGACCCAGGCCGCCGCGCTGGCCTTCTACGCCCTGCTCTCGATGGCGCCGCTGCTGGTGCTGCTGCTGTGGCTGACCGCCTCGCTGTACCCGCCGGCGCAGCAGGCGCTGCTGGGCCAGATCAATGACGTGGCCGGCACCAGCGCCGCCTCGGTGGCGGAGACCGTGCTCAGCAATGCCAACAACCAGCCCGACATCGGCACGCTGGCCGGCGTGTGGAGCACCCTGTTGCTGTTCATTGGTGCCACGGCGGTGTTCGCCCAGCTGCAGAACGCCCTGAACCTGATCTTCAATACCAGCGGCGAGCGCCTGGATGGCATCGTGGCCTGGTTGCGCAAGCGCGTGTTCTCCTTCGGCGTAGTGCTGGCGCTGGGGTTCCTGCTGATCCTCTCGATGACCGCGACCACCATGCTGCAGGTCGTGTTCGCGCACCTGCCCTCGGTACTGCCGGCGATCGGCTACCTGACCAGCCTGGCGCTGTACACCGTGGGCTTCGCCTTCCTCTACCACTACCTGCCCGACCGCCGCGTGGCATGGCGCCAGGCCTTCATCGGCGGTGCGATCACCTCGGCCCTGTTCGCCCTGGGCCGCTATGGCATCGGCCTGTACATCGCCACCGTCGCACCGGGCAGCGCGTATGGCTCCATGGGCGCCCTGGTGATCTCACTGGTGTGGATCTACTACGCCACCGTGGTCTTCTTCGTCGGTGCACTGATGACCTCGGTGATCGATGAGCGCCTGCGCGCCCATGCCGTGCTCGCCGAGGCTGGGGTGGAGCCACCGAAACCGGGCGAAACGGCCGGCAGCTAGTAGACTAGCGGCACCCCCGCTTCCGCGCGTGGCCGTGACCGGCCATGCCCCCGCCTGCTGCCCATGGCCCGTATCCCCGACGCATTCATCGACGACCTGCTGGCCCGCTCCGACATAGTCGAGGTGGTGGGCAGTCGCGTGCCGCTGAAGCGCCAGGGCAAGGAATACGCAGCGCGCTGCCCGTTCCATGACGAGCGCTCGGCCTCGTTCACGGTCTCGCCGACCAAGCAGTTCTATCACTGCTTCGGCTGCGGCGCGCATGGCACGGCGATCAGCTTCCTGATGAATTACGACCGCCTCGAGTTTCTCGACGCGGTCGATGAGCTGGCCAAGCGCGTGGGCATGGAAGTGCCGCGCGATACCCAGCCGCGCACCGCACAGCAGCAGGACGACAGCCGCGATCTGTACTCGGCGCTGGACGCGGCCACGCGCTTCTTCCAGACCGCGCTGAAGGGCAGCGACAAGGCACGCGCCTACCTGGACCAGCGCGGAGTCGATGAAGAGAACCGCGAGCGCTTCGCCATCGGTTACGCACCGGACGGCTACAGCGCGCTGAAGGATGCCCTGGGCAAGGACGAGCGGCGGATGAAGCTGCTCGACCGCGCCGGCCTGTTCTCCAAGAACGACCGCGGCCACGTCTACGACAAGTTCCGCGACCGGGTCATGTTCCCGATCTTCGACCGCCGTGGCCGCGTGATCGCCTACGGCGGTCGGGTCATGGAAAAAGACGACGGCCCGAAGTACCTCAACTCACCCGAGACCGCGCTGTTCCACAAGGGCCGCGAGCTGTACGGCCTGTGGCAGGTGCGCCAGGCCAACCAGAAGATCGAGCGGCTGATCGTGGTCGAGGGCTACATGGACGTGGTCTCGCTGTTCCAGTTCGGCGTCACCCAGGCGGTGGCGACACTGGGCACGGCGACCACGCCGGACCACGCCGAGCTGTTGTTCCGCAATGCGCCGGACGTGTTCTTCTGCTTCGATGGCGATGCCGCCGGCCGCCGCGCCGGCTGGCGTGCGCTGGAGTCGGTGCTGCCGCGCATGAAGGACGGCCGCCAGGCCTTCTTCCTGTTCCTGCCCGATGGCGAAGACCCGGACACCATCGTGCGCAAGGAAGGCCGCGAGGGCTTCGATGCCCGCCTGCAGCAGGCCACGCCGCTGTCGCAGTTCTTCTTCGACGAGCTCACCCGTGAGGTCAACATGGGCACGCTCGACGGCAAGGCGCGGCTGGCCGAACGGGCCAAGCCGATGCTGGCGCAGATTCCCGATGGCGCCTTCGGCGACCTGATGAAGCAGCAGCTGACCACGCTGACCGGCCTGGGCGCCAAGCCCAGTGCGTCCGCGCAGCCCTCTCGCCCACCGCAGCGCGCGGTGGCACCGGCCCAGCGCCGCAGCCTGGTGCGCGCGGCCATCGCGATCCTGCTGCAGCAGCCCTCGCTGGCGATGACCCTGGACGGCCATCACTTCACCGGCCTGCGCCTGCCCGGCATCGAACTGCTGACCGAACTGCTGACCCTGGTCGAGCAGCGCCCGGACATCAGTACCGGGGCGTTGCTGGAGCACTTCGAAGGCCGCGAGGAGCAGGAGTCGCTGCACAAGCTGGCCGCGCAGACCCTGCCCGGCGACGAGGCGATGTGGACCCAGGAACTGCATGACGCGGTGGCCCAGTTGGAGAAACAGCTGCTGATGCAACGTCTGGACGAGCTTCAGGCAAAGCAGAGCCAGCAGGGTCTGGACGATACTGACAAGTACGAGCTGCGCGAACTGCTCAAGGCGCGCAGCACCCTCCGCTTCTGACCAACGGAGCCGCCGTGGCATCCCACCTCGCGAACCCCGCTGCAGCGATGCCGTCTTCGTTCCCCCGTTTATTTCCCTGCTCTACAGGAGCCTGCCCACCATGACCCGCTGGTGGTCGCGCCTGCGACCGGACAACTTCACCCTCGCCCTGCTCTGCACCGTGCTGTTGGCGTCCTTCCTGCCGATGCACGGCGCCGCCGCGATGGTGCTCGACGATGTCACCGACGTCGCCATCGCCGCGCTGTTCTTCCTGCACGGCGCGCGCCTGCCACGGGAGTCGATCGTCGCCGGCCTGCTGCACTGGCGCCTGCACCTGACCATCCTGGCCTGCACGTTCGTGATGTTCCCGCTGCTGGGCCTGATGTTCAAACCGCTGGATGGCTGGCTGCTCACGCCCGAGTTGTACATCGGCGTGCTGTTCCTGTGTGCGCTGCCGTCCACCGTGCAGTCCTCGATCGCGTTCACCTCGATCGCCCGTGGCAACGTCCCGGCGGCGGTGTGCAGCGCCTCGCTGTCGAGCATCCTCGGCGTCTTCCTGACCCCGCTGCTGCTGGCCCTGCTGGCCGGCACCGAAGGCGGCATGCACAACCCCGGCCAGGCCATCGTCAGCATCATGCTGCAGTTGCTGGTGCCGTTCGTGGCCGGCCATCTGCTGCGCCCGTGGATCGCCCGCTGGGTCGAGAAGCAGCGCGCGCTGCTGCGCTATACCGACCAGGGCACGATCCTGCTGGTGGTCTACTCCGCCTTCGGCGAAGCGGTCAGCGAAGGGCTGTGGAGCAAGACGCCGCTGTTGTCGCTGCTCAGTGTGGCGGTGGTGGCGGCGGTGCTGCTCGGCATCGCGATGCCGCTGATCCGCTTCATCGCGCGCCGGCTGGGCTTCAACCGCGAAGACGAGATCACCATCCTGTTCTGCGGCTCCAAGAAGAGCCTGGCCACCGGCGTGCCGATCGCCAAGGTGCTGTTCGCCGGCGGCAGCCTCGGTGCGATCGTGCTGCCGATCATGATCTACCACCAGATCCAGTTGATCGTCTGCGCGATGATCGCGCAGCGGTATGCACGTGACCCGGTCACCCCGCGGTAGGGTCGCTCGACAGACGACCGCCGATACCGGAAGTCGTCTGTCGAGCGACCCTACCGGAGGACCGCCCGTGGAAGCGTTGCGCTGTTATCGCCGTCGTCTCAATCTTTCACACCAGCGGCGATCTGTTGCAACACGATGGCTTTTTGCTCCACGTCGCCTTCCCCGATAGCGATCAGCGAGTAGGCCTTGTTTTCCCCTGCCCATTCCAACGTTGCGCGGCTGCGCCCAAGATCATCCGAGACTTGTTCCAGCTGCGCAGGCACACCGTTAACGCGGATGTTCTGAAACTCTGCGATCACCTCTACTTTGCTGCCTGGGGCACGAAAGTTGTGTTCATTGAACTCGACGATACCCACGCCATTCACGCGATAGAAACGGGTTAGACCGGTGGATTTGAGCCCATCCAGTGCGCCGCTTGGCTCCATTCCGATCAGCTCCGCCGCACCGAGAATTGTGCGTTGGAGATCGGATGGCGGCGAAGGCAATCGCCGACGCAGTTCTGCGTTGGAACGTACGGTTCTCGGAAGCGAAGAGATCAGCTGGCCCTGCGATGGGATCTCGCCATTGGAAACCCGTCGCACTCCGGCTCGACTTAGCGCTATTTCGGCACGGAAGTGTTGCTTGACTTCTTCGGGTGCATCCAACTCAGACAGGGGAATGACCTGATAGGTACCCTGCTCCGACGAGCGGCGCACTCCATTGCTGCTGTCTTCCATTGCGGCGCGCATGGTTCGCTCATTCAACCACTTTCCTACCGCATCCACGTCGTTCTGGGCACTGAAGCTCGGGGCACTGTACAGCGACGCGACAATCAGCAACGACACGGCCAAAGAATTCATGAAGGTCACACCTTGCGCATGATGTGTGCTCGCTGCTGATCCCGGCATTCTCGGCAAAAGCGGCCTGTCATACATGATTGATTCATTGACGGACAACAGACAGTTGGCACGGCTCAGGGTTTTCATCGCAGCAGATGCTTCTGCACTGATGAGCAGGGCAGTAGCCATCGCGGCTACGACCCCGATGTCTCTTATGGACGTCACTTGAGCACCATGAGATTGAGCGAGCAAAGTCTCGCGACGTCATTTCTACGGGGTTGTTTCTGATGAAAGTGAGCGCTGTGTATCGTTGCAGGTCGTGCAATCGGTTCCCCCCCCCTCGACGCGGGGGTTCCTTACAAGAGACCGTGCCTCAAGCGCCATCCATGTGAGGGGAGTGCCGGGAGGTCGTCTCCCAGATGACACCGCGCATGGATGCAGCGCGGCGCGGTCGCAGGATGCGGAGAAGCGCCCCGCCGGTATCGATGATTGGCGGAGGGTAAGCGCGGTCGCAAACGTAACGGCGCTTACAAAGCCGAACTCCGGTAAAGGTCATGCCTTGCCGGGCTGGTGGTGTCTGCGTGCGGTCGTTTGGGAAGCGACCCTACCAGGGCACCGCATCGTCGGCATTCGGCCTCGCTACGGGTCCGTCAGTGTCCCCACGCTCAGCGCCGGCAGATGCACCCACACGTCGTAGGACCGTTCCGGATCCGTTTCGACGACCGGATTCTGCGCCGGCAATTCACGCAGCGTGAGCGCGCGGCAGGGGTTCATGCAGCCCCAGAACTGCCCACGCAGCGCTTCCACGCGCACGCTGTACAGCGGAAGGTCCAGCAGGTACGACGCCATGGTGCGGTGCTTCATCTCCGGCGGCGCGTCCGCGAAGGGGTGGCGCATCGCGTGCACGTTACCAGTGAGCACCACCATCCGCGCCCCGGCCGGCAGTGCGTTGAACTGCTGGCGCAAGTGCGTGGCCATCGCAGCGTCGCGATCCATATCGGTGTCGTACGTACTGATTTCAATGTCATAGCCAGCCACGCCTACGTCGCGCCCCTGCAGGCGCAGCACGCGCAGCGTCTCGATCAGCGCCAGCATGTCCCGGCTGCGGCGCCCGTCGTGCTGGTCGTCCTTTACCTGCCAGAACGGCGAGGTGCGCAGTGCCGCCCGCGCATCAGCATCGCCGCTGGAGCGCAGGTAACGCGCCAGCGCGGCGTTCTCGCTCATCGGCAGTTCCAAGCCCAACCGCACCGGTGCGTTGTCGCGGCTGTAGCGTTCCATCAGGTCGGTCACCAGCAGCGGTGTCTCGGCGGTGCCGTGGTATTCGCCCAGCATCACCAGCCGGTGGTTGCCCGCCAAGGTCACTATCTGCGTTGCGGTGTCAGCGACACTGCCTGCCGGCACGGCAGCGGCTGTGCCGCACACCATCGAAGCCACCATTACAGCCATCCAGAGCCATCGCTTCATACCGTCACGTCCTGTTGGGGTCATGAAAGCAATGGCGATGCTATGGCCGGTTTCAAGGCCGGCGCAGGTAGCTCACAGGAACGGCAGCATCCAGTGGTCCACCATCAGGAAGGCGAACAGCGCCATCAGGTAGACGATGGAGTAGCCGAACATCTTCATCGAGAACAGTTCATCCGGCGGATTCAGCATGCGCCAGGCGTACCAGAGGAAGACCGCGTTGAGCACGATCGCACCGCCCAGGTAGAACATGCCGCTCATGCCGACCACGACCGGCAGGATGCTGACGATGGCCAGCGCGATCGAATAGACCATGATCGACTTGCGGGTGTAGGCCACGCCGTGGGTGACCGGCAGCATCGGGATTTCCGCCTTGGCGTAATCCTCGCGGCGGAAGATCGCCAGTGCCCAGAAGTGCGGCGGGGTCCAGATGAAGATGATCAGCACCAGCAGCGACGCGTAGGCCCAGTCCCACGGGCCCTGCATGCCGGTGATCGCGGCCCAGCCGAGCATCGGCGGGGTAGCACCGGCGAGACCGCCGATGACGATGTTCTGCGAGGTCGCGCGCTTGAGGTACACGGTGTAGATCACCGCGTACCCGATCAGCGAGGCGAAGGTCAGCACGGCGGTGATCACGTTGACCCAGACCACCAGGATCGTCATCGACAGCGCGATCAACAGGCCGGCGAAGACGAGCACCTGCCACGGTTTGACCTTGCCCACCACCAGCGGGCGCCACGAGGTGCGCGCCATCTGCGCATCGATGCGCGCGTCCAGCAGCTGGTTGATCGCTGCGGCGGCCGAAGCGGCCAGCCAGATGCCGAGGAAGCCGAGGGCGCCGTCCAGCGCCTGCTGCGCGGTGGGCACGCCGGGGATGGCCAGGAACATGCCCACCAGCGCGGTGAACACGATCAGGGCGACGACCTTGGGCTTGGTCAGATCCCAGTACTGACGGTAACTGGCCATGCCGTCAGCCTGCCTGCACGGAAGTGGACGCAGCGCTGGCCTTGCCACCCTCGGCATCCGGCGCGCGCAGGCGCGCCAGCAAGGTCACCAGCACGAACAGCAGGGCCACGGCGCCCCCGCTGTGCGCGACGGCCACTTCCAGCGGCACCGCCAGCTTCACGTTGAGGATGCCCAGGGTGATCTGCAGTACCACAAGCAGACCTAGGGCACTCGCCCAGCCGCGCATGCTCGGCAGGCGGAACAGGCGCACCGACAGCCACAGCAGGTACACGGCGACCACGATCGCCATCACGCGGTGCGCCATCTGGATCGCGATACGCGAGGCGCCGTCGAGCACGCCCCCTTCGTAATCCACGCCGATGCCACGCCACAGGGTGAAGCCTTCCTTGAAATCATGCGGCGGCCACCACTGGCTGACGCAGCGCGGGAAATTGTCCAGCGAGGCGCTGCCGCCACCGCAGGCGAGTGCGGCGTAGTTGGCGCTGACCCAGCCGCCGAGGGCGATCTGCGCGACCAGCACGGCCACGCCGGCGCGGATCAGCCATTTCAGCTTGGGCGCCTCGGCCAGGGTGATCGGCATATGCGTGGCGCGCCACGCCATCCATACCAGCAGGCCGAACATGAGCATGCCGCCGAGCAGATGGCCCATGACCACGATCGGCTTGAGCAGCCAGGTGACCGTCCACATGCCGAGCAGCGCCTGGAAGATCACCACCGCCAGCGTCAGCAACGCGGCGCGGGCCAGGTCGATGTTGGTCCAGCGCAGCGCGGCGATCAGCAGGATCGCCTCGCCGATGATCGCCAGGATGCTCGCCGGCACGTGCATGCCCATCATGTACAGCGGTATGCCGGTCGCCACCAGCACACAGGCGGTGATCACCGCCGTACTGCCCCAGCAACGGCGGCGCGTGGCCAGCAGCGCCAGGGTGAGGATCTCGATACCGAGTGCACCGGCCAGGAAACGGTGCACCTGCTCGCGCCACGCCTTGTGCGTTTCCAGCGGGCGGATCTTGGCGGCCTCGTGGCCGATCACTTCCTCGGCGTGCTGCGGCCAGGTGACACGGCCATAGCAGGTCGGCCAGTCCGGGCAGCTCAGGCCCGCATCGGACAGGCGCACGAACGAACCGAACATGATCGTGCTGGCGGTCATGATCAGCGCAAACCACGCCAGACGGTGGAAATTGCGGTGCAGCACCGGGCGTGCGGAGAGGCTCATCTAAACGGAACTCACTTCAGTTTCAGCAGCGTGGCCAGGTCTTTGCGCAGACCGGCCATATCGAATCCCGGCGCGTACCGCATGATCACGAATCCATTGGGATCGATCACATACACAGGCGTGCCGGCGGCGTCATCCACGGCGGGCAAAGCGGCACGCAGGTCCGGTTGGGCGCGCAGCGCGCGCAGTGCGGGCATGCCCTGGACCTCGGCCGGCGGCGTGCCCAGCCACAGGATCTCGACATTATCGGCGTTATGGCCGAACAGCTGCCACACCTTGCCCAATCCCTGCGACAAAGTGACGCACTCGCTGGTACAGCTGGCAGACGGGGCCACCAGGATCCGCCAGGTGCGATCGTTGGGGTTCCACGGGTACGGCTGACCATCGGCCAAGGTCGGCGGCAGCGCGCGCAGATCGGCCGGCGGCTGCAGCAGTTGCCCGGTATTGCGGTGCGAGGTCGGCTGCCAGCCGGAGAAGCGCAGCACGCCCGCCAGCGCCATGGCGCCGAAGAACACGCCGAACAACGCGATCAGGGTCCAGCGGCCGCGTGAACGGGACGGCAGCCGAGCCGGGGAAGTGGCATTCATGGGCGGCATTTTCTCATGTTGAGCCGGTCAGCGCCGGGGAGTGCCACGCCGGCGGCGATGGCGACGGAGTTCCAGGACCAGCGCGACCACCAGCACGGTCAACGCCAGCCCGAACCATTGCACGGCGTAGCCCAGATGGCGACTGGGCGGCAGGGTATTGGGCAGCAGCTCCAGATCGCGCGCGTAACCGCCTGGCAGTGCCGGATCGAGCCGCAGCACGCGCGCGCCAAGGCTGCCCGTCGGCAGTGACAGCGCGCGGGCCAGGTCGTCGGGTGGCATCCGGCTGGCCAGCCAGACGCCCGGCTGTGGCGCGGACGACAGCGCCGGCCCCAGGGCCAGCCCGGTGGCCGGTGACGGCGCCAGCAGGCCGCTGATGGCCGTATGGCCGGCAAGCGGTGTGATCGGTGGGATGACACGATCCGGCGGCATCGGCAGCCAGCCCAGATCGACCAGCACGCGTGCGCCGTCATCGCTCTGGAACGGCTGATACACCTTGAGGCCGGCGCGGCCTTCGCGGGTCTGGTTGTCGAGCAGGATCGTGCCGGGCAGGAAGCGACCGTGATCCTCCACCCAGCGCAGCAACGGCGGGGCGGCCTGGGCCTGACGCAGCGTGAGCGACTGCGCGCGGGCGGGTAACTGCTGGGCCAGCAACGCCTCTTTGGCGTGCATGCGCTGCAGTTGCCAGCGGCCCAGCTGGCAGAACGCGAGGATGACCAGCACCGCGGCGATCCAGCCGATCAGGCGTGTGTGCTTGCGCATCATGACAACGCCGGCAAAACGCGGTGATATAGGCGCACCCGCCACGCCATCGAGCCGCGCATGAATGATTCGTTGAAGACCCTGCTGGTAATCGCGTTTCTGATCGTCATCGTCTGGAATCTGGGCGCCGGGCTGTATTACCTGCTGGTCGATCGCGGCCAGACCAAGCGCACCGTCAATGCCCTCACCCGCCGCATCGCGGTATCGGTGGCGCTGATCGTGCTGGTGGTCATCGGCATCTACAGCGGTTGGATCAAGCCCCACGGCATCGGCGGCTGAGGCCGCACCGGCGTCGATGCGGCAGGACGTCGCACCGACGCTACAGCACGTAGACGAACAGGAACAGCATCAGCCACACCACGTCGACGAAGTGCCAGTACCACGCGGCGGCTTCGAAGCCGAAGTGATTGTCGCGGGTGAAATGCCCTTTCGACGAGCGCAGCCACATCACCGCCAGCATGATCGTGCCGAGCAGCACGTGCGCGCCGTGGAAGCCGGTGAGCATGAAGAAGGTCGAGCCGTAGATGCCCGAGCCCAGGGTGAGGTTGAGTTCCTTGTAGGCGTGGATGTACTCCTCCACCTGCAGGGTGAGGAAGCCCACGCCGAGCAGCACGGTGATGCCCAGCCAGGCCAGCAGCTGGCGGCGATGACCGGCCTTGAGCGCGTGATGCGCGATGGTGAGGGTGACGCCGGAGGTGAGCAGGATCAGCGTATTGATCAGCGGCAGACCCCAGGCCGGAATGGTCTGGAAATGGCCGCCGATCGCACCCGGGCCATTGGTCGGCCACGCCGCCGAATACCCGTCCCACAGCAACTCATTGGTCATCACGCCATCGCCCGCGCCTCCCAGCCACGGCAGGCCCAGGTTGCGGGTGTAGAACAGCGCCCCGAAGAACGCGCCGAAGAACATCACTTCGGAGAAGATGAACCACACCATCCCCATCCGGAACGAGCCATCCACCTGGCGGTTGTAGCTGCCGGCCTGCGATTCGCGCACCACGTCGCTGAACCACCAGAACAGGGTCAGCACCAGCATCGCGATGCCGGCGTAGAAGGTCCACTTGCCCCAGCCGGAATCGTTGAGCCAGCTGGCCACGCCGACCATGGTCACCATCATCGCAATGGAACCGATGAACGGCCATTTGCTGTGCGTGGGCACGAAGTACACGTTCGCATCGGGGCTTTGCTGGGCCATGGTCTTGGGTCCGGTCCGGATCAGGGAGCTGCACGCGCGCCGGTCGGCAGGCTGGCCGGGGCCAGCTGCGCGGACAAGGCGTCGTTCTTGTAGAAGGTGTAGGACAGGGTGATCGTGGTGATGTTGGCCGGCAGGTCGGGATCGACGATGAAGCGCACCGGCATGTCGCGCTTCTCACCGGCCTGCAGGGTCTGCGCGGTGAAGCAGAAGCACTCGGTCTTGCTGAAGTAGCCCGACGCCTTGGCCGGTGCCACCGACGGCACGGCGCTGCCGACCAGCGCGCGATCGCTGTCATTGCGCGCGTAATACAGCGCCTCGTTGAGCTCGCCGGGCACCACGTCCATCGTCAGCTGTTCGGGATGGAACGCCCACGGCAACTTGGAATTCACGCCGCCATCGAACTCCACCCGCACGGTGCGCTTGCCGGTGGCGGCTGCAGTGCCCGCCGCCGCGCCGGGGCCACGCTCCAGGCGCACGCCGAACACCTTCTCGCAGGCGATGCGGTACAGCGGCACCAGCGAGAAGGTCAGCACGAACACCGCCAGCGCCACCCCGATCAGGCGGGGCAGGCCCGCATGACGCGCGGGTGCCGGGCGCGGATCGCTCATCGCCCGATCACCCCGCTGAGGATGAAGCCGCCATAGACCATCAGCGCGACGATCCCGACCGCCCACGCGGTGCGATGCGCGCGGCGACGTTGCAGGGCCTGCTCATCCGGCGTGCGGGTGGTACTGGTCATGAGCGGCCTCAATGGGTGATGTCGTCATGGGCCAGATCACCCGGACGGATGGTCGGCGGCGTGGTGAAGGTATGCGCCGGTGCGGGCGAGGGAATCGTCCACTCCAGGCCACGTGCGCCTTCCCAGCAGCGGTCGGCGGCCTTCGCGCCGTGACGCAGCGAGTGCCACAGGATCGCGGCCATCATGAAGGGCGTGACGAACATGCCGAACGCGCCGATCGAGCTGATTAGGTTCCAGTCCGCGAAGGCCACGCTGTAATCGGGAATACGCCGCGGCATGCCGGCCAGGCCGAGGAAGTGCTGCGGGAAGAACAGCAGGTTCACGAACACGATCGACCACCAGAAATGCACCTTGGCCCAGGTTTCGCTGTACATGCGTCCGGTCCATTTCGGCCACCAGTAATACACCGCGGCGATCAACCCGAACACCGCACCGGTGACCAGTACGTAGTGGAAATGTGCGACGACGAAATAAGTGTCGTGGTATTGGAAATCGGCCACCACGATCGCCAGCATCAGGCCGGAGAAGCCGCCGATGGTGAACAGGATCACGAAGGCCACCGCCCACAGCATCGGCGCTTCGAAGGTGAGCGAGCCGCGCCACATGGTGCTGACCCAGTTGAACACCTTCACCCCGGTCGGGATGGAGATGAGCATCGTGGCGAACATGAAGTAGATCTCACCGCCCAGCGGCATGCCCACGGTGAACATGTGGTGGGCCCAGACGATGAAGGACAGGAACGCGATCGCGGCGATCGCATAGACCATGGCCTGGTAACCAAACAGCGGCTTGCGGCTGAAGGTGGGGATGATCTCGCTGACCACGCCGAACGCCGGCAGGATCATGATGTAGACCTCCGGGTGCCCGAAGAACCAGAAGATGTGCTGGTACATCACCGGGTCACCGCCACCGGCGGCGTTGAAGAAGCTGGTGCCGAAGAACTTGTCGGTGAGCAGCATCGTCACCGCGCCGGCCAGCACCGGCATCACCGCGATCAGCAGGAAGGCGGTGATCAGCCAGGCCCAGCAGAAGATCGGCATCTTCAGCAGATCGATGCCGGGCGCGCGCATGTTGAGCACGGTGGCGATGATGTTGATCGCGCCCATGATCGAGCTGATGCCGGCCACGTGGATGGCGAACACGCTGAAGGCCACGTTGTAGCCACCCTGCAGCGACAGCGGCGGGTACAGCGTCCAGCCACCGGCCGGTGCGCCGCCGGGCAGGAACAGGGTCAGCAGCAGCAGGCTGAAGGCCACCGGCAGCAGCCAGAACGACCAGTTGTTCATGCGCGGCAACGCCATGTCCGGCGCGCCGATCTGCAGCGGGATCATCCAGTTGGCCAGGCCGACGAAGGCCGGCATCACGCCGCCGAAGATCATCACCAGCGCATGCACGGTGGTCATCTGGTTGAAGAACTCGGGCTTGACGAACTGCAGGCCCGGTTGCGCCAGCTCAGCACGGATGATCACGCTCATCGCCGCACCGATGATGAACATGATGAAGCTGAAAAGCAGGTAGAGCGTGCCGATGTCCTTGTGGTTGGTCGAGAAGAACCAACGCTCGAAGAACCCCTGCTGATGCCCGTGATGCCCGTCGTGGTCAACTGCGGAATGCGCCATCGCAACTACACCTCACTGTATCCGGTGGTACCCGCATCCGCCGGCTGGCGGACGCGGCTCGATTTCAGGCGTTGCTGTCTGTTGCTGCCGCGGCAGGCTCAGCGGCCGGTGCCGGGGCCGCCTCGGCCGGGGCAGCCGGCGCGGGCGCCGGAGCCGCCTGCGGTGCAGGGGCCGGCGCAGGCTTTTTGGAGGCCAGCCATTTCTGGTAATCCTCCTTGGAGACCGCCTCGACCACGATCGGCATGAAGCCGTGATCCTTGCCGCACAACTCGGCGCACTGGCCGCGGTACACGCCGACCTGTTCGATGTTGGTCCAGGCCTCGTTGATGAAGCCGGGAATCGCATCCTGCTTCCAGCCCAGCGCCGGCACCCACCATGCGTGGATGACGTCGTCGGAGGTGATCACGAAGCGCACCTTGGTATCGACCGGCAGCACCAGGCGGTTGTCGACATCCAGCAGGTAATGCGGATGGCTGTCGCGGGTCGGAACCACGCCACTCTGGCGCACACGGTCGGACTCACGGTCCAGGCGGCTGGTGAAGCTGACGTTCTCGCCGAGGTATTCGTACTTCCACATCCACTGATACCCGGTGACCTTGACGGTCATTTCCGAATCGCGGGTGTCGTAGAACTTGATCAGATTGGCCGTGGCCGGCCAGGCCATCACCACCAGGATGATCACCGGGATCACCGTCCAGATGACCTCGGCCTTGGTGTTGTGGCTGAAGGTGGCGGCCACCGCGCCCTTGGATTTGCGGAATTTGAAGATCGCGTAGAACAGCGCGCCGAACACCAGCACCCCGATCACGGTACAGACCCACAGCGAGAACAGGTTGGACTCCCACGCCAACCGCGAGCTCTGGGTCACCCCCTTGCCCATGTTCAATTGCCACGGTTTGGGGTCGGCCGCCTGGGCCCACGCCATGGCCGGCGCCAGCAGCGCAGCCCCGCCCAACACTGACTTCCCGAACGTCCTGCCCCACTTTCTGCATTGCTTCATTGCCTAGACCCTTAGCGTCGTCGGTTGCGGCCGTCATTGGCCGCGAGCAAGCCTTCTAGTTTCTGAGCCAGTACCTGGCGTTCGGCCGGTGCGAGGAAACTCCCCACGTCCACCTGCCGACCGCTGGATGCCAGCCGGACTCTGCGTTCGTCGGCGATCAGCCTCACCCAGTGCGGGTGGGCGCTGAACACCGGCGAATGCCCGGGTGCAGGAATCACTTCCACGCACGCCGGCACTACCCGGATCTCTTCCTGCCGTTCTCCACTGCGCCA
Source organism: Stenotrophomonas sp. Ker107b (assembly GCF_053847245.1). Lineage (NCBI taxonomy): Bacteria > Pseudomonadati > Pseudomonadota > Gammaproteobacteria > Lysobacterales > Lysobacteraceae > Stenotrophomonas > Stenotrophomonas sp. Ker107b. Next base: position 13,788 of record NZ_JBSPHX010000003.1, on the reverse strand, counting down.
CACCGTGCGCAGCGCCACTGCCAGCAACACGCTGTACAGCAGAGCAAACACGGGGGCGAATACGTTGCCGGTGAACCAGCCCAGGCCGGCCGCCAGCCACATCACCCCCGCCAACACCACAAACAACAGGACGAACTGCCGGGCATCGAGCGCCCGTGGGGGGCGCAGCCGCAGTTGCGTCCCTGATCCGTCCGGAGCGATGAGCACCTCGATCATGTCGCAACCGCGTTTTTCCTGCCGCGGGAAACGTCTCGATGGTAGCCCCGCTCTCCAGCGAGTAGCAAGGGTCCATTCACAGTTTCAGGAATGTTGCAATACAGCATCACCTGCGGCGGCCGTTTTGACGAAAACAGCACAATAAATGGCAGGCGGGTCGAATCCGCCGAATCCCCCTGTATGAAAGGCTATGCGCCGCATGGGCGCGACCATGAAAACCCCTTGACTCGCCAAAAAAACGATTAAAATGGTCAAGTTCTCCACGAGCCGACCGGCATGACTGCATCCTCTGTCCTTCCCCTTGCCCCGGCATCGTCCGGCGCCGCCCGCCCGCCGCTGCTCGCCCCCGAGCTGCCGACCGTTCCCAACGCGTTCCGCCAGGCGATCACCGATGCCTGGTTGAAGGACGAGGCCACCCATGTGCGCGAGCTGCTCGAGCAGGCACGTCTGCCGGCCGCCGAGCAGGCCAAGGTGCAGGCCACCGCTGCCGATCTGGTCAAGCGCGTGCGGGTGCGCGCCCAGGACCAGGGCGCGATCGAAGCCTTCATGCGCCAGTACGATCTGGGCAGCGAAGAAGGCGTGCTGCTGATGTGCGTGGCCGAAGCCCTGCTGCGCATTCCGGACCAGGAGACCGCCGACAAGCTGATCCGCGACAAGCTCGGCGATGCCGACTGGAAGAAGCACATGGGCGGCAGCGACTCGGTGCTGGTCAACGCCTCCACCTGGGGCCTGATGCTGACCGGCCGCCTGGTCCAGATCAACGATGCCACCCGCGCCGATGTGCCGGGCGCATTCAAGCGCCTGATCGGCCGCGTGGGTGAGCCGGTGATCCGCCTGGCCGTGCGCCAGGCGATGAAGATCATGGGCCACCAGTTCGTCATGGGCCGCACCATCGACGAAGCACTGTCGCGCTCGCACAAGGGCGACAACGCCAGCTACCGCTATTCGTTCGATATGCTCGGCGAAGGCGCGCTGACCATGAAGGACGCCAAGCGTTACCTGGAAGACTACCGTCGCGCGATCCACTCGATCGGCGGCGACCACAAGGCCCGCGGCGGCCGTCCCGATGGCGACGTCAATTCGGCACCGGGCATCTCGATCAAGCTCTCCGCGCTGTACCCGCGCTACGAGCACGCCAAGCGCGCACGCGTCATGGCCGACCTGGTGCCGGGCGTGCTGGAACTGGCGCAGCTGGCCAAGTCCTACGGCATCGGCTGCACCGTCGATGCCGAAGAAACCGACCGTCTGGAACTGTCGCTGGACATCATCGAGACCGTGGTCAGCGATGCCTCGCTGGCCGGTTGGGAAGGCTTCGGTGTGGTCGTGCAGTCGTACCAGAAGCGCACCCCGTACACGATCGACTATCTGGCCGACCTGGCCCGTCGCATCGGTCGCCGCCTGCAGGTGCGCCTGGTCAAGGGCGCGTACTGGGATGCGGAGATCAAGCGCGCGCAGATCGACGGCCTGCCGGCCTACCCGGTGTTCACCCGCAAGCAGAACACCGACGTCTCCTACCTGGCCTGCGCCAAGCGTCTGTTCACGCACAGCGATGCGATCTACCCGATGTTCGCCACGCACAACGCGCACACCATCGCGGCCGTGCAGGCGATCGCCAAGGGCGGCCAGTACGAGCACCAGAAACTGCACGGCATGGGCGATGACCTGTATGCCGAAGTGGTGCCGGCCGACCGTCTGAACGTGCCGTGCCGCGTGTATGCGCCGGTCGGTTCGCATGAGGACCTGCTGCCGTACCTGGTGCGTCGTCTGCTTGAAAATGGCGCCAATTCCAGCTTCGTCAACCGCATCACCGACGAGAACGTGGCCATCGACGACCTGATCCGCGATCCGGTCGAGGTGGTCTCCTCGTTCGCGTCCATCCCGCATCCGAAAATCCCGCTGCCGGTCGATCTGCTGCGCAGCCAGAACCATGACAGGAAGAACTCCATGGGCGTCAATCTCGCCAACGACAACGATCTGCGCGCCCTGGCCGAGCAGCTCAACGCCGCCGTGCCCGCGCCGGGTAAGAGCGGGTGGCACGCCGCGCCGCTGGTGCCGGGTGCCAACCCGACCGGCGCGCTGTTGAACGTGACCAACCCGGCCGACACGCGCCAGGTGGTGGGCCAGTGGCAGCCGGCCGACAGCGCCACCGTCGAGAAGGCGCTGGCCAATGCCGTGGCCGCGCAGCCGGCCTGGAACCGCACCCCCGCCGCCAGCCGCGCGGCGATCCTGGAACACGCCGCCGACCAGCTGGAAGCGCGCATGCCCGAGTTCATGGCGCTGTGCGTCAAGGAAGCCGGCAAGAGCCTGCCCGACGGCATCGCCGAAGTGCGCGAAGCGGTCGACTTCCTGCGCTACTACGCCAAGCAGGCGCGCGAGCAGTTCGGCCACGCCGAAACGCTGCCGAGCCCGACCGGTGAATCCAACGAACTGCAGCTGCACGGCCGCGGCGTGTTCGTCTGCATCAGCCCGTGGAACTTCCCGCTGGCGATCTTCCTGGGCCAGGTCAGCGCCGCGCTCGCCGCCGGCAACAGCGTGATCGCCAAGCCGGCCGAGCAGACCAACCTGATCGGCTATTACGCGGTGAAGCTGCTGCTCGATGCCGGCGTGCCCGAAGGCGTGCTGCAGTTCCTGCCGGGCGACGGCGCGACCGTCGGTGCCGCCCTGACCGCCGACCCGCGCGTGGCCGGCGTGGCCTTCACCGGCTCGACCGACACCGCCCGTGCGATCAACCGCGCGATGGCCGCACGCGACGCTGCGATCGGTGTGCTGATCGCCGAGACCGGCGGCCAGAACGCCTTCATCGCCGACTCCTCGGCGCTCCCGGAGCAGCTGGTCAAGGATGCGATCGGGTCGGCCTTCACCTCCGCTGGCCAGCGCTGCTCGGCCGCACGCGTGCTGTTCGTGCAGGACGACATCGCCGACAAGGTGATGACCATGCTGTCCGGCGCGATGGCCGAACTCAAGGTCGGTGACCCGGGCCTGCTGTCGACCGATGTCGGCCCGGTGATCGACGCCGACGCGCTGCAGATCCTCAAGGATCACGCCGTGCGCATGGAGAAGGACGCGCGCCTGATCGCCGCTGCCACGCTCAGCGACGACGCCGCGCACGGCACCTTCTTCGCCCCGCGTGCGTACGAACTGAAGAACCTGGACCAGCTGCACAAGGAGATCTTCGGGCCGGTGCTGCACGTGATCCGCTGGAAGGGCGACCAGCTCGATGCGGTGATCGACCAGATCAACGCGACCGGCTACGGCTTGACCCTGGGCGTGCATTCGCGCATCGATGAAACCGTGGACCGCATTTCATCGCGCATCAATGTCGGCAATGTGTACGTCAACCGCAACCAGATCGGTGCCGTAGTCGGCGTGCAGCCGTTCGGCGGCCAGGGCCTGTCCGGCACCGGCCCGAAGGCCGGCGGCCCGCACTACCTGCTGCGCTTTGCCACCGAGAAGACCGTCACCGTGAACACCACGGCAGCCGGCGGCAATGCCTCGCTGCTGACCCTGGGCGACTGATTCCCAGCGTCCTGCGGTAAACAAAAAACCCCGCGAAAGCGGGGTTTTTTGTAGGTCACGGGCTTTCGATGGACTCGATCTGGTCCTGCATCAGCAGCTCGTTAGCCATGTACCGCTCGAACTTGATGCGCCCGAAGCCGGCGGCGTACCACGCCTCGATGCGGTTGTCTTCGAAGGTCGCGGTGACGTGGCAGGTGTCCTTGAACGTGCGCGGCTGGTTGTCGACGTCCGCGTCAATGTCTTCGAAACCGACGAAGGTGTAGTCGGAGAAGCCGTCGTAGTCGATCGGTTCAACGGTTTCGTCGACATGGTTCATGCGCTCGCCAGCGCCGGTGACCTCGAAACGATCGCCCGGCTTGGCGCTCTGCGGGAACGTCGGCGCCGGCTTGAAGGTATCGGTCCGCGTGGGGCCGTCGCTGGACATGCTGTAACGCTCCTGGCCCAGCAGCTGGCGGCCGCTGATGTCATGGAACGTGGCCATCCCGATGCCACCACCGGCACTGTGCATCTTGATGGCGTTCTGGCCGGCGAAGGTGACTTTTTCGATGGTCAGCGTTTCATCGGCGTTGGACCAGGACAGCCCCGGGGTCAGGGTGAAACAGGCAGCGAAATCCGGCGCGGCCGCTGCGGGCAGCGAGATGGCGGCGAGTGCCATGGCAAGGGTGGAGCGGAGCAGAGCAGACGTCATGGGAGAACCCGTGGGGAGAAGAGTGGAGGCGAAACGGCATTGCGCTGGCGACCTGCGTCGCCAACGGGAGGTTGATTCAATGGAGATACCTAGCCCGGCAGTGATGCCAGATCGAGGTGGCGCAGCTGCGCTTCCAGGGTCTGCAGGCTGGTCCACGGCAGGATGGGCGAATTCTGACGCTCATCCGGCGGATGCGTCCGCAACGTATCGGACCAGCCACCGCATCCTTCCAGCGGCAACAACGGCCGCTTGTGCAGCCACGCCAGGCAGACTTCGGAGATGGTGCCCGCGCGACCGCCAATGACGATGCAGGCATCGCCGGCCAAGGCCATCATCAGGTTGCGGGCATCGCCCATGCCACACGGCAACACGACGGTTGCCGGCCAGTCAGCCGCCGGCATCACATCAGGGGGAATGATGCTGACCACCAGGCCGCCTGCGGCTATCGCGCGCTCGGCGGCCACACGGGTGGCAGGACTTCCACAGCCGCTGACGACAGTGATGCCGAGTCTGGCCATCAACGCGCCAGCGTCTCCAGCCAATTCGTACGCGGCGGAACCCGGTTCGGCGCTGCCCAGAATGCAGACCTGCGGTCGTCGATGCGGAGACTTCATTCATGTCCTTTTAAATGATCGTGCCGGTGTAGCGGTCGGCACAGGAGTGCGATCCTATCGCGTCACGCCTTCGACGTGAACGCCGATACCGTGGACGCTGCGCGCAGCGGATGCCGCACGAGCAGGGCGCAGACAACAAAAAACCCCGCTTTCGCGGGGTTTTCTGCTGCTGCATTCAACCGATCAGTGATGCGTTGATCAGAACTTGTAGTTGAACGAAGCGGCCAGCACGTCGCCACGGACCTTGTACTTGCCGGTCAGCGAGTTGCCCTGGTTGTTGGTGGTACCGGCGATGTTCACGTCCGGATCCTTGGTGAACAGGTGGGTGTAACCGAAGTTGTACTCGGTGTTCGCCGACGGGGTCCAGCCCAGGCCCACGGACAGCCACTTGCGGCTGGTGTCCGGCACGCGCACGTCGCGGTGTGCGTTGGTGGTCGGGGTCTGATCCAGCGCGATACCGCCACGCAGGGTCACGGTGTCGCTCAGCTTGAAGTCGGTACCCAGCGAGACGAAGGTCGTATCGCGGTAGCCGAACTCCAGCACCGAATCGGGCTGGTTGGAAGCGTAATCGATGGTGACCTGGTCAAACGCGGTCGACCAGGCGGTACGGGTGACGTCACCCATCACGGTCCAGCGGTCGTTGACGTTGTGGGTGACGCTCAGCGTGGCCGAAGCCGGCAGGGTCAGCGTCGCCTTGCCCGAGGTGCTGGTGAAGCGGCCCGGCTGAGCGACAGCCAGCACGGCAGCAGCGTTGGTCGGGACATCGAAGGTGGCATCGCCGCCGGTGATCTTGTGCTCGACCTTGGAGCGGTAGCTGATGCCGATGTGGGTGTTCTCATCGGGGCTGAACAAGCCGCCGACGGTCCAGCCCACCGCATTGTTGTCGCCTTCCACGGTCAGCTTGCCATCGGCGCTGCCCGGCGCGAAGCCCGGCACGCGCGACTGCGCCAGTGCGGTACCGAAGTCGATGTTGTTGCTCAACTCGATGGTCAGGTGCTCGACGAACACGGACGCACCGAAGGACACGTACGGGTTGACGTCATAGGACGCGGCGAAGCCCAGGTCGATGGCCTTCATGTCGGTCTTCATGCCGCTGTAGCGGCCGACCCAGCCATTGTCGTAATCGGTCTTGAAACCGAACGGCGCGGTCAGCGAGACGCCGAAATGGGCCTTCTCACCGATCGGCATGTGGAAGTACGCGGCCGGAACCGGAGCGATCATGCCGGCGTCGCCGCCGTCACCGCCGGTCTGCGGCTGGCCGGTCGGCTTGCGGCCGGTACCGTTGAACTTGGCCGAGAAGCTGATGGCGCTCAGGTCACCCTGGACCTGCATGCCTTCGAGCTGGCGCATGCCAGCCGGGTTGACGGCCATGATGGAGGCATCGCCGGCGGCGCTGCCGGAACCGGCGAAGGCGCGACCGAGGCCCTTGGCGCTGTTTTCCTTCAGCTGGAAGGCGGCAGCGTGGACGTGGCCGACGGCCAGGACGCCGGCAATGCCGACAGCCAGGGCGGTGACGCGGGCAAGCGTGGAAGCGGTATGCATTGTTGGTTCTCTCCGGATAGCGATCATGTTTGGCAACGCGCGCCTGCGTTTCCCTTCCCTTTTCAGGTCAGGGCAACGCGCCGGATTCCCCTCCCGACATACGACGCCGTATGCGAGTATACCGAGAGCGGTTAATGAAACAATAACGCGGTTGGCCGTTATGGCTATTCATGCTGAACGCGACATATCCCCGTCAGGTCGGCCTCCGCGCTAGGCTAGTGCCGCATGTTCGTGTCCACCCCCTCCCGCAAGAAAGCCGCCTACCGCTGGGCCACTCCCCTGCTGTTCGCCGCGCTGTGGGTGGCCTTCCTGTGGTCGATTTCGCGGCCGGATGACGCCCGCCGCAGCCTGTGGATGGACTGGGGGGCGCTATCGACCGGTCTCACCCACCCGCTGGACTGGTGGGCGACGCTGCAGGATGGCAGCGTGCTGCGGCTGTTCACCGCGCTGTTCCTGCACGCGGACTGGTCGCACCTGCTGGGCAATCTGGTGTTCCTGCTGATCTTCGGGCTGCCGGCCGAACGCGTGCTGGGGCCGTGGCGGTTGATGCTGCTGTTCCTGGTGGGCGGGGCGATCTCCAACCTGACCGCGATCTACACCATGGGCAGCCCGGACCAGATCATCATCGGTGCCAGCGGCGCGGTGTCGGCCCTGATCGGCGCCTACCTGGCGCTGTTCCCGGGCGCGCGGCTGGGCGTGGTGATCCCGCTGGGCCTGTTCCTGGAATTCGTCCGCGCCCCGGCCTATCTGCTGATCGGGGTCTGGGCGGCGCTGCAGGTGGTGTTCGCCTACATCGGCCCGACCTTCGGCATGGTGGCCTGGTGGGCGCATATCGCCGGCTTCGTGTTCGGCCTGGGCTACGGCGTGTATGTGCGCGCCGCGATCGCGCGGCGGCTGCGCAAGCGGCATGGGTTCTAAGCGAACACCCATCGCGCTGTGGTAGTGCCGGCCGCTGGCCGGCTCCACGTACGGTTGGATTTCTGCTGAGCCGGCCAGCGGCCGGCACTACCGTTCAGGGCTTGACCGGTGCTGTCGACGCCGGCGCATCCGGCTTTGCAGGTGCGGGAGGAGCCGGTGCACCCGCAGGTGCTTCGGCCGGCTTCGTCTCTGACGGCTTCGCATCTGATGACTTCGCGTCGGCCGGCTTGGCCGCTGCCGCTGCCGCTGCAGGCTTGCCGGCCGGCTTGGCCGCCGGCTTCTTCGCCGCCTCTGCCTTCTGCCTGGCCAGCACCGAACCCGGCTGCTTCAATTCGGCCAGCGCGTCATTGATCGGGCCATCACCGGGCAGCACGTCACCGGCCTTGTAGCCTTCGGTGCCTTCTTCATCACCGCGCAGGTGACCGGGCAACGTGGCTTCGCTGTAGTCGGTCAGGCTGGCCGGCAGGTCGTCATCGCCGGCGCGCTTTTCCGGCTGCAGCAGCACGTCGGGGATGATGCCGGTGGCCTGGATCGACTTGCCGCTCGGCGTGAAATACCGCGCGGTAGTGAGTTTCACCGAGTCCCCATTGTCCAGCGGCAGCACGGTCTGCACCGAGCCCTTGCCGAAGGTGCGGCTGCCGACCACGCGGGCGCGGCCGTTGTCGCGCAGCGCGCCGGCCAGTACTTCGGAGGCACTGGCCGAACCGGCGTCGGCCAGCACCACGACCGGCGCCCCCTTGAGCAGATCGCCCGGGGTCGCATCGAAACGGGCATCGCTGATCGAGATGCGGCCGCGGGTGCTGACGATGTTCCCCTTTTCGAGCAGATCGTCGGCCACCTGCACGGCGGCGGTGAGCAGGCCACCCGGGTTGCTGCGCAGATCCAGCACCAGGCCCTTGAGCTTGCCACCGGCCTGCTGCTGCAGCTGGCCAACGTGCTTCTGGAAATCGGCACCGGTGTCGGCCTGGAAGGTGCTCAGGCGGATGTAGCCATAGCCGGGTTCCAGCATCCTGCTGCGCACGCTGGTGACGCGGATGGTCTCGCGGGTGACGGTGACATCGAACGGCTTGGGCTTGCCTTCGCGCACCAGCGTCAGCACGACCTTGGTCCCGGCCACGCCGCGCAGCGGTTCGGTGGCTTCGATCGCGCTGATCGGCTTGCCGTCGATGGCGATGATCAGATCGCCGGCAAGAATGCCCGCGCGTGCGGCCGGGGTCTCGTCGATCGGCGAAATCACTTTCAGGCTGCTGTTGTCGGGCTGCTGCTGCAGCTCCACGCCGATGCCGTCGTAGGCGCCGTTGGCCTGCTCATCGAAGGCTTCGGCGTCTTCCTTGTCGAAGTAGGTGCTGTGCGGATCCAGGTCCAACAGCAGGCCACGGATGGCGGACTGCATCAGCTTCTTGTCGTCGACCGGATCCACGTAGGCGGCGCGCACCGCGTTGTAGACGGCGACGTAGCGGCGGATCTCTTCCAACGGAACCCGTGAGGTCACCGCTTCTTCCGTGGTGGCCGCATCGGCCCCGCGTGCCGGCGCTTCGGCGGTCTGCTGCGCCCAGGACACCGCGGGCAACAGGGCCAGCAGCAAGGTGGCGGAACGGGCTACGCGCATGAAGCACTCCAGGATGAGCGGGGGACGGTTGACCACGCACAGGGGCGCGTCGCCCGATTATGCGCGAAGCGACGATAAATTCCCGTTGAACCCCGTGCCTGGCGGCGCGCCCGTGTTGGGCGCGGTTTATCGCCGCTGCAGCCAGCTGCCCGGGTCCACCGGCTGTCCATTGCGGCGCAGTTCGAAGTACAGCGCGGTCACGCCTTGGCCACCGGAATTGCCGACCTTGGCCACCGCCTCGCCCTTCTTCACCGTGGCGCCGGCATCACGCAGCAGCGTGTCGTTGTGCGCATAGAGGCTCATGTAGCCGTTGCCGTGATCCACGATCAGGATCATGCCGTAGCCGGTCATCCAGTCGGAAAACACCACCGTGCCATCCGCCACGGCGGTGATGGTGCTGCCAGCGGGTGCACCGATCAGCACGCCACTGCTGGTGCGTCCATCGGGCAGCTTGCCACCGTAGCGGGCGAGCAGATTGCCCGACAACGGCCAGCCCAGACCGCCCACCTTGGGGGCAGGCGCGGAGGCAACGGGAGGGGGCGTCTTGGTCGCTCGCGGCGGCGGGCGGGTACCGCTGGCAGCCGCCGCGCGATCGGCTTTGTCGGCAGCCGCTTTCTCCGCAGCGGCACGTCGCGCGGCAGCACGACGCTCGGCTTCGGCACGGGCGGCGGCCGCACGCAGGTTCGCGAGCAGGGTTTCCAATGCCTTGGCGTCCTGACCCAGCGCCTTCTCACGCTCGCTGCGGTCCTTGTAGCGTTCGTCCAGCGTGGCCACGGTGGCCGCGCGCTCGCGGCGGTCATCGGCCAGCGTGGCGACCTGCTGTTTCTGTTGCTGCCGTGTGCCTTCCAGCGCCTTGCGGCGCTCGACGATCTCCGTCTCCACGCGTTGCAGCTCGGTGAGGTCGGCCGTCAGCGACTGGATCCGCTGCGCGCGCTCACGCTGCAGGTAGCGGTGATAGGCCAGGCTGCGGTTCGCATCGGCGACGCGATCCTGCGACAGCAGCAGTTTCAGCGGTGCGTTGTTGCCGATGCGGTAGGCCGCGCGCAGCAGCGAGGCCAGCTCGGTGCGCTGCTGCTCCAGGCCGGCCTGCAGCGCATCGCGCTTGGCCTGCAGTTCGTTCATCGCGCGGGTCTCGCGCTGCAGCGCGGTTTCGGTCTGGGCCAGGACGCGCCCGGTGCGGGCCACTTTTTCGTCGGCTTCGCGCAGCTGGCGCGAGGCCTGTCCCCGCTGCCCTTCCAGATTCCGCCGTTCCTGCGCCACGCCCTTGAGCTCGCTGCGCAGTTTCTGCAGCTTGCGCTCGGCTTCCTTGGAGGACTGCGCGGCCAGCGGGCTGGCCCCCAGAACGGCCACCGCCAGCAGCAGTGCACGCAACGCCGGGGTCAGCCACTGCGTGCGACCGCGTCCATCGGTCGGATTGTTATCCCGGCGTGAGGAAAAAGCGTTGTGGCGCAAGGGCTTTCCAGTGACTTCAGGCAGATGCGGATTGCAACGATGCATGGTGACATTCCTGCAGGCGGCCTGCCAGCCGCGCTCCACCATCGAGGTCCTCATGAAACGCTCCCTGCTTCCGCTGTTGCTGGCCCTGACGCTGCCCTGTGCGCCGGCCATCGCAAACGACAACATCAGCAAGGTCAACGGCAGCATCTCCGCCGAGGCCGGCCAGACCTACGGGAACCTGGAGACCGTCAATGGCGGCATCAAGGTCGCCGAAGGCGTCGTCACCGGCCGCATTGAAACGGTCAACGGTGGCATCCGCGTCGCCGATCGCGCACGTACCGGCGGCATCTCCACCGTCAACGGCAGTGTGCGGGTCGGGCGCGAAGTGATTGCCAGCGGCGGGGTGGACACCGTCAATGGCGGCATCTTCCTCGATCGTGGCACCCAGGTCGACGGCAGCCTGGAAACCGTCAATGGCAGCATCGGCCTGGTCGAAACGCGCGTGGCGCGCGGCATCGAGACGGTCAACGGCGACATCACCGTCGGCGTGGGCTCGCAGGTCGAGGGCGGGATCGAGGTCAAGAAGCCGAACTTCAATCTGTCGCTGACGCCCGGCCGCAAACCGCGCGTGATCATCGGACCGAACGCGTCGGTCAATGGATCCCTGCAGTTCGAGCGCGAGGTCACCCTGTATGTGCACCGCACTGCCCGCATCGGCCCGATCAGCGGCGCCGTGGCCGTTCCCTTCGATACCGACACCGCGCCACAGGATTGATATGGTGGTCGCTGGTGCGCTGCGCACCCGCCTTTCCCGTTCCAGGAACCGATGATGCCCCGCAAACTTCTGTTGTGCCTTGCCGCTGCCGCTGCGTTGACCGCGTGCAAGGGCGAATCCAACGCGCCCACCGCGGCACCCGCCACTGACGCGGCACCGACCGCGCCGGGCCATGCCTTCTCGCCCGAGATCAACGCCGGCGACTTCGCCGAGCTGGTCAAGACCCTGGCCTCCGATGAGTTCGAAGGTCGTTCGCCGGGCAGCAAGGGCGAAGAGCTGACCGTCAATTACATCCGCGACCAGATGCAGCGCATCGGCCTGCAGCCGGGCAACGGCGACAGCTGGTTCCAGGACGTGGCGATGACCGAGACCACGGCCGATGAGTCGACCGTGTTGACGCTGGACCAGGCCGGCAAGACCCGCGAGCTGACGTTCGGCACCGACATGGTGATCGGTACCCGCAGCGGCCAGCCGGACGTGAAGGTCGAGGCGAGCGACCTGGTCTTCGTCGGCTACGGCGTGGATGCGCCCGAGCAGAAATGGAACGACTATGCCGGCCAGGACTGGAAGGGCAAGACGGTCGTGATGTTCGTCAACGATCCCGGCTTCCACGTCAACGACGAGAAGCTGTTCGACGGCAAGCGCATGACCTACTACGGGCGCTGGACGTACAAATTCGAAGAGGCCGCACGCAAGGGCGCCGCCGCCGCGCTGATCGTGCATGACACCGCCGGTGCATCCTACGGTTGGGACGTGGTCAAGAACTCGTGGGCCGGCCCGCAGTACGACCTGCCGGCCAAGGACGACCCGGAAGCGCGTCTGCCCGCACAGGGCTGGCTGAGCGCCGATGCCGCCCGTCAGCTGTTCGCTGAGGCCGGCCTGGATCTGGACAAGGCCTACAAGGACGCCAGCAAGCGCGGCTTCAAGCCGGTCCCGCTGAAGGCCAAGGTGTCCTTCGATCTGAAGAGCACCATCGCCGAGAAGAAGTCGCGCAACGTGGTCGGTGTCCTGCCGGGCAGCAAGCGTGCCGATGAAGCCGTGCTCTACATGGCGCACTGGGATCACCTGGGCAAGCACGAGGGTGAGCAGGGCGACAACATCTACAACGGCGCTGTCGACAACGCGACCGGCGTGGCCGGCATCCTCGAAGTCGCCGATGCGATGGTGCACCAGCAGCCAGCACCGGAGCGTTCGGTGGTGTTCCTGGCAGTGACGCTGGAAGAGTCCGGTTTGCTGGGCTCGAAGTACTACGTCAGCCACCCGACCTTCCCGCTGGACAAGATCGCCGGTGTGATCAACATCGATGCGATGTCGGTGGCAGGCCGTGCCAAGGACATGACCGTGACCGGCTTCGGAAGCTCCGAGCTGGAAGACATCCTCAAGCCGCTGGCGGCCAATCAGGGTCGTACCCTGCACGGCGAAACGGCGGTGCAGAGCGGCTTCTACTTCCGTTCGGATCACTTCAACTTCGCCAAGGCGGGTGTGCCGGCGCTCTATGCGGACGGGGGTGAGGATCTGCGCGACGGCGGTGTCGAGGCGGGCCGCAAGGCCGCCGAAGACTATGGCAGCAACCGTTACCACGGCCCGAAGGACGAGTTCGATCCGGCCACCTGGAAGCTGGATGGCACGGTTGAGGATCTGCAGCTGCTGTACGGGGTTGGCAAGGAACTGGCCGGCGGCGACCGGTGGCCGAACTGGTACGAGGGCAATCCGTTCAAGGCGGCACGCGATGCGATGATGAAGGGCAAGGGCGCTGAGGCGCCGGCCGCGGAGTCTGCACGCTGAGCGGTTGATTGCTGTGACGTGATCTTTGCTTCATGAAAACGGCGCCTTTCGGGGCGCCGTTTTTTTTGGGTCGGCGGCTGGGTTGGTCGGGCTTTGGGGCGCGATACCCTTGCCGGTGACGCCCCCGGCCGCCGCCTTGCGGCGACGCCCTCCTCCTTGATTTCGCCCACAAGGGCATCGCGCCCCACGTGTGGAGACCACTGGCGCCTCAAAGCAAGCTCCGGTTAGCAGTGCGCGTACCGCATCCGAGCGTCGTAGCGGCCGGTAGGTCCCTGGGCAAAATCAACGAGGAGGGCGTCGCCGTCAGGCGGCGGCCGGGGGACCGGGGGACACTGGCCGCATACGCATGACCGTGCTCATTGCTGTCGCACATGAAATGAGGCGCTCCCATCCGTTGGGAGAAGGACAAAAAAAAACCCCGCTGCGTGAGCAGCGGGGTTTTGGGTGTAAACCCTGGCGATGACCTACTCTCGCATGGCTTAGGCCACACTACCATCGGCGCAGCTGCGTTTCACTTCCGAGTTCGGGATGGGATCGGGTGGTGCCACAGCGCTAATTTCACCAGGGAGACGGTTGGAGCAGCGCATTGCGCCAGCTCAGCAGGGGTCTCTTCCGAGAAACAAGTACCTGTAAAAACCAGGTGCCTGCAAAAAAAGAAAACCCCGCTGCGTGAGCAGCGGGGTTTTCG